>FR882078.1:0-66642 GCA_000434915.1 Ruminococcus sp. CAG:563
AGGGTTTCCGGGGCTTTAATAACACCCAACAACACCTCTCGGAAGGTGGTGAAATCTCAAAGGGGTAATTTAAATTTTTAAATTTTTGGTGCCGTTAAAACAGCTATTCGTACCGTTTAACTGTTGTGAACAAAAATATGTGTTAATATATCGCAGGGTAGATTTTTAGCGTGATAAATAGGTGTATTTTACATTACGGCTAAAGAATATCCGTATGTATAATAAAGGCGTAAACAAAATCACTTAAGGAGAGGTTTTTAATGAAAAAGAAAGTTGTTACATCGGTCATCGCAGTTATCCTTGCGGCAGGAATCGGAACAGGGGTTTATTTCGGCGTGAAGTCAAAGGACAAAGCTCCGCAGCCGAACGCACCTGAGGTAACCACGCTCGACGAAACAACAACATCCGTAGACGAAAAGACAACCGAAGCAGTAAAGGCCAATGCGGTTGATAAAAAGACCGAAGCGACGACGGTAGAGCCTACGGCAGGCAATACGGGAAAGATTCAGTATTCAAATATCATGACGAGGGACGAATTTAATAAAGCTTACCCGATTTGCTCCAATCCCGTTAAGAGCTTCTCGACCGGCAAGTATTATGCGCCGATTGCAGAAAATACCGGAGACGGTGTAATGGCACTCCGCTGGGGCACTGACGGAAGAAGCGTTATGGTAACAACAGATGAGGAAAATGGCTTTTACACTTTTTATAAGTTGAACGATTACGGTGAGATAATTGAAAATGGATATTACGGCGTTTCGGAAACCGATTCGAACAAGATGGATTATATTAAGCGCACATCGAAGTTCTGGTATAACGAAAATCATGAGATCATCAAATATGGCTCAAGCAAAAGCGAAAGTTCAAATTATACATATGATAAAGACGGAAATCTGACCTCCTTTGGTGATGACTTTGTAACAGAAAAGCTGACATATGACAGCAACAGAAATCTTACCAAGTATTTTGTTAGCTCAGATGATGAACTTCCGGGCAAAACAATTACATTCAGATACAAGACAAACAATATCGGACTTCCGGTTTATGTATGGACAACCGTTAACGGAGGAACAGAGGACGAGGGCCGTAGCATTGAGTACACAGAGGTATCCAAAGCACAGTACAATTTCTACATGAGCTATCTCAAAGCCTTAGACTGTGCGAGAGCAACTTACTGACATATAAAACAGCGGAGAGGGTCAACATGAAAAAGAACATTATAATCATCATTGCGGCGGTGATTCTTGCGGCAGGAATCGGAACAGGGGCTTATTTCGGCGTGAAGTCAAAGGACAAAGCTCCGCAGCCGAACGCACCTGAGGTAACCACGCTCGACGAAACAACAACGGAAGAGAAAATCGAATACGGTGAATTCAACGTTACCAAAGAGGAATATGACAGGAATATGCCGGTTCCTTCAAATCCGGTTCAGAATTTTGAAGAGGGAAAGTATTATGCGCCGATAAGCTATATCGCAAGCTACGGAACGCTTAATATAAACTGGGGCAGCGATGGCAGAACCGTTACGATAGAGGGATTTACAGATGATGGCGGCTTTACCGTGCTGAAGCTGAATGAATACGGTGAGGTCATCGGAAAGACGTATTATGATACCGATTCCTCCTATGATTCCGAAGATACAAAGTATGTCAAAAATGTCATGAAGCCGACTGAGATCTATAACGAAAGCCATCGGCTTATCGCTTTCAGTGACAGCCTGCAGAAATATGCTTTTGAGCATGACGAGAAAGGAAATATTACAAAAGCGGTTTGCGGCACTCCCGACGATTTTATGGAAACATTTGAATATGACGCAAACGGAAATATTGTTAAATTCGTTATCAAGGACTACTATAAAAAGCTCGGCGACGGAGGCTATTGGGAGAATTACGACAGCTATGACAGAATTGTAACAGCTAGGTATGAGCTTAATTCTCTCGGGATTCCCGTTCGCATGTTTGAAAGATATAACGGCGAGGATACGGAGGAGGAACATGGACTCAGCTATGCCGAAGTTTCCGAAGCACAGTATAAGTTTTATAATTATTCGCTTAAGGCAAAAATATTTGCAATGTCCCATTCAACATTTTAAACATCGGAGGGGTTGAATTGAAAAAGAACATTATTATTATCATTGCAGCAGTGATTATTGCGGCAGGCTTGGGAACCGGTTCGTTTTTCGGCATAAGAAGTGCCCTAAATCCTGAGAATGTCAAAAATGACGTAACAACAGAACAAAATACCGATGATGAAAACAATACCGTGACTGAGGGAAAGCCTAAGACGACTGCGACAAAGAAATCGACACAAAAAGGCAACGGGAAGTTGCTTACGGCAAATTATTATGACTTTGAGATTCTTGCAAATATTCTGAATTATGCAAATCTTACGGTGTGGACCGGTGGTGACAAACCTTCTTTTCCGGAATTTGATTGCACCAAAGAAGAATCATATGAGCTGGAAATTCCGTTTAATGAACGTAATAACCGAAGTCTATATAGATATCTTTTCGGAGAAGCAGATTTTGGTAAATATTATGACGAAATGGATCCTCTAAAAGAACTGGAGAAGGAGAAATATATAACAGTAGAAGAGGCTCCCAAATGGCTCTTCGAAAAAATGAACGCTGAAAATTTGAGAATCATTTCTGAGGAGATATTTAATCTTGATTTTGACAAGTGTTTGGAAACATTTAATGAACATAAATACGATGGACTGGAAAAGGCGTACATATACGATGGATACTGTTACTATATATATCAAGCAAAGACTAACAATGTTGATAGCAGAACGACCGAGCTTGTATATGACAGTAACAAACAGAAAAGTGATGGATCGTATGAAGTGACTTTTATAGCACGTAAAATGAGTCCGTGGGCTGACTCGGACGAACCACCCTACGGAGATGTGAAGGTTGAATGTTCGCTGAAGGATTATAACGGCATGAGGCTTTGGTCGATCACAAAGGTCGGCAAGGCTTAAGGTATTACCTTAAAAAGGGAAAGTTTCATAAATTATTTTCCTAAAAAGGGGGGATAGGATGATAATGATTGTTTATTGGTTCCTTGCGTTTACGGTGGGTGCACCGCTGATGTTTCTCATGGAGCTGATAAATCAGAATGACGCATTGCTGGAGTGGCTTGAAAAAATAGGACTCCTTGCAGCTCAATTTATTTAAAAGGAAGGGAAATTTATGATGAAAAAAGTTATCTCAATTATCCTGTGTATCGCAACGCTTGTCGCAATGCTCACCATCGGCGTGTTTGCGGTCGACGAAGAGCCGACAACGACCGTGACGGTTACGCAGGAGGAACAGCCGCCGGAGGGCGAAATTGACGGACAGTATGACGAGGATGAGGAAGAGCCGGAGGAGAAATTCAATTATTTCAAGAATCTTTGGCTCGCATTTCAGTCGGCGACGATGTGGACGGTATTCTTTCCGGAGACGCTCATAGCATCTCTGATTCTCGGAATCGCAGGTCCGCCGGTAGCGTTTATGATGGTCGGATATGCGTATCTTGAGCTTTGCAGAGCAATAGGCGGCGTTCCCGTCAATGATGAATTCTGCCTCACCTTTAAGGACGGCTGGAACGAAATCAAACGATTTTTATCTCACAAATTTTTAACGGAGGGTTAATGATGAAGAAAATTAAACGTATTTTATCATCGTTACTTGTTGCAGTTATGCTTATCGGTGTTACGCCGATTAGCGGATTTGACTTGTCAGTTAAAAGCTCGGCTATGGATTTATCATCGTATAAGGTCGGTGATTTAATTGAGTTCGGCTCGTATCCGCAGAGCAAGGTAACTGACAGTAACCTTATTGCAAAGATTGAATCAGCAGGAGCAAGAATTTCTTGGATAGACTACAACTACTACGCCGGAACAGGCTTATGGAATGATGGCAACATGAAGCCTGTTGAAAACATGATGCTATATAAAGATATCGCTTACAATGGTAACAAATATCGTGCTGTAAAAATAAACCAGTATCGTCCGTGCTTAACAGGTAGGGTTATCTCTTCAGACAACACACGCCAAGACGAAAGCGGCTACTATACAGGCAACACATATTACTTCAAATACGAGCCACTCACATGGCGAGTCCTTGACCCTTCAGAAGGATATGTTATGTGCAACCAAATTATTGACTCGCAAGCGTATCAGAATTTTAATTATGAAAACGGCGGAGAATGCTACAACAGCAAGGATTGCACGGCTTATGCCTCAGATTGGGTAACAAGCTCTCTCAGAAGGTGGTTGAATGATGATTTTTATAATGCTGCTTTCAACGCCGAGGAAAAAGCACAGATAGGAATATCACATCTTGAAAATAAAAGCGTAAATTCGGATTCAAGAATATACGACAGTGATGATACATATGACAAAATTTTCCTCATTTCATTCTATGATGCAATAAACAGTGCATACGGTTTCAGATCATCAGAGGAATATACTGACACAGCAAGGCAAATGAAAAGCACGGATTACGCACAGTGTCAAGGCTCGCCGGCTCAAAACAGCTCAGACGTTAGATTCAGCAAATATAACGGAAACTCAGGGTGGCGGATGCGCTCACCCCAAGGATCCTTAAGGGCGACAGATGTCGATGTCGAAGGCTGTTCGAACTACTGCTTCGGTGTCTATGTCACTGACTTAGGCATCGTTCCAGCATTTAAATTCAATCCAAAATCTACAATAATCCATTCTCACACTTTGAATCATATAACAGTACCATCGAGCTGTACAGTTAACGGTATGGAATATGACATCTGTTCGGAATGTGGTGAGACGTTCAACGAAAAGACACTTCCGCTTGCTGCTCACACATGGGGCGAATGGACGGTTGTCAAAGAAGCTACAACGACGGCAGAGGGTCAGGAAAAGAGAACCTGTTCCGTCTGCAATAAGGTCGAAACTCGTACAATCGAAAAGCTCAAAGCTCTTATAGATGAAAAAACAGGCGTTGAAATCATTTATAACAATGAGTATGACAGCGGCACACATATTAAGGTCGAAGAGAAATTCGACGGAGATTCGTTCCAGCTTGTAAATTCCGTATACGGCGAAGTCAAGACATCAATCTTTGATATCGCAACATACAAGAATGGAACAAAGGTTCAGCCGAATGGCGAAATAACAGTAAAAATTCCGCTTCCGGCAGGCTATTCAAAAAAAGTTTTTGTCTGCTATGTCGATTCGGTAAACGGTAAGGTAACTAAAATTCCATGCGAGGTTAAGGGCGGATATGTTATCTTCAATACAAACCATTTCAGTGAGTACGCAATCGTTGAACAGTCGGCAGGCGTAAACTCCGTTTCAATTTCGGATGTTACGTTGAACTACAAAAAGTCAACGACCATCAAGCCGACGATTAAGGCGGATGACGGGGCGAAGTACACTGTCGAGTATTCATCATCGAACACCAAGGTTGCGACGGTTGATAATAACGGCAAGGTTTACGGTGCAAAGAAGGGCAGCGCAACGATTACCTGCACTGTGACCGATTCCAACGGAAATGTCGCAACAGACACCTGTAAGGTTACGGTCGGATATTCCTTTGGCCAATGGCTGATTGTAATTGTTTTGTTCGGCTGGATATGGTATTAAGCCCAGCCGAGTTGCAGATATCCCCCTCGGAATGAGGAAAAGAAAATTTATATAACGGAGGATCAGACATAATGAAAAACAAATGTAAGAAAGTTAATTCAAGGTTATTGTCTTTGATACTGACAATAATGATGTTGGTATCAATTGTTCCGATGAGCGGAATGACAGTAAATGCTTCTGCGGTGGGTGCAGACGCTGTAAAAAACACGATTAATTCAATCAAATCAGAATATCCGAACAAATCATATTTTTCAAAGAACGGCAAAAGATGCGAGCACGGTTCTATTTTCAAAGCATATCCTAACGGAAAAACATGCTATAACTGTGAGCTTCATTCTATTTTGAAGTCAAAAGGAATCAGTACATCAAACTATTCAAACGGTCGTACATGCTATGCCTTTGCATCATATTGTTTCACAAAATGCTTCGGAAAGCCGATGGCAGCTGCAAACTATACAGAGGTTTCGTCAGCAAACCTTTCCGGAAAAACCAATGCTCAAAAGTATGATTTCTTCAAGAAAGCAAAAATCGGTGATATACTGCGCACAAGCGGACATTACATGGTTTTTATCAGCTGTGACAGTAACGGGGTAACTGTATATGATGCAAACGTGGGCGGAACTTACTATTGTGAAAAGGGTCATGAGCGCTGCGCAGATCATAAAAGCGATTATACGAAGGGTGGCTATACAGGCAAGGTAAGATACGCAAAGGTGGACTATTCAAAAGTCAAGTATACTTCCATCAAAATTTGGCACGCAAAGAATTATGATTCGTCAACATCATCCACCGAAAAGATTCTTACAATCAAATTCAACGGCAACGGCGGTGTAATCAAATCCGACAGATTCAAGCTTGTTTCAAACATGGTATATGAGGGAAGCAAGCTGCTTGAAAGCGAATGGGTATACGATAAGCCGGATCCGGTTTACGGCCTTTGGAATGCAGAATCATTCGGACTTTACAGAATGGGATATACATTCGTCGGCTGGGGAACAACTCCGTCGGGCGGAAAAATTTTCGATCAGGACGATACCAGTGTTAAACCGTCGGATATGTCGCCGAACATAAAGAATGGTAGCTGCACAATTACCCTTTATGCTATTTGGAAGCCGATAACAGGTTCTTTTAACTACAATGCTAACGGCGGCAGCGGAAATACATCGGCATTTAATGTTACGTTCGGAAACAATTTTTCAGTTTCAAACAATTCCTGCAAACGAAGCGGATATAAGCTTGTCGGCTGGAATGTTAAGAGAAACGGAGATAACACATGGTTCGTTGGTGGTTCGGCAGGCTGGGTAAATGATTCAACGATAAAGCAAAAGGGCTATACCAAAAAGCTTTATGCAAACGGTTCAAGTTGGACATTTGAAGACAGTTGGGTCAGAAAGGATGCAAAATCGGAATCTTACACATTCTATGCTGTTTGGGAGTATGTTCCTACAAAAGCACCCAAGCTTGACAAAAAGAGTATCAGTCTCAAATACAAGGACAGCGATACAATTTCCGTAACAAACGACGTTAAGGTTACATGGGAAAGCTCCAATTCTTCTGTAGTTTCCGTTGACCAATACGGTAATATCACAGCAAAAAAGAAGGGCAATGCAACTATTATAGCAACATCATCGGACGGATTGACCGCTGAATGCCAAATTACCGTTCGCATGGAGTGGTGGCAGACGCTTCTCAAAATTATTTCTTTTGGTATTTATTAAGGCGATAACGCATAAATTGCGGCGCACACCATTTTCAAATCTATAAAAAATTCAACCGCTTCCCTCGGGAGGCGGTTGTTTATTGTGGAGATGTTAAATTATAAATCGGTCGCCGACTTGGAAAACAAAGTCGCCGCTTTTGAGGAGAGACACAAGCTCATGCTCATTTTCGGGGAGGTGTGCCGCTCTTGTGGCGCAGAGATTATCATGGCCGATGTGGTGATAATCCGTTCCCGTTGTGGCAATTTTGCCGTTCTCCCTTGCGTATCTTTCGGCGAGGGCAACCCTCGAATTGTGATTAGGGTGCATATTGAAAACCTCAACGCCGTCAAGATAATTTTCAAATCCGAGCTCCATTCCGTTCCTGAACGGATGAGCTTGCAGAAGGAACATATCGTCGGTTTTAAAATTTTCGGCAAAATTCTCAAGCGTTTCCGTCATATATGAATACATTTCCTCAAGCTGCGAAAGCTCAAAGCCGAAAAGAAGATAATCATTGTTGTTTTGGCTCGGAAATCTCAGCTCTGCGCCGAGATAAACTTTCATTCCGAGCTTGTTGCCGGTTTCGAGTGCTTTGAGATAATCACTGCGATATATTTCGAGAAAGTCTTTTAGCTCCGGCTTGGGGTAAAAATGATTGGTTATGGCAATTCCGTCATAGCCGGCGTTATGGAAAATCGTCACAACATCCTCGGGCTTGACCTGTGAGCAGCCGCTGGCAGGTGAGGTGTGTGCATGAAGCTCAAGTCTGTAGGGATAAGCTTCTTTAATTTGCTTTTCTGCATTTTCTTTAAACATAATTGTTTCTCCTCAGATTTCATTAACCATCATTTTATAAACTATCTCACCGATCTCGTTTGTTTTGAGGTCGGCGATTTTTTCGTAAGGAATCACGTCAAGAATTTTCAGATAAACATTTGAGTGATGCCTGAACATATTTTTGTTGGCTTCTCTCGTGTTTTTAACAACGGAAACAACAATCGGTACCTTAGCTTTTTTCGCAATCTTAAATGCGCCGTTTCTGAACGGGAGCAGTGTGCCGGGCTTTTTATTGACATAGCCCTCGGGGTAAATTCCCATTGCACACACACCGTTTTTAATGTTGTCAGCCGCTCTGTTTATCGCCTTGACCGCTTCACGGCTGTTCTCTCGGTCGAGACCGACACAACCGGATTTTGCAAGATATTTTCCTGCGGCAAAGATGCCGAAGATCTCTTTCTTTGCGACAAAAGCAAGATTCTTATCCGCCAAGGCTGTTATGGTAATTATCGGGTCAAAGGTTGAAAGGTGATTACAGACTAACAGAAATTGTCCGTCGTTCGGCACAAGCTCCTTGCCCTCGACGTGAACGTGGACCTTTGCGGTTTTGAGAAAAAGATTGATACTTGAAAGCATGAATCTTCTGTAAGAATTGTGGATATTGCTCGTGTAGGCCTTGTTCGTTGTGAAAGAATAAAGGCAGAAAGCACCGAGGTGAAGCAATAAAAAGCAAACGTATATTAAAGGAAACAGCAAAAGCGGCTTCCAGATATCTCCGAAGCTTTTGACAAAGCCCTTGAAGTAAGTTATGAGAAAATCCACAAGTGCGCTGAGCACCGCATATACCAAAGCCATAATAACTCCCAAATTGTGCAATATTGCCTTAAAATAAAGTCAAAATTATTTTTTACGGAAATTCCGACGTTATTCCTCCTTGTCAAACGAGCCGGTGTAAAGCTGATAATATCTGCCCTTTGCGGCAATAAGATCATCATGATTGCCTCGCTCGATTATACGTCCGTGATCAAGTACCATTATAACATCGGAATTCCGAATTGTCGAGAGTCTGTGAGCGATGACAAATACCGTTCTGCCCTTCATCAGAGCATCCATGCCCTTCTGAACAATGGCTTCGGTTCTCGTGTCAATAGAGGAGGTCGCCTCGTCGAGAATCATAACCGGCGGATCGGCAACTGCAGATCTTGCGATTGCAAGCAGCTGACGCTGACCCTGTGAAAGATTGCCGCCGTTGGCTGTCAGCATGGTGTTGTAACCATCGGGAAGCATACGAATGAATTCATCGGCATTTGCAAGCTTTGCGGCTGCGATACACTCGTCATCACTTGCATCGAGTTTGCCGTAACGAATATTATCCATAACTGTGCCGGTGAACAGGTTCGTTTCCTGAAGAACGATTCCGAGAGAATGGCGAAGGTCGTCCTTCTTTATCTTGTTGATGTTTATTCCGTCGTAACGAATCTTGCCGTCGGCAACGTCGTAGAAACGGTTGATAAGGTTTGTAATAGTAGTTTTGCCTGCACCCGTTGCACCGACGAATGCGACCTTCTGGCCGGGCTCGGCAAAGAGAGATATATCGTGAAGAACGATTTTATTCGGCTCATAGCCGAAATCCATGTGCTCCATGCGAACGTCGCCCATAAGCTTGGTGTAGGTAACGCTGCCGTCCTCGTGAGGATGCTTCCATGCCCATGTTCCGGTGCGTTCCTTGCATTCAACGAGTTTGCCGTCAACCTCTTTTGCGTTGACAAGCGTAACATAGCCGTCGTCAACCTCAGGCTTCTCGTCCATGAGATCGAAGATTCTGTCCGCACCGGCGAGAGCCATAACAATGCTGTTGATATGCTGCGAAATCTGGCTGATGTTGTTTGTAAACTGCCTTGTCATGTTGAGAAAAGGAACAACAACGGCAATGCCGAGTGCCTGACCTGAGAGTGAGAGATTGTGAACATTCGGAGAGAGGATGAGAAGTCCGCCGATGAAAGCAATACAAACGTAAAGAATATTGCCGATGTTACCCATGATTGGCATAAGGATATTCGCAAAGCTGTTTGCTTTTGAAGCTTCTTTGAAAAGCTCACCGTTGATTCTGTCAAAATCCTTGCAGCTTTCCTGCTCATGGTTAAATACTTTAACGACCTTCTGACCGCTCATCATTTCCTCAATGAAGCCCTCTGTTTTACCGAGAGCCTTCTGCTGACGAACAAAAAACTTGGCAGAATTGCCGCCGACCGTTTTGACGACTATCATCATCAATCCTACTGCACCGAAAACGATAAGCGTCATCCAAACGCTCAGGTAGAGCATGTAAACAACAAGGATGATGATTGTCAATGCCGACTGGATGAGTGCAGGCATAGCCTGAGAAACAAGCTGACGAAGTGTGTCGATATCGTTTGTATAGTAGGACATTATGTCGCCGTGCGGATGCGTGTCGAAATATTTTATCGGCAGTCTCTCCATCTTGCGGAACATTGTTTTACGGGTGTTGTTGAGGAATCCCTGGGTTACTATCGCCATTATCCTTGCGTGGAAGAAAGATGCGATAACGCCGACGAGATAAATGCATCCCATCATTGCAATGATTTTGATAATGTTTGGCAGTGCGGCATTCCAGCCTGTGTCTATGCCTTTTTTAATTTCAATGATAAAATTATTGAGAAACAGGTTGGAGGTCGTTGAGGCAAGCGTTGAAAGAATAATGCAGACAACTACCGCAATAAGCGGAGCTTTGTACTCGCTGAAAAGCATTTTGAGAATTCTTTTAAACGTGCCTTTCTTAGCTCCGGATTTCATTCCCATCATCGGAGCTTTTCTTCCTTTTGGCATTGGATTACTCATCAAAATCACCTGCCTTTGTCTGAGATTCATACACTTCACGGTAAATATCGTTGTTTTCCATAAGCTCGTCGTGAGTGCCGATTCCGTTGACCTCACCGTTGTTGAGAACGATTATTCTGTCGGCATCCTGAACCGAGGATATACGCTGAGCAATAATAAGCTTGGTCGTGTCGGGAATTTCCTCACGGAAAGCCTTTCTGATCATTGCGTCAGTCTTGGTGTCAACTGCACTTGTAGAGTCATCAAGAATAAGAATCTTCGGTTTTTTGAGCAAGGCTCTTGCTATGCAAAGTCGCTGCTTCTGTCCGCCGGAGACGTTTGCACCGCCTCGTTCGATATAGGTGTCGTATTTGTCGGGCATTTGCTCGATGAATTCATCGGCCTGTGCGAGCTTGCAAACCCTGATTATATCTTCGTCGGTTGCGTCTTTATCACCCCAGCAAAGATTTTCCTTGATAGTACCCGAGAAAAGAACGTTTTTCTGAAGCACAACGGAAACTGCATCACGCAATGCTTCTATATCGTATTTTCTTACATCGACTCCGCCAACCTTAACGCTTCCGCTTGTTGCGTCATAAAGTCTCGGAATGAGCTGAATAAGTGTTGATTTACTGCTTCCCGTTCCGCCGATAATTCCTATTGTCTCACCGGAATTTATGTGGAAGTTTATGCCACGCAATGTGTTGACCTCTTGCTTTTTTGAATAAGCAAAATCAACATTTTCAAAGTCAATCGAGCCGTCCTCGACCTTATAAACGGGATTTTTCGGGTTTTTAATTGTGCTGCTTTCTTCAAGAACCTCAACAATTCGTACGGCTGAAGCGAAGGACATTGAGATCATAACAAGTGTCATTGAAACCATGAGGAGGCTCATAAGAACCTGCATGCCATAGGTCAGGATTGATGAAAGCCCGCCAACCTCAAGCTCCGTGCCGCCCGAAGTAACAATTATCTTTGCTCCGAAATAGAATACTATGAGCATGATAACATAGATTGCGGCACTGACAAGGGGATTGGTGAGAGCCATAAGCTTCTCGGCCTTTGTAAAGTCATTGCATACATTGTCGGATGCAATAGAAAATTTATGATTTTCAAAATCCTCACGAACAAAGGATTTTACCGCTCTGATGCCTGCAACATTTTCCTGTACGGAATTATTGAGTGCATCGTAACGCTTAAAAATACGTTTGAACAGCGGCATTACCATCTTTATCATCAGCACAAGTCCGACCGCAAGGAACGGAATAAGTGCAACGAACGCTGTCGTCAGCTTCGGGCTGAGCTTGATTGTCATGACGATTGAGAAAACAAGCATCAGAGGGCTTCTGATTGCCGTCCTGATTATCATCATGTATGAGTTCTGAACGTTTGTTACATCCGTCGTGAGTCTTGTTACAAGGCTCGATGCGGAAAACTTGTCAATGTTTGAGAATGAATAATTCTGAACCGCATAGAAAAGATCGTGCCGAAGATTTTTTGCGAAACCGCACGAAGCAACGGCGCAGAAATATCCTGCCAAAGCACCGCAGGCAAGCGAGCAAATTGCGAGAATCACAAGCTTGATGCCGTACTGAGTTATTATGTCCATGCCGCAGCCGGCTTCAATGCTGTCAATGAGCTGAGCCGTTATAAAAGGTATAAAGCACTCGATAACGACTTCGCCTGTGATGAACAGCGGACTGAGCAGAGACGGCAGCTTGTATTCACGAATACATTGCATCAGTCTTTTTATCATATGCATTCAGCATCCCTCCTTTTCGCTTTCATTAATGTAGTAGTTTTTGAGATTTCGTTTCATCCTTTTGATATAATCACACATAGCTTCCTTTTCATCGGAACTGAATCCGTCGGTCAAAACGCTTTCGACAAGGTCCATATCCTCTGCCATAAGGTGCGATATAGCCTTTGACTTATCCGTCATAACAATTTTTTTAAGACGTGCGTCGCAACTTACCGAATGCCTTTCCACAAGACCCTTTTGTTCCATGAGGTTAATAACTTTTGAAGCAGTTGAACGTGTTATTCCGAAAGCTTTTTCAATATCCTTTTG
This sequence comes from Ruminococcus sp. CAG:563, assembly GCA_000434915.1. Lineage (GTDB taxonomy): Bacteria > Bacillota > Clostridia > Oscillospirales > Acutalibacteraceae > CAG-488. The sequence continues at coordinate 12,997 of FR882078.1, forward strand.
AAAAACATCGTGGTCGGCATTCTCGGTTAGGTAGCCTATTATACAGGCGTTCGTGCCCGTCATTGAATCTATTTTTTCCTTGTTCGGCAGGTTTTCGATAAATCTGTAAATAAGATGTGAAAGCGACCTCAACTCATTATGAACCGTTTCTTTCATGTGTTTCACTCCCTCGTATATTTGTACGACATTCAACATTATAGTTTACTGTTCAATAATTGTCAATATATCCGCCTGTTAACAATTTATGAATTTTCTTTATATGTTTCAAAGAAAAAATCACCCGAAAAGGAGGGGGGAGTAAACCTTTTCGAGTGATTATGAGTTCTGCCTTTGCCGTCACGCAATTTCGATTTCTCGAATCCGATAGATTATCGGGGTGCAATCCGCATGGCGGTTGATTTGGGCATAGAGAATTTCAATATTAACGGCTCGCAAAAGCCGATGCGCTTAAAACTTCCTTGAAATAGCGTTTGCTGTCAGGAGATTTAAGATAGCACGGAATGAAAACTTCTTTTCATTTGCGATCTCGTTTAATATTTTTTCCTCTGCGACATAGTACATGTTGTTTGTCATAAGTCATTCATTCCTTTCTTTTCTTTTTGTGAATACATTATAGCACGGTTATTTTTATTTGTCAAGCGTTTTGCACAAATAATTTATGCTCAATTTGTGCATTTTTACCCAATGAAAATTGTGCTATGTGCATAATCACCTAATTGCAATATATTCAATGGTGTCAAAAGGTGTGATTTTTGACGTTTTTTACAATTTTTGCAAATGACTATAATATAATGATGATGAACATTCCGATTTATGCTATGCTGACGTTTAAAACATTATGTAGTATTGACAATTTTTTGTCATTGTGCTAAAATTTAGGCTGTATTTTTAGGAGGTATTGCATAATCATGTGGTGGAAAATTTTATTGGCTTTGTTAGCTCTTTTTATTGTTGTAACTCTTATAAGGGCAATTTTTTACAAGCCGAAAAAGTTTGAAGGGGTTAAAATTGAAGATGCCGACATCGACGTAAATAAGGTTGCCGAGCATCTGTCAAAGGCAATTCAGTGTAAAACAATTTCAAGAAGCAATCCGGATGAGATAGATTGGTCGGAATTTGATAAATTCCATGATTTTCTTGACGAAGCCTATCCGCTTATAAAGCAGAATACGGTCAAGGAAAAAGTCTCTAAGGCAAGTCTTATCTATCGCTGGAAGGGTAGGAATCCTGACCTTGAGCCGATGGCATTGCTTTCGCATCAGGACGTTGTTCCCGTTGCCGAGGGTACAGAGAATGACTGGACGCATGACGCATTCAGCGGATATAATGACGGAGAGATAATCTGGGGTCGTGGTGCTCTGGATATGAAGAATCATCTTATCTGCGTTATGGAGGCTGTTGAATCTCTTATGGAAGAGGGGTTCCAACCCGAGAGAGATGTTTATCTCTGCTTTGGCCATAATGAGGAGATTGTTTGCTCTGAGGAATCGGGTGCAGATGAAATCGTTAAGGTTCTTCAGTCGAGGGGAATTCATCTTGACAGTGTTCTTGACGAGGGAAGTGCACTTCTTCGTCTTGATGTCAAGGGACTTATTCATACTTATATTGCCGCAGTCGGCGTTGCTGAAAAGGGATATGCCGATATGAAGCTCACCGTTCACGACAAGGGCGGCCACACTTCCGCCGCACCGAAGCACAGCGGTATGGCAAAGCTCGCCAATACTATTAAAGATGTTGAAAGACATCAGTTTAAATCGCATATGCTGCCGTTCCTCAGTGAGCTTTTTGACACTGTCGGCAGAAAGGCGAATTACCTCGGCAGAGTTATTATGTGCAATGTATGGCTTCTCAAGCCGATTATTAAGCTCGTGCTTAAAACCATTCCGGAATCTGCAAGCATGGTCAGAACAATTCAGAGTATCTCAATGTGTGAGGGTAGTCTCGAGCCAAACGTTCTGCCGCAGAGACCGAATATTACAATCAATTTCAGACCTCTTCCCGGTGATACGATTGATGATGTTGAAAAGCATATCCGCAAGGCTGTTCGCTATAAGGATTTGGAGGTTGAACGTCTTTACAGCAAGGAAGCAACCAAGTTCTCACCGACCGATTCGAGAGCATTTAATGCAATCAGAAAGGTTGAGGAAGGACTTCATCCAAATGACGTTGCTGTCGCTCCATACCTTGTAATGGGCGGCACGGATTCTTACCGTTACGGAAAGATTTGCGACAACATTCTCCGCTATGCGCCGTTTAATGTCTCCGTTAATCTTTTTCTGACAACTCATGCCACCGATGAACGCTGCCCGATTTCGGCACTTAAGGAAAGCGTAATTTTCTTCAGAGAGTATATCAAGGAAGTTTCAAAAGCAGAATAATTTACACATAATAAAAGCACAGAGGCTTAATTCGCTTCTGTGCTTTTTGTGTTTTTTAATTAGTTATTATTCAAACGAAGCTCCGCTTGCCTGCTTGTCGGCAATGTCGTTCGGACCGTCTTTCCATGCCGGTACGCATTTCTGCGTAAGATTTCCGCTTGCGTCGAATCTGAACTGGATTTTGTATCCGAGTCCCTTGTAGCTAACGCTGCCGTCCTCATAGGACTGAGTCTGAATGCAGAAAACAGGGGAGTAGCCCTGAGATGCAATCGTGTGATCCACCGTGAAAGCAATGCACCAAAGGAGCGCAACACCGACAACGCACATTAAAACAATTTGCAAGGCGTTGAATTTAATCTTTTCCTTGTGCTTCTTGCGAGGCTTTTCGTCGCTTGCTGTCTGATATGCTTCGGTGCTGTCAGAAAGCTCTATTGTGGTTGATGTTTCGTCAATAATGCAGATCGAGTCGGAAGACTCTTCTTCGTCATCGTGGTCTTCTTCGGGAACGCTGCTTGTTTCAATATTCTGAACGGTCGGCTCGGCCTGCTCTTCAACAGGCTCGCCCTCCTGAGACGAAAGCAAATCTATTGCGTCATCTTCATTAAACTTAATTCTGTTTTCAGCCGAAGTATCTTTAAGGAGTTCATCAATTTTATCAAACTGATCCTTTTTATTCTCTTCCATAACAAACCTCCAAATAGTTGTAGTTTAATTATATACTATTATGAAATTAAATCAAGAGAAAAAAAGAAATTTAATGATTTCTCAAAAGAAAAAATTATTTTTTTCTTCTCGTATAAGCCGGATTATACCATAAACCGTTCCGCAATACATGAAAAAGCCGAGTGCCGTGAAAGCCTGTCTATCTTGCGAAAGCTTGAAGTCAGAGTCTTCAAATCAAAGAAATGCTTTGTTGTTGCGGGTCATCTCCACGATTTTATTGCAGTTGGGATGATGGTGTATTTTCAGAATCGACCCCGGTTTAAGGAATGAATTTCATTAACAATACCGAAGAAAAAATCACTTTGTTATATGCAGTGTTATCTTTTGTAATAGATGAGTTCCGATATTGCAAATTATGAAGCTAAAGGTTATTAATCCTTAAAGAATATATTTTGCTTTTTACTTTACCAATCATTTGTATATATTTTTCCAAAAAATCTTGACAAATTTTTTGGATATGATATTATAAAGGTACATCCATTGGGGAGTAGCTATAGGAATTTTCCTATCTGCTGTCGCCACGCGCTTTAAAGGCTTGAAATATCAAGTCATTTTCAGCCGGCAGCAGACCGATGCGATTTTTCGTGTTTGATGCAAGACCTTTGGCAGGCTATAAGGCCGGCAGCAGACCGATGCGATTTTCGTATTTGATGCAAGACCTTTGGCAGACGATAAGTCTGTCAAAGGTTTTTTATTACAAAAGAGGAGGTCATTTTTTGAAGTATTATCTTGAAAATGCAAAAGAGGTTCTTTCGCAGACTCAAAGCTCCGAAAAAGGCTTAAGCTCTGCCGAAGCGGCAAAGCGGCTTGAGAAAAACGGTAAAAACAAACTCAAGGAAGCTGAAAAGGAAAGCTTGTTCAGAAAATTTATTAACTCTCTTGCCGATCCGATGATCATTATGCTTCTCGTTGCGGCGGCCATTCAGGGCGTTGTTGCGGTTATCGAAGCCGGCGGAAAGCCGACTATTCGTGAGTTCGCCGATGTTTTTGTTATCCTTGTTGTTGTTATCATCAACACGATAATGGGTCTCGTTCAGGAGAGCAAGGCGGAAGCGGCTATGGATGCTCTCATGCAAATGACGGCGGCCACCTCAAAGGTTCTTCGTGACGGTGAGGTTGTCGTTCTCAAGAGTGAGGACGTCGTTGTCGGCGATATCGTTCTCTTTGAAGCCGGCGATGCAGTTCCTGCCGACTGTCGAATTCTTGAATCACATTCAATGAAGGTTGAGGAAGCGGCTCTGACAGGTGAATCTGTTCCTGTTACAAAAATGGTTGACGTTCTCATGCTCAAGGACAGCTCAAAGGATGTTGCTCTCGGCGACAGAAAGAATATGCTTTACAGCGGTTCTACAATCGTTTACGGACGCGGTAAGGCTGTTGTTACAGGCACGGGAATGGACACCGAAATGGGTAAGATTGCCGACGCTCTCAGCACGGCCGAGAAAGAGGAAACTCCGCTCCAGAAGAAGATGGGCGAGCTTTCTCATTTCCTCACAAAGCTTGTTATCGGTATCAGCGTTCTTGTTTTCGTTGTCGGTGTTGTTGAAACGCTTGTACTTTCCAATGAACCGTTCACATGGAAGCTTCTCGGCGAATCTTCGCTTAATACATTCATTGCGGCTATTGCGCTTGCCGTTGCCGCTATCCCGGAAGGACTTCCGGCAGTTGTTACGATTATTCTTTCAATCGGCGTTACCGCTATGAGTAAGCGTCAGGCTCTCATCAGGAAGCTGACCGCCGTTGAAACACTCGGATGTACACAGATTATCTGCTCTGATAAGACAGGTACACTCACACAGAATAAGATGACCGTCGTTGAGCATTACGGTGAGGACGAGCAGCTTCTTGCAAAGGCAATGGCTCTCTGCTGCGACGCTGAAATTGACGCAAACGGCAAGGTTACGGGTGAACCGACAGAGGCTGCACTCGTTGCATATGCAAATTCTCTTAATATGCACAAGAGTAACCTTGTTGCCGACATGCCGCGTATCGGCGAGGCTCCGTTCGATTCGGGCAGAAAGATGATGTCAACAGTTCATCAGTCGGCTGACGGAATCGTCCAGTACACAAAAGGCGCACCCGATGAAATTCTCAAGAAGTGTAAATTTGCACTTGTAGGCGGCAAGGTTGTTGAAATCACAGACGATATCAAGGCTGCCGCACTTAAGGACAACAAGAGAATGGCCGACAAGGCTCTCAGAGTTCTTGCTTGTTCATATAAAAAATATGACTCCGCTCCTACGGATTTCGCTCCCGAAGCTCTTGAAAACGACCTTATCTTTATCGGTCTTACAGGCATGATTGATCCGGTTCGTCCCGAGGTTAAGGCTGCTATCGACGAGTGCCGTCAGGCAGGTATCCGTCCTGTTATGATTACGGGCGACCATAAGGATACGGCGGTTGCTATCGGTAAGGAGCTTGGCATTATCACAGACGCTTCGCAGGCTATCATGGGTGCGGAGCTTGATAAGTTCAGCGACGAGGAGCTTAAAGAGGAAGTTACGAAGTATTCCGTTTATGCCCGTGTTCAGCCTGAGCACAAGACACGCATAGTTAAGGCTTGGAAGGCTCGCGGAATGGTTACGGCTATGACCGGTGACGGTGTTAACGACGCTCCGTCAATAAAGGCCGCAGATATCGGTATCGGAATGGGTATCACAGGTACTGACGTTACAAAGGGCACCTCGGATATGGTTCTTGCCGATGATAACTTTGCAACAATTGTTAACGCTGTTGAAGAGGGTCGTAAGATTTACGACAATGTTCTCAAGGTTCTTCAGTTCCAGCTTTCAACAAATCTCAGTGAAGTTATAATCATGTTCGTTGCTTCGATTCTTCACTTCACTATTCTTTCACCCGTTCATCTTCTTTGGATCAACATGGTTACGGACTCGCTTCCGGGTCTTGCACTCGGCATGGAAAAGGCTGAGGGCAACATCATGAGAAGACGTCCGCGTCCGACGACGGACGGTATCTTTTCAAACGGTGCCGGTGTTGACATGGTATGGCAGGGAATTTACCTTGCAATCATCGAAATTGCCGCATACATTATAGGATATTGGCTTGAACCCGTAGGCGGTGCAACACACAGCCTCGCAGGTTTCTTCAGCGGCACGGAATGTGTCAACGCAATGGCAATGGCATTCCTCACAGTTAACTTTGCCGAAATGATGTGTGCAATAAACATGCGTTCACGTCAGGCTTCAATCTTCTCGGCAGACATGATGAAAAAAATGAACTGGTGGCTTGTAGGTGCATTCTTTGCAACAACGGCATTGACTCTCGCAGCTATCTATATTCCGGGTCTTTGCACCGTATTCGGAATCGAACCGGGCACATTCAGCATTGAAGAGCTTGCAATTTCCTTCGGCCTCGCACTTTCAACTGTTCCTGTATTTGAGATAGGCAAGGCAATCAGGCGAGCAGTTAACAAGAAGAAGGAAGCATAAATTTTAACAATAAGCAAACCGCCGACGAGCAATCATCGGCGGTTATTTTATGCTCATTTTTTTGCTGTGAAGAAAAGACGGGGCATCTTGAGAATGATTGAGCCGTTGGCTCTGCGAGGAAAATTCTCGGAAATAATTTCGGTGAGGTCGGCAAGGAATTCCGGTTGTTCCTCATCCGAAAGCATATCGAGATACGGGCGCAGTCCGCTGCCCTTGTACCATTCGATTACGCCGTCATGTGAATGAACGGTGTGATAATACGTCGTTTCCCAAATGTTGAAATTATCACTGAGCCTGCCGAGAATGTCATAGTAATCCTCCGGCAAAAGATTGTGAAAATTGTGTATTGAAGCAAGCTTTTTCCATTCAACCGTGTGAGCGAGCAAATTTAAAAGACGATAAAACGGTGCTTTTTGAATATACGGAATCTGAACGGCAAGTGTGCCGCCATCATTGAGCTTATCGAAAATCGCAGGAAGAAGCGATTCGTGGTCGGGGATCCAATGGATACAGGCGTTTGAAAAAATGAGATCAAATTTTCCGTTGAGCTTGTCAAGATCATCGGGCATACGGCTTTGCTCAAACTTCAGCTCGGGATATGTTGCCTGTGCTTTTTTCAGCATGTCCTCGGAATAATCCACGCCGAGAATGTCGGCGTTTGGAAACTGCTCGGCAAGCCTGTGTGTGCTGTTCCCCGGGCCGCAGCCTATGTCAAGTATGTGCTTCGGCTTTGTGTCGGCAATTCGGTTCACTAAATCTATTGACGGCTGAGTGCGCTCCGCTCCGAATTTCATATATTGATTTGAGTTCCAGTCGGACATAATTATCCCTCCTTGCGAAATTTACTTAATTATACTCCCATGAAAATTTTTTTCAAGTGGATGTCGTTGTTTTTTTACACACATTTTGATATAATATTCTTGAATAAATCCGAAAAGGTGACATGATGAAAACGATTGCAAAAATTTATACGGATTTTCCGACTAAATTCGGAATTCCGAGACAGAGCGGACTTGTAGAAGAGCTGAAAGGACGAATTGTTTTTGAGCCTGAATTTTGCAGTCCCGACGCAATAAGAGGACTTGACGGCTTCTCACATATCTGGCTTCTGTGGAAGTTCAACACTCCTGCCGAGAGCCGCTCCCTGACCGTTCGTCCGCCGAAGCTTGGCGGCAATGTCAGAATGGGCGTTTTTGCAACCCGTTCGCCTTTTCGGCCTAACAATATCGGACTTTCCTGCGTAAGGCTTGAAAAAATCGACGGAGCGGAGATGATCGTTTCGGGAGCGGATTTGATGGACGGAACCGAGATTGTGGATATCAAGCCGTATGTGCCGTATGCCGACTGTCACCCTGACGCTGTCGGCGGATTTTCAAAGGACGGCAGCGAACGGCTGAAAGTCGATATTCCCGAGAGGCTGTTGACCTTGTTCCCGGAAAATAAAAGATCTGCTCTTATTAAGGTCTTGGAGCTTGACCCGAGACCTCAATATCAGAATGACCCCGAAAGGCTTTACGGATTCGGATTTGCAGGCTATGAAATAAGATTTACGGTTGATAACGGTACGCTTTTTGTAAAAGAAATTGAAAAGTTCACAGGTTGTTAAAATAATGTCACAATTTCCGCAAGATTTAAGTTTATAATATAATTAAAGCGTGGGTAAACGTTACCGCAAGATAACAAAAATCACGCCGAAAGATAAATCAGCCGCCGAAAAAGCGGTTATTAAATTAAGGAGAGTGTAATTCCATGAACAGATTTGTACTTAACGAAACTTCTTATCATGGCGCAGGTGCCATCAATGCTATCCCAGATGAAGTAAAGGGCAGAGGCTTTAAGAAGGTTATGGTTGCTTCAGACCCCGACCTTGTAAAGTTCGGTGTATCGAAGAAGGTTACAGATGTTCTTGAAAATGCGGGAATCGAATACGAATTATTTACAGATATCAAGCCGAATCCGACCATTCAGAATGTTCAGGCCGGTGTCGCTAAGTTTAAAGAGATCGGCGCAGACTGCATTGTAGCAATCGGCGGCGGTTCATCAATGGACACAGCAAAGGCAGTCGGCATTATTATTGCCAACCCCGAGTTTGCAGATGTTCGTTCTCTTGAGGGCGTTGCACCGACAAAGAACAAGTGCGTTCCGATTATCGCTGTTCCCACCACCGCAGGTACAGCCGCAGAGGTTACAATCAACTATGTTATCACAGACGCAGAGAAGAACCGCAAGATGGTTTGTGTTGACGTTCATGACATTCCGGTTGTTGCAGTCGTTGATCCCGACATGATGTCATCAATGCCGAAGGGCCTCACCGCCGCAACAGGTATGGATGCTCTTACACATGCTATTGAGGGCTACATCACAAAGGGCGCATGGGCACTTTCCGATATGTTCCATCTCAAGGCGATTGAGATTATCTCCAAGAACCTCAGAGGTGCTGTTGAGAACACCGCAGAGGGCAGAGAGGGAATGGCTCTCGGCCAGTACGTTGCAGGTATGGGCTTCTCAAATGTCGGTCTCGGTATTGTTCACTCAATGGCTCATCCGCTTGGTGCACTTTATGACACACCGCACGGCGTAGCAAACGCAATTCTTCTCCCGACCGTTATGGAGTACAATGCTCCGGCAACAGGCGATAAGTATCGTGACATTGCAAAGGCTATGGGCGTTGAGGGCACAGAGGATATGAGCATTGAAGAGGCTCGCAAGGCAGCTATTGATGCTGTTAAGCAGCTTTCAAACGATGTCGGAATTCCGGCAGACCTCAAAGAGATTGTTAAGGAAGAGGATATTCCGTTCCTTGCACAGTCGGCTTATGATGACGCTTGCCGCCCGGGCAACCCGAGAGATACAAGCGTTGAAGAGATTACAGCTCTTTACAAAAAGCTTATTTGATTGTATAATTGAATAAAGGTAATCCGTCGGGCTTTACCCGGCGGATTTTTTCGGGATCAGCAAGTTAAAAGATTTTTTTATAAGCTTCCACTTGAAGCAACATCATCAACAGAGAATTTCTATAGATTCTGTAGAATTTTCTCAGCCTCCCCTTGAAGCAAGGCAGCGAAGCGGCGCGACGGTAGTGAATGAACGTCCGGTGGACGTTCAGAGCCGGCGCGTGACCGAGCCGCAGCGAGACGGGGGACCGCTTGCGGTGGTGGGGGTTTAAATTTCCCCTTATCATTGAGCCACCTCACCCGAACGGCGCAATCCGCCGCACACCTTCCCCTCAAGGGAAGACTGTAAAATAACATCTATTTTCAATTTAAAAGTTGATAATATGTTATGTAGGGAAGCATGTCGATCTTATCTATCGGAGGATTATCACATGGAAACGCAAAAGAAAACTTTAACGGTGTTCACACCGGCATATAACCGAGCTTACACGATTCATAAATGCTATGAGAGCCTGCGTCGTCAGACATTGAAGGATTTTGTGTGGCTTGTTGTTGACGACGGCTCAACCGATAATACCGCTGAGCTGATAAAGCAATGGCAGACCGTGACCGATAACGGATTTGAGATTCGCTATGTCTACAAGGAAAACGGCGGCATGCACACAGCTCACAACACTGCCTATGAAAACATTGATACGGAGCTGAACACCTGCATCGATTCCGACGATTATATGACCGACGATGCGGTCGAAAAGATTGTGAACTGCTGGAAAAAATACGGCAGTGACAAATATGCCGGAATACTCGCTCTCGATATTTTTGATAACGGTAAGATTATCGGCAAGGAGCTTGAAACCGACAGATTTGATACTACGTTTTATTCATATTATCAGCGGGGCGGCAGGGGAGATAAAAAGATTATCTATCGAACGGATATAATGAAAAACTTTCCCCCTTATCCGACCTTCCCGGGCGAAAAATATGTTCCACTCTCGTATAAATACACGCTTGCCGACCTTGAATACACGCTGATAATCATGAACGAACCGGTCTGTGTTGTTGAATATATGGCCGACGGTTCAAGCACAAATATGTATCGTCAATATCTCAAAAATCCGCAGGGCTTTGCATTCTTGAGAAAATTTGATATGACAGCTTTCCCTCAGCCAAAGGATGTTCTGAGAAATTGTGTTCATTATGTTTCAAGCTCAATTCTGATGAAAAACAAGCACTTTATTTCAGAATCCCCTAAAAAGATTTTGACTGTTCTTGCAATTCCGTTCGGAGCGGCTTTGACCGTATTTATCAAATATAAATCCAAGGATTATATGAAGGTCGAGGGATTTAATAAATAAATCAATTAACGATTATAAAACTATTGACAATATAAATATATGGTATATAATAGCACTGTTCAGAGTAGACAGATGAGCGTTAAGTGCCGACGAAACGGGGAGTTGTTCGTTGGACGAAAAGATTTCTTGCGGTTCTTCTGTCGCATCCCGCTGAGTAATAATGCGACTTTTGGCCTCCTTATTATTCAAAACGGGTAATAAGGAGGTTTTATTTTATGAACACAAAAAAGAAAAATGTAACAAAACAAATCTGCGTTCTCGCCTTGCTGACTGCGGCAGGCGTGGTGCTCGGCAGGCTGGTTCCGGTGATCAATCTTTGGAACACGAAGATTGAATTTGCGTTCGTCGCCGTTATGCTCGCCGCTTGCATTTCAGGTCCTGTCGGTGGAGCGGTCGTCGGTGCACTCGTAGATTTTATCGGAGCGATACTTATGCCGACAGGTGCATATTTTCCGGGATTTACCGTCACGGCGGCAATAACAGGACTGGTTTTCGGACTGCTTCTTTACAAGAAATGCAGTTTTTCAAGAATAGTCATCGCCGTGCTTTCAACTCAGCTTGTTTGCGGACTTCTTCTCAACACGCTGTTCATTTCGATTCTTTATACTAAGGCGTTTACGGCTCTGCTTGCGACAAGAGCTATACAGTTTGTTATAATGAGCGTTGTTGAGATTCTCTTTGCCGAGCTTGCACTCGACCGTGCTAAGCTGCTGCAAAAGGTCAAGCTTGCTTAATTTGTCGGCTCTGTCGGCGTTTCCTCGGTTTCAAACGGAACTCGTTTGACAATGTTTTCAAAGGCACTGTATTCACCGTTTATTACACCGTTTTTTATTTCAACCCTTTGTGAAATAATCTGTGCATGGAGTGTATCGTGATAACTTTTCAGTGCATAGTCGTTGAAAGACGAAAGCTCGGAAAATTTTTTATCCGCAGTTTGCCTTTCTTCTTCAAAATCTGTGTATTGAGTGTAAAAAATTCCGAACGGCATTTTAACCCCGTGAATGTAAAGCCATGATTTGTGACGGTAAATCATATCTGCTTCACGCTTTCGTGAAACGGAAATTTCCCTGCCTAAAAAGCAGAGTGAATATACCCTTTTTACTTTCGGTTTCAGTTCAAGATAATTATTTTTAATCGGCACGTCGACGTTTATTTTTGTCCTTGCGACAACATAACCGTCGGCGTCGTTGAATACGGACATTCCGCTTCGAACGTGACTTACTCCGCTGACGAGCAGACTGCCTTGCATAACTGTTTGGCCGCCCTTGACTGCGGCAGCACCCTTATACGGTTCAATGATTTCAACCTGACCGTCCTTGCTTGCAATCAGGTTTGAAGTGCCGTAGTATTTTTCGAGGCTCGGTCTTTGCAGGGCTTCTCTGACTTCGATTTCAGCAACCGAACCGTCAATGTTGATGGATGCCCATGAAAGCTCGCCGATGCTCAGAACAGCATCGGAATTAATGTCGCTTGCGTCAAATTTATTTTTCCTGACCCCGAGATTCAAACCGGCGTCCGAAAAAACCTCGGAAATTTTTTCATCGTCAACTGTTGTGTTTCCGTGGATATTGACAACCCAAATATGATTTGACATAATTGAAAGAATAAAAAGCACGACAAACAGCCCGACAAAAAGTCCGGTATGGCTTTCATATTTGCGTATGACAAAAGGAAGTCCGGTTTTCTTTTTTATCTTTACCTTCATGCCGCTCGCTCGGGCGGCATTTTTTATTTTTTTATAGCCGTCAATCGTTGTGTATGCCATCAGGCCGTAAGATTTTTTTCTTATTCCCCAAAGCTGTATCCCCAGAGCGGTGCAAACGTTGATGAATCTTTCGGAAAAACCGCCGCTCGCCGTGAAATAAACACAGCCGAAAATCAGATGAAAAAGATTGAAAACCATATCGAGACCTCATTCGCCGAATTCTAAAGAGATTATTTTACCCTCAATCATTGCCTGCTCAAGTGAAAGCGACTTAATCGTCAAATCATATCCCGTGAATTTTATGCTGCTTTTTCCTAAGCAGAGCTTTATAACAGTATCATCGTATTCCATAACGCTTTTGCATCCGTCCACCATAGCGCAGCAGTTCGAAACAAGCTCAATATGGCTGCAGTTTCGAAAAACGTCCTCAGGCAATTCCAATTTTTCACAAATTCTGTGTGCAAGCGGAGTGTTATATTGTCTGCGGTCTCTCGGTGTCATTGTAATCACCCTATCATAAACTAAAGTTTTTTCCTCATATATATTTACGGGTGATTCGCTTGAATAATTACAGAAAAATGATTTTTTTGTTGATCGTTTCGGTTGGATTTATTATACTTTTTTTCTCGGCTCCGTCTTTGATGGGCGAGGGAGTTCGCAGCGGACTTTTTCTCTGCGGTGAAACGGTAATTCCGTCGCTGTTCCCTTTTATGATTCTTTCGGATTATACTGTTCGCTCAAAGTTTGGCAATGTCATCGGCAGGTTTTTCTCGCCATTAACAGAAAAAGCTTTCAAGCTTCCGGGCTGTTCTGCGTGTGCAATAATAATGAGCCTTATCGGCGGTTTCCCTGTCGGGGCAAAGATGATTTCCCAACTGTATGAGGGTGATTATCTTTCGGCGTCGCAAGCCAAGAGAATGATGTGGTTCTGTGTTAATTCCGGTCCTGCGTTTGTTGTCGGTGCGGTCGGAGCGACAATGCTTTCAAACAAGAAGTGCGGAATAATTTTATTTGTTTCTCAAACCTTTGCCGCATTAATTATCGGTTTTTTTTCAAGATTTTTTTTAAAGAAAAATAATAAAAAAGTTGCAGCAAAAAAACATGAGATTGACGCTTCCGTGCTCACGGATTCCGTTTCCTGTGCAACGGGCGCAATGCTTAATATCTGTGCATGGATTTTACTTTTTTCGGCCTTTAATCCTTTCCTGGTAAAGCTTGCCGAAAAGAATCCTTTATTCAATGCCGCTGTTGTCATGTCCGAGGTGACGGGAGGCTGTGCATTTGCAGCTGTTCATCTGCCTGTTTGTCTGATTGCACCTGTTCTGTGCTGGTCGGGCTTTGCCGTTCATATGCAGCTTTTGCCTTACATAAAAAAGGTTGGTATGAGTTTACCTGAATTCTGGCTTTCGAGAGCTGTTAATTGCCTTGTTGTGTTGCCCATAGCTTTTCTTCTCTTTAAAATTTTTCCGTGTGAAGTGCAGGTTTTTTCAAACTTTTCCGATGTAATTGTGAAGCCGTATTCCGTTTCTGTGCCTGCTTCGGTTGCAATGCTTATTCTCGGTGCTTTTACCATAATCGACATTAACCTTGCAACCGACAGAAAAGTATGATAAAATATTTTTTGGACAGTTCGTTCCGAAAGGACTGATAAAATGAGAAAAAAACTTGTGAATACCGAGGGTATTACACCTGCATGCAGAATTTGCTCACACGGCATGATTGCGGCGGACGGGGATTGCGTTCTCTGCGTTAAAACGGGAATAAGACAGCTCGATTCATCGTGCCGCAGCTTTAAATATGATCCCCTGAAGAGAGTGCCGAAAAAATCTGTTGGTATAGGACATTTTACTGAAGAAGATTTTAAGCTATAAATTAAGCGGAGGACTGTTTATGATAGTTATTGCTCCGGACTCATATAAAGGAACTATGTCGGCAACGGAAGTTTGCGGAATTATAAAAAATGAGTTTTTAAGGATTAAGGCTTCGGAAAAAATAAAGTGTTTCCCTATTGCCGACGGCGGAGAAGGAACGGTTGACGCTATGCTCTTTAACGGCGGAGAAAAGATTATTGTCAAGGTTAAAGGGCCGCTGTTTGAGGAAGCAGAGTCCTTTTACGGAATTCTTCCGGATAAAACCGCAGTTATTGAAATGGCGGCGGCAAGCGGCCTGCCGATGGTCGGTAACAGGAAAAATCCGATGCTGACGACGACCTACGGCACAGGCCAACTGATTAGAGATGCACTGGACAGGGGTTGTAAAAAAATATTAATCGGTCTTGGCGGCAGTGCTACAACCGACGGCGGGATAGGCTGTGCTGCGGCTCTCGGTGCAGAATTCCTCGACGGCGACGGAAACTCGGTTTCGTTCAATGGCTCGGGTCTTGCGGAAATTGCCGACATAAATCTTACCAATCTTGATAAGCGTATTGCCGAGACAGATATTGAGGCTCTTTGCGACGTTGTCAGTCCTCTTTACGGTGAAAAAGGAGCGGCATATATTTTTGCTCCTCAGAAGGGCGCAGACAGCGACATGGTAAAAGCACTTGACAATGGATTAAAAAATCTCGCCGAGGTCAGCAAAAGGGTTACCGGAAAAGATAATTCGCAGGTTAACGGTGCCGGAGCGGCAGGCGGACTGGGATTTGGTTTGATAAGTTTCCTCGGTGCGAGACTTGTCAAGGGCGCGCCGGCCGTGCTTAAGGCAACGGGTTTTGAAAATGACGCTAAAAAAGCCGAGCTTGTAATCACGGGCGAGGGCTGTATGGATAACCAATCTCTGCTCGGAAAGGCTCCGGCCGAGGTCGCATCGCTTTCGGGCAGCACGCCTGTTGTTGCAATCGTCGGAATGAGCAGGGTTACGGACATGAGAGGCTCGAATATTCGCAAAATTTACGTTACCGACCATGACGAAAGGACTTTTGAGCAGGTACTAAAAGAGTGCCGTGATGACCTTGCGGCGACGGCAAAAAGAGTGGCAGAGGATTTTTACAACGGTGTTTTTTGAAAATTTTCAACACTTTCCACAGAATTTTCCACACTTTTTGTTGAAATTCCTGTTTTATGATGACAAATTAGAATAATACGCATATTTTTATTGCGTTCAACATAGTTTTCAACACCCGAGGTCAGATTTCGGAAAATATATTTTATTTACCGAAAAACACTTGACAATACAAATC
This sequence comes from Ruminococcus sp. CAG:563, assembly GCA_000434915.1. Taxonomy (GTDB): domain Bacteria; phylum Bacillota; class Clostridia; order Oscillospirales; family Acutalibacteraceae; genus CAG-488. The sequence continues at coordinate 28,679 of FR882078.1, forward strand.
AAATAATGTATAATACATGCCTGTAAAGCAAAAAACTTTACAGGCATTTTTATGAGAGGACGAGTGAGATGAGTAAAAATCTTGATATAACCCTGTTGCTTGATTTTTACGGCGACCTGCTGACTGAAAAGCAGCGCACATTTATCAGCTATTATTATAATGACGATCTCTCACTTGCCGAAATTGCAGCCAACGAGGGCATAACCCGTCAGGGAGTGCGTGACGCCATTAAGCGAGCCGAAAGTCAGCTTGTTAATATGGAGAATCGCCTCGGACTGGTTGCCAGATTTGAAAATATGAAAAGCGGTTTGGGCGAAATTATTGAGGTTTCAGATGAAATTGCCGCATATAACCGCAAAAACACGCTTTCCAAGGAGATTAACGATGCAACGGCGAAGATTAAGGCTGTGGCAGGAATGCTCCTTGCGGAGGACTATTCTTAAAATAAGGTGGTGTGCCGAATGGCATTTGACGGTCTTTCAGAAAGACTTGAAGCCGCTTTTCAGCGTTTGAAAAGCAAGGGTTCGCTGACCGAAGCGGATGTTCGCAGTGCAATGCGTGAGGTTCGTCTGGCTTTGCTTGAGGCGGACGTTAACTACAAGGTTGCCAAGGACTTTACCGAAAAGGTCACCAAGAGAGCTGTCGGAGAGCAGGTTATGGAAAGTCTTACTCCGGCACAGATGGTTATCAAAATAGTAAATGAAGAACTGACCGAGCTTATGGGCGGTACAAAAGCCCGTCTTGCGGTCGCCAATCATCCCCCGACAGTCGTTATGATGTGCGGCCTTCAGGGTTCAGGTAAAACCACTCACAGTGCTAAGATTGCTTTGATGCTCAAGAATGAGGGCCACAGGCCGCTCCTTGCCGCTTGTGATATCTATCGTCCGGCTGCAATCAAGCAGTTGCAGGTTGTCGGCGAAAGCATTGGAGTCCCTGTTTTTGAAATGGGTCAGACCAATCCTGTTGAGATTGCCAAGGAAGCTATTAAGCTCGCCAAGGATCACGGATATGACTATGTTTTCCTCGACACGGCAGGCCGTCTGCACATTGATGAGGAGCTTATGACCGAGCTGAAGAACATAAAGGCAGAGGTTAAGCCGCATGAAATTCTGCTTGTTGTCGACGCAATGACCGGTCAGGACGCAGTCAATGTAGCAACATCGTTTAATGATGCTCTCGGAATTGACGGTATCGTACTTACAAAGCTTGACGGTGACACCAGAGGCGGTGCGGCACTTTCCACAAGAGCCGTTACAGGTAAGCCGATTAAGTTTGTCGGTGTCGGTGAAAAGCTCACCGATCTTGACACCTTCCATCCCGATCGAATGGCTTCGAGAATTCTCGGCATGGGCGATATGCTTTCACTTATCGAAAAGGCTGAAATGGCTCTTGACGAGAAGAAGGCAATGGAGCTTGAAAAGAGACTCAAGCAGAATAAGTTCGATATGAACGACTTGCTTGACCAGCTGGCGCAGATTCGCCGCATGGGTTCAATCAAGGATACGCTTTCGCTTATTCCCGGCGTTGAGAAGCAGATTAAGGACGTTGATATTGACGAACGACAGTTTGACCGAGTTCGTGCTATAATCGAGTCCATGACGCCGCAGGAGCGTGAGAAACCCGAGATTATTAATCCCTCCCGCAAGAAGAGAATTGCCGCAGGTTCGGGTCAGGACATTGAAGCGGTCAACAGACTTCTCACCCAGCATAAGCAGATGCAAAAGATGTTCAAGCAGATGAACGGCAAAGGCAAAAAGCGCAGAAGAGGCCGCCCCGATCTTTCACAGCTCAAGGGATTTAACGTTTAACGCAGTTAAGCTTTCAAACACGCACTCATCACTTGCGTGATTGATATATTATTTAATATTTTATTTTTGGAGGAATTTTACAATGGTAAAAATCAGACTTCGCCGTATGGGCGCAAAGAAAGCACCTTTCTATCGTGTTGTTGTTGCGGATTCAAAGTATCCCCGTGACGGAAGATTCATCGAGGAGATCGGCACATATGATCCGATGAAGAATCCTGCTGAGATCAAGATTGATGCAGAAGCAGCTGCAAAGTGGCTTGCAAACGGCGCACAGCCGACAGATACCGTTAAGGATCTTCTCAAGAAGAGCGGCATCGTTAAATAATTAAACGAGGTAACAATGATGAACGAATTATTGGTACAGATCGCAAAGGGTCTTGTAAGTGATCCCGATGCGGTAAACGTAACCGTTGACGATATTGACGAAGACGGCGTTACGGTTTACCATCTTCATGTTGCGGCTGACGATATGGGTCGTGTTATCGGCAAGCAGGGCAGAATTGCCAAGGCTATTCGCACTGTCATGCGTTCGGCAGCTAACAGAAATGATCAGAAGATTTCCGTTGAAATTGACTGACATATAAAAAATCCTGTTCACTTTTTAAGGTGAGCAGGATTTTTTTTGTTTATACAAAATCCCAAATGGATCTTGTTCCTGTTGTGATTTGAAGAATTATAAGAGCATCCAGCGAGTTAATTTTTCCGTCGCTGTTAATGTCGGCTGCCGATTTTTCATCTGTATCAAGTTCATTCATTTGAACTGAATTTCTGAGAACAAGGAGAGCGTCAAATGAATTGATTTTGCCGTCTCCGTTGACATCGCCCTTTGTGCATCCGCCGCTGACATAAACTTTTATCTGAGCATTGATAGTGCCGTCGTTGCTCTTTACGGTTACTCTTGCATAGCCGGGCTTGAGAGCCTTGAAGCCGTTGCCGATTGAGTAAATCGACGAAGTGTTATCCGATGTTATGGTTAAGCTGAAATCGGGAGCAATCAAAGGATTTGCAACAGAATTCAGGAAAAATTCCTCACCGGCTTTCAGCTCAAGTTCTGTCGGTATATTGACCGTACAGCCGTAATTGATATAGTTGATTCCGTTGGCTTCGGCGTATTTGTGTGCAGCCGAATTTTTGTAGCAGTGAATTGTTCCGTTAAAGCCTGTTAGTGCGCCGTTCGCAATGGCGGTTACATTATAAGGCACGTCGATATAGCCGCTCTTTACCCGGCATTCAACGAGTGTTCCGTTTTCGATAACGAGTTTATCGAGTTTATCGATTTTAATCGTTCTGCCCGAGTATTTGTAATCCACATAAACCTTAAAGCTCTTGTTTTCTGTCATGCTGATTTTTCCGCTCCACACCTTGAAGCCGTTTTTTACAGCGGAGGAAAGTAAGATTGTTTCGCTGTCGGATATGAGCTTAACCGATGTGGCATACGGTGAAGTGGCTGCGTGTATTTCAACATCGTCGTATGCCGTTGCACTCGGATAATCGAGGGCAAGCTGTTGGAATGTGACTGTTTCATCCCTTACAAGAATTGAAATTGTTTTGTAGTAATGCCACTCGTCGTCCGAATAGTAGCTGATGTCAATATTGTGCGTTCCGATATCGGCGAGGCTCATTTCAATTTCTGCCGAATTGTTTTTTGGGACTGCCGTGAACGTCGCACCGTCGCATGTCGCAGATATTTTTTTTACACGTTTATTAACGGTAAAGCTCAGTTTGGTCAAATCATTTACCGAAGACTGCGAGTTATCATAGTTAAAAGCTTTTATCATTTGGCAGCAATTTTCGATAGCCTTTTGAACATCAAGATGATAGAATTCGCCTTTTTGAATGTGGTTGTAATATGCACCGATGTCAATGTCGCTTATTCCGAGAGAATATGGTATTGTCATAACATTATAGCCGGCTATTTGTTTCTCCGAGATGCAGTAATCACGATTGGCAACAGGGATTGTTGTGGTGCTTCCGCCGATGAAAAATCTTATTTTATTCGGCTTGCCCTTGGCAATAACAACAATATTGTTTTTCGTACCGGAACGACCGAGACGGTCGATATAGCAACCGAGAATCGGTGTGGTGCTGTTTCCGGAAATTTCATCAATCTTTTTCATTGCTTCGTCAAGCTTTGATGAATTGGAAACCTTTTTCTTTGCCGATTCGCTGAGCGCATCGAATTCCTGCTTTGCTTCAAAAATAATTTCAAGATTATCTTTAAAATTACTTTGCGGAAGCCTGTTTATGAGTTTTTCGACATTTTGAACATCATCGGCAGAATTCTTTCCTATTCTATAATCGGTTTTAACACCACGATATCTGAAAGAAATATATGTGTTTCCGATTTCGTCGGTTATTTCATTATAAACAAGGTTTTGCGCTCCCATACAATCCGAAACATAAGAAAGAATCGCTTCCGGCTGAACGGTTTGCTCAGAGCCGTCGGCATAGACAGCTTTAAGCTCCAGACCTGTTGTATCAATTTTATCTCCCGAGCTGTACACATTTTTTATTGGGGCTTTGGTAATTTTCAAGCTGACAGGCTCATTGTAGCTTGTCACGGTTGACATGCCGAGAAATTCGCCGTTTGCGTTGTAGCTCATAACGCTGATGATACTGTTTTCAGCGATTGTGCCGATGTTAACAGAAGTCTGAGGGTTATACGAAAGAGACTTTTTCTCAACTCCGTTAACAAGCACCTTGCACGTTGCAATTTTTGTATCATTCATTGTGACTTTAAGCTGTGAGCCGTTAAGATCAAGCGTTGTGCTACCGGAGTTATTGAGATTTGTACCGTTTACAGACTTGTAAAAGGCTTCAAAGCTTGTCATTTGGTTGTCGATCCAGTTCAACCTGCGGCTGAGCCAAAGTCGAAAATTTTCAATATTGCTCTTGAAATCAACGGAATTGCTCCATATCATATCGTTACGAATTCCGGATTCGTAGTTCAATTCAAAAGCTTTTTCAATATCTCCGTCGGGTTTAAGCATATCGGCAATCGCTGTGTACCGATATTCCTTGTATGTATCATAAATAATTTTAAGAAATGCAGGGTCTTTCAGCATTTCCGTTATGTTGCCTCTTGTAAAGCATACCCACTTGTTATGAGAATAAACATTAGATGAATTATCGGAGCTCATGTCCATATCCCAAATAGGACCGAATACAAGCTTTTCGTCAACTTCCTTGTACATGTATGTACTGCAGCGTAAAAAGTCCTGATTCTGAAAGATTTCATTCAATAAAAATCCCTTGGCAAATGATTCGGCATCGGCTAAATCCGAGTATCTTACTTTTTGCCCGTTATATTCAGTGCAAAAATCATCGGCCTGAGCTGCCGCTTCAAATGCCGAGTAATATGTCTGAATACCGCTGAGCATTTCTTTTCCAATGCCCTCGGGTTTGCTGATACAAACACCCAAGCCGCTGCCGGAGGTGAAGCACGGCGATTCTGTGCCGAAGCACTCCAGAAGATATCCGCCGTTTGCGTTCGGCAGGTTATAATAATCAGAAATCTTGTAGGTTTTGCTTTTATATGTAACCAGACCGTCGGTTACCCAGTCCATGTTTGCTTCCATAAGCTCGGCAAGCTCGTCTCGCTCTTCTTTGCTCATGGATTTTTTGTTGGCTTTGTAGATTGCTTTTGCAACATCCTCGGCAATATCATCCCAATCTGTGATATCGACACGGGTGTTGCCGATGCGTACATGCTCGCAGAGAAGATAGTTACCGACAACCTCACCGTTGAGAACCACATCGACCCATTGTGAACTCATGCTGCTTATTCCCATATCCTCGGCAAGGTCATAAATGAGTTTATTTCTCGAAAGGGAGCTGTCGTACGGATTTGAAAGAAGAACCCAATGCTTGTTTTTGCCCATACCGAGCAAATCGGATTTTGTATCGAGCTTAATTTTATATGGCTTTTTATTGGCAAGCCATGTTGAATTGCCTCTGCCTTTTATTTCTGTTTCGCCGTCGTAAAGAATTGAATCGTCATTGAATTCGGAGTTGCCCTGAAGCTTCATGTGTGCTTTAAGCTTCTTCCGCTTTTGAACTATCGGTTCTCTGTTTTCGGTTTCAATGTAAATAACAGGGAGCTTGCTGATGAACATATTTGCCGCACCGATTTTTTCACCGCTTGCGTCATAAATCTCGGCGGTAAGCATACATTCAAGATCGGCTTCTACCGGTGTGTAGCTGTCGCCGGCATTGACTATTTCTTTACCGTTTATGTACCATTTATAAAGAAACTCTTGATTGCTGTCCTTTGCTTTTACAGTTATAGGCACGCCGACTTGCGCATATTTCTCACTGAAAAATACGCCTTCCGTGTTCTTTTCATATTTTTTGCTTTTGGGTGCGGCGAATGATGTAATCGGCAAACAGCCGAAGATGAGAATTATTGTCAATAGAACAGAAATAAATTTTTTCATGATTATCTCCTCTGATAAAAATTTTTTAGTTTAACTAATATATACAATTTATATTTTATCAGAATAAAATGTCAAAATCAATTAAAAAAGGAACTGCTTTATAAATTTGTATAATTGCACAATAATTCATTATGCATTTGAATCTATAACAGCTCTCAAAACATTGCATGCCGTTCGTTGAAGCTCGCCGAGAGTTATGCCGCCCTCTTTGCCGAGCGATTCAAGCAGTGTGCCGTCCGGCTTGCGGCGTGGAATTCTCCCTCCGCCGGGCATGAGAACGTCAACCTGCGCTCTGATACGATATGCCTGATTCCTTATTAGAGGGAATTCGGGGCTTTTTTCATTTTTCATCCACCAGTCGGTGATAACGTTGCCCTTGTAGCCCCATTCGTTTCTCAGAATGGCTGTGCAAAGCTCATAGTTATAATGTCCGTAAACGGAGTTAATTCTGTTATATGAGGTCATAATATTTTTAGGCCTTGCTTCCCTGACACAAATTTCAAAGCCTTTGAGATAAATCTCTCTGAGTGCACGCTCGGAAAGACGGGAATCGTTCATGTTGCGGCGAAATTCCTGATTGTTGCAGGCAAAATGCTTCGGACAGGCCGATGCACCGTGAGACTGAATTCCTTTGACTGCGGCAGCGGCAATTTTGCCTGTCAGATACGGGTCCTCGCTGTAATATTCAAAATTTCTGCCGCAAAGAGGATTGCGATGAATGTTCATTCCGGGAGCAAGCAAAACGTCGGAGCCTTTAGCGAACATCTCATCGGCAACAGCAGAATAGACTTTTTCGACAAGCTGCGGATCGAATGAGCAGGCAAGCAAGGTTCCTATCGGCAGGAGTGAACAGCAAGCCGAAAGTCTGATTCCCGAAGGACCGTCCGTTGTTATAACAGGCTTGATTCCCTTGGCTCTCAATGATTGTAAAACTCCGCCGAAAGCACCGGCGTTGCCCTTAGCACCGAGCGGACTGTTCATAACATAATCGCCCCTCGATATTGCTTCAAGCTCATTGTTGTTTAGCTGTGCAACGAACTGTTCCATTGTAATTTTTCCGCTTTTAACGTCGGCAAGTTTGAAACCCTTATCTCCTGTTTGCGGAATCTCTTCAGGCAGATTTTCAAGAATTCGTTTACCGAGATCATATTCTTTTGTCCGTGCTTTTCGGTTCTTGATAATTCGTTTGCCGTTGTACTCGTATGCGCTCATAACTTCCAGATTTTCAATCGGTGCAGAAGCTTGGACGCATTGGCAATCAATTTCATCTTCGGCCTGTTCAAAAGTAAAAACAGCTTCGTTTTCTCTGATGCTTTTGCCGAGGAAAAATTCATATTTCCCGCTCTCTATTATGTATGCACTCTTACTTTCGTCATATGATGCAAGCTGATTTGTTTCAACAATCAATTCAATAGTTTCACTTTCGCCTGATTTCAATTCGGCTGTTTTGACAAAAGCCACAAGAATTTTTTCGGGGTTGCCGAGCTTGCCGCACGGCTTGCTTAAATAAAGCTGAACAACCTCCCGCCCGATTGTGTTGCCTATGTTTTTTACGCTGACGTTGAATATAAATTTATCATTACTTTTTTCGACGGTATTCGCTGAAATCTCAAATTCCGTATATCCGAGTCCGTAGCCGAAGGGATAGAGTACCTTGCTTTTGGCAAATGTTTCAAAATATCTGTAACCGATGTAAATATCTTCTTTATATTCATTGAAATCCTTGCCGCCGAAATTGGCCGATGACGGGTAATTTTCATAACGTTTTGCTATTGTATCGGTCAGACGTCCGCTCGGATAAGCTTTGCCGCAGAGTAGGTCTGCCGCAGCGTTGCCGCCCTCCATTCCTCCCTGCCATACGATAAGAATTGCGCCGATTACCTTTTTATATTTTTCAATCCAGCTCATGTCAAAAATTCCGCCGATATTAAGCAGGATAACAATATCGTCAAATTCCTCGGCAAGCGCATCAAGCATTGCAATTTCATCGTCTGCGAGATAGTAGCTGCCTTTTTGAAGTTTGCAATCTCTGCTTTCGCCGGCCGCACGTCCGATAACTGCGACGGCAACTTCGTTTTTGTTCCTTGCATTTTCAACAGTCGTATTGTCGAGCGGCATTTCGGGGAAATAAAAAGGCCAGTGTCCCCAAAAACCGTTATTTATGGGGTTCTTTTTGTTCCACTCTCTGTATATGCTTTCAATCGTCGGGTCAAGCGTCAGTCTGTCGCAATTCTTTATTCCGTCGGCAAAGCTGACAGCATATGGCCTGTTGACGTCTCCGCCCGAGCCGTAGCCGACATAATGACTTTCGTATCCCGTTATGCCGAAAAGTGCAACTCTTGTGCCACCTTTCAAAGGAAGAATCCCGTTGTTTTCAAGCATAACCGCACCGTCGGCCGCCGCACGGCGAAGAAGCTCCGGCATGCCGGGTGTAACAGTTTTTTTCTCGCCGTCTCTGTCGGTCGCACTCTGTGAAAGTCCGTTTGCAAAGAACTGAACTGTATTTGTTAAGGCCTTGCTTAAATTTTTCTTTATGTTCATGATTGCTTCCTCACTTTGATTATTCTTGTTTCTGTTGCAACAGTGTCGGCGGTGATGTCGTGAGCTTCCGTCGGAATAGTTTCGCTTTTCATTAATAGCAATTCGGGGCAAAGTATAATTTTTTTGCAGCTGATTTTTTCGCAAAATTTGTCATAAAATCCGCCGCCTTTTCCGAGCCTGTTGCCTTGCTCGTCTGCGGCAAGACATGGGAGAAGAACAAGGTCGATTTTATCTTTTTTTACACTCGGGCAGCCTTCGATAGGTTCGGAAATTCCGAACTTGCCGCTTTCAAGTTCGGAAAGGTCGTTTATTTCAACGGCGTCCATTGTGCCGTCCCCCGTTATTTTCGGAACACAAAGTCGCTTGCCGACTTTTAATGCATTTTTCAATAGGGGAGATGTGTCAATTTCATTCTTCATCGAGACAAAGACAAACACTGTGCCGGCATTTGTCCAAGCATCGGTTTTAAGGATTAGATCTGAAATTTTTTCGCCCAATTCAGTAAATCCCTCCGGAGGAATATTGTCGATTTTTTTCTTGCATAATTTGCGTAGTTCTGTTTTGTTCATTTGCAATAACCTCCTTTGAAAAAAATTATAACATCAATGTCAATATATTTAATTGTATAAAGAATAAGCTGCCGTTTTTAATCAAACGACAGCGTTGCGGTTTGCGTTTTTTGTGCGTGGCTTCGGCTGCGCACTTTTTATTTTATGAGGGAATATAAAATGAGTTTTTCCGAAAAATTCAGAGCCGCAAGACTTGAGAAGAAGCTTACACAACAGCAGGTTGCCGATGAATTGAAAATTGACCGTTCCGCCATTGCTCATTATGAAAACGGAAAGAGTAAGCCCCACTTTGATCATGTGCGCAAAATCTGTGAGATTCTTGACCTTACATATGAGGATTTGTTTGATGATTAAATAATTGATTTTTAATTTTCACAAATATCCATGAAGCGGCAAGGCAAAGCACAACAGTGAGAACAGAGAGCAGAATTGACACAGCGGTGTTCTCGGCCGAAATCGGAAGGAATCCGTATAGCTGAATCGGGAATTTGTGCATTAAAAGTATCGGCATTGTGTGCCGACCGATATATGCCAATCCGTTCGAACGAAAAATGCTTGCAAGCAGACACCAACCGAAAATCCCTGCAATGGCGGTCGGAGCATAAATCCAAAGTTTGCCGAAGTCATTCATTGCAAAGTCGGTTCTTGAATTAAGAGTTGAAAGAAAAGCTCCGCCGACAATCAGAATTAAAGAAACAAGCACCTTTGCCCAAATCGGAGGTGCAATTTTCGGCTTTTCATCCTTGTAAAGCAGCTGCATTGTAAGTGTGCCGATTATGAAATAAGGCGAAGCATTAACGGCTTGAATTATGCCGAACGGCGCATTGGGATAGAATTTGGTGCAATACAGGATTATGACCGCCGCAACGGAAACGGCGAGTGATATTACAGTGAATACGGTTTTATTGCTGCGAAAAATAAACCTTTTAATAATATATGCGAAGATGAGCAGCACAAACAGGCAGGGGAGAAACCAAAGCGGATTGTTCCAAAGCATCAATCCCGTTGACCTTGTGCCGATGAGCATGCCGAGAAGACATTGTCCGGGCGAAAGCCCGTCCTTGTGAAAAATCAAATTTATTATACAATAGATTGCAATGCTTACTAAGGAAAAAGCGAAATAGGGAATTAAGATTCTCGTTGCTTTTTCCTTTAAATATTTTTGAGGTGATTTGTCGGCACTGAATGTCAGGCCGGAGAGGAAAAAGAACATTGGAACGTGAAAAGAGTAAAGATAGCCGCAAAGCTCGCCCGACGGCAGCCGGTGGCCGAGGACAATGAAGAAAATTGCAATAGCCTTGGCATTGTCAATCCACGCAATTCGTTTATTATTTTTCAAAATATCCCTCCTTTTTCCTGCGTTTGAAAAATTATATGCCATAATGCAAACATTGTCAAGCAAGGAAAAATTTGGGTATTGTATTTTTCAGCGGTTTATGATACAATGTAAAAAAATATAATGGAGATTGTGTAAAATGAAAAAGGAAAACTCAAAAACACGCTACATAGCTTTACTTTGTTCATTCATAATAGTATTCAGTATCGTACTGACAGGCTGCGGCTCTGTCAAGAAGATTACGCTAAAAAAGCCCGCCAACAACTCGGACGAAATCCAGATAGGCACCAACAGCGACGTGCTTGAGGGACCGACTCAGATTGTTGTCTCGGATGATGGGCAGTCATATATTGTTGACAATAACGGTCATTCGGTTGTGTATAATCCCAGCCAGTCCGGCGGTTCGTACACTGCAAGCAATATAACTCCGAGCAATACAACTCCGAGAGTAAATACAACCAAAAGAATAACCACAACCAAGAAACCGTCCTCAACCAAAAAGACAACAACGGAGTCGACAACGGCATCGCCGAGTGCGGTTTATAATGCACTTGCGCCGCAGAGAAAGTTCGGTTTCAACGGTGCTTACGACTGGGGCGCAAAGTTCGTTAATTTCTATCTTTCAACAATCAGAATTTACTTTACTTATAATGATAAGGATTGGCTTGTTGAGCTTTGGAAGGGCGAATATGCCATGGCTACGGTCGGCTGTGAAGTAGGCTTCTACTACAGAGACCACAATCAAAATGCACTTGACACATTGGGAGCAAATAATCTTCTCTATAAAAGTGTAGAGGATCAGGACGCAATGCCCGTTTCGATGAAGCTTTGGCAGTATGTGAAGTCGACGGATACAACTCCGGTTCAGAAGATTGATTACGGCAAGAGAAACTGCTGGTGGGCTGCAGACTTTGAGACAGGCGTACTCGAAAAGCATCGTGATCAGACGACGCTTGTTATGGTTGCAACGATTGATTTCCCGACGGAAAAGATGATGAATCTGTTTGTTGACGGCCTTGAAGAGGAAGGATTTACAGAGGGCTCAATCAGCACTTATCATAACACAGAAAGATTCTCGGTTAACGGAAAGAGCGTTACAATCTGCTGGAAGAACTATGATTATACCAAAGCACACAAAGATTGATTGTAATTAATTGTGTTTTGCGGAAAGTTTTTCTTATTTTTTCTTAAATCGCTTGACTTTTGTATTAATATGAGTTAAAATACTCATGCTAATAAATATTATGAAAGGATGAATTCGTATGAAAAAGTTCTTGGCAATTCTTATGGTAGCCGCTGTCTGTGCAACCGTAGCATTCTCTGTTCGTGCTGAAAACGATGCAGCTGAAAATGTTCCCGAGACAACAACATCCAATATCGAAGGTGCTGTTAGTGCTCTCCAGAACGACGAAAAGGCTGAAGAGATTGCAAACAGTATTGTTGACGCTGTTAAGACAGGCGCTGCAAAAGAAGATGTTGCTGACCTCGTTGCTAATCTCGAGAAGTACATCAACGATAAGGGCATCGGTTCTGATGAAATCAGTGATCCGGGCGCACTTCGTGATATCGCTGATGCATTCCTTACAGATGCAGGTGTAGATGTCGAAGCTCTTAACAATGCTATTTCCAACAGCATGATTGCTAACAAGGCTCTCGATCTTTACTACAAGCCTGAAAAAGAGACAACAACAAAGACAGACGACGAGCCGACAACTGAGCCGGAAACAGAGATTCCCGCATGCGGCTTCGTTGGCTAATTCTTGATTAAAATGCAGTTTAAAGGTGATGGATTTTCCGTCACCTTTTTGCTTTATTAACCGTTTTTTAACAATTATTTAATCTGTACGCATTATTTTTATTGTCTAATAATATTGGAAGAATTATCTATATCCGAAAGAGTGGGACGAGCGATGTCCTCCTCTTTTACTTCTCTTTTTAAAGTTGGCATATCATTGGTGTTCAGCTCGTTGTCGATTCTGTTCAGAATCATTGTTTGACCTATTTTGTAATCATTGATTATCAATTTGAATTTTCCCGATTCCCCGGGATTTTTAAAAAATTTCTCACTTTCCTCGGCGGACATGTCGGCAAATGCTCCGATTATTGATGTACATATGTTATCAAATGCCTGCTTATTATCTTTCTTAGCGGTTACGGTGCATTGTATAATTTCGCCGTTATTTCCTGAGTAAAGACAAAGCAAGACTTCATTTTCAATTCGCTTATAGACGAAGCCGTCATCGGTTTTGTAAATGTTGAACATTGTACTTTTTAGGTTATTTTCCGTTATGCTGTTGTATTTATTCAGCAGTTCGTCAACGTTGAGCTGCTTTTGACCTACACAGGCTGCCAGTAGCATGATTATTAATAAAGGAAATATTATTTTGAGGGGTTTCATTTCGTTCTCCCGATAAAATATTGATATTATTATATAGATATAAAGTTAAGGGGTGCATTTATGCAGCAGAAAAAGAAGAAAAACAAAAAAGTTATAATCCTTTGCTCAATTTTGGCAGTAGTTGTTCTCTCGGCTGTGGCTTATATGATTTTTAAGCCCGAGGAAAAGCTCGCCGTCAGCACAGTTGAGGTCACGAAGCAGACGATTAATGAAACACTTGACACGACAGGTACGGTTTCAACCGCTTCGGAGAAATCTTATGCGCTGATTGACAAGGTCAAGGTAAAGTCGGTCAATGTTAAGGTCGGAGATACGGTCAAAGCCGGAGATGTGCTTGCAACATTTGATGTTTCTTCGCTTGAAACCGCACTCAACGAAAAGGAAAACAACTATCAGAAGGCCCTTGCTGCCTATAACAAGGCGAAAAATGAGTCTTCCTCCGCAAGCAAGAAAATCAGCTCAACCAAGAAACAGATTTCTGAGCTTGAAAAGCAGATAGATACTCTCAAAGCCAAGTCGAACACATCGACAACAAAGCCCTCATCAAACGGCAGCTCGTCGGGAGTTAAGGTCTCGGATGACCTTGTAAAGAGATTTATCAAGGTCGCAAAGCTTTTCGGCGTTGAATATGACGAAGCAACGGCCAAAAAGGTGCTCACCTCGCTTCTTTCGGCAGGGTCAAGCGGTTCTGATATTTCAGGCTTACTCGACAACCTCGGAAAGATTGCGGGAAGTTCCGGTTCTTTTGATATGAATGCTTTTGCCCGGATGAGCGGCGGCTCAAGCGCACTTATTAATGCGGAAATGTCGCTTGTTCAGCTCAAGGCTCAGCTTGCTACGCTTGAATTGCAGTCAAACGACACCTATCTTTCGGTTTATAAAACCGTATATGAAAATGCACAGTCGGAATATCAAAAGGCACTCACGCAGACCAATGAAATGAAAAAGGGCTGGATTGCAGAGGAAAAAGGTCTTGTCAGCGAGGTTAATATTACAGTCGGTGAAACAGTTGAGGTTCAGACCGCAGTCGACGGCAAGAACATTGATATCAGCTCAATCATTTCCTCCGTTTCATCGGGCCTCGATGTTTCAAAAATGATAAGCACTTTCTTCGGCTCGGAAAAGGTAGGCATAAAGGTGCTCAATTATCCTCTCGTTGCCGATATTTCACTGAGTAAATATGATGTGCTTGACGTAAGCCTCAATCAGGAGGTTTCCGTTAAGTCGGCAGACAATGAAATCCATGAGGGCAGAGTGTCATATGTCGGCGCAGTTGCAACGTCTACGGGCAGCTCGCTTGATATAAATTCGATTATGTCGGGCGGCGGAAACTCAAACACAATTCCGGCTCAGGTAACGATTGAGGACGGCGATAAGTCGTTTATAGTCGGAACGGATGTTGACATCTCTATAATAACGGACACTCAGGAAAATGCGATTGTCGTTCCCGTTGAAGCGATAATCATTGACGGCTCGGACGTGTACGTTTATGCCTATAATCAGGAAAAATCAACCGCAGAAAAGAAGAAGGTTACTCTCGGAATCTCAAACGACACCTATTATCAGGTGCTTTCGGGCGTAAACGAGGGCGATATTCTTATCAAAAACACGAGCGGACTTGTCGACGGAGCAAAAGTCAAGCTGAAGTAACGGAGGACTGCTGTGGATATCAGGGAAAACATACGCATTGCGATTTTCAGCATAAAAACGAATATGATGCGTTCGCTTCTGACGATGCTCGGTATAATAATCGGTGTTGCCTCAGTTATTGCGATTATAACTATCGGCAGCGGAGGCCGTGACTACATTGTCGGTATGATTGAGGATATGGGCTCAAATGCCATTCAGATTGCCGTTAATGCCAATACCGCCAATCAGTCGAATTATATCACCGAGGAGGATATTTCCTCAATTAAAAAGCTCGGAACGGTCAGCTATTGCTCCCCATACGAATTTTCATTCGGTCAGGCGCAGGCAGGCAAATATGACGGACTCGTTTTCACAATCGCCGGTAACGAGGATTTGCTTTTCATCAATCAGATGACAACAAAATACGGCAGATCATGGACTAAGGACGAATATGACCAGAAACGAAACGTTTGCATCATCAGTACAATAACGGCTAAAAAGATTTTCGGTAAAGAAAATTGCGTCGGAGAAACGATAAATTATACGATAAATAATACAACGGTTTCTTTAAAAATTATAGGTGTTGTCGATATGACGGAAAACTCTATGATCTCTCAGGATCAAATGGAGAGTATGATGTCAACTTATTCAACAGGTGCAATGAGCATGGAAATGCTTGCGATACCCGCATCTCTCAATGGCGAGCTTACTGACAAGGTGAATAAGTATACGCAGCTTTATTTGATGGCAAGCAACGACGCAGACCTTGATAATACAGGCGAATCGGCTCTCAATCTCATAAAAACAAGGCATGGCAGTTTTGATGATTCTGTTTATACGCTTAACATAATGGCGACTTATATTGATTTGCTTGATTCCGTTATAAGCATTTTTACGACATTCATTGCCGCCGTCAGTGCAATCTCATTGTTGGTCGGCGGAATAGGTGTTATGAATATTATGCTCGTTTCCGTAACGGAGCGAACAAGGGAAATCGGTATCAGAAAGGCTCTCGGTGCAAAGACGTCAACAATTATGCTTCAATTTCTGACGGAATCCGTCATTCTTTGTCTGCTTGGCGGTGCAATAGGATTTGTGCTCGGAGTCGGCGGTGCATGGGCGGTTGCGGCATATATTAATATACCGATAACCGTTAAGCTTTCAACGGTTCTTATCGCTGTGGGCTTTTCCAGTGCAATAGGAATTTTCTTCGGAATTTATCCGGCAAAGCGTGCGGCACAGATGACACCGATTGAGGCTTTGAGAAGAGACTGATAAAAAAGTAACCACGAATTAAACGGCTGCGGCGTAAAGTTGCAGCCGATACTCATATAGGGGTGATATGAATGGCAGTCCATGAATTTGCAATAATGCCGCAGGAACCTCAAAAAGGACAGCGGTACGATGAGTACGAGCCGCAAAAATATGCGTGTATAGATGTACCCGATGATGCGATTGAGGATGTTTTACCAAAGCTGAATGAGATTGATTTTTATCATCATGTTGTTGACGAGCCGAAAAAAGGGCTTGCTTATTGCGGCATAACGCTGATTCCGCCGACCTCCCACCGAGAATTTATTGATGCAATCGGAGAGAATGAGGAGCTTGCCAATTTAAAAGCACTGTTGGAGACGGCTTTGATGTTTGGCAAATGGATAATTCATTTCGGGATATGAACGGAGGTATAGGTATGGAAAATGTAAGCATTCGCATTGCATCGCCCGATGATGCCGAAAAGCTCTTGGCGATTTATGCACCGTATGTTGAGAAAACGGCTATTACATTTGAATATGATGTGCCTACGGTGCATGAATTCAGGAAGAGAATGGAGCACACATTAGAAAGATATCCTTATTTAGTCGCCGTGGTTGGTGATGAGATCGTGGGATATGCTTACACAGGCTCGTTTGTTGGACGTGCGGCATATGACCACTCGGCTGAAACGTCGATTTATGTCGATGAGAATTACCGCCACGGCGGAATCGGCAAGCGGCTTTACGAAGCGATTGAAGAAATCTCGGCGGCGCAGAATATTATAAATCTCTATGCTTGCATCGGATATCCTGAGGTGGAGGATGAGCATTTGACAATGAACAGTGTCGGCTTTCATGAGCACCTCGGATATAAGCTTGTCGGCCGTTTTGAGAAGTGCGGCAGAAAGTTTGACACATGGTACGATATGGTGTGGATGGAGAAAATAATCGGGGAGCATGATGAAGATATTAAACCGTTTGTGCCGTTCCCTGAGCTTACATTGGAATAAAATTCAGACAGCAGCCTGTGTTGCTGTTTTTTTTACAGAATTTTTACAAAATTTCTATTGACCTAAAGTTAGGTTGAGATGCTATAATTACATTTAAGGATGGGGAACAGTTATCGAAAGGAACGGTTTTATGGAATATGTTAAGTTGTACAACGGTCTGACAATGCCGATTTTCGGAATAGGAACGTATTTGCTCACACCTGATGAAGCGGAAAATTCGGTTACGGCTGCACTTGAATGCGGTTACAGGCTTATTGATACGGCAAATATGTATGCAAACGAAAAAGCGGTTGGCAGAGCAATGAGAAGCTCGGGTGTGCCTCGAGGTGAAATTTTTCTTGAAACCAAGATTTGGCCGACGCATTACACTGCCGAGGATGCGATTGACAGAACTCTTGAACGATTGGGTACGGATTATATTGATCTCCTGCTGATTCATCAGCCGACGGGCGACTATATATCCGGATACAGAATGCTTGAAAAAGCATATCGTGAGGGTAAGGTCAGGGCGATCGGTCTTTCCAATTTCACTCAGCATGAAATGTGCCGAATGATGAACATTTGCTCAATAAAGCCTGCCGTGCTTCAGACCGAATTACACCCTTACTACAGCGAACAGGAGCTGAAAAAATTCCTGAATCTTCAGGATATACGGATTCAGGCGTGGTATCCGCTCGGCCACGGTGACAGCAAGCTGATAAATGAGCCGATATTTACAAGACTTGCAAAAAAATACGGCAAAACAAATGCACAAATAATTCTTCGCTGGCATGTTCAAGAGGGGAATATTGTTATTCCCGGGTCAAAATCTCCCGAACATATCAGGGAAAATATTGATATCTTTGACTTTGAGCTTACCGAAAATGAGATGTTGAATATTGGTGCACTTGACCGGGGAGAACGGTATTATAAACGCTCGCCCGAGAGATTTGAAAGATATCTCAATATGAAGATTCCGTTTGAGGACTAAAACAAAACCGCTTGAGCAAGAACTCAAGCGGTTTTTAAACAAGTTAATATTTTCTTTTAATTTTAAGCGTTGTTGTTTTCGGGAACTCGGTGTCACGAATCTTTGTTTTTGTGACCTGCTTGTAGGTCGGAAGCTGCATATTTATTGCACGCACGTCCTTCTTGAGCCTATCCTTGGCGTCGGGAGCTTCATTTTCGTCAAGGAAGAATTCAGCGGTTATTGCGCCGTTTTCCTCGTAGACAACAACTTCTTTTATGTAGTCAACCGTTAAAAGCTTGTCCTCAATCTCCTCGGGGGAGACGTTCTTTCCGTTAGAAAGAACAATGAGGTTCTTCTTGCGGCCTCTGAGGAAAAGAAATCCGTCCTTATCCATGTAGCCGTAGTCGCCGGTCTTGAACCATTCGCCGTCAAAGGTTTCGGCTGTCGCTTCCGGCTCGTCATAGTAGCCCATCATAACGTTTGAACCCTTTGCATATACTTCGCCGACACCTTCGTCGTCCGGGTCTTTGATCATAACGTCGTTGCATTCAAGTGCATAGCCTGCACTGCCTACTTTGTAGTTGCTGAGCCTGTTGCAGGTAATAATCGGGGAGCATTCCGTTGTGCCGTAGCCGTTGATAACCTGAATGCCTAAATCGTAGAGTCCCTGCTCATATTTTGTATCAAGAGACGCACCGCCGCAGATTATCATTTCAAGATTTCCTCCGAGGTTGTCGAGAACCTCTTTGAAAAGCTTCCTTCTGACATCGATACCTATCTTCATCAGCGCATTGCTCAGCTTGATGCCTTTTTTGAGCTTTTCTTCCTTGCCCTCCTTGCGTGCGGTGAACCAAATCTTTTTATAGATTGTTTCAACGGCAAGAGGAACGGCCGTAATGTGCTGCGGATGATAGGTATACATATCCTTCTGGAGATTTCTCAGACTTGAACATATATAGCCCCACTTTGAAAGCAGCGGGCTTGCAAAAAGTGCACTTGCCCAAGAAAGAGTATGGTTAAACGGAAGAAATGCAACTGTTTGATCTGCCGTCATCGCCCGGCAGGTTGCTATTGCATCAACGGCAACGTTTTTTTGAGAGAGCATAACACCCTTGCTCTTGCCCGTTGTGCCGGAGGTGTAAACGATAAATCCGAGGTCGTCGGGCTTAACCTCATCATCGAGATAATTCTTTGCTCCGCCGCTAAGCTCTTCATGTCCCATTCTGACAAGCTCATCGAAGTCCTCAAACTTGAGATAAACCGAGAGCTTAACTTCCGGATTTTCTTTCATCATCTGTATAGCCGGAGCAAAATCCTGAGTGTAATAAATTGCGTCACAGCCGCTTCTGACCATGAGGTCTACAAGGTCTTCCTTAGGAAGCTTCGGGTCAAGCGGAATTGCGATCATATTTCCGCTGGCGATTGAATAAAACGCCGCAATCCAATAATAGCTGTTTTCGCTGAGAATGGCAACCTTTTTACCCTTTAAACCGAGGGTATAAAGATGCTGGCCAAGCCCCGTTGCGTCAAAAAAAACTTCATCAAAGGTCTTTTCGCAGTAATTGCCGTTCATATCTTTAAACGCATATTGCTTGTTTGCCTTGCCCTGCTTTGCACCGTAAACAATAATGTCCTTGACGGTATTCATATCGGGAATATTTCCATATTTCCGGTATTTTACTTTTGCCTTCATTTTATTTCCTCCATATTCAGAAGTATATATATTAATTAAGTATCATCTTGATAAGCACGAATAGTTTAACATAATATAATTTGAAATTCAAGCGATTTTGACGTTTGAAATCTTAATTTTTAATTAAGATTTTGTCATAACTCAACAAGACGACAATTTATTTGATTTGGCTTGATTGATTTTTGGCGTAAACTGTTATATAATACCTAAGTAACAAATGAATCCGTAGACGGAGGCGATTGAATGATAAAAAATATTGTGTTTGATATGGGCGGAGTTTTGATTGACTTTGACCCGATTCGCTCGGTCAAAAATCATTTTGCTTCCGAGGATAGGAATGCCGTTCTTGCCAATATCTTCCGCTCAAAGGAATGGTCGGCAATGGATAAGGGCGATGTTTCGGTTGAGGAAGCGTTGAAGAAAATGACAAGCCGTCTGCCCGAGAGACTCCATGCCGAGGTACGCAGAATGGTACTTGAGCGTGAAACTGAAATGCCGCCGATTGCTGAAATGTATCCGGTGGTTAAAGCACTCAAAGAAAACGGATACAAGATATATCTTCTTTCAAATTGCCCCGATTGGTTTGATGATTTCAAAAAAAGTGTGCCTGCGTTTGCTTTTTTCGACGGATTTATTATCTCGGCATATTATAATGAAATTAAGCCCGATGAAAAGATTTACAAGGCTTTGTTCAACGAGTTTTCATTGAAACCCGAGGAATGCTTCTTTATCGACGATATGCAGGCGAATATTGACACCGCAAATCGGCTCGGCATGAATACTCATTGCTTTGCCGACCGTGATTTTGAAAAGCTTAAACAAGATATGAGAAATTATAAAATAAATATTTGAAGAATTGGAGCTTAAGAATGTCCTGTTTTACAAAAGCTCTGAAAGGTTTGGGTGAGTACCGCTCACTGCTTTATAATGTGACGAACCGGCGCTTGCCTGCGGGTGCACTCGGATTATCGCAGATTCACAAGGCGCATGTGATATCGGCACTCTGTCAAGACCTTTCACCTCACAAAGCAATAGTTATAACGCCCGACGAAAGCTCGGCGAATAAGCTGTGCAAAGACCTCAATGCCTTTGGCTGTGATGCTGCCATGTATCCTGCCGGAGACATATCCTTGCGCCCTGATGACATAAAATCCCGTGATTACGAACATTCAAGACTGAGCGTGCTCGGTCATCTTGTTGATGGCAGTGTGCGTGCGGTCGTCTGCTCGGTTGAGGCGGCATTGCAGCTCACAATTCCGCCCGAGGAGCTTATTGCCAAGAGAATTACGCTCACCGTTGGCGAAACGGTCGAGCAGGATGAACTTATTGACAGGCTTATCAATGCCGGATATACAAGGAGCAACCAGGTTGACGGCTCGGGTCAGTTTGCCGTCAGAGGCGGAATTATTGATATCTTTTCGCCCGATTGTGCCAACCCGTACCGTGTTGAATTTTGGGGCGACAGCATAGATTGTCTCTCAACATTCGATACAGAGAGTCAGCGACGCATTGATTCGACAAATTCCGTTGTAATTACGCCGGCCAATGAGATTTGCTGCAATCCCGTCAAGCTTGCCGACCTTATCGAGGAGCAGATTGCAAAGACAAAGGGAAAAGGCTCCGTTCAGGCGAAGCAGCTGCTTTCAGCCGACCTTGAGAAGCTTAACGGCGGAATTCATCTGCCGAATATCGACAGATATTTGCCGCTGATTTATCCCTGTGCGGCAACGGTTTTTGATTATATTGATGAACCGCTTTTGTTCGTCAGCGAGAGCTTTGCCGTTAAGGAGCATGCAAATGCTTCACTTGAGCTTTTTCACGAGGAGCTTAAGGCTTTCCTTGAGGAGGGAATAGTTTGCAAAGGCCTTGATCGCTTCATGCTCGAATTCAGCGAGCTTTTGGGTATTTATGAGGATCTCGGAGCGGTATATCTTGATAATATAGCAAGAGGTTCGTTTGACACACCTGTAAAGGGTCTCGTGACATTCAATGCACGACAGTTTTCACCGTGGAACGGTTCAATGAGTGTGCTTATTGATGATATTAAACCAATGTATCAGAAAAAAGGGCATTCGGTTTTTGTTATAGCCGGAACGGATAAATCGGCGCAAGCCTTGGCTTCCGATTTGCAGGGAGAGGGCTTTTCGGCATCGTATATGCCGACTCCGCCGGATGAGCTAATCCCGAACAAGGTAATTGTTTTGCCGGGCGGATTTTCGGCGGGATTTGAATATCCCGACGCTGAGCTGACAGTTATAACCTACGGCAGCAGAACTGCTTTGCCTGTCAGAAAGTCTAACAAAAAGGTTAACAAGGCGGCGGTGTTCAATTCGCTTGAGGATCTTCACAAGGGCGATTATATTGTTCACACAGCACACGGTATCGGTATTTTCGAGGGCATTACAAGCCTTGAAGCCGACGGAAATATAAAGGATTATATTAAGATAAAATATGACAAGGGCGACATTCTCTATGTGCCCGTTACTCAGCTTGACCAGGTTTCGAGATATATCGGCTCAAAGAGCGAGAACGGCACCGTTAAGCTCAATAAGCTTGGCGGCAAGGAATGGCAGAAAACCCGTTCCCGTGTTCGCTCGGCGGTCAAGGATATTGCCCAGGAATTGATTGACCTTTATACAAAGAGAACGCAGATAAAGGGCTTCGCTTTCTCACCGGATATTGACATGCAGAACGATTTTGAACGCCGTTTTGAATATGAGGAAACGGACGATCAGCTTCGCTGCATTCAGGAGATAAAGAACGACATGGAGAAGCCTTACCCGATGGACAGACTTCTTTGCGGCGACGTCGGTTTCGGCAAGACGGAGGTTGCACTCCGTGCGGCGTTCAAGTGCGTTGCCGACGGCAAGCAATGTGCAATCCTTGTTCCGACAACGATTCTTGCACTCCAGCATTACCAAACGATTTGCAAGCGTTTTGACGGATTCCCTGTCGAAGCGCAGATGATTTCACGCTTTGTTCCGGCAAATCAGCAGAAAAAAATAAAGCAGGATCTCAAAAGAGGATATGTCGATATCATCGTCGGAACACACAGACTGATTTCAAAGGATATTGAATTCCGTGATCTCGGACTGATAATAGTCGATGAGGAACAGCGTTTCGGCGTTGCACAGAAGGAAAAGCTCAAGGAGCAGTACCCGAATGTCGATGTGCTGACGCTCAGTGCAACTCCGATTCCGAGAACGCTCAACATGGCAATGACGGGAATCAGGGATATGTCGATTCTTGAGGAAGCACCGCATGACAGGCACCCGGTTCAGACCTATGTAATTGAGTATAATTTTGATGTTATCGTTCAGGCGATTCAATCCGAGCTTCGCCGTGGAGGACAGGTTTATTATCTGCATAACAGAACGGAAACGATTGAAAGAATGGCGTCAAAGCTCAGGGATTTCCTACCGGATGCAAATGTTGCTGTCGCTCACGGTCAGATGACCGAGGATAGATTGAGCAACATTTGGCGTGACCTGCTTGAGGGTGATATTGACGTGCTTGTCTGCACAACGATTATTGAAACAGGAGTCGATGTGCCGAATGTTAACACGCTGATAATCGAGGATGCCGACAGGCTCGGACTTGCACAGCTTCATCAGATAAGAGGCCGTGTCGGCCGTTCGTCAAGACGTGCAAGCGCGTATTTTACCTTCAGACGCGGCAAGGAACTGACCGAGGTTGCCGCAAAGCGACTTACGGCTATCCGTGAATATACTGAGTTCGGTTCGGGATTCCATATTGCAATGCGTGACCTTGAAATCAGAGGCGCGGGTAATATTCTCGGTGCACAGCAGCACGGCCACATGGAATCGGTCGGCTATGATATGTATCTGAAAATGCTTGATCAAGCCGTTCGTGAGGAAAAAGGCGAGATTTCGGCCATTCCCGAGAAGGAATGTCTTATCGATCTGCCGATTGACGCACATATTCCTGCCGATTATATCGAAGATGTTCCGCAGAAGCTGGCTATGTATCGTCGAATTGCCGATATCAAGAATCATGATGATGCCGAAGATGTTCTTGATGAGCTTATAGACCGCTTCGGTGAGCCGCCGCAGTGCGTGCAGGGTCTTATCACGGTTTCGCTTCTAAGAAACACAGCCTTGCAGCAGGGCGTTTATGAAATCGGACGAACCGGCAGCAACGTCAAGCTGTTTATCGAAACGCTCGATATGGAGAAAATATCAAACCTTGCAAAGTATATGCGAGGCAGGATAACGGTTTCCGCCGCAGGCAAGCCTCACATAGCCGTTAAGGTTATGCCCGGCGAGGATCAGCTGGCGGTTATTAACAAGGCATTGGAAATTATGGCAAAATAGGGTCACCGTCTTTTGCACAGAAAACGCTTTCTGCATCAAAATTCGACGAACCATACGGATATGAAAAAAGCTTCCCTATAAAAGGGAGGCTTTTGTTCATTTATTCAAATGACAAGCCGTAAGGCCATTCGACAAGACTGCCGACGTCGTAAATGTTCGTATATCCGAGTTCGCACAGGGCTTCGGCAGCAAGCTTGGCACGTTCGCCTGTTTTGCAATAGACAATAACCGGCGTGTCCTTGCTTGGTATAAGCTCTGCGGCGGTATCGGCATTGATTGTGTCAACGTCAAAATTGACCGCACCCTCGGCATGGCCGGTGAAAAATTCTTCATCCGTGCGCACATCTAACATTATGCAATGGCCTGCATCCAGCATCTTTTTCGCTTCATCAAATGTGATTTTTGTGTATGTAATCATAACGACCTCGTTGGAAATTTTTATGTCATTATAATCTTTTTTCTGTTGCTCGTCAACCCATGAAGTTCGCACCGAGATCCTCGCCGAAACCGTTGCAGGTATAACGGAATTTTATATCATCGCCGTTTTTGACGGTGTATTTATTTACGCCGTAGTTCGGGAAAACTCCGTTAACCGAATACATCCAGCCCGATTGCGTTCCGCAGTCTTTTTCGTAGAGCTGATGAATTCCACGGATATATTCGCTGTCATAGCCGGGGGTGTAAACGTATTCGAGTTGAATTCCCGATTTGCGGCAGTAGCTGCACTTTTCGGGGCAGGTGTTCTGCTTGCAAACGAGCTTCAGTACGTCAAAAACAGTGCTGCCCTCGGCGACGGAAACGGTTGTTGCTTTGAGTATGTATCCGTCTTTCGGCAGAAACGCTTTCTTTTCGGGACGAAGACTACCGAGATTTTTAAGAATCGTTTTGCATTCTATTTCAATTTTGCAGGTTACGGTTTTGCCCTGCTTCTTTGTCGTGGTGACCTTGGAGGGCTTGGTCGTATTTGCCGTAGTAATTGTTCCGCCGGATATAATCGTTGTGGTTTTTGTCTTTACGGATTTGGTTGTTGAAATCGTTTTGCCTGCCGAAGCACTTTTCACGGACGTTGGATTCGTTTCCGAATTTGTTGTCGAGGTTGTTATATATTCATCGGTTATAATGTTTTGCTTGTCTGCTGTTGTGTTCTCAACTTTAGTCACGGTCATGCCGCAGCCCGACAAAAGAATCAAAACGGAAATGAGCAAAAGAGAAATATATTTTTTCATATTAATTAATCAATCCTTTCGAGTGACCTTTGTTGTTCAAGCTCCGAACAGTCCGTATTTTTTTGCGATACGGTCAAATGTATCCTGAAGGTACGGCGTTGCGACGAAAAGTGCAACGAGTGTTGTCACGGCATGAATTGCATTGAAGCTCAGGCCGGAAATGTAAACGGGAAGCATCTTTTTAATTGTCGGCGCAGCCGAGAAAAACAAGGCCGAGCTTGAGTCAACAATAAAGCCGTAAACGGCAAAGCAAAGTATGCCGCCGATTATTGCAACTGCCCAACGGTTTCTGTCGTAGCTTTTTTTATAGAAAATCAGTCCGCAAAGGAACGCTACAAGCCCCATGCCGAACATCTGAAAAGGAGTGTACACACCTTGTCCGAAAAAGATGTTTGAAATAAGCATTGAGAGTGAGCCACACAAAAAACCGACATAAGGACCAAATGAGATTGCTGCAAAAATTACGATTGCACAGGTGAGCTTGACCTGCGTAAACATGAACAGTGCCGCACGTCCGACAACCGCAAGAGCGACAACACATGCGATAGCGACAAGTTCCCTCGTTTTCATCTTTTTCTTTTCGAGGCTCAGAAAAAGTGCGGCAAGTGCAAGTGCGATTATCAATGCACTTGCAACGTAATACTGCTTTGAAATTATCAATTTTGAACAGCCGAAAATTATCGCCGGAATTCCGAGAATAAAAACCAAAAGCGTGATTATTTTTTTAGACACTTTATCACGTCCTTGTTTGTTATTGCACCGTCAATAAAACCTTTTGAAATTTTATTTGCCGCTGTTGTGTAGAAACGGTTTCCGTCAAAAAATTCATCGGTCGTGTTAACTGCGGAAATATTTTTGTCGAAAAGCATTGCGCAAAGCTCAGCGTTTTCTGCACAAAAATCTATATCGTGCGAAATAATAATTACCGTTTTGTCTTTTGCTTTTAGCTCGGACAAAATTTCTGAAAATATCTTTTTGAATTCAGCGTCCATACCCTTGGTCGGCTCGTCAAAAAAGTAAATGTCACGCTCACAGAGCAGAAGCTTTGCAACGGCAACACGCTGCTGTTCTCCGCCGCTGAGGTCGAATGGGTGAGAGTCAAACAGATTTTTTATCTGTGTTAAATTTGCAACCTTTTCGATTTTCTCATTGTCTTGCGACATCTCGCTGAGCTCTTCTCTGACTGTCCTTGAAGCGAAGAGAGTCTGAACCTCCTGCGGCATTGCGGCAACCGTGCCGTTGATTTTTATTTTTCCGTTGTACGGCTTTTCACTTCCTACGATTACTTTGAAAAGGGTTGATTTGCCTGCACCGTTTCCGCCGAGCAAAGCAAACACAGAACCCTGCGGAATTTTTAAACTTAAACAGTTTAAAACATCGTCGGTATTTTTTTCGTATTTGAATGAAATATTTTTTAATTCTATAGCATTTTTTTCGCTGAAATATATATTCTTTCTTTCAATTTTTTTACAAATTATTTTTTGATTTTTGAGCCAATTTCTTCCGTCACGGACACAGACCGGAGCTTCACCTTTTCCGTTTGCTTCTGCGAAAATTTTCACAGTTGACGGTAAACTTAATTTAACAAGCTCGGGTAATTCGTTTGCAATTTCACCGATTCTTTTAGGTTTATCGTCTGCAATAATTTTTCCGCAGTCCATAACAACAATTCTGTCGGCGAAAGAAAAAATATCCTCAAGTCTATGCTCGGTTATGATTACCGTGACACCGAGATCCTTATGGATTTTATTGACGGTTTCAAGGAAACGGTCGGCCGCAATCGGGTCAAGCCTTGATGTCGGCTCGTCAAGAATCAGGATGTCAGGATGCATTGCCATGACGGCGGCAAGATTAAGAATTTGTTTCTGACCGCCGGAAAGCTCGGTCGTTTTTTTGTCAAACCAATCGTCGATACCGAAGTAGGAAGCCATTTCGGAAACTCTGAGACGTATTTCCGCAGTTTTCATGCCGAGATTTTCAAGCCCAAACGCCAGCTCATGCCACACCTTGTCAGTGACAATTTGACTCTCGGGATTCTGCATGACAAAGCCGATTTTTTCGGACTGCGTTCTGAGGTCCGTTTTGTCGAGCTCCGTGCCGTTTAAATATATTTTGCCTTCACGCTCGCCTTTCGGAACAATCGCAGGCTTGAGCTGACGAAGCAATGTCGTTTTGCCGCAGCCGCTTTTTCCGCAGAGAACCACAAACTCTCCCTCATTGATTTCCAAATTAATTTTTTCGAGACAGTTTTCCCTGCCGAGAGAATATCTGAAGCTTAAATTTTTGATTGTAATCTGTGCCATTTGATATCCTCCTTTAAGTCAATTATGAGCGGTAAAAAGCAAAGCAAAGTGAAAGCAATCAGTGAAATTATTGAAAGTATAGTGAAAGGATTAATTGTTAAATTAAGTTCATTTATAATGTAGGTCGTGCCGCTTTCGGACGGCGGATTTATTATCACATAAGGATTGTAAATGCAATAAGCCGAATCGCCGACAAGACCCGATATAATTAAGGCATCGAACAGCGTGAGCGAAATGATTGCAAGCGTATCGCCCGTATGCCATTGAAATCTTGAGTAATAGGTTCTGCCTTTGAGACCGTAGCCTCTCGCTTTCATGGAGTCGGCAGTTTCGATTGCATTCTCGAAGCTCCATGAAACAAGTATTCCTATATTTTTAAAAGTGTTTTTCATCTTGACAATGAAGTTATTCGATTCATTTTGTCCCATATATTTTCTTGCCTGTGAGATTTCTTTATAACGTCGGCGATAGAGCGGAACAAATCGGAGAATCATTGAAACAACAAGTGCGCCTTTTGGCAAAATTCTTCCGAAAATGTGCATAAATTTATCTTCTGTTACAACCTCGTTGTAGCAGAAAAACCATTGAATTACCGAAACAACTGTGATTCCGGAAACAAAGCCCATTACAAGAGCTTCAAATGTAAAGTTATTGCCCGAGGGTAGGACAAAAAGCGTTGTAACACCGTAGTGATTAAAAAGAGAATTGATTAAAATAACAAAAAGAAGCATCGGGAGAAGAAAACGAAAGACTGTTTTCCTTCCGACCTTTCCCGAAAGCTTCAAATAGTATGCCATTGAGGAAATAAAGGATATAACGAGATAAACGGGATGCCTGAGAAGCATGCCGAAAGCAATAACGCTTATGAAAAATAATACATTAACAAGAGGATGATATCCTTTAAATCCTGAATTCATAATTTAACCGAACAGCTTTTTAAAAAAGCTTGCAATAGCATTAATTATTTTTTTGAAAAACGAAACCTTTTCTGTTTTGTTGCGAAGGGCAAAAATATAGCCCGAATCGTTCTTGTAGAAAATCGTTCCGTTTTTGTCTGCGATAATTGAGCTGATACAATAGTTGCTCTTATCGCCCGATGGTGTGTAAAGCTCCTGCATGTCCGCTTTGGTCTGACCTGCCGAATCCTTGAACATTGTCACTCCGCCGGGGGCACAGTTGTAAGTAATATAAATATTAACCTTACCTGTGTCCTTGAGATAAGCGTCGCTTAAAAGAAATTTTCCCTGCGGATAACCCTTTGTCTGTGCCGAATAAATAACGGTCAGCTTGGTTGCGTCAATGACCTTGAAATATCCGGGACCGAAGCCGCTGCCTTGAACGCCGAGATAAAGCCTGCCGTTATAGACAAGCGGCGTTGATGTCGAAGCTCCGCCGAGCGAAAGACGCTTAACCGAGGAATCGTTGAAAGTTCCGTTGGCATTAAGCTTTACGCTGTAAAGATAGCCGGCTTTGGTCGTGAAATAAAGAGTTCCGTTTTGATATGTTATTGTTGAACGCTGGTCGCCGACTATCGGAAGAGTGTCAATAAGCTTTCCTGTATTCTTGTTGAGCGAAACGGCTTTTGATTTTTTGTTGGCGTAAATCGTTCCGTCATCGCAGCCGAAAACAACGTTGTTGCCTGCTATGGCGCAGCCCGCCCAGTAGAATCCGCCGAGACTTGTGTAAGTCCACGTTGCCTTTTTAGCCTCGTGCGTTTCTTTTTTGTTCTCGTCAGTGACTTTTATGCAAACATAATTTGCTTTTCTGTCCTCGTCATTCCAAAAGCCTGTGTAAATAAAGCCGTCGCTGTAGGTTATCGGAGTCAGTGACTGACCGCCGAGTGGATCGGTGTAGACCCACATTGATTTCATCGTTTTGTAGTCAAAGGCCTGAACCTTTGCGTTGTCGAGCGGACAATAGATAACACCGTCAACGTAAATAGGCGGCGTATAGCTGTAGCTCGGCATATCGACCATATCGGCCGATTTGATAGTCTTGCCGGTCTTGGCATTGAGCTTCAGAAGCTTTTTGTTGCTCATGACTATAAGCGTGTTGCCGACAACAACCTGAGCACTCGGTGCATCTTTATATGACGAGCCGAGCTTGACAGACCATGCAAGCTCCGTGTCCGCAGGGGACATGGGCGTTTTGGATGAAACTATCTGTGAATCGGAAACAAATGTTGCCGCAAATACCTGAACGGGAGAGATGAAAAGCAGCAAACAAAGAACGGTGCAAAGAAATTTTCTAAGCTTCATTTATCAGCACATCCCATCAAAAAATTTTTTTATGATTTCTGCAAAGAATTTATAGACAGCTTTGAACATACGAACGATGAAATTATCCTTTTTCGCTGTTACCGTTACCTTTGAATAAGCAACAACTGTCGGAGATTCTTCACTGTCGGATTTTCTGACAGCAACGAGAGTGTATTCGCCCTCTTCGGTGAACTTGATTTTTGCATTGCCCTTCTTGTTGGTTGTTGCGAGTTTTTTAAGTTCGCCGTCCTCATAGAGATAAATGTCAACATCCTTGAGGTTGGTCATATAGTTTGCTCTGATTGTGTCAATATCGCTGAGACCGTGTTCCATGAGCGAGTAGCCCTTGATGTTTACCTTGAGCTTGCTTCCTGCCGAAACAGTGTAGCTGTCAGAGTTAAACTCGGCATACATATCACTGTAGTATCTTGTATCCTGATAGAAATAATATGAAATGCTGTCGCCGTCAACGATTGTTGCCGTGTCGCAAGCATATCCTGTCGGCGTGCCGTAAGAGGGATTGACGATACCGTCGTTAGGCATTGTGCCGTTAACGAGGAAGCCACATACAGACGTGCTTCTGCCGAATGATTTCATGATAAAGCTGCTGTTCATAACGAGATAGTTTTCAGCGGTGCTTCTTGTGAAATCGTCACCGTAATATGCCTTATGAGCGGCTACTATTGCGTCCATAACCGTTGTGCCTTCAACCTTGTTGCCGTTGTGGTCAACCGATGCAACCTGATAGCCGTAAGCCTTTGCAATGCCTGCCTCGACCTCAAGTGTTTCGGGAGTAATAATGATTGTGCCGTCGGATACGCTGAATGTTATGCTGACTGTCTGCGTGTCCTCCTTAGGAAGGACCGTTACAACACATTCTGCGGTCTGGCCCTTAGGAGAGGTTGCGGTTATCGTTGCAGTTCCTTCATTGATCGTAATAATCTTGCCGTCCTTGTCAACGTATGCAACATCTTCGTTTGATGAAGTCCATGTTACACCCTTGAAGTTTGCTTTAAGCTGAGCCGACTCGTATTTCTGAATTTCAAGCGTTGAGTCGGAGAGCTTAAGCTCGCTTTCGGGGAGAGCGGAGCTGACGTCAAGCATAAATATCTGAGCTTCGCCGTCACCTGTTTGAACAATTATGCGGACAAGACCCTTTGTAGGAGCTTCGGCAAATAATTTTGTGTCCGTTCTCTCATTGTTGATGTAAATATTTGAATTTTTCGCATTTACCTTAACTGCAACGCCCTTACCGAGGTTATCAAGTTTTGCAAAGCTGTTGGAATCAAATTTAACCTTTTGACCGTTTACTGTGATTTCAACATCAGCCTTGTCGCTTGTAAAGTTTTCTTCGCAAGCGAGGTTAACGCCGTTGATTTCTGTTGACTTTTCGCCGAAAGCGCCGCCGTCAATGAAGGTTGCGGTCTGTACCTTAACGTACTTGACCCAATCGAGATGAACGGGCATACCGTCCGAATCAACTGCCCATGAGATATCAAACTGACCGTCCTTGGCATTCTGCTGCGGATTTTCAACGTATGGATTAACGGGAATGTCACTCATCTTCCAGCTTAAAGCGTCAACATAGCCGAACGAAGTCAAAATACCGTTTTTAGTTGACGGAGTGAGATTTTTTCTGAGAAGAATACCTGAAAGTGTAAGGCTGTTCTCATCAAAATCAACCGTCGGATAGTTTGCCTTGAGCGGGTAAGTCGATCTTGAGCAAGCATTGCCGCTCTCGCCGAGGCTGTCAACATATGTTGAGGTGTTTGTTTCTGTTTTCTGATATGTAACGCTGTAGTTCCAGTTTGTCTCGTTCTCATAGTGCTCACTGCCTGCGAGTGCATACCATGTTGCACCGTCCTGAGAAACCCAGACCTGGCCCGGCTCCTGAGTTGTGGCTGCGGAATTGAATGCGTTGCCGGAAATCATAAAGTCGATTCCGTAGCGATGCTTGTCGCTGTTTTCTATATTTTTATTGAATTCATAGATAACATAGCCGCCGAAGTTGCCGAGCGAGGCTGTGTAGGCCTTACCCGAAAGTGTGTTTTCAATATTTGCTCCGTAGTACGGATTGTTTGTGTACTGGCTGGGTGCTACAAGGTATTCCTTGACCTTTGCGTCAACCGCACCTTCGGCAAATGCTGTTACCGAAATGCATGAAAGTGCCATGATAATTGCAATCAAAATTGAAATTGTCTTTTTAAGCATTGTTTGATTCTCCTTTTCTACGCACCTTTGAGCGTTGTCTTTTTTCGTAGTTGCGCTGCTTGCGATCTTCTTGCTTTGATTCTTTAAGCCCTGCGGCCTCGAGAGCCCATGGCCAAGGACCGAAAAAACCTTTGATTCGGTTCACATCGTCCTCGGAGAAATCACTTTTTTTCGGGAAGCGTTTTTCCTTGCTCGCAACAGCTCTGAGTAAATCAAGATACTCTTCCTTTGTCTTTTCGGACATAAATAAAAAACCGTCCTTTCCGGGCGGCAAAAGCATATAGACCGTATTCGCTTTCTTTTTAAAACGAATACAGTTTAACGTTACTTTCCTGCCCAAAGATTTTATTAAAGCGTACCGGGTATTCCGACTTATGAATTGCTTCAATCACGGTAATGGCTGTTGCGACGGATTTGCACCGAACTTCCCTCCGATATGCTGTTTTACTTATGATAACATCATTTTAATCGAGTGTCAATTAATTTAACTTGGCAATGTGAATTTATTTACATCAACACCCTCATGATTCAAAAGAAAAATCTTTTTGTCAATGCCGCCGGCATAGCCTGTCAGGCTTCCGTTTGTGCCGATGACACGGTGGCAGGGGATTATAATCGAAATCGGATTGTGACCGACAGCGTTTCCGACCGCCTGAGCCGACATTCTTTCAAGGCCGTTGAGATGAGCGATTCCTTTTGCAATTTCGCCGTAGGTCGTTGTTTTGCCGTACGGGATTTCACAAAGAATTCTCCAAACGGTCTGACGAAATTCGCTGCCTTTGGGAGCAAGCTTAAGTTCGGATATGTCCGGTTTTTCGCCGTTCATATATCTGTCGAGCCATTCCTTAGCTTTGCAAAGCGTAATGTCATCATCAAAACGAACAAGATTATTTTTATAAGACGAAAGAAAATATTTTTGACCCTCAATCCACAAGCCGACAAGCGTGTTGTCCTCGGCGGCGAGAGAAAGTATGCCGAGCGGCGGACAGTTATATTCGGAGAATTTAATCATAAAGTATTTCCTTTCACTTGAATTATACAATTTGATTATAACATATGAAAATTAACAATTCAACGTTGACAGAGGCTTAAAACCAGGTTATACTTGTCACAAGAGAAAATGAAAGGGGAGGGCAAGGAAATGTTTGATTCAATGATGGTTTTTATTCTTGATTTAATTGATCTTATCAAGGCAATATTGCGTGTTTTTGGTTAATCGTTGACAACCAAAAGTATATTTAGTATAATTATCCAAGGAAATGTTTGCGTTTCCTTGGATTTTTTGTTGAGGTGTTGAATTTGAAATCGCTTAAAAAAATAATCGCAATTATCCTCACTGTTACGTTTTGCATCGGAATAATTTCTGTTTCGGCAAGTGCAAAGGAGAAGCTTAATTATCTTCTTCTCGGCGATTCAATAGCCGAAGGCTTCGGAATCACAAATCCCGATGAGGCTTCCTACGGAAAAATTATTGCCGACACCAACGGATATAATTATAAAAACGATGCAATTATGGGCAGAAACAGCGTCGGACTTGTCAATCACCTGACGAATGACGAAGAATATATAAACGACGTTAAATGGGCCGATATTATCAGCGTTTCAATCGGTGGAAATGATTTTCTTCTTGACCATGCGGCATTGCTTATTGTCGAGGGTATTATTTTTAACGACTACTCAAAGTTCGATAAAATCGGAGAAACGTTTTATGAGAATTTTTCAAAGAGCATGGATAGAATTCATGAGATAAATCCGAATGCAAAAATTCTTGTTCAGCTCCTTTACACATCATGGACATTTGATTTTGCAAGGAAGCCGTATAAGCAGGCAGCGAAAAGAATAAACGATGCAATAATAAAATACGTTGAAGAAAATCCGCAAAATATCTATGTTGTTGATACAAGCGAGGTTTTTGACGGACGCCGTGACTGTATCTCAACCGACACCATTCATCCCAATGCACAGGGCAATATCGAGCTTGCAAAGGCGGTTCAATCAAAGCTTTGTGAAATCGGTTTGGCGAATACTGCCGAACTTGTGCTTCTCGTGCCCGGAATCGACAGAGATTATCTTATAGAATATTTCGGCACACCTCTCGGTCAGATAATAATTTTTGCCGCAAATGTGGCGACGGGCAATTTTAACTTTGCTTTTTAACTTTAGGGTCATCGGCTTAGGTCGGTGACCTTTTCGGATTGACATATATGTGACGCATTGCTATAATTCTAAATTATTTGATTTCGGAGAAAAATATGTTAGAAAAAAACTGTAAAAATGAATGTAAAATAAAAATGACCGACGGCAAAGACAAATACGGATTTGTGAATGAAATTTCCGGGAAAGACGGACGTTTTTGCTCAACAGCGTATTCCGTTTTTTGCGGAATTGAGCTGATTTACAACGACGCACATATAATGAGTGTCGAAACAAAAGCACCGTCGGGGAATATCATAGAAATAAATCATTGCCGTGAGGGAAGAATGGAATGTCATTATCGTGACGAATTCTGCTATGTTGCACCGGGTGACCTTGTTATCGGACGTGCGGAGGAAAAATCTCCGACAACATATTATCCCCTCAGTCATTATCACGGTATAACGGTAAGAATTGATATCGACCGTGCACCGGGCTGCCTTTCCTGTTTGCTTGATGACGTGAATGTCCGTCCGCAAATGATCGCAGAAAAATTTTGCGGCGAAAAAAGCTGCTTTATTGCTCGTTCCGACCCGTCGGTTGAGCATATTTTTTCCGAACTATATTCCGTTCCCGAGGAGATAAAAAAGGGCTACTTCAAAATAAAAGTTTTGGAGCTTTTACTGTTTCTCAGTGCACTTGATACAGACAAGGATGAAATTGAAAACAGTATTTATTCCGTCTCGCAAGTTGCTCTTGCAAAGCAGGTGAGTGAATATTTGACAGAAAATATGGATAAGCGAGTAACTCTTGAACAGATTTCAAAGCACTTTCATGTTTCCGGAACTCATATAAAAAATAATTTTAAGGGAGTTTACGGTGTTTCTTTTTATGCCTATACACGTGCGATTAAAATGGAATCGGCGGCATATATGCTCGAGTATACGGATCGGACGGTAATGGATATTGCCGGCGAGCATGGCTACGATAACAGCAGCAAATTTGCAAGAGCATTCCGCGAGGTCAAAGGAATGCCACCGAGCAAGTACAGGGCGGAAAATAAAAAATAAAAATGTCTTTTTGGAGCTTATTTCTTTCCTTTTGGAGCGGAAAAAGCTCCTTTTTGCATGTAAAATAATGTACGAAAGCCAAGGGGCTTTTAAAAAATATACATAAGTTAGCATATGCTAACCAGACGGACGGAGGCGGTATAATGTCAGAAGAATTACTTGTTAAGCATTGTTCGCCTACGTTGGCCGGAATTAAAACCGGCAATCTGTTCTCCGTGAATTTTAAGAACGCAGATGAACTGAGAGCCTGCGTGCGTGATTGGAACAAGGCTCTTTCTCCGAAAGGGCTGCGAATAATGCCGATGCGTTTTGATAACGGCCGTGCATTGATTTATGTTTATCGCCCCTCAAAGCTTTCAAAGGATTTGAGCGAGAGCTTGGCGGGAGATATGCTCAATTCTTTCGGCTACGGAGGCAAAACTCCCGAACGCTGTGTAAGCGAGCTTATGAAGCGATTGAGACGGAATGAGGATTTTCCGCATGAAATCGGTTTGTTCCTCGGATATCCGCCGGAGGACGTAAAGGGCTTTATAGAGAATAAAGCTTGCGGCTGCAAATACAAAGGCTGCTGGAAGGTTTACGGTGACGAAACAGCGGCAAGAAAAACTTTTGCAAAATACAAAAAATGTACTGCGATTTATTGTGAGCTTTTTAAAAAGGGCAGAAGCCTTGATAAGCTTACGGTTGCAGCATAAATATAAGAAAGGCTTGATGAAAAATGAGTAAAATAGCAGTAGTATATTGGAGCGGCACAGGTAACACCGAGGCTATGGCAGGAGCTGTTGCCGACGGTGCAAAGGAAAAGGGCGCAGATGTTTCTGTTTTTACAGCTTCCGAGTTCAGCGGCTCCATGATGGATGATTTTGACGCAGTTGCATTCGGCTGCCCGTCAATGGGTGCAGAGCAGCTTGAGGACAGCGAGTTTGAACCGATGTTCAATGATTG
This sequence comes from Ruminococcus sp. CAG:563, assembly GCA_000434915.1. Taxonomy (GTDB): domain Bacteria; phylum Bacillota; class Clostridia; order Oscillospirales; family Acutalibacteraceae; genus CAG-488. The sequence goes on from FR882078.1 coordinate 64,781, forward strand.
CGAGTCTAAGCTCAGCGGCAAGAAAATAGCTTTGTTCGGTTCATACGGCTGGGGCGACGGCGAATGGATGCGCAACTGGGAGGAGACCTGCAAGGATGACGGTGCTGCTATGGCATGTGATTTCGTGATTTGCAACGACGCTCCCGATGACGATGCTCTCGACGATTGCAAGGCACTCGGCGAAGCTTTGGCTTGACAGTACATCTCCGGCAGGTAATTGATTGATAATATCGGTTACTAAAGCGCAGGCATGCTAAAGGCCTGCCAATCTCACCGTCGCAAAAACGCCGCACTTCGTTTTTGTGTGTTCCTCTTCCTTGAGAAAAGCGGACGGTTAGCCTGCGCTTTCGGAGATTTAATAATTGTTATATATAGCGGTTACCAACCCCTTCCGCTTATTATATAAACTCTTTGCTGAATAGAAACGGCGGCTCACTTCTTGTGGGTCGCTGTTTCACTATAATAAACAAACAAAAAGGAAAAAAACAGTAAATAATCTATGTTTTGACGGAAATATAAACCGGATTCCTGTTGAATAAAAGAGATAAACATGTTATAATATACAGCAAACTGGGATTGCTATGTATCCCGAAAATATATTTCAAAACAAGATTTTGAAAGTGAAAATTGATTTGAATTTTTTATGAGGTGAAAAACATGAAAATCAATCGATCCTTCGCCCGTTGCGGACGGAAATTCATCAGTGTGGCATTGTGCCTTGTCATGATGTTCACGACGTTCTTTATCTTTGAACCGAGTGTACTTTCGGAGCTTCTTCCGAAGGCTTCGGCGGCTGATGTTGTTTATTCGAAGGTTACAAATGAAAACGGTACATGGACATCCGGCACAGACTACACACTGTCAGGAAGTACATATACAATCAAGACAGGTAACGGATTCGCGTATTTTCTTAAAAATCCGACCACATTTAACGGTAAAAAGGTTGTTCTTGACTGTAACGTTGATTTTAGCGGAATAACATATGCGTATTGGGATGACTCCGCAACGGCTTGGTACGGCGAGCTTGACGGTGCTAATCATATTGTAGCCAATTATAAGCAGAGTATAGACAAAAAAGAGCGAAGAAATGTTGGCGGCTTCGGTGTTATCAGAAAAATGAGCGGCGGCATTGTAAAGGATCTTACAATTAAGAACACTTATATTAAGGTGTTAAATAGACGAGACGATACCAGAACAAACGTGTACGGATTAGGCGCTCTGATTGGAAAAATTGAGGGCGAAAGCAGCGCTGCTTATACGGACGTACATATTAATAATGTTACGGTTGACGGAGCGACTATTATTAAATTCGGAAGAGATGGAAGAAGGAATGATTACGGCTACGGATGCGGTGGCATTGTAGGTCAAACCAATAAAAAAACTGTATTTACCAATTGCAAAGTAATCAACACAAAGATTTCCCCGAATCAAGATGACAATAGACGAGGCAATAAAGAAGGTGGATTCGTAGGTGAATCAAGCGGGGCCGAAATAATTATAAAAAATGATACGCCGATGGTTAGTGTTGCTTCGACAACCTTTGTTTATGATAAGGATTTGGCAACAAAGGATTCCGACCACGGCGGACTTATCGGGTGGACATCAGGTAAAACTACCATTGAAAATGTTATAATGGAGGGAAACGTTTGCAGTGGTGAAAGCGGCGGAGGATTTATCGGCTATATTGAAAATGCCGAAGCGAATATATCTGATTGTATTTTCAATGGTAAGGTCGCTGCATCAAATTATACAGGCGGATTTATCGGAAACTCCGGATATAACACCGTATTTAATATTTCAAATTGTAAAAATTACGGTTCGGTTACAGGTGATAAGTATGTCGGAGGCATCGTCGGAAGAGC
>FR882078.1:66678-74769 GCA_000434915.1 Ruminococcus sp. CAG:563
AAGAGCGACAGGCAATACGGTTACCATAACTAACAGTATAAATGAAGGTGTAATTACCGCAAATAATGACTTTATCGGCGGTATCATCGGCGGAATTGATGGAATTAACAGTTCAAAATTCGAGAATTGTACTAATAGCGGTACGATAACAGGTAAAACGTGGTATATAGGCGGTATTGTAGGCAGAAGTTATAACGACAGCAATATAACATTCAATAACTGTAAAAATACAGTAAATATTTCATCACCTACAAACAATTATGTCGGCGGCATCGTCGGCTACGCCAAGGGCAAGACTATGATGAACAACTGTGTCAACAGCGGTAATATCAGCGGTGCACAGTTTACAGCAGGTCTTTGTGCATGGATCGAGGACGACGGCTGTGAGATTACAAACTGCCTTAACACAGGTACAGTTTCAACAAACGGCCAATCAAACGGTGCAGGTATTCTTTCGACTGTAGAGAGTCAGGCAAACAACCCGACATGGAAAATCACAAATTGCGTAAATACTGGTGATATCAAAAACGGTGCTTCGGCAATCGGCGGAATACTTGGTTACATGGGCAATCTTAATGGCCCGGGTACTGTTATCATAAGCGATTGTATTAACAAAGGAAACATAGCTGTTTCGGGTAACGATGTCGGCGGTATTGTAGGTAACCTCAATAGCCACGGCTCATCGACTCAACATCATAAATACATAAATTGCTACAACTACGGCAACATTTCCTCAAATTCGGGAAGCACTGACGGCGTATTCGTAGGAGGAATTGTCGGCAAGGAATACGGCTTTGCGGAATTCAACGGCTGCCGCAACTATGGCACGGTTAACGCATCAAGCACCTCTGCAAACAGCATTTCAGGCGGTATCTGCGGATGGATCGAGGACGATATAAGCTCCTTTGCAGACTGCATAAACTATGGCAATGTGACCGCTAAAAACAATATTGGCGGTATCCTCGGCGAAGTTTCCAACGCATATAACGGCACGTCTTTCTCATTCACTCAGTGCGGCAACTACGGCGGCCTTTCCGCAACTACCAATAACTTTGCGGATATGGGAGGTATTGTCGGTAAGCTTAATGCAAAGGAAAGAACTGTAAAGATTTATATGTCCAAGTGCTTCAACGGCAACGGAAAAGACGGACGTATTGCTTCGGTAAGCTATAAAGCGAAAAATGCCGGCGGTCTTTTCGGCGAAGTTAATCAGCAGGCTGTTATTGCCGATTCTTATAACAACGCTTCAAGCATCAGCAGCAGCACAAACGCAGGCGGCCTTATCGGTACGAACAACAGCAACACCACATTGGCGTATAACTCATTCTCGGTTACTGCGTCGGTTTCAAAGCTTGCCGGTTCAGGCAGCGTTACTCAATCCGGATGCTTCACAAATACAATGGGCAAAGGCACGGCGGCTCTTGCGACACTGAACACAACCAGAACGGTTTCCGGTATCAGCTCGGTCGGCAATGCCTATGATTATAAGCAGGGCGTGAACAAGGACTATCCGGCACTTAAATGGCAGCTTAACACCCTCACAAAAAATGTCGGCCGCAACCTCATTGCCGATCTTATCGCAGACACGGCAAAGAGCGGATATAGAGCACAAGGCTTGCCCTATGATATCAAGCTTGACGGAGTAACAAAGACATATTATCCGACATATACAAAGACAGTTAACGGCGTTACGGTAACATACAATACTATGTCCGATTTGTTCACTCTCAGCGGTACTCCGACGTCAACGGGTACGTTCGAAATTCTTTCGGGAACAAATCCCGAAGCGAAGAACGTTAATTTCTCGGCATACTATGTCGGCGGCAACGCAATGGGTTGTTCGGCAACGGTATATACATCGACTATCAGCAGAACAAGCTCAACTCATGCGCTTAAATCACTTTCGGCAGGCGAAAGGATAGAGGTATTTGCATCGGTAAATCCGAATGTTCCCGTTCAGTTTGACAATTACAAGTTCCATGCAAGTATGGACTATGCACTCAATGTAATCACATCTTCAGATACAAATGTTGACCTTCATTCAACATATTCCGGTCTCGGAACTCCGACAAAGGAGGGCTACAAATTCCTCGGCTGGTACACAGTCAGAGCCAAAGGTGCTGCAATTTACGACGGATCTACGGTTGCAAATTTCGGTACGCCGAGCTTTGACGATACCCTCGACCGTGATGTTGATATTTATGCTCACTGGGATCCGATATCCTATACCGTAAGATATAACGGAAACGGTTCCACAGGAGGATCAACAGGCAAAACGGTTCATATCTACGATGAGGCAAAGAACCTTGCGGAAAACGGTTTTTACCGTAAATTTGACGTAAATCTTGATTATTGCAACGGAAGGGAAACCGAGACACTGACTGCAACTTCAAGCTTCCTGGGCTGGGCAACATCGGAGAACGGCAATAAGGTTTATGAAGATAAGCAGAGTGTTAAGAACCTCACCACAGAGGACGGTAAAATTATTGATCTTTATGCTAAGTGGGCGGCTGATTCAAGCGTTGAACTCCCGACTCCGACCATGACCGGGTATACTTTTGACGGTTGGTATACAAGCGACGGAACAAAGGTAAGTCAGACCTTTACTCCGACCGCCCCGACAGAGCTTACCGCTCACTGGACTCCGATTACTTATACTGTTTCTTATAACGGAAACGGCGCAACGAGCGGTGAGACTGCAAGCTCATCACATACTTATGATGTTGCAAAGGCTCTCACGGCAAACGGCTTCAAGAGAGAGTTCACAGTAACCTTTGATTATAACTACACCGGTTCAACGGCAACAACGGCTACGGCAGTATCGAACTTTAACGGTTGGGCAAAAACCGAAACCGGCGCCGCCGAATATTCAGACGGTGCAAGCGTAACAAATCTTTCATCGACTGACGGCGATACGGTTATTCTTTATGCAAACTGGACGGATTCAACGGTTAAGTTCCCGACACCGACACGCACAGGCTATGATTTTAGCGGTTGGTATAATGAGGCAGGACAGAAGGTTGAAGAAACAACAGTTATTTCGGAGGATATGACGCTTCATGCAGAATGGTCAATAAAGTCCTACACTGTAACCTTCAAGAACGGAGCGACGGTGCTTCAGCAAGGCAAGTGGGAATACAACACCACGCCGACATATACCGGGGACACACCGACAAAGTCAAATGACGATAATTACGAGTACACGTTCAGCGGCTGGTCACCGGAGATCAGGCCGGTAACTGCCGACGTGACCTATATGGCACAGTTCAGTGCAAAGGCTCATGATTATGAGTATGAAATAATTGACGAGCATCAGCACAAGCAGGTATGCAAAAACTGTGGATATGAAAAGCCCGCAGAGAACCACAAGTTCACATATGTCAAGGAGGGCAACGGTTTCCGCTATATATGTACCGACTGCGGCTACAGCTACACGGAGGACGTGGATCTTAACAAGTTTACGATCAGCTTCCCCGAGGGCGGTGGCAATGTCATAAAGAAAGAAGTCAGAAAAGAGCTTTCAAGCAACTACGGAGTTGCAACGATCCAGGCACCACTGTACAAAGGCAGCAAGTATTTTGCATACTGGAAAGACGGAGCAACAGGTGAGAAGGTCAGCACATACAGAACCTACACCTTCTTCATGACGGGCAACCGTTCATTCGTACCGGTATATGTTGAGCCGACAGAGTACACTGCAGCGAGAAACTCGGCAGTATTCTCCTCAACAGTTGCAGGTGCAAAACTCAACGCAGACGGAAGCTTCTCGCTCTATGCTGAACACAGCGTTGCAAAGACGATCGACGGCTTCCCGAAGTATGACGCAAACAACAGGGTTGAGTCGATCAAGAACATTGTTTCAAGATACGGTGTAATTTATACAACAAGTCCGGCTTATGCAGGAATAAGCGACACGTCGGCAATGGAAAGCGTGCTTGTAGTAAGCAGTACGGACAGCGAAATAAAGGATAAGCCCGCAGGACTTACCGCAAACACAAGAGATCTTACGGGAATGCTTGAGGTAGTTGACACAGCGGACGCAGGAAGCGACACAGTATGGGCACGAACCTATGTTGTTGACGCAAACGGTGCTCTGCATTACGGCATGCCGAAGAAGGTCACGATCAATGAAGTAAGCACGACCTCAGTCGCAGCGGCGAGCACAATGAGCATGGGCCTGACGGATCTCAACATTGAGAGCGACGAGCCCGTAACCGAGCCTGAGACACCGACGGCACCGAGCTTTATTGAAACAATCACAGCGATACTTGCAAAGCTCGCTGATATTATCAACAAGATAATTGAATTTTTCACGAAATCGGGGGTTAGAATATGAGATACGAAAAACCTGAAATAGAAATCGAAAAATTCTCAATCCTTGATGAAATCATGGATGGCGGAACAAGTGCGGGATTGCCGCCTATAATCGACGAGAATAACGATGGTAACGTAATTTTAGAATCCATCGGCGAGGTTCTCGGCAACATATTCAGCGAATGATTAAGACTAAACGGCACCCACGCGGTGCCGTTTATCATAGGTGATATTTATGAAAAAGATTTTGGTGATTGTTCTTTCGGTTAGTCTGGCCATTTTATCATTTTCCTTTTCGATAAAGGCTACAGGAGACAGAACTGTACTGTATTTGGATTACGGTGATGTTAAGATCGGTGACGGAACGATTTCCGGATATGACAAGGACGGAAAGCTTGTGACCGAGGTGAATCCGTGCGGATATACGATAACGCAGAGGAATTCGCTGCAATCGGTTAACAGGGGCATTTCCGTTACGGACGGGGAACAGGACGTTGAAATAAAAAATATAAATATTGCACGTTCAGGCGAGAATGACAATGCATTTTGCGTTCTTAAAAACGCAAAGACAAAGCTTATACTGACCGGGGAAAATCATCTTGCCCCGGGAACATATTGTGCCGGCGTCGAAATAGCCGTTAATGCTTCGCTGACGGTTGAGGGTGACGGAATCCTTTATACTCAAAGTGAGATTGAAGCGGGAATCGGCGGCGGCAGCGGACATTCAAACGGAGCGCTGACGATTAATTCCGGCACGATCTATGCAACAGGAGGCATGGACGGCTACGGCTCGGGAATCGGCGGCGGATCATCGGGCAGTGGCGGAACGATAACGATAAACGGCGGTAATATTGTGGCAGTCGGCGGTGAATATGGCGCAGGAATCGGCGGCGGAATGCTTGGTAACGGCGGTAAAATAACAATTAACGGCGGAACTGTTACGGCTACGGGTGGCAAAAAAGCTGCAGGAATCGGCGGCGGTTTTACGGCTAACGGCGGAACTGTTGTGATAAACGGCGGCAGCGTCAAAGCAACCGGCGGAGAGGGAGCTGACGATCTCGGCAACGGCTTTAATTGCAAGACTGCTTTTGCCGGTATTCATAACGACGAGGGAAATTCAGTCTCGATATTAACTGTACCTTTGAAAGAATTTGCTTTGGTCTGCCAAAACGGTATAGATAAATCATCGATAACCGCAGGACACCCGGATGATGAAAATCTGTATTTTTATTCGGACTCAAACCGAAATATTGCAACGGTTTATATGAAGGACGGAACTGTTAAATTTATAAATTACAACCGTGCGGAGTTTAGCGAGACAAATCCGTTTATAAACGGAGATGAAAGATTTTCAAAGTATCTGATAACCTCGGACAAGGATAATTTTTCGGTTATTGACGGTTTTTCGATTGAAAGCGAAAATGAAAACTGCCGTCTTATATTTAACGGCAGTTGCGTTGATAAATTTAAAATTATTGCAAGGGGTGACGTTAATCTCGACGGTAAGCTTGACGGAATGGATGCGGTTGAAGCGGCATGCGTTGCCGGTGGAATGAACAACGATGTGCTTGCTGTGAAGCTTGCCGACGCAAACTTTGACGGTGTTGTGGACAACGAGGACATTTTGACACTTGAAAATCTTGGAATTACAACAAAAGAACCGCTGAACTAAATCAGCGGTTCCTGAAAATTAAAGGTCATTATCTATCGGATTGTTTCTGATTTCGTTAATTTTTTTCATTCCGTCCTTGAAATTCAATGTTTCACGGTCTGTTATATCTTCCGAACCTGTTTGGGAAGAAAGAATGTTATCGACGATTGCATTTTCCTGTGCGTCATCAACAATCATATGATTCTTCATTTGATTTATGGCTTCCATTCCCTGAGAAACATCAGTGGTTTCGGTGTCAAAGCTTTTTTCGTCAAGACTGTTCAGCGGATTTAGCTCTTTGTCGGGTTTTTCGTGCGGTTCTGAAAGAAAATTATCAATTTTTTTATCGTTGTTAATGTCAATTGTTTCTTTTGGTGTCAGATATTCATTCAGCTCATTAATATCATTTTTTACTGACTGAATTTTTATTTTTTTTCTGACAATTATTGCAACGATAATCACAACAAGGAGAATCAGTGCAAAGAGAGCAACAGAAATTCGGCACGAAAGAATAAAGTCATTTGAAATTTTTGCAATGAGAATGTTTGCTATTTCCATAAAAATAAAATAGGCAAATGCAAAAATTTCCGCACCGCCGCAAAGCTTTGTGGGCCTTGACCTTGAATCGCTTTGTATCCCCTTAAAATAAAAGAAAAAACGTGAAAACGGAGGCAAAAGTATTCTGTTGTCAGTCCTTCTTAACTCACGGTCATAGGTGAAGCCGAAAAGGTAGCATATCAGGAATGCACCGAAATTAAAAAGTGTAAAGACTATGCAATAACAGAGAAGAAGTAGATTGTATTTTTCCATATGAATCGTCCTTTTGTTCTTGGTAAATCAATTATACTATATATTTAATGAAATATCAATTCCATTATCTTTTGCAGCAAAAAAATTTACAAATTATCTCGCTGTCGGTAGGGGGACTGCTTTAAAATGTGTGAAGATTATATTAAAGAATTGTCAAGTGAAATGGGTATGGATATCCATAAATTTTATAACAACGAACACAATGAAAAGATTGAGAAAATTATATCTGAGGTTTGCAAAACAAAAGAAGAATTATTAGAAACTTATTCTGATTTGCACAATGTTGAGTCTAAGACAACAGATGTTAAATTTACCTTTGGTAAATCCGATGCATATACCTGCGGAGTATTCAGCCCTCTTATGTATTATGAAGTTGTAGCAGGAAATGCGCATAAAGGAAAATGTGTGGACCGGCTTGATGAGGTTACGTCGAACGAATATGAAAAATGTTTTTTCGTAGGAAATAAATTAAACTACGCCGAAAGCTATATAGATGGGAAGAAGACAGAGGATATTTTTTTCATTGGAACTGAGGACAGGGTACTGGCCTGTATTTATGATTCGGACGGAATCATTAAAGAAGTTGACGAAGCGGTTTATAAGAATGGTTTTATCTTTTCATATACAACGATTTACGGATTTCCGGGTTTGGAGAAATTTATTCAATGGGACAGATATGAATATGAGTTCTCGGAAAGTGGGATTTCCAAACTGGTTATAAAGGAACGCTTCAAGGACACGGATGAATACACTTTTGAAAACGAAAATGCGTTCGTCAAAAGATTTTCAACAAATGGAAAAGTCTTTGAAGTTACGAAAAAAATTTCCGCTTTTGCCGGCAGCATAAAGCAGAAAAAATAACAGAATATTAAAAATTGAGCCTTCCAAAGGCTGCACCGTTGTCCTCGGTCTCGCCGAATATCATCTCGGTTGTATCATGAAGCGTATCGGCGCACTCGTGATTCGGCACAACGAAATTATCCTGATTCGTTCGCCGCAGTTTACCGATATTACTCATACAAACATATTTCAATTTCATTTTTCTACCGCCCTGACTGTTTTTTCTTTCATTATACAGGCTGAATTTTATTTTCTGTAATTCATTTTATACCAAAATATGATATAAAGTCAATAACACGGTTAAATGTGCTGTGCTTATGCATTTTAAAGTAAAAATAAATTTGAAAAAAAATTAAAAAAACGCCAATATCACTTGACAAATCGGGCTTTTAATGGTATCATATCAAGCGTTGCAGATATGCGGGTGTAGTTTAGTGGTAGAATTCCAGCCTTCCAAGCTGGTCGTGTGGGTTCGA
>FR882078.1:74783-99173 GCA_000434915.1 Ruminococcus sp. CAG:563
AAGCTGGTCGTGTGGGTTCGATTCCCATCACCCGCTCCATTTTCTCCAAACATTCTGCAATGTGGAGAACTAATGCGCTTGTAGCTCAGGTGGATAGAGCAACTGCCTTCTAAGCAGTGGGTCAGGGGTTCGAGTCCCTTCAAGCGCGCCATATGGTGGGTATAGCTTAGTTGGTTAAAGCGCCAGTTTGTGGCACTGGAGACCGTCGGTTCGAATCCGACTATCCACCCCATAGAGTCTGCAGGTTCTGCAGACTTTTTTTAAACGGAAAATCGAATAATGGGGTGTCGTCAAGCGGTAAGACACAGCACTTTGACTGCTGCATTCGCTGGTTCGAATCCGGCCACCCCAGCCACAAGTCCCGATTGCTTAGGCAGTCGGGATTTTGATTTTTTATAATTTCCTTGTTGATGATGAAATATTATACTTTGCTGAGTTTTATAATTATTGCAACATAGTATAAAACCGCCCACAGGCTCGAAATTCCGAATCTATGGGCGGTTTGAATTTATTTTATTTTCTGAGCGGCTCTGTGTGCCAGATGTTACGGGCATAATCGTTAATAGCTCTGTCGCAGGCAAAACGTCCTGCTCCGGCAATATTCATGAGTGACATTCTGTCCCAAGTCTTTCTGTCGGCAAAGAGCTTTTCTGCTTTAGCCTGAGCTGCTTTGTAGTCGGCAAAGTCGGCGAGAACCATATACGGGTCATGGTGCGTAATCGTGCCGCCGATTTCGGGGAATACCTTACCGTTGATTCCGCCGTTGATAAAATCAACAACCTTGCGGATATCGGCATTGTTCTGATAGTAATTCATCGGGTTGTAGCCGACACGCTTCAACTCATTGACCTCCGGTGTGCTCATGCCGAAGATGATGATGTTGTCATCGCCGACGGCCTCGTGAATCTCAACATTTGCACCGTCCATTGTACCGAGCGTGATTGCTCCGTTTATCATGAGCTTCATGTTGCCGGTGCCGCTCGCTTCTGTTCCCGAGAGGGAAATCTGTTCACTGATATCTGCGGCAGGCATGAGATGCTCGGCCATTGTTACGTTATAATCTTCAAGATATACAACCTTGAGACGTCCCCTTACATCGGGATCATTATTGATAAGCTCGCCGAGAGAGCATATGAAGCTGATGATCTTCTTCGCCATAAAGTAGCCGGGAGCGGCCTTTGCGGCAAAAATATAGGTGTGAGGAGTGAAATCTCCGTCGGGGTTCTCTTTGATTGCAAGATACTTTGAAAGAATGTGGAAAGCGTTGAGGTGCTGACGCTTGTACTCGTGCAGTCTCTTAACCTGAACGTCAAAAATTGATGTCGGATCAAGTTCAACTCCGTTTGATTTCTTGACAAGCTCGGCAAGTCTTTCCTTATTGTGGAGCTTGATTTTTTCAAGCTTTTTGAGAACCTCGGCGTCAGTTGCATAGGGCTTGAGTTTTTCAAGTTCATCACCGTTATAAACAAAGCCGTTGCCGATGAGGTCGGTGAGAAGCTTCGTAAGCTCCGGGTTGGACTGGCAGAGCCAACGACGGTGTGCGATACCGTTTGTGACGTTTGTGAACTTGTCGGGAGTGAGCGAATAGAAATCTTTGAAAACGCTTTCCTTAAGAATCTCCGAATGGAGAGCCGAAACGCCGTTTACGCAGTGCGAGCCTGCAACGGACATGTTAGCCATTCTGATAACGCCGTTGGAAACAATAGCCATGCGCTCAACCTTATCTGCATCGCCTGTTGCATTCCAAACATAGCTGCGGAAGCGGTTGTCGATTTCCTTTGTGATTTCGTAAATTCTCGGAAGAAGTCGCTTGAAGAGATCCTCAGGCCAACACTCAAGCGCCTCGGCCATAACGGTGTGGTTGGTATAAGCGACGGTATTGGTCACAATGTTCCATGCTTCGTCCCAGCCGTAGCCGCAGTCATCGAGAAGAATTCGCATCAGCTCGGGAATGGCAAGGGTCGGGTGGGTATCATTGATGTGAATTGCGATTTTATCGGCGAGATTGTCAACAGTGCCGTAAATTCTCAGATGAGTGTTGATGATATCCTGAATTGAAGCGGAAACAAGGAAATATTGCTGACGAAGACGAAGGCTAGTTCCCTCCGGATGGTTATCGGACGGGTAGAGAACCTTGCTGATAACCTCTGCCATTGCGTTCTGCTCCATTGCACGCATATAATCGCCCTGGTTGAACATATCCATGTCAAGTCCGGGTGCCTTTGCACTCCAAAGACGGAGAACGCTGATGCCCTTGCCGTCCTTGCCCGAAACGAACATATCGTAGGGAATAGCCTTTACCGTGTTGCAGTCACGCTGCTCAACGTGGTGATACTGGCTATCCCAGCTCTCGTCAACCCAGCCCTCGAAGAGGATATCAACAGCCTCTTCCTCATGAGGAACAAGCCAAACCTCTCCGCCCGGAAGCCAGAAATCGGGCAGCTCAGTCTGCCAGCCGTCAACAAGCTTCTGCTTAAAAATGCCGTATTCGTAGAGAATTGAATAGCCCTTTGCATAATAGCCCTGACTTGCAAGACCGTCAAGGTAGCAGGCGGCAAGTCTGCCGAGACCGCCGTTGCCGAGACCTGCGTCAGGCTCGCAATCGTAAAGTTTATCAAGCTTTATGCCGAAATCCTTGAGAGCGGATTCCATTGTTTTGGTTAGATTAAGATTGTAAAGGTTGTTCTTGAGCGAACGACCCATGAGAAATTCCATGCAAAGATAGTAGATTTTCTTTGAATCGGATTTCTTTGCCTCATTGTGGAATTCTTTTCTGCCCTGCATCATCATATCACGAAGAATGAGGGCAATCGCCTTGTAGTAATGTTCATAGGTAGCTTCCTCGGGTGAAACACCGTAGAAATGGGAAAGCTTATTAACAATAAGCTCCTTAGCTTCCTTTTTTGTAAGTTTATAATTCATCAAAAGCCTCCTGACTGGTATTTGCTTATTTTATTTTATACTATTTCTCAGAAAAATACAACACCTTATTTGAATTTGCTTATACGAATTTCAAGTCTGTATTTTATGCACTTCAACGAAAAATATTAATCATTTAGACAAAATAGAAAAATAAATATAAATTTTGAACAAAATATAGAGTCTTATTCAATGCAATAGCAAAAAATAATCAAGCCGACAAAACAAATAATGTCAAAAAAATGTGAAAAAACTCTTTATCGAAAATGAAATTTATAGTATAATACCTTCATAATCTTAATATTTGCGAAGTTATGTGCAATTATTCTGCGGAGGTATAGTTATGGGAAAAAACAAAGTCAGACTCACGATCGGAGGACTGGACTATTATATCACGACTGATGAGGAAATCGCTTATATGAAAAATCTCGGCGAGGATTTGGATGACGAAATAACAGGACTTATCCATGATCATCCGAGACTTTCTCAGGTTCAGGCGGCAGTTCTCAGTGCCCTTGACTATGCCGACAGACTTAAACAAGCGGAAAAATCAAACGAATTTCTTAAGTCTCAGATTCAGATGTATATGGAGGATGCCGCAAAGGCAAAGACGGAGGCTGAAATGGCTCGCCGTGAAGCCGAGCGCATGACAAGAGACCTCAGAAGCATTCGTCGCAGTCTCGAAGAAAAGGAAATGTTATGATAAAACCTGAAATTCTTGCGCCTGCCGGTTCACCACAGGCGCTTATTGCAGCAGTTCGCAGCGGAGCGGATGCCGTTTATCTTGGCATCAAAGGCCTCAATGCAAGGCGAAGTGCGGAAAATTTTGACGATGATCAGCTAAAAGAAGCTGTTGCGTATTGCCACAAGCATAACGTGAAGGTCCATCTTACGCTTAATACGCTCGTTTCGGACGGCGAACTTGAAAAAGCGCAGGAAGCGGTTCGACTTGCGTGCGAATCGGGAGTTGACGCAATTATAGTACAGGATATCGGACTTGCAGAACTTATTCACAGAAATGCACCCGAGATGCCGCTCCACGCTTCAACCCAGATGTCAGTTCAGACCGCCGCAGGTCTCAAAAGACTTAAAAAGCTCGGCTTTACCCGTGCTGTTCTTCCTCGTGAATTGTCAAAAGAGGAAATCAAAAAGCTTTGCGAAAATTCACCTATTGAGCTTGAATGCTTTGTGCACGGCGCACTCTGCATGTGTGTTTCCGGCCAATGCCTTTTCAGTGCCGTTCTCGGCTCACGGAGCGGCAACAGGGGAGCTTGTGCTCAGCCATGCCGTCTGCCTTTCGGAGTTGAAAACGGAACGGGGCATGATCTAAGCTTAAAAGACCTTTCACTAATTGATTATATCGCCGAAATGGCGGAAATGGGCGTTTGCTCCTTTAAAATTGAGGGACGAATGAAGCGTCCGGAATACGTTGCCGCCGCTGTCAAGGCTTGCCGCAACAGCGTTGACGGAGTGGCCGATAATGCACTCAGAGACGATTTGCGCTCCGTATTTTCACGTTCCGGATTCACAGACGGATATTACAGGAACAAGCTTGGTTACGATATGTTCGGAATTCGCCGCAAGGATGATGTTACGGCGGCTTCGGGCGTTCTCAAAAAGCTTGAAAAGCTTTATGAAAAAGAAAAAGCGGATACTGTTGTTGATTTTGCTTTTACGGCTTTGAAAGACGAACCGATATCGCTTGCTGCAAGGGCAGGAACGAAAAACGTTTTCGCCGAGGGCGATATACCGCAGCTTGCAATGAATAAGGCAACGACTGCCGAGGCCGTTTATAATCAGCTCTCAAAGGTTGGCGGAACAAGATTTGTCTGCGGCGATATTGATATCGAGCTTGATGACGGACTTTTTATCCCGGTTTCGGAGCTTAACAGGCTGCGTCGAGAGGTTATCGAGAAGCTTGACGAGGACAAGGCTCAGGTGAAAAGCTTCACTCCCGAATTTATTAAAATACAACCGCATGTTCCGGACAAAAAACGACTTATCTGCCGTTTTGCCGACATTGATAATATACCCGAAAATTGGGATTATATAGAGCAGGTTATTGTGCCGCTGGGTGATGAACGGAAAGTTAAAAAATCGCTCAGAGTCAGCGTTGAAGTTCCGAGAGGAATTTTCTCGGATGATGAAAAAATTCTCGAGAAGCTGAAAAACGCAAAGGAATTCGGTATAACCGAGGCATGGGCGGGCACGCTTGACGGTATTGCACTGATCCAAAAGGCGGGGCTGAAGCCGAATGCTTTTATCGGTTCAAATGTGTTTAATTCACTTTCCGTTAAAACACTTGAAAATATGGGCGTGAACAGAATCCTGCTTTCGCCGGAGCTGACATTGGCTCAGGCTCAGGCAATCGGCGGAGATGCACCGAGGGGCGTTTTTGCTTATGGCAGACTGCCGTTGATGCTGACGAGAAATTGTCCGCAGAAGAACGGCAAATCCTGCGCCGAATGTAGGCGTTCGGGTAAGCTGACCGACCGCAGGGGAATTGATTTTCCGATTGACTGCCGCTCTGGATGCAGCGAGATTCTCAACAGCGTTCCCGTCTATATGGCGGACAGACTCAGTGAGATAAGAAACATGGATTTCATGCTTCTCTATTTCACGGACGAGAATAAGGAAAAAACATCGCTTGTGATTCATGATTATATCAAAGGCTCAAAGAAGCCGCACGGAGAATTTACAAGAGGCCTCCTTTACAGGGGCGTAGAATAACATCTTCGTGATATAAGTATTCTGATAGGCGAAAAAACGCACCCCGAGCTGAGGTGCGTTTAATTTATTTCTTTTTGTTCTTCGTAAATGACAGCTTCGGGAGCTTGATTTTAGGCTCGGAGGAAACTTCATCTTCAAACGCATCGCTGTTGTTCCAAAGGTGGATAATTCCCTCATCATTGAGAAGCTTGACGATGATTATAAGAATCGGTACAAGGAAAATTCCGATAAATCCGAACAGTTGTGAACCGATATACATACCCATAAGGGTGACGAACGACGGCAAATCAACAGTTCCGCCGACGATTTTTGGCTCTATTATCTGTCTTACAACATAGATAATTGCATAGACAACAAACAGTCCTATTGCTAATCCGACCTTGCCGGTAATCAGACTGTAAAGTGCCCACGGAACCATAAATGTACCCGTTCCGATGACAGGTAGGATATCCAGTACGGCGATAATCAGCGACAGTGCAACAATGTTACCGTCCTTGTAAATTCCGATAAGTGTAAGGATATTCAATCCGACAAAAATCTCAATTCCCGTTATGCAAATAATAAGAACATATGATTTTATAAGTTTTCCGAGTGATTTAAATACAATTCGCTTGGTTGCGGAAAGCTTACCTTCATTTTCCTCCGAAATCTGACCCTTGATAAATATAACAAGCCGGTCATAGTCAACCGCCATAAAGCAGGAGGAAACTATCGCTATCATAACGGCAACAAAGGCGGAAGGTATCTGCTTGGCGGTGCTCCAAATTCCGCTGAGCGGAGTTGAAAGGCTCGCAATTGAGAACTTCTCGCCGTTTGACGCCTTGTTTACGATAAAGCTTGCAATTTCAGTT
Organism: Ruminococcus sp. CAG:563; assembly: GCA_000434915.1. Lineage (GTDB taxonomy): Bacteria > Bacillota > Clostridia > Oscillospirales > Acutalibacteraceae > CAG-488. The sequence continues at coordinate 81,284 of FR882078.1, forward strand.
GCACTCTTTTCTTTCAATGCGTCAAAGAACGGTACCATCGACTGAGTTGCCTTTGCTTCAAGGCCGTCAGGCAAGAATCTAATAGTGTTCAGCGACCAGTTCTTGATATTTTCAATCAATGTCGGAATATCTGTCAGCTTCGATTGAATGAAAGCTATAAGACTTTTTATTCCGTCGACGAGTTTAACGCCGATAAGTGAAATCAGGGCTGCAATTACCAAATATAACAGAAGAACGAGAATTGTTGCGGTTAAGCCTTTTTTTATTTTGGTCTTTCTTGTTATGAAGTTTGTCGGCCTTTGCACAATTATCGCAATGAAAAATGCGATAAGGAACGGCGCAAACATCGAGAAGCAGTATTTCAAGAACAAGTATGCTAAACCTAATACTATAGCGTAATAGACTATGTTGATTATTTTTTTGCGTCTTACTTCGGCTTTATCCATAATTAACCTCACTTCAAAAAAATTACACAAAGTGCCTTGTACTGAATATATTATACCATAAAAAAGAAGAATGCAAATAAAAAATGAAAAAATTTAAAAAAACTCTTTATTATTTGACACTTTTATGATAAACTAAATTGATTATATCGTTTAAACGTATCAGGGAGTTGAAAACAATGGACATAGCTGTTTTAGGCTACGGTGTTGTCGGCTCGGGAGTGGCGGAAGTTATTTCGCTCAACGAGCAGAAAATCACAAAAAAAATCGGCGGAGAAAAAATGAATGTCAAGTATATCCTTGATCTCAGAAAATTTCCCGGCGACAAAAACGAAGATAAAATAATTGACGATTTCAATGTTATTCTTAACGACGGCGATGTTAAAATTGTCGCAGAGGCCATGGGCGGACTTCACCCGGCCTTTGAATTCGTTTCATCCTGCTTAAAGGCAGGTAAATCCGTTGTCACATCAAACAAGGAGCTTGTTGCCGAAAAGGGCGATATCCTGCTTGAATTGGCAAGGGAGAATAATGTAAACTTCATGTTTGAGGCGAGCGTCGGCGGCGGAATTCCGGTTCTGCGCCCAATTATTCAGTGCCTTGCCGCGAATGAGATAACCGAGGTTGCCGGCATACTCAACGGCACGACGAATTTCATTCTTTCAAAGATGATTTTTGATTCGATGAGCTTTGAGGACGCTCTCAAACTGGCTCAGGATAACGGTTACGCCGAGAAGGATCCGACGGCCGATATCGAAGGCTTCGATGCGTGCCGCAAGATTTGTATTCTTGCCGCTCTTTGCTTTGGCAAGCATATCTATCCCAAATCGGTTTATACCGAGGGAATAACAAAAATTACGCTCGAGGATGTTGATTATGCACGCTCATGGGGCGGCGTAATTAAACTTCTCGGCAGAGCGAAAAAAATCGGTGATAAGACGTCGGCAATGGTTTCGCCTGCATTTGTTTCCGATTCAAGCATCCTTTCCGGGGTTAACGGAGTGTTCAATTCCGTTCTTATTCGAGGCAATGCGGTCGGCGATGTCGCTTTCTACGGCCAAGGTGCAGGCAAAATGGCAACGGCAAGTGCCGTTGTTGCCGATATGATTGACTGTGCGCAGCACATCGGACGCAATAAGGGCATAAGCTGGGATAAGGCGGTTGACGGTTCGCTCGTCGATTGTAATGAGGTTGAAACGGCTCTTTATGTTCGTGCAACAGGCTGTAAGGGATGTGCACTCGGTAAGGCCAAGGAGCTTTTCGGCGATATCAAGGTTCTTTCAAGGGAGAATGCTCCCGAGGATGAATTTGCATTCGTTACGCCGGAGGATAAAGAGGGCACGCTCAGAGCAAAGCTCGGTGAGATGGAGAACATCAATGTGCTTTCAACAATCAGGGTAGTTAATTATTAATTATAGATATAAAGTGGTGAATTGATTATGGGACTTATAGTTCAGAAATTCGGCGGCAGCTCGGTCGCCAACACAGAGCGTGTCATGAACGTTGCAAAAATTGTAACCGACACCTACAAAAAGGGCAATGATGTTGTTGTCGTTGTTTCCGCTCAGGGCGATACAACGGATGATCTTATCGCAAAGGCTAAGGAAATAAGCCATCACAACTCAAAGAGAGAAATGGATATGCTCATGGCGGCAGGCGAACAGATTTCAATTGCTTTGCTTGCAATGGCTATTGATGAGCTGGGCTGTCCGGCAATTTCGCTTCTCGGCTGGCAGGCAGGATTCCGCACCGATTCCGTTTACTCCGCTGCGAGAATCAAAAAGGTTGAGACAGACAGAATCAGAACCGAGCTTGATAATCGTAAGATCGTTGTTGTTGCGGGCTTCCAGGGACTTAACAAGTATCAGGACATGACGACCCTCGGCCGTGGCGGCTCGGACACAAGTGCAGTTGCCATTGCGGCAGCTCTCAATGCCGACAGATGCCAGATCTTTACCGACGTTGACGGTGTTTATACCGCAGACCCCCGTAAGGTAAAGGGTGCACGCAGACTCCAGGAAATCACATATGACGAGATGCTCGAGCTTGCAACGCTCGGCGCACAGGTTCTTAACAACCGCTCGGTCGAAATGGCAAAGAAATATAATGTTGAGCTTGAAGTTATCTCAAGCCTTAACCCGATTCCGGGAACAATCGTAAAGGAGACCACTAAAATGGAAAAGATGTTAGTCAGAGGCGTAACAAAAGATAAGGACGTATCAAAAATTTCTATCGTAGGCGTTGAGGATGTTCCGGGAATCGCATTCAAGGTTTTCTCACAGCTTGCAAAGAACAACATAAATGTTGATATCATTCTCCAGTCCGTCGGCAGAGACAACACAAAGGATATTGTTTTCACCGTAAGCATGGCAAATGAAGAGGAAGCGGTTGAGTGCATCAAGGCTCTTCCGTTCATCGGCGACGCTAAGGTATTCAGCGACAATACGGTTGCTAAGGTTTCGGTTGTCGGTGCAGGCATGGAAACTCATCCGGGTACAGCTTCAAAGATGTTCGAGGCTCTCTACGGCAAGGGAATCAATATTCAGACAATCTCAACAAGCGAGATTAAGATTTCCGTGCTTATCGACGAGAAGGATGCCGACAAGGCTGTTTCCGCAGTTCACGAAGCTTTCTTCGGCAATGACTGATTAAAGAAAAAATTCCGAAAATTTTAAAAAAACTATTGACAACCGAATTTTTCGGTAGTATAATGCGTCTAAACCGATGAGAAAGAGTGAGTAGATTTTAACACTGTTCTTTCAGAGAGTCGCAGGCGGTGGGATTGCGGCAGAAGAAGATTTAATCGAATGGACTTTCGAGGGCGAGCGGAAACGAAGTAATGCTTCGGAGTATGTGAGACGGAGGTGACTCTCCGTAAACAAGAGTCAACGTATGGTTAGTACGTCAGAGTGGATGCGAAAGCGTCAAGCAGGGTGGCACCACAGGATATGATTTTTATTCCTGTCCCGGCAAGAAATTGCAGGGACGGGATTTTTTTATTTTCTCGGGAGGTTTTATTATGATTTTATTGACTAAGCTTTGGCGCAGGAGCGCCGATTGAATCTTTGCTTTGAACATATTAAAAGACTAAACACAATAATTTTTTAAAATTCAGAAAGGTTGATATTATCATGAAAAAGTTTATTTCTCTTGCGCTTTGTGCCATACTCATTCTCGCAACTCTCACCGCTTGCGGTACAACATCAAAAAACAAAAACTCATACACTATCGGACTTTGCAACTATGCAAACGATGCTTCTCTTAACCAGATTGCCGAAAGCATTCAGGCTCAGCTTGCCGCTATCGGCAAGGAAAGGGGAGTAACCTTTGATGTGAAATATCAGAACAGCAATGCCGACAGCAATGTTCTCAACCAAATCGTTTCAAATTTTATTGCCGACGATGTTGACCTTATGGTCGGTATAGCCACTCCGGTTGCAATGGCAATGCAGAGCGCAACCGAGGGGAAAAAGCTTCCGGTAGTATTCTCTGCGGTAAGCGATCCTCTCTCGAAAAAGCTCGTTGATTCACTTGAAGCTCCGGGTGCAAACATCACCGGAACTTCGGATTATCTTGACACAAGTTCGGTTATGAACATAATGTTTGAGACAAAGCCGAACATCAAAAAAGTAGGACTTCTCTACGATGTCGGACAGGATTCGTCCGAAGCTGCGATCAAATCCGCCAAGGAGTACCTCGATAAAAAGGGTATCGCTTATGTTGAAAAAACAGGTAAAACCGTCGATGAGATTTCTCTTGCCGCTCAGGCTCTTGTTGCGGATAAAGTCGACGCTGTTTTCACTCCGACCGATAACTCCATAATGGTTGCCGAACTTTCGATATATGAGATTTTTGCCAAGGCGGGTATTCCGCATTTCACAGGTGCCGATTCGTTTGCTCTCAACGGTGCTTTCATGGGCTATGGCGTTGATTATGTCAACCTCGGCAAAGAGACTGCAAATATGGTTGCCGAAATTCTTCTCGACGGCAAAGACCCTGCGAAGCTTGCGGTAAAGACTTTTGACAACGGTACGGCTACAATCAACACGGATATCTGCTCGCAGCTCGGTATGAACTATGACGAGGTTGCAAAGGCAATCGCTCCGCACTGCACAAAGGTTGAAAAAATCAAGACCGCCGAGAGCTTCGACGGACAGAAATAATTATTCGGAAAGGAACTTAACTTATGTCGCTGGGTTCTGTTTTAGCACTTATTCAAACCGCATCCGAGCTTGGACTTATAAGCGCACTTACCGTAATTGCACTTTATCTGAGCTATTCGATGCTTAATGTATGCGACTTATCGACCGACGGCTGCTTCACTCTTGGGGCAACCGTCGGTGCGGTCGTTACACTCTCCGGTCATCCGTTTCTTGCACTTCCTGCTGCTATGGCGGCAGGTATTGCATCGGGCTTCATCACTGCATTCCTTCAGACAAAGATGGGCGTTAACAGCCTGCTGGCTGGTATCATTGTCAATACGGCACTGTATTCAATCAACATTGCCGTCATGGGCAATTCATCGATCCTTAATCTCAACAAAACCGATACCGTTTTCACCAAAGCACTCGATTTGCTCAGAAATACTCCGTTCATGGAGCAGTATAAGCTGATTGTTGCATTGCTTGCGGTTATTATCGTCAGTGTTCTTCTCGCACTTTTCCTGAGAACGAAGCTCGGACTTGCGATTCGTGCAACCGGCAACAATCCCGATATGGTTCGTTCGTCGTCAATCAATCCCGTTTTCACAACGATCGTCGGCCTTTGCATTGCAAACTCGTTCACTGCTCTCTCGGGATGTCTGCTTGCTCAGTCGCAGAAATCTGTCAACATTGATATCGGCACGGGCATGGTTACGATTGCACTTGCTTCCCTGCTTATCGGTAACGTTTTCCTCGGCAGAAAGAAGATTCCTCTTCAGATTGTAGGAATGGTTCTCGGTGCATTCGTTTTCAGACTTGTTTATACCATTGCCCTTCGTTTCGACATGCCGGCATTCATGCTCAAATTCGTTTCGTCGGTTATCGTTGTGCTTGCAATTTCGATTCCTTACCTCAAGACAAGGTTCCCTTTCTTAAAGCGTAGGATTGATCAGCGTTTCGGAAGGAGGACTGCGTAATGCTTAATATTTCAAACATTTCCATTACCTTTAATTCCGGAACTACTGATGCCAAAAAAGCTCTCAACGACATTTCGCTCAAGGTCATCAACGACGGCGATTTTATCACCGTTATCGGAGCAAACGGTGCCGGCAAATCAACGCTTTTTAATGCGATTGCCGGAACGTTTATTGTTGACAGCGGCAAGATTGAATTGAACGGCAGGGATATAACGCTCATGCCCGAGCATAAGCGTGCAAGAAAAATCGGCAGACTCTTTCAGGACCCGATGAAGGGCAGTGCACCGGGAATGACGGTTGAAGAAAACCTTGCCCTTGCCGCAGGCAGAGGCGGTTGGCTCAGCCATGTTTCAAAGGCGGACAAAAAGGCTTTTCGTGAGCGTGTCGCATTGCTTGATATGGGACTGGAAAACAGAATGAGCCAGCCCGTCGGACTTCTTTCCGGCGGCCAGCGACAGGCTCTTACCCTTATGATGGCGACATTCAATCCGCCGGAGCTGCTTCTTCTTGATGAGCACACGGCGGCTCTTGATCCCGGAACGGCGGAAAAAGTTCTCTCCCTGACAGAAAAAATCGTTGCCGAAAACAAGCTTACCTGCATGATGATTACCCATAATATGCAGTCGGCTCTTGAGCTTGGCAACAGAACAATAATGATGAACAACGGCCGGATTATCATGGACACCTCGGGCGAGAAAAGAAAGGCTCTTACAGTACCCGATCTGCTTCAGAAATTCAAGGAAGAGGCAGGACGTGACCTTGACAATGACAGAATGTTATTGATATGAAGAGGACATTACCGTGAAAAATATTGTTGTAAGAAAATACGGTGCGGACGATATTCCCGCTATGAAAGATATATGGAACGAGGTTGTTGACGAGGGCATTGCTTTTCCTCAGGAGGAAGATCTCACGGATGAGGGTGCAAAAGATTTTTTTGCTCAGCAAACCTATTGCGGCGTTGCGGTCGGCGAGGACGGCAAGATCTACGGAATGTATATCCTTCACCCGAACAATGTCGGCAGATGCGGCCATATCGCAAACGCAAGCTATGCCGTTTCGCTTGAAAGCAGGGGATTGCACATCGGTGAAAAGCTGGTTCGTGACTGTGTTGTTCAGGCAAAAGCGCACGGATTCGGAATTCTTCAATTCAATGCGGTTGTTGCGACGAATATTCATGCAAGACACCTTTATGAGAGAATCGGGTTCAAACAGCTCGGCACAATTCCCGACGGCTTCAGAATGGACGACGGACATTACGAGGACATCTGTCCGTATTATATTGAAACAAAATAAAAAATCAGGCTGTAAATCGTAAAGCAATTTGCTTTTGATTTACAGCCCTTTATATTATGCATTATTTATTTTTCTTGAATTCCCTGCCGATTTCGTTCAGCTTTTTCATGGAATCAATGTATGCTTCCCGTGTAACTCCTTTCGGCATGTGTGCCCATTCCGTTGTCTGAACAAACTTATCTGCCATCTTATCAAATTCACTTTCGCCGATTTCAATATCGTCGAAGCAAACAGGGAGCCCGATAGAGCTGTTGAATTTCATAATGCGCTCAACCTCATCCGATCTTCCTTCATACTGTAAAAGACAAAGGACGCCGAGCGAAACAATTTCGCCGTGCAGGTGGCTGTGACCGTGTTCCGTAACGGTTGCGCCGTAATAAATGCAATGTGCAAGAGTTGAATTGTAGTAATAGCTGTCAACGGTTGTCATCATATTGGAGACAATTCCGGTTGAAACAATGATGTCAAGAATTACCTGATCGAGTGCAAACGAGGGCTTTTTCTCTCTGATAGATTCAAGTGCTTGAGTGCCGTATTCAATCAGCGGATCGGTGCAAATGCGGCTGACCTGTCTGCCCATGAGCGGCGTGTGGAAAAGAGTATCGTCCTTAGATGAAAAAACAGCTTCGTATTCCTTGCTGAGTGCGTCGCCGATGCCTGCCCATAAAAGCTTTTCGGGTGAATCGGCAATGACTGCGGAATTGATAAAGCAATGATTTGCAAGCTTCGGATAATAGTAATCCCTGAATGAACCGTCGGGATTGTAGATGACGGAAATTGCCGTAACCGAGGCACAGTTTGAACCGACCGTCGGGAAGGTGAACAGCGGCTTGTCGAGCTTGTCGGCAACATATTTAACCGTGTCGCAGGCACGTCCGCCGCCTACTGCGAAAAGCATATCGGCTTTTTGTACGGTCGGATTTGCGATAAGTGCATCGCCGTTTTCGTATGTTGAATTGCCGCCATATTCGATAAAATCAAGAAGCTTGACATCTGAGCCTTTAACCCCTTCAATCAGGGCATTTTTAGCCTTTGACATTGCCGTCTTGCCGCCGATGACTGCGGCAGTCTTGCCGAAGAAACGTGTAACATACGGTATCTCCTTGTAGCAATCGGGGCCGATTGAATAGCTCGGAAGATAAAGACTGTAATTTGAATTGTATTCTGACATAACATCAAGCCGCCTTTCTGAGTTTGTTATAAACAAAAGTCCTCCCGTCTCCTGTTTTGAACATAAGAGACGAAAGGACAAACTTCCGTGGTACCACTCTTTTTCATTCCTATCGGAATGCACTCATGGAATACTTCATATTCCTGCAAAATAACGGTTGCTTCCGTCTGAACCTACTTGTTGTGTTCGGCACAGCCGCTCGATGGCGAGTTCGGCGTTTAACTTTCCTGATGCCTTTCAGCCTATGGCATCTCTCTGTGAGGAGTCTTGCGCTTAATATTCCATGTCATTGCGTTTATGCTTCGCATTGTAACACTGAAATTTATAATTGTCAAGTAGAAAAAAGGTGTTGAAAATTCAATACTGATTGTGCATTTTTGGGGTCTGTAAACATTGCTTTGCAAAATTTATTTATTTGAAAACGGCTGTAAAATATGCTACAATAAATAAGGTGATTTTATGGATAATATCAAAGCTGTTTTTATTGACATTGACAATACTCTTCTTGATTTTAATAAATGTGCCCTTTGGTCGATGCAAAAGGCGTTTGAAGATTACAAACTGAACTTTGAAAAATCAATGTTCGACACTTTTAATATGATAAATAACCGCCTTTGGCTCAGAATCGAAAAGGGCGAATTGACAAAAGAGGAGCTTTATGCCTGCCGTTGGAATATGATTTTTGCACTGCTCGGGATTGACGTTGACGGCATTGAGTTTGAAAATGCGTTTTATTCTCATTTGACCGAGAGTGCCGAGCCTGTTAACGGTGCGCTTGACCTTCTCAAATATCTTCACGGCAAATATCTCGTCTGTGCAGCAAGCAACGCTTCGTCTGCGCAGCAGATTAGGCGGCTCAACAACGCAGGAATGACCGGATATCTCGACAGGATTTTTATATCGGAGCAGATAGGCTCTTCAAAGCCGAAAAAGGAATTCTTTGAGCGGTGCTTTGAAAAAATCAGCCCGGTTGCTCCGTCGGAAACGGTGATGATAGGCGATTCGCTGACCGCCGATATTGAGGGCGGTGCAAGCTTCGGGATGAAAACCTGCTGGTATGACCACAATTTGACGAATGAAAGCTCCGATTTGCCCGATTCCACCGTGCGTTCACTTTCGGAAATTAAAAAATATCTTTAATTAGCGATTACATTATAAAAATGCGTCCGATTTTTCTTGACCTCGGGCGCATTTAATAATATAATATATTTAATTATGTATAGTAAAGGGTGCTTCTTATGATACTTATCGCTCCTTCGATTCTCTCATGCGATTTTTCAAAAATGGGGGAGGAAACCGCTCGCATGGATGCCTGCGGTGCAGACTGGATTCATATTGATGTTATGGACGGCCATTTTGTACCGAACCTTACCTTTGGTGCACCTGTTGTAAAGTGCATAAGAAAGTGCAGCGACAAGGTATTCGACTGTCACTTGATGATAAGCGAGCCGCTTAAATATGTTGACGATTTTGTCAAGGCGGGTGCGGATATAATTGATTTTCACGTTGAATCCGATTCGCCGATTGAAAAGACGATAGATAAAATTATTTCGGGCGGCTGTAAGGCAGGTCTTGCCGTCAAGCCGAACACGCCTGTTGAGACCGTTTTCCCTTATCTTGACAAGCTGAGCATGGTTCTTATCATGACTGTCGAACCCGGCTTTGGCGGTCAGAAATTCATGGGAGACATGATGGACAAAATTGTCGCCCTGCGCAAGGAATGTGCAGAGCGTGGAATCGATATTGATATCCAGGTTGACGGCGGAATTTCCGAAGCAACCGCACCGATCGCCATTGAAGCAGGTGCAAACGTTCTTGTTGCCGGCAGTGCGATTTTCGGCTCATCCGACCCTGCGAAAACAATTGAAGCGTTGAGAGGTTAAAGCTCTCTCCAATGCTCATAAGTGTGGGCGGCGGCAAGTTTGCTTTTGCCGACGAATTTTGCGTATTCATTGAGTATGCGCTGAAGCCCGTTCGCTGTTTCTGTCGGAATCTCAAGTCGATATTTGCTTTCTTTTGTAAATATCCGTCGGGAATTGTCGGGCAGAAATCGCATAAAATCGAGTAGATTATCAAGATTTTCAAACTCATAAATTCGTGTAGGGTTTGCCTTTGAGATAACGGTTTCGCTCTTTTTGTTCAAACCGCTTGCAACGGTGAACATCAGAAGACAACCGCCGTCGGTATCCGGCGCAGCCTCAATCATCAGGTTGCCCGAGGGGTCAACATCACGCCCAGTATCACGGCGAACGGTGTCGAGAATCGTCCAGATTACACGCCTTGTTTCAATATTTGAATAGTCCATATCGTCATATGTAATATCGAGGTCCTTCATCTCGTCACAGGTTAAACCGACTATAAATTTATTGTTGCTTATCGGTTGAATATCCATTTTCGCATCTCCTCATAAACTCGTTAATTAAAGTATATGACCGTTAAAATCGGTATTCAACCATCAAAATATGGTAAATCCAATTTAAGAGCCGACATTATATTATATGCCGCTCTCGGGAGTAAAAGCATGGAAAAATACCAAAAATATAATAAACGTCGCCGCAGCATAACGGAGTTCCGCTCCTCTTACAGCGACAATAAGAAATATTTCATCAGCACGGACAGAAAAAGCTCCTGGATGCCTGTGGTGAAGTATATTGTTATTGCTGTTTTCTTTGTTGTGTTCGTTGTTGCGGGTTTCCTTATAACGGACGCTTTGCTTGAAATTTCCGAAGCACCGTACATTGAGGAAAAGACGACCGTTTCCGAGGATAAAACGGAAATCGACAAGAAATATTTTGAAAATATTGTCACAAAAACGCCCGATGAAATTACGACGGGCAGCAAGGGAACCACAAATTGATGTACATTCCGTATAACTCAAGATTAGAATATCACAAAAGCATTTTCGGGGCAGTGAAAACCGGTCAAACGGTCACATTCCGCATAATTCTGCCCCGTGATTTTTGCTGCCATGCCGCGAAGCTGGTCATTAAAAAAGCAGAGGATGCGCAGTACAGCTATATTAACATGCAATGGGACTGCATGGAGGGCGTCGGCGAGGAATGGTGGAAGATTGATTTTACCGCCGAAGACGCTGCACTTTACAAGTACCATTTTGAATATGACACATCGTGGGGTACAAGCCGAATTTACCACGTCGGCAACGGACTTGCCGCAATCAAGGGTGAGGGCGACGACTGGCAGCTCACGGTTTACGATAAGAATTTTCACACTCCCGAATGGCTTAAGGGCGGAATAATTTATCAGATTTTTCCCGACCGCTTCGCTTTTTCGGGCACAAAGAAGCAGAATGTCCCCTCGGACAGAGTTTTGCGAACCGACAGGGACGGCGACCCATACTGGATCCCGACCGCCGAGGGCAAGGTGCTCAACAATGACTATTTTGGCGGCGACCTGAAAGGAATTGAGCAGAAGCTCGGCTATCTCAAGTCGCTCGGCGTGACATGTATCTATCTTAACCCTATTTTTGAGGCACAGAGCAATCATCGTTATGATACGGCTGATTATGAAAAAATCGACCCGATGCTCGGCACGGAGAGGGATTTTAAATCACTTTGCCAATCGGCGGAAAAGCTTGGCATAAAAATCATGCTTGACGGCGTTTTCAGCCATACGGGCGATGACAGCAAATATTTCAATCGCTATTCACGCTATGACAGCGTCGGCGCATATCAGTCGGAAAACTCGCCTTATTACAACTGGTACAGGTTCAATAAATGGCCGGACGATTATGAGAGCTGGTGGGGCATTAAGATTTTGCCCGAGGTCAACGAGGATAATCCCGATTTCATCGAATATATAACAGGAAAAAACGGTATCGCTCGCAAGTGGCTCAGGCTCGGCGCATCGGGCTGGCGGCTTGACGTTGCCGATGAGCTTCCCGACGAATTCCTTGATGAGTTCCGTAAGGCGGTCAAGGAAGAAAAAAACGACTGCCTTGTTCTCGGTGAGGTCTGGGAGGATGCTTCAAACAAATCGAGCTATGGCAAACTTCGCCGTTATCTTCTCGGCGAACAGCTTGACAGTGTAATGAACTATCCGTTCGCAGGAGCAGTCATTGATTTTATCCGTGACGCCAACGCAGAGCTTTTTGCTTCAAGAGTTATGAGCATAGTTGAGAACTATCCAAAGGAAGTGCTTGATGTGCTGATGAATCATATTTCGACCCACGACACAATGAGAGCGATTACGGCACTTGCAGGGGAGAGCTGTGCTTACCGTGACAGAAAGTGGCAGAGCACTCATTCCCTTGACGAAAAGGAATACCGTTACGGCATGAAGCTTCTCATGGCTGCCTCGGCAATGCAGTTCGCTTTGCCTGGTGTGCCGACGATTTATTACGGTGATGAGGCAGGTATGCAGGGCTATAAAGACCCGTTTAACCGCCGCTGCTACCCTTGGGGCAAGGAAAATGAAGAGCTTGTAGAATGGTACAAAAAGCTCGGGGAGATAAGAAGCAAGAATTCCGTTTTCAAGGACGGAAAGTTTGAAATTCTTTCCGCAGTTGCCGGTTGCGTTGCTTTCTCGAGGAAGAATGATGATGAAGCAATACTTGTTATTTCAAGCAGCAATCCGCACCCGATAACCTATTACGTTAAGTCCGAATGGTGCGACGCATATGACCTTCTCGGCAACGGCAGAGTTGCCGCCAATATGGTGGATATTGAAGAAAAATCAACAGTAATTTTGAAAAGAAAGTGATATAATGGCATTAAGAGGCCACAAATTTAAAACAAGCAAGCAGGACAAGAAAGGCGATCTTTTGAGATTCTTTTTGGCTTTTCTTGCTTTCGCCGTTGTATTCGGCTCTGTTTCGGCAGTTGTTATACTTAAGCACAATGAAATTTCGCTAAAAAGCATTTTTTCTAAGGAGACAACAACCGACTTGAGCGAAACTACAACTGATGGTCAGCCTGTTTCGCCGACCAAGTTGAGCGGAAAGACAAATTTTCTTGTATATTGTTCGGCAAATGACTATTCGGAAATGTATTTTATTCACATAATCGAAGCGGATATGGATAACTGTATTCTCAAGGACCGTCCGCTGAATCCCGACGGTAAGGCTGCCGACGGCAAAAGCTATGTGCAGACCCTTAAGGAGGGCGGTGCCGGCAAGCTTGTTTCGGTTATTGAGCAGAAAGAGAATGTGAAAATCAATAAATATGTCGGTTCAAATGCCGAGACCTTTGCACTTGCCATTAACTATATGGACGGACTTGAATATACGGTCGATAATCGAATTGAATACAGAAGCAATAATTATACATTGATTCTGACAAAGGGCAATCAAACGATTAAGGGCGAAACGCTTATAAAATATTTCAGATATTGCAAAACTCTCGGTTCGGACGGAATGAGAATTCAGGGTAAGCTGATTTGTGCAATGCTTGACAGCTATATAACCGACGAGAATGCTGCAAACGGTTCAAAGATTTATCAAAAGCTGCTTGCAAACCTTGACTCAAACAGCGATATTTCATTTTTTGAAGCGGCGGAAGCCATGGCGACAGTGAAAGCTTTCTGCGATTCACCTAACAGACAGCAGTCAGCGATTGTTATAAACGATTCGAGTATATCATAAGGAGGCAAATTTATGTCAACAAAACCGTTAAGAGGCTCTAAGCCCCAACCCGATCATATTTTCATCAGCATCGCAGACGATGCGAAAACAACAATGAATGTAACCTGGAGAACAAGCATTGACGTAAAAAACGGCTATGTTCTTTATCATGAGGACGGCTCGGACGAGGTTAAGCGCACCAACGCCGACACCGATGTTTTCAAGAGCGATATTGACATCAGCAATATGTTTTGGGCAAAGCTCACGGGACTTAAACCCGATACAAAGTATTTTTACACCTGCGGTGATGATGAGCACAGAAGTGATGAATTCAGCTTCACAACAGAGCCGGAGAATCTCACAAAGTTTAAGTTTATCTGCATTTCCGACCAGCAGAAGGGAGACCTGATAAATCCCGATTATTCGTATTTTACGGGAATTCTCAAAAAGGTTCTTGCCGAAAATCCCGATGCAAGATTTATTCTCACCGGTGGTGACAACACAAACTGCGGCCAGCATGAAATACAGTGGAACGGCACATTTGAGGGAATGCAGGGCGTTGTTGAGAGCATTCCTCTTCAGATGGCTCTCGGCAATCATGATAATCGTGGCTTCAGAGATCCGGAGCATGAGCAGGGCAGATATTATGCGGAGCCTGCCGAGTTCTTCGACAATCAGTTTAAAGGCTCATATGCCTATGACGGTCCGAAGGACTGGAAAACCGAAAACTATACATTCAATTACGGTAACGTCCATTTCCAAATGATCGGCATTAACGGCCCCGAGGACGTTAACGAGTGGATGATAGATGATATGAAGAAGAACAGCAGACAGTGGAATATCGGTACATATCATTTCCCGATTTGCTATTCAGGCTCAAACTGTGCCAATTACGACGCATATCCCATGATGACAGAGGGCTTCGAGATGCTTGATCTCGTATTCTCGGGCCATGAGCATAACTTTTCACGAAGCTTCCCAAGAAGAAACGAGGAGCTTTTTGAGCGTCCGTCTCAGGGTACAGTTCACTATATGCTCGGCAACTCAAATCAGAACCCTCCGGGAACAAGGGCAATTTCAAAGGTTTGGCATTCTGCTTTTTATTGCGAGGAGGAGCCTGTTTCCGTTGTTGCAATCGTTGAGGTGGACGGCGATAAGATGACCCTCACTTCAAAGATTATTGAGGACGGAAGAATTGTTGACAAATGTACGATTGATAAGGGCAAGGATGAGATTACGCCTTATGCCATTGCACCGAAATTCAATCAGACAAGAATGACCTTTAAGGGTGCGCTCATGGGTCTTTGTCAGTCAGGCGTCAAATGCGAAAATGTTGACGGAATGTGGTATGCCTGCTTTGGTACACTTATCGGTTATATCGGCGGTTATGTCCTCAAGGAGAAAGGCAAAATTACTCTTGATGTTTACGGCAAGAGGGTAGAGTTCTTTGAAAACAGTGACAAGGCAATCGTTAACGGTGAAGAAAAGACGATATGTGCAAAGGTGCTCCGAATTCATGACCAGCTTTATATGCCTGCACCGGCGTGTGAGCTTTTCGATATGAGATGGTCTTATGCCGAGAGAAATAATTTTATTTCCTTTGAACATGAGAGTGAGTCGCATCCGATAACCGTGCAGCCGTAATTGACAAAATAAAATTATTGTTGTATAATATATCAATCGCTTAAATCGGAGTTGATGACAATGGCAAAGAAAAAGGCAGAACAGGCAACGAATATTGACCTTAATGACGCTCAGAAACGCATGGACCAATATGTTAAAGCTTGCGACAAAGAAAAAAAAGGCAAGATTACGGCACTTTCAATGATAGGTGTTACGATTCTCTGTCTGCTGATTCTTCTTGTTGTCAGCCTTAAAATGAGAGGAATCGGATTCACGGCGGTTGTTGACGGAAATTCCGGCAATATTACTGTTGTTCAGTCAGGTGAGGTTCAGGGAACAAAGCCGGCTGATGTTGTGACAACAAAATAAATCAGATAAAAACTTATCGGCAGTAACATAATCGTTACTGCCGATTTTTTGTAATGTAATTTTATATTGATTAGTAAACCTGCAATTTTGACAGAAGCTCCTGCATATTGTCCTTCATGCTGTCTCTGAATTCGTCAAAATCGATTGTTGCGTTGCCTGTGCGCATATGACCGAAGTCTGTATTCTCGCCCTCGGTTACAGTAAAATTACGCTTTTTTCCTGAAAGATCAAGGGTATAGCTGCCTGCCGGGAGCTTCACATTGAAATTGCCGGCGGTGTCGGTCATGAGCCTGTATACCATGCCGGTTTCCTTACTTGTTATGATGAAATCGATAACCTTGCTCGGAGTAATCTTTGCCCATTCGAGACGGCCTGTTACCGTGCCGTAGTTTTCGCACTCTTTTATTGCTGCTTCGACGGCAAGCTGAGCGTTTACCATTCGCATTGTGCCTGTTGGCAGATGAAGCTCGGAGGAGCTGTCGGCAACCTCATATTTTGTATTTTCTTCGTCGCAGACGAAGTGCTTGACCTGTGCACCCGTGAACGACGGATTAACGCTCCAAACAAGAGAAGCAATACCGGTTACAATAGGCGCAGCCATTGATGTTCCTTTAAGATAAGCGTAAGAGCAATAATTATAGTCTTTTCCGTCGCCTTTGTAGTATGTGCTGTAAATATCATATCCCGGAGCACAGATTGAAACCTGACTGCCGCCGTTTGAAAAGTCGGCCTGCTCATATGTGTTGAATCCGGTAAACTTTGCCGCCGCAACAATAATTATTCTGTCAACAATTTCCTGCGGAGTGACACCTTTGACTGTTTTAACTGCATTGTCGACCGTTATCGGACAAAATGTGCCGTTATTGCTTGCGTCAACGGCATAGGCAAACTTATCGTTTTTGTAAACGCCATTGCCCGCCGATTGACAGCAGATAAAATCATATCCGCGTTGGAGCATTTTGGCAATGTAATATGAATTGAACTTGCCCTGAGTATCCTTAACGATTTGCAGCCTGTCAATTCCGTTTTTTATTGTGCCGGAACTTCCGAGAGAAAAATTGACTACCTTTGCTCCTGCACGAACAGCGTTGACAAAGCCGGTCATTATTCTTGCACTGTTGTTCCATTTTTGCCCCTGTTCTTCGTTAGCCTCCCAGTCAATACAAACAAGCTTGCCGTCACGGACAATTCCGGTCAATCCCTTTTCGTTATCCTGAGTTGCTCCGATGATTCCGGCAACATGATTGCCGTGATACGAGGGAGCATTATTTTTTTCAAAGAATTCATTCGGGAAAACGATCTTTCCTTCAAGGTCTTCATGGGTCGGGTCGAATCCCGTATCTACAATTCCAACATCGATATCGCTGAAATATTCGTCATAATCCCATGCTTTGTCTGTATCCGTCGCTTTTATCCACCAGTTTGAATACAGTGAACGCCTGTCAAGTGCGTCATCATCCCAGTCGGTAAGATTCCACGGATCATTCGGAACATAATCCGGAGTAATTTTCTCTGCCAGAGAGCAGCTTGCAAATTCAACCTTATCGTTCTCCATAAGCTCATCGCACAAGTTATTGATTTCGTAAAAATCCGAACGCTCGATTTTAATTTCGTATTCATTCATGAAATCAACCTTACCGACTATTTCACCGTCAAGGGCTTTGACAACCTTTTTCTTGTCAAGCAGCGTTGCATCGTCGCTGAAAAAAACCGTTATTGCATCATTTATGTATGTTGTCGAATCTTCAAGTGCCGATATGCTTTCCTCTTCAGGCTCATAGAAAACATCGTCTTTATCTTCAAACTGAGCAATATTATTTGCATCGATTTTAACCGTTTTTGCAGTTTCTTTTTTTGCAGAGACGCTCTTTGCTTTATTCGCTTCAACAGATTTGGAATTTGAAACGCTCTGAACCGTCGGTTCGGCCGGAAGCTGTGCTTCTTTTGCGAGTTTAACTCCAACTGTCGGCGAGCTTGCGGCAATAATCGTTGCCATAGCGACAGAAAACACAGAACTTAAAAGTTTCCGCTTTTTCATTTTAAAAACACCCCATCTTTTATGTATAAAAATATGTTACTATGTTAATTTGTAAATGTCAATGCAATTCTTAAACAAAAATTCCGATTTATTAATTATTTTTATAGAAAATATATAGATTTTTCGTTTAATATATGATATTATATATGTATATTTATTATTCGGAGGGCTGAATATGACGGTAAAAGAAATTATTGATATACTCGACGGACGTATAATCTACGGCGAGGATTTGCTTGACAGAGAGGTGTTT
>FR882078.1:99194-113574 GCA_000434915.1 Ruminococcus sp. CAG:563
TGATTTTCCCGCCTGTGGCAGTGATATGATGAGCGATGTTCTTGCTTTTGTTAAGGAGCAGGCAGTTCTTCTGACGGGTCTTGTTAATCCGCAGGTTGTAAGAACTGCTGAAATGATGGATATGAGCTGCATTGTTTTTGTAAGGGGAAAATCGCCCGATATGGGCATGATCGACCTTGCCGAGCAGCGTGACATTGTTCTCATAGGTACAGACCTTGAAATGTTCACCTCCTGCGGCCGACTTTATGCTCATGGGCTTAGAGGAGGCAGCGGAAAATAATGGATGAAGTAAAATTGCATTATGATGTCAGTGCCTATGACTTTACCCGAGCCGGTGAAGCATCGGGCAAGCTTAAGCGTTCCCTTAAAGAGCTTGGATTTGCACCTGCCGTAACACGCAATGTTGCAATCGCCGTCTACGAGGCAGAAATAAACATGGTTATTCATGCTGACGGCGGAGTTATTGATGCAACCGTAACGCCGGATTGTATAACTGTTGTATTGGCTGACAAGGGCCCGGGAATTCCCGATATAGAGCTTGCAATGAAAGAGGGCTATTCAACAGCCCCGGAGAATGTGCGCTCGCTTGGCTTCGGTGCAGGAATGGGTCTGCCGAATATAAAAAAATATACCGATGAAATGAACATAGATACTGTCATTGGTGAAGGAACGACAATTACTCTTAAGGTATATAATAAATAAAAGCAAGGAGAAGATCATGAATACTGTTTTTCATTCGGTTAGCCTTGATAAGCAAAAATGTCTCGGATGTATGAACTGTATAAAAAGGTGCCCGACTCAGGCGATAAGAGTGCGCCACGGCAAGGCTACGATTATTTCCGAACGATGTATCGACTGCGGAGAATGTATTCGCATCTGCCCCCATCATGCAAAAACCGCTAAAAGTGATCCTATTGAGGATATTGAAAAATTCAAATATAAAATTGCCTTACCTGCGCCGTCTTTGTATGGCCAGTTCAATAACCTTGACGATATCAATTACATATTGACGGCATTAACCGAATTGGGTTTTAATAAGGTCTTTGAGGTTGCAAAGGGCGCTGAAATTATTTCCGACGCAACAAGAAAGCTTCTTAAAGACGGCGGATTGACAAAGCCTGTTATTTCCTCGGCTTGTCCTGCGGTCTGCCGACTGATAAGGATTTCTTATCCCGATTTGATTGACAATCTTTTGGAACTTAATACGCCGATGGACGAATCGGCACGTTTGGCGAGGCTCGAAGCGAAGGCTGAGACGGGACTCGATGACAGTGATATAGGTGTGTTCTTTATTACTCCGTGTCCTGCCAAAATAACAGCGATAAAAAATCCGCTCTGTGCTGAAAAATCGGACGTTGACGGGGCAATCGCAATCAGCGATATTTACCCTATGCTTGTCAGCAGGATGGATCATCTCAAAGAGCTTAAGAACATGGATGAATCGGGTAGAATCGGCGTTGGCTGGGCAACGAGCGGCGGCGAAGCCTCGGGCACATTGAGCCGAAAATATATTGCCGCCGACGGAATCGAAAATGTTATAAAAATTCTTGAAGAGATTGAGGATGAAAAGCTCAATGATATTGAATTTATCGAGCTGAACGCCTGCACGGGAGGCTGTGTCGGCGGTTGCCTGACTGTTTCCAACACATTTGTTGCCAAAGCGAGACTTTCAATTCTCAAACAATACCGTCCCGTTTCGTGCAATCATATTGATACCGAAGAAGTACCCGATGAGATGATGTGGCAGGAAAACTTACAGCCGTATTCTGTGCTGAAGCTTGCCGACAACGTAACCGACGCAATGAAGCTGATGAATCAGGTTTCGGAAATGGTAAAGAATTTCCCGGGTCTCGACTGCGGCACTTGCGGCGCACCTACCTGTCGTTCGCTTGCCGAGGATATTGTCCGAGGATATGCGAGCGTTGACCACTGCGTTTTCCGCCTCAAAGCGGAAATCAGCCACACCACTCCGCTCAACGAGGACGAGATTGAAAAATTCATTCCTGTTCCGTTCCGTGAGATTATTGACGAGGAGAAGTTGAAATGGACATAAAAACACTTAAAGAAAAACTGAATTTAACGCTCATATGCGGTGGCGACCTTGAAAGGGAGGTAACGGGCTGCTATTGCGGCGATCTGCTCAGCTGGGTTATGTCAAGAGCACAGGAGGGCGACGCATGGCTTACGGTTATGGGCAATGTCAATTCAATCGGCGTTGCTGTGCTTGCCGACGTTGCATGCATCATTTTGACCGAGAATGCGGCACTTGACGAGGAGGCTCTTAAGCGAGCCGAGCAAAACGGCGTAATAATTCTCACCACGGAAAAAAATTCCTACCGGGTAGCCGCCGAAATCTCAAGGCTGATTTAAAATGGATTTGTATTACGATTTTCATTTGCATTCATGTCTTTCGCCCTGCGGCGACAACGACATGACGCCGTATAATCTCGTCAATATGGCGAAAATTCTCGGTATGGATGCCATAGCTTTGACTGACCACAACACCGCTCAAAATTGCCGTGCGGCAATCAACGTTGGCAAAAAGATTGGTCTGACCGTTATTCCGGGTATGGAGCTTTGCACTTCGGAGGAGGTACATGTTGTATGTCTGTTTGACGACGTAAAAAATGCCGAGGCTTTTTCCGAATATGTGCTTTCAACTGTTCCTCCTGTCAAAAACCGACCCGAAATTTTTGGCGACCAGATCATTATGGACGAGGGCGACGGGATAATGGGAACGCAGGAGTTACTGCTGACAACTGCGAGCGGAATCAGCATTGAAAATGCCGTGCAAATTGTCGGTGAATACGGTGGCATATGCTATCCGGCACATATCGACCGTAATTCGTACAGCGTTATTTCAAACCTTGGAATGATAACGCCTGAGATGAACTTCAATGTGGTTGAAATGACGGAGAAAGCCAATCAAAACGAGTACAAAGAAAAGTATCCGATCATAAAAAATATGCCTGTTTTCGTCAGCTCGGATGCACATTACCTTGAAAATATGAATGAAGCCAAACACACAATCAACGTTCCCGAAAATTCAGCAAAAGCGATTGTGGAGCATATGAAAAAACGAAGCCATGATTATCGATGATTCCGATAACCATGGCTTTAAATTAGTTTATTTTGCGGCCTTTTTAATGAGCTTTTCAACTCCCTTTGTCAGCTGATAAAGAATGGCGGCACCTATTGCAACGGGGATAAGTGCAGCAAACCAAATTGCAATAACGTGGTTCGGCTGCCTTTCCATTATCATGCTGCTGACCTCTTTGAAAACAAACACGTGGACAAGAAAAAGTTCAAAGGTGTAACTGCCGATAAAGGAAAACGCTTTCAGAATTTTTTGACCGACCGACTTTTTCTCAAGCTGTTTGCTGATAAATGAGAGATAAAGACAAATCGTCGGAGCGGTGATGATAAAAGGATACCACCATAATCCATAGTTCCAAAGCTCATCATGAAGCTTGAAATAGCACACAATAAATGCTGCCATGCTGATAATTGAAAGCACTGTGGCAATCAGCATAAACTTTAGCGAAATTTTATCATCACTTACCTGTGATCGTTTTGCAAGATACATTCCGAGGAAGTAAACCGGCAATCTTGTAACGATTATTATAAGTGCTTTAACATTCCAAAACGGGAACGAGAACAACACAAGTAACAGACAGAAGAGGACGCAGCCGGCAGGCTTTTTGATTTTATCGGCAACAGCGACAAAATACGGCGTCAGAAGATAGAAAATCCACATTGCACCAAAATACCAGTTGAAGCTGCCTTCTTTTCCGGTCAAATCCTGAACGCAAAAAATGTTGCCGAGTACCGTTGTAAAATCCATGCCGTCGGTTATTACCTTATATGTACACCAAATCACAATGAAAACAAAATACGTCGGCATAATTCGAATGAATCGCCGTTTGATAAAAGCGGCGGCATTTTTGTCACGGGAATAGGAAAGATAGCATCCGATTCCCGAGGCGAAAAAGAAGATGTCTACACCGCTGTAACCGCTCGATTGTAATGCGGCAAGCGGATCGGGCGGCTTGTAGCCGAAGTGGAAAAAGATTACCCACAAAATCGCAAAACCCATCCATATTTTTCTGTATTTTATAACTTCTTTTAGGGTCATAGGTTAACCTCCGTGATTGTTTTATCAATAACAGTCTTGCTTAAAATTATACAGGTAAAAAATAACATTGTCAACAAGCGTAGGGATAAACCGAAAATCTATTACTTTTTTGAGAAAACAATCGGATTTCCTCGGTGCGAATCCGTGTCGTATTCTAAAATGAGGATCAAGAACGGCACATTCCGCAGAGCTCGACGAGGTTCGATATAGGAACTTTTTGTAGCGGTCAATGACCACATCGACCCAAGGGCGGCTTCTCCTTAAAGTAATTAGTGGTTAGAAATTATATTCTAATCACTGATTACTAATTCCTAGGCAACGCTGACTGAGGGGGTTATAAATATCTGCCGAATTTACATAAAATGTCAAAAACGGCAGAATTGTGAAAGCATATCACCGTCATTTTTCACAAACTTTGCAAAAAAGGGGGTGTGACAAAAAATACAAATTTGTTATTTTTGTCACACTATTGCAAAATAGAAATAAATCGTGTAAAATATAAAGGTAAAAAATTAGAAAAAAGGGATTGAATGAAAATGGGTATGCAGGAGTATAATGTAAAAATGGCAGCCGAAGTCTGCTCGCTTGCTTTTGCATACACAAAAATAATTGCGCTTAACTAACCTGATGGGGCTTGCATAACGAGCCTTGTCGGGTTGTTTTTATATATAGAAAATAAAAACTTGTTGGGAGGAAACAACAAAATGGAAAAGAAACTTATATCATTGCTTCTTGCCGTTCTTATGATGTTTTCGGCGTTGCCGATAACGGTATTTGCGGCGGAGAGCGAGTACCCTGAATCCGAACACCCATACGAATATGGTGACTATGAATGGACTTATGAGGGAAAGCCGGGCACAAAATCGCTTTCTGTCACTTTTTCTGATAAGACGGAATTTAACGAATACGATGACCTGATCTTTTACGATCAAAATGGTGACTGTATTGGACGTGCCGGAAATGAACTTGCGGGTAAGACGGTAGATTTCAATGCGAGTTCTCTCAAAATTAGTTTTAACTGTTGGAATTCCGGTAGCTCTTATTATGGTTTCAAAATAACCAATATAAGAGAAAATAATTATGAGGTTGACGGAACTGTAATTCCGGAAGAAGATTGCAAAATTACAGAAGACAGATCAACCGGAACAATTACTTTTGAACCGGCTACAACCGAATCCGATGATGGGTATATATCTTTATCGTACAGTGTCTTGGGAAGCCGCACTGTAAAATGGGTTAAACGAATTGTTGTTAAGCCGGGATTTAATGACACAACTTATTTCGGTGCTTTTGTAAATGCCGAAGTGCTTGATTTTGCCGAGGATTTTTATTTTAGTGGTTGGGATATCAGTGATACAGCTTTTTATAAAAATAAGAGTAACTGGGACAATGAAAGCCTTTATCTTGGCAATAAACTTGTTATATTGGGAGAAAATGACAAGATAAAAGATGGAACAAAATTTATATGCAGTGAAGCTATTGACTACTATAAGGATATAATAATCCCGGATAGTGTTATATATATTGGAGAATACAATAATTCAAAATCAATTATGTGTATAAGGGGTTCATATGCAGAGACTTGGGCCAAAGAAAAAGAAATAAGGTGTATCTGCGTAGGTGATCTAAAAGTTAAATTTAAGAATTGTATAATTTCAAAGGGTACACCGCTTTCATCAGCTATAGAGGTGTATAAGCTTTCATCTGATTACACTTGGAAACAGATTACCGAGTATTCTTCATCAGGATACTCGTCAAGTAAGGTTGGAGCACAAACGGTAACAATTTCTGACGGAGACGCATCATTAGAATTTATTATCGCTCTTTCGAATGATAAAAATGAATATATTAATTTTAAAGATCAATCGCTTTATGAGGAGCTGATCTATTGCTCAGTTGATAAGGATGAAGATGGAATTATCTCTGTTGCAGAGATGAGAGCATATGATGGGGATATATCTCTTGATGATGTCAAAGATATTTCAGGCTTAGAATATGCTGATTCGATAGGAGTAATATATAATTATAACACTGAAATTTATATTGAAGATTATTTCGTATTGCAAAAGTATAATGACCTTACTTGTTTGCCTGCAAAAGTTGACAAAAAATTCTTTGTTGAAAATGGCAGATTAAGATTCTTAGGAATGCGGGGCAATTTATATTATGATAAAAATGAAAGTAAAAACTGTGAAGTTACGGATATAATGAAAATTATATCCTCAGATGAAAGTGTTGCATATTATGATGGCACTAATTTAAATTTGGTAAAATCAGGCGAAGCGGTTATTACTGTAAGTATAGGCTCTGTTTCAAAGAACTTTACCGTTCATGTAAAATCAACTGATTTTTATAATGACTTAGGCAATAAATCTAATCAAGTGCCTTCTCTTTTGGCTGGTGCCATTGTAAATAATGCAGATGGTGATGTTTTTCAAATAGAAAATGGAAATTTAAAAAGAATAAACAGTAATAAGAATGTGCTTATGAGCAGTTTTTATCCGGGAAGAGATGAAAACTGCATGTATTCTTCTACATACTATATTACAAGTGACAATGAACTTTGGCAGTCTGAAAATAAAATTGGCAATGGATTTAAAAAGATTACAAATCCACCAAAAAACCATGGATTTCGTGGTTATGGATTAGCCCTAGATTATAATGGAAATTGTTATAATCTCCTAAATTATAGCCTAATAGCTGAAAATGTCGTTGACATTGAGGGATGCTTCTATTTAACAAAGTCAGGCGAGATATATAAATGTTTTGATAATTTATATGATAGTAATCTGAAAATTGTAAAATGTGCTGATAATGTTAAAAAGATAATTAATGCAGATTCTGATGAGTGCAATTATATAGGTAATGATGAAAAGACTTATAGTATACAAGCATCGTATAGTAGCTGGGTTTCTTCAACTGAAGTAGTCGACCATAAAGTTAAAGATATTGATGTATATTATGTAGCCTATTATCTTGATGATAATGACACCTTGTGGTGTAAAATGAATAATGAAAAAGAAGAAAAACTTTTTGATGACGTTGTTAGTTTGAAGAGAAATAATTTATCAGAAAAAGGATTTATAACAAGTAATGGAGACTATTATACTTTAAAAAGTCTGTTAAGTCATGATGAGGATTGGCATTATATTGCTAAAATCGGTGAACCAACGTTAACAAATGTCCAAAAAGTTAGCGATAATTTTTATTTGAATAAAAACAAAGAATTACACATAAGAAAGACTGTCTCAGAAAAAATAATGACAGATGTTGTGGATTTTCAAGAATGTATGTTTGGTATTTATTATGATGATTACTATGTAATATTTACTCGAACTGACGGTTCAGTTTGGTCATATTATCCGGATAAAGACGAGTACCCTGTCAAAATTCTTGATGGCAACGGAGATGAACACACCCACACGTTTAACCACATCACCGTACCCTCCACCTGCAAGGTTGCGGGAATGGAGTATGATATTTGTTCGGAGTGCGGCGAGACATTCAATGAAAAGACGCTTCCGCTTGCGGCTCACACATGGAGCGAATGGACGGTTGTAAAGGAAGCAACAACGACCGCCGAGGGTCAGGAAAAGAGAACCTGCTCCGTATGCGATAAGGTCGAAACCCGTGCGATTGAAAAGCTCAAGGTTATCAAGGACGACAAGACGGGAATCGAAATCAATTACAATAATGAATACGATTCCGATACTGAAATCAAGGTCGAGGAGCAGTTCAGCGGCAAGTCGTTCCAGCTCATCAATGCCGAATTCGGCAAGGTCAATTCAAAAATCTATGACATTGCAACATACAAGGACGGCGTAAAGGTTCAGCCGAACGGCGAAATCACCGTCAAGGTTCCTCTTCCGGACGGATTCACGACGAACAAAGTCTTTGTTTGCTATGTCGATTCTGTGAGCGGCAAGGTAACTAAGATTCCATGCGAAGTAAAGGACGGATATGTTATCTTCAAGACGAACCATTTCAGCGAATACGCAATCGTTGAACAGCCGGCAAACGTAAAATCCGTTTCTGTTTCTGACATCACATTGAATTACAAGAAGTCGGCGACAATCAAACCGACAATCAAGGCGGATGAGGGTGCAAAGTACACGGTGAAGTATTCATCATCGAATACAAAGGTTGCAACGGTTGATGAAAACGGCAAGGTATACGCCGCAAAGAAGGGCAGTGCAACGATAACATGTACTGTAACCGATTCCAACGGCAACACCGTTCAGGACACCTGCAAGGTAACGGTCAAATACTCCTTCGGTCAGTGGTTGATTAAAATCCTTCTCTTCGGCTGGATTTGGTATTAATTAAATAACACACAATCTCCGTGGAGCAATCTGCGGAGATTTGTTTTGACGCATTTATGCGTGAAAATAAACCCGACAACTCATTTGCGAGCTGTCGGGTTTATGTGATTGTTTGTATTGATTTGGAACAATCATCAAAGGTATTCAATTTTACGGATTTATGAGCCGGGCTCTTCAGGTCTAACCTCTATACCAACGTGTTTCTTAGTTGATATGTTCCTGACCAATAATGCAACAGTCTCAACGTGTGCGGTATGGGGGAACATGTCAACGGGCTGAATTTTTTTGACCTTATATCCGTTGCGTATGAGGAAAGATATGTCTCTTGCCTGTGTTTCGGGATTGCAGGAGATATAGACGATTTTCTTCGGGCTTAGAGTGACGACAGAGGAAAGAAACGCCTTATCGCTTCCTGCTCTCGGCGGATCCATGAAAACAACGTCCGCTCTTTCGCCGCTTGAAGCCATGTCAACCATAAATTCGCCTGCATCGGCACAATAGAACCGAATGTTTTTTGTATTATTAAGCTTGGCATTGGCGATTGCGTCGTGAACTGCGTCACGGTTGACCTCAACGCCGATAACTTGCTTAGCTTTCTTGGCGGCGACAATTCCTATTGTACCGATGCCGCAGTAAGCGTCGATAACGGTCTCTTGACCCGTGAGATTTGCAAACTCCATCGCTTTATTGTAGAGCTTTTCGGTCTGGATGGGATTGATTTGATAGAACGATTTCGGCGATATTCCGAAAACACAGTCGCAGAGCGAGTCATTGATATGCCCCTTGCCGTAAAGCACCTTTTCCGTCTCGCCGAGAACCATGCTTGTATCGGAATTGTTGATATTTTGAACGATAGTCGTAATCTCGGGGTGGATTTCAAGCAGTTCCTTTATAAAAGCGTTCTTGCCGGGAAAAACGACAGTTCCCGTGACAAGCACAACCATGATTTCACCGCTCTTGAAGCCGTGCTTGACAAGTACATGACGCAGAAATCCTGTGTTCCTATCCTCATTGTAGGCCGTCATACGGTATTTAGGCATCATTGAACGAATCGTCACGATGATTTCATCGGCCTTTCTGTCCTCAATTCGGCAGCGGTCGACGCATACGATTCTGTGCGATTTGGACTGATAAACGCCGGAGATAATTTTGCCGCCCCTCGTTGAGCCGAAAGCTGCCTGAACCTTGTTGCGATAATGGTAGGGGTGCTCCATGCCGATTATTTTTTCAACATGGCAGTATTTGCCGAGGAGCTTAACTACCTTTGCCTCCTTAAAGCCGAGCTGACGCTCATATGTCATGTTTTGCAATTGGCAGCCGCCGCATTTTCCGGCGACGGGGCAAAAGCTTATTTTCTGTTCTTTCTTGGATTTTTTATCGTTCATTTTCAGGTTCCTTATCAATTATTTTGCAGATTCCGACTGCCGCCGTGCCGAGCAGAGCGATTACAACCCAGCTGATTATTGTGCCGTTCCAGCCGAAGCTGTCCGAAAGCAGGGCGAAGCCATAGGCCGATGCTGCCGAGCCGACATATGTCATGAAATTGAGCGTGCCCGAAAGCTCGGAAACGTTCTCGTTGTTGCCGTAAATTCCGGGAATAAAGCTGATGAGCACAAGGTTAACGCCGTGCATACAGCCGACGATGAGGGCACATATAACCGCTGTCAGGATGACAGAATGACTGCCGAAGGCGACAAGAATTATTGTTGAAACGGCACCGACGGCGAAAATCATAAATCCGCATTTGAACGGCTTTCTGCCGGTCTTGTTATAAAGCCTTGAACAAATTTGCAGGCTTATGTATGAGAATATCGGAATAACTGCACTGGTGAGAATTGACTTTTCACTGCTCAGTCCGAAGGATTCATAGATATATGTCGGCAGCCACGTCGTTACGCCGTCACGGAGAACTCCTTGGAAGAATATCGCCGCAAGAGTGAAGATGAGCAGAACTATCGGCATGGTCGGACTGTGCTTTTTGCTTTTTTTATCCGAGGATTTTTTAAGAACATATTTAATGTCAGCAGAGCGTTCTATTTTTGTCAGCACGGTGTACCATGTTATTGCCATTGCAATTCCACAGACTGTTGCAATGAAGAATACGCCTTTCCAGCTCCAAACGGAGATTACAACAGGTGAGAGCAAATATATAAGAATGGTTGCAATGGTACAGCCGAGGTTGGTCTGAACACAGCCCTTGTTGAAATCGTCCTCGCTCATTGCCGTTTTCATTATTTTAAGCATCGGCGGCCACATGAGCGACTGTGCCAGTCCGTTTACGCCCCAAACAAGGCACATCGGAACCGCTCCTTTGACAAATGGAATGAGCAAATTCATTGCTGCCGTTACGAAGAAGCCGAGCGTCATCAGCTTCTTTGGGTCAAAACGATCGCCAAGCTTGCCGCTGATGAGCTGACCAACGCCGTATGTAATGAATCCCACGGTGGTGACTGCGCCGGCCGCCGCTTTTTCGATGCAGCCGTCTGCTATTATTGCCGCAATTACAGCGGCAAAATTGATTCGTGTAAGGTAGCTGACGAAATAAGCCAGCGAGCAGAGAAATATAAGCCTCTTTGAGTTTTTGCTGTCGAGTTTATTCATTATTCAACGCCCTTAGGTTTCTTCATTGTGAGTGAGATCCTTTTCTTTTCAATATTAACGTCGAGCACCCAAACCGTGACAATCTGTCCAACCTTGAGCACATCGGAGGGGTGCTTTATATAGCGATTTGTAATCTGCGAAACGTGAACCAACCCATCCTGATGAACGCCGATATCAACAAATGCGCCGAAGTCGATAACGTTTCTGACCGTTCCTTTAAGCTCCATGCCGGGTTTGAGGTCTTTCATGTCCATAACATCAGTGCGGAGCATCGGCGGTGGAAGCTCGTCACGAGGGTCACGGCCGGGGCGCATAAGTTCCTTGACAATATCCTGCATTGTCGGGACACCCACGCCGATTCTTTCGGCAACTTTTTCTTCACCGAGAGCAGCGATTTTTTCGTTGAGGTCACCGATTTTATTCTTTGCTGCGTCATTGACCGTGTAGCCGCAGATTTCAAGCAAAGCCTTCGCTGCGGTATAGCTCTCGGGGTGAACGCCTGTGTTGTCAAGCATATTTTTACTCTCGGGTACACGCATGAAGCCTGCACACTGCTCAAACGCTTTTGCACCGAGCTTTGGTACTTTTTTAAGCTGGGAGCGTGACGTGAATTCGCCGTTTTCCTCACGATAAGCGACTATATTTTTTGCAACGGTCGAGTTGATTCCCGAAACTCTTGTCAAAAGTGACGGCGAAGCGGTGTTGAGGTCAACGCCGACGCTGTTAACGGCATCCTCGACAACGCCGTTGAGTGCGCTGTCAAGCTCTTTCTTTGGCATATCATGTTGATACTGGCCTACGCCGATTGCTTTTGGGTCGATTTTAACCAGCTCTGCGAGCGGGTCCTGCAAGCGACGGGCTATGGAAACCGCACTTCTCAGCGAAACATCGTACTGAGGGAATTCCTCTGCAGCAAGCTTTGAAGCGGAATAGACCGATGCGCCGGCCTCGCTGACGACCATGTAAGCTGTGTCGGTGTCAAGCTCCTTGAGAAGCTCGGCAGTGAAGATTTCCGTTTCTTTGGACGCCGTTCCGTTGCCTATGGCGATGATTTGAACGCCGTATTTTTTAATTAAATTTTTGATCAGAATTTTTGCTTGTGCCTGCTGAGCGGCGGAGTGTGTGATGTAAGCCACTCCTGTGTCAAGCACACGTCCCGTTGCGTCAACAACTGCGACCTTGCAGCCTGTTCTGTAGCCGGGGTCAAGTCCGAGTGCAACCTTGCCTTTAACGGGCGGCTGAAGCAAAAGCTCTCTTAAATTGAGTGAGAAATTTTTGATTGCCGATGCGTCGGCTCTCTCGGTCAAAGCGGAGCGAATCTCACGCTCGACCGACGGAAAAATCAGTCTGTCATATGCGTCAACACCTGCATCTCGAACCGTATCGGTGCAGGGTGAACCCTTGTCGTTGAGTGTTTCGGAGGCGATGACGTTTAGCGCCTTAACTCGATCAAGCTCAAGACCGACCTTGAGAAAGCCCTCGTTCTCGCCACGGTTAATCGCAAGAATTCTGTGGTCGGCAATTTTGTTGACCGGCTCGGAGTAATCGTAATATTGCTCATAAACGCTCTTGGCTTCGTCATCGCTTGCTTTGACGTTTACAATGCCGACGACGTTGAGCAGGTTTTTAAGCCTGCGGCGGATATCTGCCATATCGGAAATATCCTCGGCTATAATATCCATTGCACCTTGGAGTGCATCATCGGCGGTGCTGACCTCTTTTTCTTCGTTTATGTAGTCCTTTGCAAGCTCAATGGCGGACGGACTGTTCGGCGTCTGAAGATAGATTGCCCGAGCAAGCGGTTCAAGTCCTTTTTCTCTTGCAACGGAAGCTCTCGTTTTTCTTTTCGGCTTGAACGGACGGTAGATGTCCTCCAATTCGGCAAGGGTTGCGGCCTTATCGAGTGCGGCGGAGATTTCATCCGTTAGCTTTTCCTGACCCTCTATTGAAGAACGTATTTCTTCACGGCGCTTGTCCAAGTTGCGAAGATATTCAAGTCTTTCGGAGATTGCACGCAGAGTCTGGTCGTCGAGTGTGCCGTGAGCCTCTTTTCTGTATCGTGCAATAAACGGAATCGTGTTGCCGTCATCGATGAGGGAGACGACATTTTCAATCTGCCATTTCTTTAATTTGAATTCATTAGTCAGTGCAAGAATTATATCCATAAATTACCTCGTTTTAATTTGTCTGATGTCCGTGCCGTCAAAATAAAGCATGACGTAGTTGCTGAGAATTCGTGAAGTGATTCTTTGGCTGTATGTGGCTTCAAGCTTGTCGGGTAGAAGATTTGTACTTATAATTGTAGGTTTACTCTCAAGCTCTCTCGAATTTACTATATTATATAATGCAGAAATCGTGAACTGAGTTGTGAATTCTGTTCCCAAATCATCAATTATCAAAAGATCACAGTCAAGTATATTTTCCTCGGTGTTGCCGTAGGAACGGCCGAACTTCTCTTTTTCAAGCTTGTTGAAGAGGTTCTGTGCGGAAGAATAGATAACTCCGTAGCCTGCCTCAACGACCTTGCCCGCAATGGCAAGGGAAAGATGTGTCTTTCCGAGACCGGTTTGACCGTAGAGCAGGAGATTTGATGATTTTTTACTGAAATCAGTAGCATAGGTTTTACAGTAGTTCAACACACTTTCCATTCTTTGACGAGGACTTGTACCTATGCCATCGGGATAGTAGTCAAGTTTGAAATTGTCAAATCGACAGTTGTTAACAGGTAAATTTGAGCAAAGCTTTTCATATTCAAGCGATTTAAGAAGCTCCTTAAAGCAATCGCACATGATTCCGTTGACGAAGCCCTTGTCCTCGCATTTTTTGCAGCTGTAGCGGACATCGAGCCAGTTTTCGGGAAAGCCGGAATTCTTGAGAAGCAGACTGCGTTGTGTCTGAGCGGCAAGATTGATTTCCGAAAGCTTTCTGATGTATTCCTTGGCGTCGTCAGCACCCATGCCGAGAGCCTTGATCGTTGCCAAGCCTGCCGAGGACATCTTTTCCTCGGTCTCAAGAATTTCCGGAACAGCCGCAACGGCAATTCGATGGTGCTCTTCACGCTCGGCAAGTGCACGTCTTCTTCTCTCGGCCAGCTCCTGCTCGGCCTTTTTGTATGTTTCCTTGCTGTATGCCATGTTCAGCTTCCTTTCTTGTATACCGGCAATGCTTCGCCACGTTTAATAAATTCATTGATATCATATGATGCAGTCGTCTTGGTAACAGGCGATTTTTTTCTGCGGTATTCTTCTTTTTCTTTCTCAATATCGTCTGGAGTTTTGATTCCCTTGGAATGCCAGTTCATCAGAATTTTATTCATGTAGGG
>FR882078.1:113599-121791 GCA_000434915.1 Ruminococcus sp. CAG:563
AGGGAAAGCTTATCTTGCTTGAATGATTTAGCATCTCCTCATATGCAAGATAAATCATTTCGACGTTGAATTTCAGCTCGACTGACCATGTTCTGAGATAAGCCGACTGCGACGAGGACGGGCGAGGGTTCTGAATACCGGCCATTTCGGCAAATTCTTTCCAAAGCTTGTTGCAGGAATTGAGAATTTTAATTTGTTCATCCGCTTTTTCAATCGTGTCGATTTCTTTTTCACCCCAGGTTTTTCCGACCTTTGAAATGTAGGAAAAACCGCTTTTTCCGACGGATTTGCAATAGTCTACGAGCATGTAGATAACCTCAATAGGCAGGCCGTAGTGATCGTGCATCATCAGCAGAGTGCTTCGGCTGTCGTAGCCGAGGGTCTTGCCGAGCATTTTTTCAATATCGGAGAACATTGCGAGAATTTCGGGGTCTTCCTTGCATCTGGTTATTATCTGCTCACTTGACGGCTTCGATGCGGCAATTTCCTCAAAGTGTTTCGGCTGTTCCGTAATTTTCGGCTTTCCCGAAGGAACGGGGGCAGGGGTAACGATAACGTCCGTTCCGATAAGAACGCCCCAGCCGGCGATTACGGTCAGTGCATCATCAACATCACCGACGCTGTAGCCGATTTCCTGCGATATTTTGGCAGCGTCAATCGGCTCGGATATGTGTCGGCATATCCAAAGCAGAGTTTTGAGCTGAGAGGCACTCGCTAATTTTATGTAGTTATCCACAACCTGAGCCGGCACAGCGAACATTGAACCGAGAACAGCGGAATTGAAAATATACGACATTATAAACTTCCTTTTATCTTAATAATTACATTCACCATTACATTATACACTTTTACGGCAAAAATTTAAACAGAAAAATTATATTTTACACGTCCTTTTCACAAATACAACCGCTTGTGCCGTTCGGTGGTGTCAATCACAATTTGCTCGACAAAAACGCCAAAAAATGCTGGAAACGGGATGATTTAGGCGGAGCATGACCGAGTTTATGCGAGACACGGGATGCTCGTGTCGGAGATTTGAACTGAAAATTACAAGATGCTATGTGTAACGAAAAGGTTTCCTATCCCAAAGGGAAGGCTGATTAAACTCAGCGATGAAAATAATTTTGTCAGACTTTCTCGGTGCGTTGCGACTTAGTAAAGTACATATTTCACAAAAAAATTCAACTAATATTGTTTATTAACACTAAGACAAGTACCTTGCACTTTGACGAAAAATAATTTATAATACTATGTGTAATGGTATAGTCAGCTTTTTCTACTCAATTCGCATGTCTCAACTGTGCGACATTGTCTTAAATTTGTATAATAGGAGTGTTGCTTATGAAACGCAGGATTTTGTCCGTTGCCATAGCACTTATGATTTTGACTGTCTCGGTGATTCCGGGACTTTCGGCCTTGGCGGCGGGAACCGTTCCGACTCTTTCCGGCGGAGTTTATCAAATCGGAACTGCCTCGGAGCTTATTTGGTTTGCCGATGCGGTTAACAGCGGTTCGCAATCCATAAAGGGTAAGTTGACTGCGGATATTCAGCTCAACACTGCCGGCTCAACGGCTAACAAGTGGACGCCTATCGGTACACAGGAAAGTCCTTTCCGCGGAACGTTTGACGGCGACGGACATACCGTCAGCGGCGTTTATGTTGATTCCGGTATCGACTGTGCAGGCTTTTTCGGCAGCGTCGTTATGCCGAGCGAATATAACGAGGATTCGGATGTTCCGGAAAAGATGACATCGGAATTTGTTCTTCAGCACACCCGAACAAGCATTAAGAATATCAAGATAACAAATGCCGAAATCCATGGCGGCTACAGCGTCGGCGGTCTTGTCGGCTATGCCGAGAATCTCGGAATTTCCGACTGTTCATTTGAGGGTAAGGTTTACGGCACGGGAAACAGCGTCGGCGGACTTGTCGGCTGGTCATACTATTATACTGTTATCAATCAGTGCTTTTCGACAGGCTCTGTAAGCGGCGGTCAGCGTGTAGGAGGTATCACGGGATATGCCAACGGTAACACGGTTGTCGTAAAGAACTACAGCAGCATGGCTGTTTCGGGCAAGCTGAATATAGGCGGAATCGGCGGCACTCTATCCGGCGCATTCCTCGAAGGCTGTTTCTTCCTCGGCTCTGTTTCGGCGGAGGACACGGTAGGCGGACTTGTCGGCTATGCCCTGTTCTCAACAATTTGTGACGCTTATGCCATTGCTCCCGTTACAAGCACGGGCAAAGAGGTCGGCGGTGCAATCGGTTCGGTTTACGGCAGCGAGTGCGGCAGCAGCTTCTACAGCTATGAGACATCGGGCGTTGACGGAACGACGGGTATCGGACGAACCCTGGCAGACATGAAACTTTCCTCATTCGTTAAGGAGCTTAACGGCAGTAAGGCATACTTTTGTTTTGACTATACGGAGATCAACAACGGATACCCCGTTCTTGCATGGATGCTTTCACTTGACGTTTGGGCGGGCGATCGCTCCGTGCCGCAGAAGAATTCAAGCGGTACATATCTTATTTCAAAGCCCTCGGAGCTTGCCTGGTTTGCGGCTTTGGTAAACGGACAGCTCAGCGGCATGGATGCAAATCCCAATGCCAATGCTACCGTTACGGATAATCTTCTTATGAATATCAACGTCAATGACGAGAGCTTCGGCGTTATCGAATGGACGCCTATCGGAATTGACGAGGCTCATGGATACAACGGAATTTTCAACGGCGGCGGTTACAATATCGCAGGTCTTTATACGTCCTCAACCTCAGGCGACAGCGGCAAGAATATCGGCCTTTTCGGCTATGTGAATTCGGGTACTGTCACCAACACGGTTGTGCTTGACGGTAAAATCTCCGGCATTGAGAATGTCGGCGGTATTGCAGGCTATGTAAAGAGCGGCTCGATTCTTAACTGTGCCGTTGACAGTGAAATAAGCGGCGATAAGGCAGTCGGCGGTATAGTCGGCAACCTCGGCGGCTCAACGGCAAGCGTAACAACGTGCGGTATGCTCGGCAGTGTCGTCGGAACGAATTATTCGGACGATAAATCATTTCTCACAAATGTCGGCGGCGTTGTTGGATTCAGCAATAAAGCGACTGTAAACAAATGCTTTAATTATGCGACTATCAGTGCACCGAATGCAAGATTTGTCGGCGGAATCCTCGGATATAACTCCGCAGGAACGCTCACAAACAGCTACAATACGGCCGCACAGATAAGCGGCAATGTTATGGTCGGCGGACTTGTCGGCTACAATAATAACGGCACGGTTAGAACCTGCTATGTTTCAAGCAGGGTAACGGGTGCAAGCCAGGTCGGCGTTGCTTTCGGCAACACGGTCGGTGCAAATGTTTCGGGTGTTATATTTGACGGAACATACAAAACAAACCTTTTAACAACGGGTGCAACGGAAAAAACTCCGGCTCAGATGACCGGTTCTTCGTCCGTTTCCAATATCGGCTTTTCAACCTCCGACTGGAGAGCAACGTCCGATGATACATATTTCTATTACTATCCTCAGCTCACTTCAATGTACAACATGTCTTCTGTCAAGGCGATAAAGGACGGCTCGGTCAGAAGCGTAAAGAGAGTTCAGAACAAATATGTTGCCAAGGTTCAGATTGACGGCCGCACGGACACATATTATGAATCGCTTCCCGAGGCTATCGGCTATGCTTCAAGCACAAGCTCAACCGTTCTTCCCACAGTCTATGTTATCCGTGATACGGAGCTTAACTCGACCGTGAATATCACTTCGGATATAGGAATTTTTTCGGAGGACGGTGCAACCCTTTCGAGAGCGGCATCGCTCACTGCCCCGATGTTCAATGTTACGGGTAAGCTGACGTTAGGCTCAAAGGTTTACGGCGATGACAGCTCTGCGGATTTCTATATCGACGGTGGCAAGGTTGCGGCAACGGCTTCGGCAATCAAGGTTGCGGAGGACGCAACTTTAACGGTTCAGCCGGGCGTTGAATTCTATGATTTCAGAACGGCCGAGCAGTCGGCGGCGACGGTAATGGGTGCTTTGATTTACAATCAGGGCACAACCGAGATCGTCGGAGGTATTTTCAGCGGTAATATCGGCACCTCGGTCGGCGGCGTTATTTACAATCTTGAGGGTACTGTAAATATCAGCGGCGGAATATTCAGATCAAACGAGGCAACTCAGGGTGCGGTTCTTTATAATAACGGCGGACAGACTGTTATAACAGGAGGCACATTTACCGAAAATATTGCAAAGCTCAAGGGCGGCGTTGTAGCTTCCTACAGCGTTTATGCCACTACGGCTGTCGGCGGAAAGGCTTCAATGACCGCCAACCAGGCGACCTACGGCGGAGCGATTTGTGCAATGAATTATTCAACGGTTGAAATCAGCGGCGGCACGCTTTCCTCAAACCGTGCCTATTCCTCCGGCGGTGCAATTCAGATTGAAACAGGTGCAGAAGTCAGAATTTCAGGCGGCGATATTTCAAGCAATACATCAGATAAAGCGCTTGGAAACGCCATCTACAACGGAGCGACGCTCTCTCTTGATGCGGCGGCTCAGATTGACTCTTCAAATGATATTTACCTTGTCAGCGGCAAGACGGTTGACATCAGCGGAAAGCTCACATGCTCTGGCTATGCGGCGACGATAACTCCGCAGGCATATGCCGAAAAGACAAAGGTTCTCGGCGGCAGTGCAATGAGCACGAACTATATGAAGTTCGGCCTTTCAAACTCCAACTGGTACACCCTTGCGAACGGCACAATAACCAGCATGGAGACCACGACGGTTGCCAGAGTCAGCAAGGCGGGAGCTTTCTCGGTTGAGTACACCGATTTGACGGACGCTTTCGCTGCGGTCTCGGCGGACGAAACGGCGATTATTACTCTTGTTGCAAACGCTACCGTGTCCTCAACTATTACGGTCAACGGCGATGTTACCCTCCTCTGCGACGATACGGGATACAAGGCAATCCGCTCGGGCTCATTCTACGGAATAATGTTCGATGTCAAGAAGGGTTCTGTTCTCAGACTGGGTACTTCGGTTGCCGATAACGTTCAGCAGTCGCAGGCGGACTATGAAGCAGGCAAGGATTCCGACGGATTAATGATAATCGACGGCGGCAAGGCGTTGACAGGCGTTGTCGGTGCGGCAGCCGTGAATGTTCAGACGGGCGGCAGTCTTTATATGCATGAAAAGTCCGTTGTTCAGAATTGCAAGAACACCACGACAGGTGCAATCACCGTTTCCGGCACAATGTATATCTACGGCGGAACGATAAGAAACAACGAATGCAATTACGGCAGCGTTTATGTCAGGTCGGGCGGTAAGCTCTACACATATGGCGGCGTTATAGCCGATAACAAATCCGCAACCAAGGGCGACGCCGTTTATTCGCTCGGCAGAGTGACAAGAGTTGTTCAGACCTATGATTATCTCTATGTTGAGAAGGAATATGACGAAAATGGCAATGTCATCGGCTCAAAGGATCCCGTTGCGGCCGGATCTTCAAAGACCGATATCATGATAAAGAACGGCGAAGCG
The DNA here is from genome assembly GCA_000434915.1 of Ruminococcus sp. CAG:563. Classification (GTDB taxonomy): domain Bacteria; phylum Bacillota; class Clostridia; order Oscillospirales; family Acutalibacteraceae; genus CAG-488. The sequence goes on from FR882078.1 coordinate 119,141, forward strand.
GTTTACAGCTCGACGAACGTTATTTATATTGATACGGCAGCGACCGATATCTATATCACAAGCATGTCGCAGGTTCCGGAGCAGACGGAATTCAAGCGTTACGTTATGACCCTTGACTGTGCAAAATATACCGTCGGTAACGTAATTGTTTCCGGCAAAGATACAATCGATAATTATATGTATTTCAATACCTATGTTGATGGCTATTGCATTCTTTATACAGGTAAGCTCGGCATAAATAAGCTCGTTGCGAAGAGCACCTCGGGATTGATTATTGACAGGAAGAACAATCTTGTTTCAGGATTCAATTTCAACAGCCTGACCGTTAGCAAGGTCGTTTCACTCTTTGAAAATGACGTCGTTTATATCAGAGTTTATGACGCAAATAATACGATGATCAAGAATACAAACAATGTAACAACAGGCTGTACCGTAAGGCTTATTGATGCTTCCGGTAATGTGATTGATTCGCTGACGGTTGTTATTCACGGCGACGTCAACGGCGACGGCTACATCGACGGAAGAGATTCGGTCATAACAAGAGCTATCGCCGGCGGAATGATCAGCGGCGATAATGTAACAGCGGCACAAACTGCGGCGGCGGACGTCAACTTTGACGGAACGGTTACTTCAATTGATGCCGAACATCTTGACCTTGCAGGTCTCGGCTTACAGACGATAGCCCAAAAGGCATGATAAAATAAAATTCAGGCGGTGCTTCGTAACAGAAACGCCGCCATATTTTTCTCTATCATTAATATAACAATGGGAAATATGTCGAATAAGTTTTGGTGTTATTTGTATTGAATTTTAAAGATGACTGTACTATAATAATTTCCGAAAAAAAGAAGGAGAATTTTGAATTGGCAAAGAATAAGTATGAAATTGACATGATCAACGGCACAATTATGCCCAAACTGATTACTTTTGCGATTCCGCTCATGTTTTCGGGTATTTTGCAGCTTCTTTTTAATGCCGTTGATATAATAGTTGTCGGCCGTTTCAGCGGAAGTCAGTCACTTGCCGCCGTCGGCTCAACGTCCTCTTTGATAAATATGCTCACGAATCTGTTCATCGGAATTTCTCTCGGCGCAAATGTGCTTGCCGCCCGATTCTATGCCGCAGGTAAACATAAGGAAATGTCCGAGACCGTGCATACTTCGATTTTAACCGCATTCATCAGCGGAGTTTTAATGATTTTTGTGGGAATCTTCTTTTCCCGTCCTGCACTTGAACTGATGGATACCCCGTCGGATGTTATCGAGCTTGCAACACTTTATATGCGCATTTATTTCGTCGGAATGCCGTTCTTTATGCTCTATAATTACGGCGCAGCGATTCTCCGAGCCGTCGGCGATACAAAGCGTCCGCTGATTTTCTTGGTGGTTTCGGGCGTTACGAATGCCTGCCTCAATCTTTTGCTCGTTATTGTATTCAAAATGGATGTTGCCGGTGTTGCAATCGCAACGGTAATTTCGCAGATGATATCCTGCGTTCTCGTCCTAATCTGTCTTTACAAAACCGATGCCGTTTATCAGCTCAGATTCAAAAAGCTCAGGATAAAATGGGAATACCTCGGTCAGATTTTCCGAATCGGCATTCCGGCCGGTATTCAGAGCACGCTTATCAGCTTTTCAAACGTACTTTTGCAGTCGTCTGTCAATTCCTTCGGCTCAATCGCAATGGCAGGCTACACCGCAGCGAATAATGTTCTCAGCTTCCTTTATATGGGTGCAAACTCAATTACTCAGGCGTGTATGAGCTTCACCAGTCAGAATTACGGTGCACGCAAGCCCAAGCGAATGGATAAGGTTCTTATTGACGGCTTGATTCTTCAGGTTGTGATTTGCCTGACGCTCGGTGTGCTGGCATATGTCTTCGGTAATCAGGTTTCAAACATATACACCGATGACCCGAATGTTATTAAATGCTCGGTCGAGATTCTGGCTCTGACAACCGTGCCGTATTTCCTCTGCGGATTTATGGATACCTTCCCCGGCGTTCTGAGAGGAATGGGTCGTTCAACCGTTCCGATGATTCTTTGTCTGCTCGGTACGGTCGGCGTGAGAATTTTGTGGATTTACTGTTTCTTCCCACATAACAGAACGCTCGGCTACCTGTTCGTTTCCTATCCCGTCTCATGGATAGCAACAATAGTCATGCAGCTTATTTATTATATTTTCATCAGAAAAGAAGTTCACAAGGAGCTGAATGTTTCAAGTGAATATACGCTCGTTTGATGGATGACAAGTTAATCTATTTATCGAATGCCATCGGTTATAGACGTAAATAAGCGTCCGTTGACACATCATGCAATGAAAAATTAAACTACAAAAAGCTGACAAAGAAAGGCACGGCAACAATAACCTGCACCGTAACCGATTCCAACGGAAACACCGTAACGGATACCTGCAATGTTACCGTTAAGTACAACTTCGGCCAGTGGCTTATAGTAATAATTAATCCTCTTCGGCTGGATTTGGTATTGATAATTAAATGAATTATGCCTCCTCTTGAAAAAGGGGAGGCATTGTTTTTTGAAGAATGATTATAACATCAACCTAAAGCCGAACAGGAGCAAAGTTATGTCATTTTGTAAGATTTGTGACATTTATCAATATTGCTTTTTCATAAATATATGTTACAATAAA
>FR882079.1 GCA_000434915.1 Ruminococcus sp. CAG:563
CCGCAAGTGAAATTGCAGAAAGAATTGAAACAAATTTTTTCATTTTGATTTACTCCTTATCGATCTATACTAATTTCATGTGTCCAATATCCGTCTTCGGCAAAGTCGCCGTAATAATAAACATCCTCCTCATAGTCGTAAACACTTATCGTATAGTTACTGTCATAAGGTGTGTATACATAAAATGACGTGATATAGCCTTCGCTGTCGATAATCGCTTCAATCTCTGTTCCGTGATATTGAATTTCGCCGTCCTCGAATTCATACTCTTCGCCCTCAGGAACATAGTAGTAAAACGGGATTCCGCCTGCACACTGATATTCGGGGCTGTCAAAGATGCTCACCGTTTCACTTTTAATCGTTAAACATACCTTGTAACCGTCACCGCATTTTTCAAAATAAATAGAATCCACCATATCCTCGGTAAGCATTGAATCCGGAGCATAGGCATTGGGAGGGAGGCCCTCCTCGTCATATCCGTTCTCATAGTCAATATCGAGAATCAGCGGGTCTATGTCAATCGTGGTTCCGTCATGATCGAAGAACCGATTATAATGAGCATTTTCGACCCAATGAATGTGCTTCGTTTCTGCGTATGTTTTATTGATTGCATTATTGTAATAATCAAGAATTTCCGCTTTTTCGGTCAAGGCAATATCTGATTTTTCAAGTCCGACCGAAATTCTCAGCACCTTTAATGCATCGGAGGAATTGACAATCATGTCATAGTTTACATCCGCTGCGGATTCGTCAAAATTTTCAACCTCAAATCCAACGCTGTATCTCAGAATCGAAAGCGCATCGGATGAGTTTATCTCGCCGTCGGAGTTAACGTCGCCGAGCAGTGCC
>FR882080.1:0-761 GCA_000434915.1 Ruminococcus sp. CAG:563
GGTCGATAACAATAGTCATTCTTGACATTGCAAGAAGTTCGGGACATTCGACAAAGTTCTTGATGTGAGTGTCGACAACAATAAGCAGGTTTTTCTTGCTTTTGGCAAATTCAAGCTTCGCCGTCCGAGTCGGCATAACAACGCCCGGGAACTCCGTTTCCGCTCTTTCGATAAGCGGCTTTGCCATTCCGTTATCCTTATCCGTGACAAGGAATGCGTTCTTGCCGAGCTTTTTGGCAATACAAACCACGCCGAATGCCGAACCTGTCGCATCAAAATCGGGGAATCTGTGACCCATGACATAAACATTTTCGCAGCCCTGAATCAGCTCGGAAAGTGCGGATGCGACGACCCTTGACTTGACCTTGCTGCCTGTCTCGACGCTCTTTGAAACGCCGCCGAAGAAATCGTATTTATCCTTATTCTTGATTACGACCTGATCGCCGCCTCTGCCCAATGCCATATCCAATGAGAGCTTAGCGTTCTTCTCGCATTCGGCAACGTCTGCACCCGTACCGACGCCTACGGAGAGCGTTACGCCGACATATTTGCCGTCGTAGGTGTAATTTCTTATCTTATCAAGGATATCGAATTTTCTCGATATCATGTCGTCAATATCCTGCTTCTCGGCAACAACATAGAAGCTGTTGTCGCTTATCTTGCTGATAAGGCAGGGATACTTTGAAAGCCATGTTTCAATATTCTTCTCAACGCCGTTTCTGATGGCGGAGCAGTCGCTCTCCCTGTGATCCTGCTGAATC
>FR882080.1:781-8987 GCA_000434915.1 Ruminococcus sp. CAG:563
TGCTGAATCTCGGACATATTGTCGATCGTCATAATCGCAAGAGCCGGACGGCAGCGAAAATAGTCGTTGGCGATACTTCTGTACTTCGTGATATCGACAAGGTACATAACCACATATTCACTCTCGCCGACCTGAACACGGTGAGAGAAAACATTGAAGCTCTTGTCGTCGCAGTCAATAACAACGCCTTTGACCGAAGCGTCGAGAATCGAATCTATTCCGACATTCTCAAACAATGAGCTTAATTCGCCGTAGCCCGAGGAATGAGGACCCATGGCCTGCTCAAAGCGTTCGTTGAACCACTCTATCTTTCCGTCGGGTGAGCAGATGATGATCGGCAGCGGAAAGCTGTCGGAAATATTTTTAACATACTGGTCAAGCTCGGAAGATATATGAGTAATCATTTTCTGCTTCCTGATGCTCATCAAATCATAGTTCACAATCAGATAAACCACAACGGCTATATCGGCTGCAAGCTCAACTATCGCCAGCCACAGCGGGCCGAGAATAAATGTCAGCACGGTGAACAGCAACGCTGCCGCCGAAGCGCCGCAGATAACGGGAAAGCTGCGTATCAATGATTTGATCTTGTCCTTCATAAATTAAACCTCCATGATAATCGAAAGGATCATCGGGCTTCTCTTTGTCTTTTCATACATGAGGTGCGAAACCTCATCTCTGACCTTGGATTTAATAGTGCTCCAGTCACGGATATTATTATAAATGCAGTTTTCTATTGCATATCTTGCAATGTCTCTTGCTTCGTCAATAAGCTCTTCGGATTCCCTGACATAGACGAAGCCTCTTGTCATGATATCCGGGCCTGCCAAAATTTCACCCGTATATGAATCCATTGTTGCGACAACGATAACCAAGCCGTCCTCTGCAAGACGTTTTCTGTCTCTGAGAACAACATTGCCGACGTCGCCGACACCCGAACCGTCAACAAATACCTGACCTGCCGGGATATTTTCAAGCTGCTTGATTCCGTTCTCGGAAATCTCTAAGCATACGCCGTTATCGGGAATGAAAATATCATTCTTCGGAATTCCCATGTTTATCGCAAGCTGTGCATGCTTTCTCAGATGCTTCTGCTCGCCGTGAACGGGAATGAAGAACTTCGGCTTGACGATTCCCATCATCAACTTAAGCTCCTCCTGGCATGCGTGTCCCGAAACGTGAACGCCGTAGCTTTTTTCGTAGATAACGTCCGCGCCGAGCTTCATCAGCTCATTGATAACGTTTCCGACGGTCTTTTCATTGCCCGGAATGGGATTTGCTGAAATAATAATACAGTCATTCGGGCCGATAGAAACCTTTTTGTGACCCGAAAAAGCCATTCTCGAAAGTGCAGACATGGGCTCGCCCTGACTTCCGGTTGTGATGATAACCATCTTGTCGTCGGGGTATTTGTTGATCATGTCAATGCTGACCAACTCGCCCTCCTTAACATTGAGATAGCCGAGCTTTGAACCGATTTCAACAACGTTTTCAAGGCTTCTGCCCGAAAGAGCAACCTTACGACCGAGCGACTCCGCCTGGTCGATAATCTGCTGAACACGGTGAACGTTTGAAGCGAAGGTCGCGATTATAATACGTCTCTTGCCCGCCTGCTCAAAAAGTGTTCTCAGCGATGCGCCGACGGCACGCTCCGATTCCGTATAGCCCTTTCTTTCGGCATTCGTCGAATCGGAAAGCATACAGAGAACTCCCTCGCTGCCAAGCTCCGCAAAGCGGTTGATATCAATCATTCCGCCGTCAATCGGTGTGCTGTCAATCTTGAAGTCGCCCATCTGAACGATAAATCCGGCCTCGCATTTTATCGCAAACGCAAGAGCATCAGGGATTGAATGGTTAACGTGAATCGCTTCAATGTCGAATTTGCCGAGCTTTATTGTGTCGCCTGGCTTGATAACATTGAGCTTTGCACCGTCAAGGAGCTTGTGCTCCTCGAGCTTTCCCTCAACAAGACCCATGGTCAGCCTTGTGCCGTAAACGGGAATGTTGATTTTCTGAAGAAGATAGGCAAGTGCGCCGATGTGATCCTCATGACCGTGGGTTATAACGATACCCTTGATTTTCTCACGGTTCTCCTCAAGATAGGTGAAATCGGGAATAACAAGGTCAACGCCGAGCATATCCGCCTCAGGGAATGCAAGACCGCAGTCAACGATTACTATGTCGTTTTCAAACTCATAAACGGTGATGTTCTTTCCGATCTCGTTGAGTCCGCCGAGGAATCCGATTTTAACGGATTTAACGGGTTTCTTCTTTGTTTGCTTCTTTTTTGAATTTGCTCCGAAATTTTTCTTACTGCTTGTTCTTTTTTGATTTGTCCTTCTCTTTTCGGCCTGTTGAGCGTTTTTCGTATTCGATTTGGCAGTTTTCGTTTTTTCGCTCTTCGCCGATTTGGTTTTCGGCGTTTTTGCAGTCTTTGAAGTCTGCTTCACGCCACGTTTTGCCTGCTTATTTTTTGTCGCAGGCTTCTGACTCTTGTCAGTTTTTTCATTTTTCGGCATTAAATAAACTAACTCCTATTCTTAAAAATTTTTATGTAAACCGCATTATAGACAAAGAATAAATAAAGGATAAAAATAGAAATAACATAATTACCCAATATAACTAATTTATAATACTATTTTTTGCGTCAAAAGTCAATGATTTACGCTAATTATTATGGGTTAAAGCTTAATTTCATAAACAACTTTGAAAGAACAAATAAATATTGTTTTTTTATCTGCCTTATGGTAGAATAATTCAAATGAGGTGAAATGATGAAGCAGGTTGAAATTTTTACTGACGGCGCATGCTCGGGCAATCCCGGTCCCGGCGGCTGGGGTGCAATCCTGAGATATAAGGACACGGAGAAAGAAATCAGCGGCGGCGAACGAAACACGACAAACAATCGAATGGAGCTGACGGGCGTAATTGAAGCCTTGAAGCTTCTCAAAGAGCCGTGCGAGGTCACGCTGACGACCGATTCAAAATACGTTGCCGACGGCCTTTCCAAGGGCTGGGCAAAGGGCTGGAAAGCAAGAGGCTGGATAAAGAGCGACAACAAGCCCGCACTCAATCCCGACCTCTGGGATGAGCTTTTAAGGCTCTGCGATATCCACAAGGTCAACGTCGTATGGGTCAAGGGTCACGCCTCCCACCCCGAAAATGAACGCTGCGACCAATTAGCGGTCGGCGAATGGAAAAAATTGCAATAAAACAGTAAAAACGAGAGTCAATAAAGGCTTTCGTTCTTTTTTTCGCTATATAAAAGCGAAAAAATCACTTTCATCACTCTCATGACGAATCAATTTTCTTTTCATAAACCGGCAGTCTCTCACCTCTGGCGATAAAAAAAGAGCTTATTCGACAAACGATGTTGATTTCGGTGCAAAATTTTGTGGCCGCCTTCCGGAGGAGCCCATTAACACTTTCGCCGCCAGCGTCTCGCTGCGGCTCGGTCTAAGTTTTATACTAATCTTGGGTCGATGTGGGCATCGACCCCTACGGATTGTGCCTTTATTGAACTTCATCGTGGGTCATCGACCCCTACGGATTGTGCTCTTATCGTATCTCTATGTAGTGTTGATTTTCATACTTATCGTATGGTGAAATTTCCATATCACACCGAGAAAATCTTATGTAATTTTTTTCTTTGCGGCGAAAAATCACCGATTATTTTCTCCCTACACTCAAAAAAACTGCCTCCCCTTTAATCGGGAAAGGCAGAAAATTTTATATCGCCGAATCAAATGCCGCTCTGATTGTCCTTGCAGGGACAATCTCAACGAGCGATCTAATATTCGAATTCAGATTCTTATAGTTGTGATAAGGCACAATACAGCGGTTAAAGCCAAGCCTTGCCGCTTCCTTGATTCGCTGTTCGCAGCTGCCGATAGAGCGTATTTCACCGCCGAGACCGATCTCGCCGAATGCGATAACATCATCCCGAATCGGAGTGTCCTTAAGGCTCGAAATTAGCGCAAGCGCAACCGAAAGGTCGGACGCAGGCTCGTCCAGCTTCAGTCCTCCGACAACGTTGATATAAATATCACAGTTGCTCAGGAAAAATCCCGCTCTTTTTTCAAGCACGGCGGCAAGCATCGCAAGTCTGTTATAGTCAAAGCCGTTTGTCATTCGTCTCGGATTTCCGTAGCCGGACGCACTGACAAGTGCCTGAACCTCAGCAAGAATCGGACGTGAGCCTTCCATAAGACAAGCAACGCATGAACCCGAGGTGTTCTTCGGCCTGCCGGAAATCATCATCTCGGATGGGTTTTCCACCTCACTCAGACCGTTGTCCTTCATCTCAAAAACGCCGATTTCGTTCGTTGAACCGTATCTGTTCTTGACTGCCCTGAGAATTCTGTATGAAAGATGTCTTTCTCCCTCAAAATAGAGCACTGCGTCAACAATATGTTCAAGCACCTTCGGTCCTGCAATATTGCCGTCCTTGTTGACATGGCCGACAACTATCGTCGGAATATTCAGACTTTTTGAGGTCTGCATGAGGCAATTTGTGCACTCCCTGACCTGCGCAACGCTTCCGAGAGAGGAATTCAATTCCGATACATTCATCGTCTGAATCGAGTCGATAATAACAAGATCGGGCCTCGACGCTCTCATATGCTCCGCCACGATCTGAACGTCGGTCTCGCAGAGAACAAAAAGATTCTCCGTATCGACGCCGAGCCTGTCCGCTCTGAGCTTGATCTGATGTGCCGACTCCTCGCCCGAAACATAAAGAATTTTGAGCGTTCTGCCGAGATATTGACAAATCTGCAAAAGAAGCGTCGATTTACCTATACCGGGGTCACCGCTGAGAAGCACGAGCGAACCCTTGACTATTCCTCCGCCGAGAACTCGGTCAAGCTCTTCAAGACCCGTCTTATGACGAACCTCGCCGTCGCAGCTTATGTCGTTTATCATCTGAACATTTGAAGTAAGGCCGGCCGGAGCGTTTCTTCCTGCGGCCTTTGTTTTTTCGGGAGCTTTGAACACCTCTTCCATAGTGTTCCACTCGCCGCAGCCCGGACAGCAGCCGTACCATTTGGCACTCTCGTGTCCGCAGGATGAGCATACATATAAAGTTTTGGCTTTCTGTGCCATTTTATCACCTCATTGGCAACTGCCGATTCAATCAACAATTACGCAGATATTTTAAAAGTCCGTCTGCAATCAATATTGCAAGCTTCATTCTGTAGCTTTCATCTTTAAGCTTTTTCACATCGTCGGGATTAGAAATAAATCCGCATTCAACGAGCACGGCGGGGATCTCAGCATGATAGAGAAGATAAATTCCCGAGCCCGATTTTTTCACGACCCTGCCGTTCTCGGGCTGTACGGCCGATGTTATCGAGGTCTGAATCGCCTCGGCAAGCACCTTGCTTTTTTCGTTATTGCCCGAGTAAAAGACCTGGGTGCCGTGCTGAGACGTGTCCTCAAATTTATTCTGATGTACGCTTATGAAAACTGCGTCGGGATTCTTCCGCATCAGGTCAAAGCGGTTGTGAATATCCGAAACCTTTCTTTTTCTCAGTGAATCCAGTCCGTCGTCGCAGGTCATAACGTCCTCTGTCCTTGTCATTATAACATTAAAACCGTAAAATTTCAAAATTTTTTCGAGCTTCAACGCAATATCAAGATTGATATCCTTTTCGACAGTTCCGTCAATTCCTATTGCTCCGCCGTCGTCACCGCCATGTCCTGCGTCAACGATTATCGTTTTCCGCATAAACGGATTTGAGGAAGTCTCCGCAGCGGAAGAATTAGCCATGAATGTAAGATAAAGCATGGCGGATAATATAATAAGAAACGCAGTTATAATTGCGATAACAATCTTTATCCCGATTTTCACATTATCACCCCATACATAAAAAATATGCAGTCGGTGAATGAACTATGAAAAAAATACTGAATCCAGTGCTCGGAATTCTGACGGGCGTTATGAATATTTTAATCGGATCGTGCGGCGGGATCGTTGCCGTTGAAGCGTTGAAGCTTCGAGGAACGGATCAGACTAAGTCGCACGCCACGGCGATAGCGATAATTCTTCCGCTTACGATAATAAGCGCCGTCGGCTATCTTATAAAGGGTCAGGTCAGGCTCAGCGACAGCTTTGTTTTCCTAATCCCGGGTCTTGTCGGCTCGGCGATAGGTTCGTTTTTGCTTCCGAAAATACCGAAAAATGTGCTGAGCAAGGTGTTTTCAATCTTTATAATCTACGCAGGAATCAGGATGCTGATGAAATGATACTTGATATTATTGCCGGAATCGTCTCGGGAATTCTCGGTGCAATGGGCTTCGGCGGAGGCGGAATACTCATTCTCTACCTCACGCTTTATAAAGACTTGCCGCAGACGGTTTCGCAGGGAATCAACCTTTTGTTTTTCATTCCCTCGGCCATATTGGCAATTATTTTCCATATTAAAAACAAGCTGATAGACAAAAAAGCCGCATTAACATATATCGGCTGCGGCCTTATCGGCGTTGTACTCGGATTCCTCCTGCTCGACCGCCTTGAGGACAAGACATTGAGAATAATTTTCGCAGTAATTCTCATTCTCGTCGGTGCAAAGGATTTGCTTCTGCCGAAAAAGAAGTAAATAGTATATTTTACAAAAAACAATTCGTATGGTACGGAAAAATTATTTTACGCAGAGGTATGGCCGGAGCATAATTCATAGAGTGCGATACCCAAGAAGAAAATCATCGTTTCAAAGCAAAAACCTTATCGAACAAAATCTTCAGCAAAACTCCGATATAGAATCCGATAACATTGAGAATAACGTCGTCGATATCGGGATGACCCATGCCAAAATAATACTGCGAAATCTCTATTGCCGTGCTGAGGACAAACGGCAGAAGAACAAGAAAAATTCTCAATACTCCCCTGTTGAGCCTGTGGCAGAGCAAAAATCCGAGCGGAACAAAAATCGCAATATTACCTAAGAAAAGAACAAGCCGTTCATAGTCTAAAGCTCCCGAGAAGAATGTCACCTTAAAAACGTCAAGCGGGTCAAGATTCGGCTCAACACGCTCTCCGCCGGGAATCCTGCAAATAAAGAAGCAGTAAATAAGAACAGCAATATAGAATAAAGTAAAAGCAACAGAAACGACCGAATAGAATTTATCATACTGCTCGGTTATTTCTGCGTCTTTTTTTATAAATGCTTTAATTCGCTGATATGCCGTCACAACAATTAGCACGATAAAGACCATACCGATACTGTCGTAATAGAACATATAGTGCCACGCCGAAACGAAAATAAAAAATGTGCCTTTAACAACCATCTGAGCTGCGACGGCATATACGACCCAAAATGCGGCGGATATGCTTGCCGAAACAGCAAGAACGGACATTTTTATTTTAGCAAGATCGGCAACGGCCGTAAAAATCAGTGAGAGAGAAAATGTCAATATAATCTGAAATGCGAGCTTTCCCGTGAATTGCATACCGACATAAGCACAAATCAGCATGTATCCGACCGAGAAAATTCCCGATAAAACTGTTTTGACTATATTGTCAGATTTTGCTTGCATTTTTATTTCTCCTGTAATCAAGATAGTCCTGCAAAATTATAACGGCGGCAACCGCATCGACAACATTTTTGCGTTTCTTTCCTCTGACGTTATTGTCGCTTAAATACATATGGGCGGAAACGGTCGTGAGCCTTTCATCCCAAAGGTCGGTTTCGACACCGGTTATTTCCGTGATTTTCTTTGCAAAATCTGCACATTTCCGAGCACGCTCACCTGCCGAAGAATCCATGTTCTTCGGATAGCCGACAACGATAAGCTCCGGCTTGTGAATTTCGGTAAGTGCAGCTATTCTTTCGAGAAGCTTCGGCTCATAGCTTTGCTTAATAACCTCAACGGGGTGCGCCAAACTTTCAAGGCGGTCGCATAGTGCTATGCCCGTCCTCGCATCACCGTAATCGACAGACATAATAACCATGCAACCGCCTCCGTGTTATAATTTATTATTCTTCGCCACCGTTATTACCCGCTGCAGCGGCAGAGGTTGACGGCGGACTTGATTGAGTCGGCTTTTTCTCTTCCTCTTCCTCGTCATCGTCATCGGAAGACGACGAATAGTAATGACCCGTGCAATATTCGGGAACATTGTCCTTTTTATACCAGCCGTATGCCGTTGAATAACAGCTTGATGAAGCAAGCTTGCCTGTATCCGTGCAATATTCCTTCTGAACCG
>FR882080.1:9013-104657 GCA_000434915.1 Ruminococcus sp. CAG:563
CGCTCCATCAAGGTCTTCAAAATCCTTGTCGGGAAGATCCTCATGAATTGCGTCAAACACCGTCTTGTGAACAGCACCTGCCGGGTTGCCCCATGTGCTGATGTATTCGGGAATATCATAGCCGTACCAAACAGCAGCAACATAATAGGGCGTTCCGCCGACGAACCACTTATCGTTGTTATCATCGGTTGTACCTGTCTTTGCAAAGGTGTCAAAGCCGCTTGTTTTGTAGCTCGAACCTGTACCGTAGGAGCTGGTAGTAACGGTCATAAGAAGATGTCGCATAACCTCGGCCGTGCCTGTGGAAAGAATCTGCTCACCCTTATTCTCTCTGTTGTCAATGAGAACCTTGCCGTTGGCATCCTCAATATAGTAGAAAGAATAAGGCTTGTAATAGTAACCGCCATTTCCGAAAGCAGCGTATGCTGCAGTCATTTCAAGCGATGTTGTACCGTATGTCATTGAACCGATGGAAAGCGGAGCGGCACTCTTATCCGAGGCCTCCACAGCCGTTGTGATATGGTACTTGTTTACAAGATAATTATAGGATTCGTTAATGCCGATCATGTTAATAACGATTCTTGCCGGGATTGTATTGAGTGATCTTGCAAGAGCGTTTTGAACGGTAACGTTATAGCCCGAGCCAAAGCCGCCGTCGGCATTTCGTGTTCTCCATCCGCCGTAGCTGACGGCAGAATCAAGAAGATATGATGACCATGTGATCTCGTTCATCTCAATCGCCGGGCTGTAGGAAGTGAGCGGCTTTATTGAAGAACCGGGCGATCTCGGCGAAGAGCTTGCTCTGTTGAGAACTCGGTTGCCCTCCTTGACGCCTGCCTGACCGACAATGGCAACAACTCTGCCCTTATAGTCCATAATTGTGATAGCGGACTGAGCGTTTTTCTTATCCTCAAAGCCCTTGCGGTTCACATAAATATCCTCGGTTGTTTTCTGAATATCAAGATCAACAGCCGTATAAATTCTCAGACCGCCGCCGTAGATAGCGTCACGAGCCTCGTTGTATGAATAGCCGAGGTCGCTTTGAAGTCTTGCGATAACGTCGTCGATAACGTAATCGACATAGAAGCTCTGAAATTCAGAAGAAGCCTTTGCATTCTTCTCGTTCTCGCGTCTTTCAAGCTCAGCCTTACTCGGAACATAATCGTCGTCCGTTGTATATATAAGGTCGAATGCAACGGCGTCGTCATATTCCTGCTTGGTTATCTTGCCCTGATCAAGCATTTCGTCAAGGCAATATATTTGTCTTTTCCTGTTGTTCTCGGGATTGTTTATCGGGTCATATGAATACGGCATCTGCGTGATTGAAGCGATAACGGCACATTCGGCAACGTTAAGCTCATCAACGGATTTTCCGAAATAGGTTTCGGCCGCTGTTTCAACGCCGTAGCAGCCCTGTCCGAGATAAATCGTGTTGAGATAAGCCTCAAGAATTTCATCCTTGTTGAAATTCTTTTCAAGGTTCAGTGCCGAAAGGATCTCGTTATATTTACGGACATATGTTACCTGGTTGTTACCTGTAACGTTCTTAACAAGCTGCTGGGTGATAGTCGAACCGCCCTGATCATTCTGCTTGATAAAAACGCCGATTGTACGAATCCAGTCAACGCCGTGGTGACTGTTGAACCGTTTATCCTCGAGGGCAATAAATGCGTCCTTCATCTGCTTCGGGATCTTGTCAAAATCAACCCAGATACGGTTTTCCTCGCCGTGCAGACGCAAAACCTCGATCTGTTTTCCGTTTGAATCCTTTGCATAAAGGAATGAGGTCTGATTTTGATTGTTCCTTGCGCTTTCAAGATTGATAACGGGGTCGCCTGCAACAACCGTAACAGCGTTGATGAAAACATATCCCACGCATATTACGAGAGTAAAGCAGAAGATAGCGAGCAGCGAAATGAAGAAAGCTCCTGCGTTTGACAAATCGTTCAGTCTCTTCCTTTTCTTTTTTGCTGCGCCCGATCCTTTTTGCGGCATATAACTACCTCCTTGAATTTTCACTGAAAACAGGATTTAATTCTTTTTAAAATTAATATATTTTTTTACTTCTTCAAGTTCGGAATAAGGAACTTTTCCGTCCTTCAGCTTCATGAAGGTCTCGTTTCCTTTTCCGGCAAGAATAAGTATATCTCCCTTTTGCATGTGGGAAAGAGCATAGCGTATAGCCTCTTTCCTATCCTTTATCATAATATATTTTCCGCCGACCTGACGAATATAATATGCAATATCCTCTGCAATTTTCATCGGATCCTCTTTGCCGGGGTCATCTGTCGTCAATATCGAAAGATCCGCTTCCTTGCCGGCAACAAGACCCAGTTCCTTACGCCGAATCTGGTTCTTCTCGCCGATTGAGCCGAAAAGTGCAACAATTCTGTTGTGCGGATACGCCTTAAAAGTGGAAATTATATTGTGCATACTCAGGCCGTTATGAGCAAAATCAATTATAACGTCAAAATCATCGCTGACATGAACCAGCTCCGACCTGCCATCAACTTTGAAATCGTGCAAAATCTCCGACGGATTCTTTACTTCAATGCCGAGAGCCTTGCAAATTCCGATTGCGGCAAGGACATTATAAACATTGAAATATCCCGGAATGGGAGCTTCGACCCGGATTTTTTCACCTTTCTCAATGCAGTCAAACGAAATGCCCAATATATCGTTGCTTCTCAAAAGCTCAACGTTTTGTGCCCTGATATCCGCATCGCCGAGACCGAAGCCGATAACATCATCGGCCGATGAGCCGTCAAGCATATCCTCGTAAGCAGGGTCGTCGACATTGACAACGACATGCCTGCACATCGAAAAAAGAAGCTTTTTGCTGTTTTTGTAATCCTCAAAGGTCGGATGCTCAATCGTTCCGATATGGTCGGGAGCAAGATTCATAAAAACGCCGACCTCAAAAGGAATTCCGTCCGTTCTGTGCATTTTAAGTCCGAGCGACGAGGCTTCGATAACGCAATATTTGCAGCCTGCGTCAACCATTCTTCGGAAAAACTTCTGAAGTTCATAGCTTTCGGGCGTTGTGTTCTGCGTTTCTTCGTGAACATCACCGAAAGAAGCACCGTTCGTTCCGACAATTCCGCACTTTACTCCCGAAGCCTCAATAAGGCGTCTTGCGATGTGCGCCGTCGTTGTTTTGCCCTTTGTTCCCGTTATTCCGACAACCTTAAGCTTATCGCACGGGCGGCCGAAATAATTTACCGAGGCAAGTGCCAGGGCATGACGTGTATCTTCCGTAATTATCTGAACGCAGTCCTCGGGAAGCTCAAGCTTATGCTCGGCAAAAATGCATCTGCATCCGCCGTCATAAGCACTCATGGCATACTTGTGTCCGTCCGTCAGGGTTCCTGTCAGGCAGAAGAAGCATTTACCCTCGCCTGCTTTTCTCGAATCGTATGTAATGTCTTTTATATCAAAATCGGCAAAATTATCACATGAATAGTCAATACCGTTGAGAATATCGCTTAAAAGCATAGAAGCCTCCGAAAAAATGATTAGACAGCCTTTCTTAACAAAGCGTCTGCCGGGATATCCTTTTCACATTCAAAGCTGACCGTCATCATCGGATGCGGTGCTTTCTCTATTTTCTCTCCGCTTTCGTCTCTCAGGTCGGTGACCGTAACCTCGTAAGGCTCAACCCCGCGCTGAAGCACTTCAAGAATTTCACCTTCAAAAAACCTGTTTCTTTGACGGCAGAACACACGTCCGTTCTCGGAATAAAGAACCTCCGCCATAACGCTCCAGTCTCTTTTGTATCCGCCGTCGTAATAAATCTGAGCATTCTCCCTCGGGTGTCCGAAATAGAAGCCTGTGCAATACTCACGGCTGCTAATCTTGTACATCTCGTCAACGACCCATTTTTCGGGCTTGTAATCATCCGTCGGATTTCTGAGATATCCGTCGATCGCCTGACGGTATGCGTTGGTTATAACCGAGGTATAGTATGCCGACTTGGCTCTGCCCTCTATCTTAAAGCTTGATATTCCGGCCTTAACCATCTCCGGAATATGCTCTATCATACACATATCCTTGGAATTGAATATATATGTGCCGTTCTCGTCCTCATCAATCGGAAAATACTCACCCTCACGGGTCTTTTCCATCAGGCTGTACTGCCAGCGGCAGGGCTGGGCACACTCTCCCCTGTTGGAATCACGGTTGACAAGATAGTTCGACAAAAGGCATCTTCCGGAGAACGAAACGCACATTGCTCCGTGAACGAAGCACTCTATCTCAAGCTCCTTCGGGGTTTTTGCTCTGAGCGTCGCAATGTCCTCCATCGAAAGCTCCCTTGCCGTGACCACCCTCGTTGCGCCCATGTTGTACCACTCGTTGGCGGAAGCGTAGTTGGTGATTCCGGCCTGGGTCGAAATATGGATATCAACATTCGGCGTGTATTTCTTTGCGAGCGTCATAACGCCGAGGTCGGAAATAATGAAAGCGTCAACGCCTGTTTCGGCGGATTCCATAAGGAAATCCGGAAGTCTGTCAATCTCATCGTTTCTCGGCACGGTGTTGCAGGTCTGATAAACCTTAACGCCCTTTTTATGTGCGGCATCAACCGCCGCCTTAAGCTCCTCTGCCGTGAAATTGGCAGGTGCGGCTCGCATGGAAAAAGCAGAACCGCCGACATAGATTGCGTCTGCGCCGAAATAAAGCGCACGCTGAAATCTTTCCATATCACCTGCCGGAGAGAGAAGCTCGGGAAAAACTGTTTTAATATTACTCATAATTTCTCTCAGTCTGTTGAGCTGTTCGCCTTGATAATAAGAACAAGGTTATTCTTGTGCTCCTTAAATGTTGAAGCGGTGTAAATGTTGCCCGCCTTATCGTGAGCGAAGAAATAATAATCCGTATCCGACGGATAAAGCGCCGCTCTGATAGCGTCAATACCGGGGTTGCATATAGGTCCGGGAGGAAGTCCCTTGATTGCCGATGTGTCATATGCACTGTAATAAATCGAACCCTGTGCTTCGCCGACCGTCGGCGTTACATAATTGCTTATATAAAGAGCCGTACTGTCGCAGCCGAGTGTCGGATAATCCGCCTGATGGTTGAGTCTGTTATGGATTACGGAGGAAATAACCTTCATCTGATCCGAATTGGCGGCTTCCTTCTGGATAATCGAAGCGATGGTTATAATCTCATCTCTTGAAAGACCAAGCTCGGCGGCACGCTTATCGTACTCATCCTCCCACTTGGAATTGAAGTTGTCAAGGAACTTTGTGATAACATAGTTCGGGTCCGCATCAACATAGAAATCGTAGGTATCCGGGAAAAGATAGCCCTCAAGCTTGAGGAATCTGTTCTTATTATCCGTGATATCATTAAGAAAATCATAATTAAATTTACCCGTTCTCATAGCTGTGAGAACCTTTGCGGAGTTGCAAACATCATTTTTTTCGAGTTTTTCGAGGATCTGAGTTGCAGTCAAGCCCTCGGGGAAGCTCAGCGAAATTGATTCCGCCGTCACGGGAGCTGCCATGATATCCTTGAGCATGCCCTCAACACCCATCTTGCTGTTGAGATAGTACTGGCCGCTAAGATATTTTCCTTCATCAAAGCCTCTGAACTTTGTAAACATCTTGCAAAAGCCCTTGCGCTTGATGAGCTTGTTATCCTTGAGAATATCTATAATCTGGCTGTATGTTGCATCGGCCGGGATATCAACGGTAACATTCTCGTCGCTTCTGTTGATTGCAAGCATATCACCTAAGCACGTGATTCCGACATATGAAAGCAATATAGTCGAAATAAGAATGAACGCAAGAAATCCGACGGCAGCCTTACCGCCGACTTTTTCGATTCCGTCCTTAACTTTTCTTACGGCGTCCTCATGTGAGGCATGCTCGTGCTTCGCAGCATTTTTCTTCATATTGCCCTTGTGCTCCGCCGCATGAGGCTCCTGCACACGGGATGTGCTGTGATGCTTGGGATAATTCGAGAAATATATTCCGCCGGACTGCGGCTTCGGTTCAACGCTCTGCGGTGAATCAATCAGTGATTCATCGATGTGAACAACGAACTTTTTCTTTTCCTTGGGCGGTTGTGAAACCTGCTCCGGCTCATCGTTCCGATTGATATGCGAATACTCTTCGATGAGCTTGTCAATATCGTAATCGGAATACTCTCTGCCGTTCTCGTCCTTCATACTCGTCCTCCTTCTTCAATCAATAGGGACATTGAAGAGATTCTTTTATCTTCTTCGCTTTGTTTTCATTTATAAGACATGCCGTGATTTTTTCCGAGAAATCAATCGCAGCACCCATACCCTTGGCTGTAATAAACTTTCCGTCGCAGCAAACATAATCCCTGCCGACGTCTGCACCCTCAAGCTCGTTTTCAAAGCCGGGGAAGCAACACGCTTTCTTGCCCTTGAGCAGACCCATGTGGCCGAGGATTGACGGTGCGGCGCAAATAGCGCAAACAAGCCTGTCGTTATCGGCGCAGTAATTGACTGTCTTCTTCACAGTCTCCGACTTTTCGAGATTGAGCGTGCCGGGCATACCTCCCGGGAGAACAACCGCTCTCAGCTCATCGTCAAGTCTGACCTCGGATTCGTCAAGGTCACAGAAAACGGGAATATTGTGCGCTCCCGTGATGAGCTTTCCGCCGACGCCGACCGTGCACACGTCAAGCTCCGCTCTTCTGAGGAAGTCGACAACCGTCAGACCCTCGATCTCTTCAAATCCGTTTGCAAGAAAAACGTAAATCATTTAATTACCTCTCAATCAAGATACATTCCGGAATAGAATATATCCTCATCATTGATATAATCATTTGCTTTCTTTGTAATCGGGTAAAGCATACCACATTTAGTACCTTTGCACCCAATATCTGTATTATTATACACTAAAGGAGCATGAATGTAAACATTTTCCGCCCCTAAATTTTTAAATAAATTCAAAATAATTGTAAAATTATTGTCAAAATCGGCCAAAAGCTCCTTGACGACAGGATTTTTTCCGTCCTTGACCGTGAAAGCGAGAAAACCGTTTTCGCCGTCTTTTGAGTATATTTCACCGCCTGTGTAAAGAAATTCCGCCACGGTATACTCCGTCGTTTCGAGGTCAAACGCAAACCGTTTCATCGAAGAAAGAAGCTCCGTTCGCCTTTTTGCAACAGCCTTTATATCCGTCGTTTTCGTTGCATCGAAGTCTCCCGAGCCACCCTTTAAAGCAATTTCGGCACTGTGCATTTTGGATATAAAACCGAATCTCGAATAATAGCCGTAAAGACTCTCCTCCGCCGGGACAAGAAAAATAAAATCAATTCCGTTCTCGACACAATAATGCTTTGAGCAGTCGATAAGTTCCGCCATAAGACCTCTGCTGCGGAATTCATGAGCCGTGCATGCGGCATAGATGTACTTTGCCGGGAATCCGTCGACCTCACCGTTCAGGAGAAAAAGCATCGAAACAAGCCTGTTGTTTTCAAAGCAGCCGAGACAAAGCTTATTCGGACACCTGTCCAAAAAGAATTCGATATATTCCGCCTCGTCGCCGAAGCACTCATACCACAGGGAGATTATATCGTTTCTGTATTTTTTGATATCAACAATTCTTTTCATGACATCAACAAGCCTTTCATTTTGCGACTGACGAATATTTTTCAACCAAAAACTCGGGGTGATACGAAAGCTTTGCGCTTCTCAGCCCCTCCGAGCCAACGTCGTCCTCACGGTTGACAAGCTCATAATCCGAAAGCATTGTCTGTGCAAAAAGCTGATTTATCATCGGATAAGCTCCTCTGATATCGGAATACGCCTTTTCAAAATGCGTTACAAACGTGTTCTCGTTGAGCCTTTCGCCGAAGGTAAAAGCAACTACCTCACCGTCGATTCTGAGAACACCGCCAACTCCGCCGATTTCCTCAAAATGGGCAAAATTAAGACGAAGAACCTCTCGTTCGTCCTCAATCCCCTCCCTGTCCTTTTCGACATTGAGGGTATACCATTTCTCGTTCATGGCAATACATTCGTCAATATTACTGCGGTTCAGCTCATCGAAGCTCCAGTTAAACGTCTTTTCAAAATATGAAATATGATTACGCTTTCCGTGATATTTCTTGCCGCTGAGCGTTGCGAGCTTCTCACGAGAATAAACATAGTCAAAGCTGTCCCGTTCCTCGATAAATTCATATTTCCCCGGGAAGAGTCTTTCGAGAATTTCAGTCTCATGCTTCTCAAGAAAAGAAAATTTCGGAGAATTAAAATCATTTACAATGGCCTTGACGGCGGCTTCGCAGTTTTTCCCCTTGGGGAAGCAGAACGAATCGTCCTTATAAAGCCTTGAGACCAGACAATTTTCAACGTCGCCGACCTGTCCGTCATAGAATTTGCTCCATCCGAGCAGATTACCCACCGAAAATTCACAGCACTGCGGCTGACTTTCTTTAAGCTTTTGCTTCATCCATTTAATATCATCAAAGGCGGGTTTGTGAAAGGAATAAGTCATAAAACCTCCGTTGAAATTATGGAGAATATTTCATCTCCGATTGATTCAATGCTTCTCGGCCGGTCACCGTCGCTGCATTTAACGACATACCAGCCCATTTTCTCTGCGGCGTCGAGTGCCGCATCTCTGCATTTATATAAGTAATCGAGATTGCTCTCGTGAATATCCTTTTTTGTTTCGTCGCCGTGATATCTCTCGGACATCATCTTCTGCGAAATTTCAATCGGCATATCAAGATAAATCACCGCATCCGGCTTCGGCACACCGATAAGACCGTATTCAAAGTCCTCAAGCCATTTAAAGAAATCGGCTCTTTCGCCTTTGTCGATCTTCGTTGCCTGATGATATGCGTTGGAGGTCGTGTATCTGTCGGAAATAATTATGTCTCCGCTGTCGTAAAAAGACTTCCACTTCATCTTATAATTTGCGAAGCGGTCAACCGCATAGAATGCCGAAGCGGCATAAGCGTTGACGTCGCCGGGGTCTTTTCCGAAATCGCCCCTGAGATACATTTTAACAAGCGCACTCGATTCGCTGTCGTAGTCCGGCAGCTTAATCTGATGAACATTCTTTCCGTTCAGCTTACTTTTGAGATACTCGATCTGAGTGGACTTTCCGCTTCCGTCCAGTCCTTCTATAACGATAAGCTTTCCTTTCATTGTTAACTCACCTCCGAAATATTATAACAAGTTTTAGAAATAAATCAATTACAAATTGTTACAAAGCAGGTTAAGAGGACATTTTTACCGATTGTGCATTATGATTAAACTTAAAGTCAGCAGAAATTATCCAAGCCTCCCCTTGTTGCAAGGGGAGGTGTCGTCCTTGACGACGGAGGGGATAAAAAAGCGGATTGAAAATTTCTAAGTGTCGTTAAATTTCAAGGTGCGATGTGGGCATCGTCCCCTACGAAATGTGCCTTTATCGAACTTCATCGTAGGGTGCGACCTTTACGGAATTTGCATTTTTTAAACAAATCGTAGGGTGCGATGACAACGGAATGTGCCTTTTCCGCACCTTGAAGGAAATCTTCAGACAGAAAAGAGCCACGACTGAAATCGTAGCTCTTTATTGTGTTATTTACTTAATTACTTAAACAGATTCTTGAACCACAGTGCAATCTTAGAAAAAAACTTCGCAATTTTCTGCCAGAATGTAAGCTTCTGATACGGATTATCGGGACTATCCCATTCATTATAATAACCATTTTTATCTGTTTTAAGGTCGCTTACATTTCCATCCTTACCATCGCCAAAATCTTTTTCTGTTTCGGTAAAAATAAAGCTATATTCTGCGTTTTTCTGTTCATCATTAAGGAAGCGATAAAGCTTAACTGTATTGATATCTGTTACGTCTTTACACTGCCCGAAAGCATTTTTGTATTCTGTGATAAACTTAAACGGAGTATCAAAACGATTTTCAGCAAATCCGGAATCGCCTACGAATGTATTACATTTATCGCAATGGAAACCATAAACTACAGGTGCTATTCTTACATGCGTATAAATTGCCGATTCCATTTTTGCTACATCGTCATCAACATAACTGGCTACTTCATATTTACCACAATAAGGGCAATACCACTGTGTAAAATCCTTGTAAATGATATTTCCAGTTAAATTTCCTTCCTTAATCTCATATGCAGGCCACTGTGAACAAAGTGTATCATACGGACAAAACTTTCTAATTTTACCATTAATTACTGTTCTACCCATGTTAAGAACGGTAAATATTTTTTTTGCCTCCGGACAATACATTGCGTTGACGGTATACTCGTCTCCGCCCTGATTAAGACAGTATTTATTAATTCTACCGTCCGCTTCGTAACAATACGGGTCATACCAATTATCCGGAGCTTTCTTTCCGGGAGCGGGTTCAAAGTTATCGAATGTATTATCTACATTCTTAGTTGTTTCTTCTGCTGCAAATACAGGCATAGCGATGCTGAACATCATAATTACAGCAAGGATGGCTGACATAAATTTCTTCATAAAAACATCTCCTTCTCAAGTTTGATACTTAAAATGCGAATAAAAGTACCATAATTTGATTTTAATACTTTTTGGCAGTTTTTGTCAATAGTTTTTCTATAAAAGATAATATAAATTTTTCTAAATATGCTTTTTCTTTTAACAAAACTTTCTCAACAATTATGTTTTTATTGTACCCTTTATACAAAATAATCACCTATGTTTATTGACAAGAACCTGCTATCGGTTGTATAATTGAACGGAACAAAAATACGACGGAGGCAGATTTATGAAAAAAGAACCCTTGCGTTTTAATAAAGACGGAAAGTTTAAAATTATGCTTATCGGCGATCTTCATGAATACTACGACATGAAGAGCGACAACGCTGCGGCAAAGGTCGACGATACACTCAATCTTCTCACAAAAGCAGTAAACGAACTGAAACCCGATCTTGTAATATATCTCGGTGACAATGCGAGAGCCGCAACGGAGAGCCAGATGAGGTCGATAATCAGCCGCATCACCTACCCCGTCTCGGTCAACGAGATTCCGTTTGACCTTGTTTTCGGAAATCACGACCGTGAGTGCGAAGTTCCGCTTGAAACTCAGCTCAAGCTCTATCAGGAACACGAAAACTGCTACGCATTCAATGCAGACGACAGCATTTCCGGCTGCGGCAACCATAATATTGTCATCAAGTCGCATGACGGCGAAAAAGATATGTTCAACCTTTGGCTTATTGACAGTCATAATCTTTATGAGGACAGCTCGAGGTCCTATTATGACGTTGTTCACGAAGATCAGCTTGAATGGTACAAAAAGACAGCCAAAGAGCTTGCGGAAAAGAACGGCGGCAAACCTATTCCATCCCTCGTTTTCCAGCACATTCCCGTTCCCGAGGAATATGAGCTTCTCAGGGAGGCAAAGCCCCACGAAAGGCTCGACAGCGTTCAGGGTCACAAAACCTACAGCGACAAGTATTATGTTCTCAAGCCGCAGGTTGAGGGCTATCTCGGCGAAGCTCCGGCGGTTCCCGATTTCAACGGCGGCGAGTTTGCGGCATGGAAAGAGGCAGGCGACGTTCTCGGTGCATTCTTCGGTCACGACCATATGAACGACTTTGTCGGCTTTGTCGACGGAATCATGCTCGGCCAGTGCAAGACGGCAAGCTTCCGGGTTTATACGGACGGATGCCGCCCCGGTGTAAGAACGATCACTCTTGATGAGAATAACATCGAAAATGTACAGACCAAGATGTATCATTTCAAGGATTTCGGGCTCAAGAGCAAGAGCCTCGACCCGTACATGAGACACGTTACCGACAGGCAGGATATGAAGCTCAAGGTTTACGGCACTGCAATCGGAACGGTTGCGGCTGTTACCGCAGCGGCTGTTGCGGTAAATAAGGTTTCAAAGGCGAAAAAGAAGAAATAATTGCACATACTAAGACTGAGGCTTCGGCTTCGGTCTTTTTTTATTGAGAGGATTTCTGTCGACTTGGGGTTGATGGGCATCGGTCCCTACGGAATGTGCCTTTATCACTCCCTCAGTCAGCTTCGCCGACAGTTCCCCCGAGTTAAATTCCTGCCGACTTTAAATACATATCCAAATTAAATCTTCGGTGATGCTATGCTTCTGTCATTCGGCAAAAAAATGAACAAAATCGGCTTTAACGAGGTTCCGTCCTCGCCGTTCACGGTCGCTCTTATTTCGGCCGATGAATTCAAAAATCACTATTCCCTGCTCGGCATTTCGATGAGGGAATATGTCTGCTTTGACCTCAGCGATTCGGGCTTCCGCAGCTCGGTAACGGTCAATTCCGAAAGCTTCGTTTTCTCCGTCAAGGTCGTTGACCCGAGCCTTGTCTGCACCGCCGAAAGCTCGGCCTGCATATATCTGAGAAAAAATCTTGTCCTTATCGTCACGGTAAAGGACGACGCAAAGCTCATTTACAACGCCGTTTATGCCGCACTCGACGACACCGAGCCGAACGGCATTTCCGTCGAAAAATTTACGGGTCAGTTCTTCCACAGACTCATTGAAAATGACGGCAGAAAGAATGAAGAAACAGAGATTGCGATAAACGAGCTTGAGGAAACGGTCATTGAAAAAGGCAGGTACAAGAACGTCAACGAGCAGATACTCGCCTACAACAAAAAACTTGTTTCACTGAGGAATTACTACGAGCAGCTCGTCGGAATCGCCGAACGGCTTTACGAAAACGAAAACGGAATATTTGACGGTGAAAAGGCATATTATTTTAAAACCGTCGCCGACAGGTCAAACCGCCTTTGCTCGGAAATTAATCTTTTCCGTGAAAATCTTGTCCGTCTCAGAGAGGCGTATCAGGCTCGGCTCGACCTGAAAATGAACAGCACAATGAAGCTTCTGACGGTCATAACGGTTATCTTTCTTCCTCTGACGCTCATCACGGGCTGGTACGGAATGAACTTTGTCAACATGCCGGAGCTTTCCTCGCCCTACGGCTACCCTGCCGTCATTGCCGTGAGCGTTGCGATAGTAATATCATGTATTATTATTTTCAGGAAGAAAAAACTTCTTTAAACTGTTGACAAGATAAAAAAGCGGTGGTATAATTCGTTCATATTGAAAAGCAAAGATGAAGAGAAGTAGCGTGAGAGATCGTTCTCAGTGAGCGGCAGAGAGTGCGAACGCCGTAAAAGAGCTTGCGTGAATAACACTTCGGAGCTTCAAGCCGAACAGGAAACCCAGTAGGTGCGACGTGAACACAGCGTTAATGTGCATGGCTTATTCGAGCCGTAAAGGGACTCAGAAATGAGTAATTTAGGTGGTACCGCGGATACAAGGCTATTCGTCCTATACTAAGGGACGAATGGCCTTTTTTGTTCGTCAATTACGATTTTTCCAAAAAGGAGAATGATTTATTATGAAACACACCGACATCAAAGAAATTCTGAAAGACGCATCGTATATCGGCACTCAGGTCACCGTTTGCGGCTGGGTCAGAACCTCGAGAGATTCCAAGAACATGGCTTTCATCGAGCTAAACGACGGCACATCTCTCAGCCATCTTCAAATCGTTATTGACAAATCGAAGCTTTCCGACATTTCGGCTTTCATGCCGGGCGGAACGGCTCTTAAAGTAGTCGGCACGGTCGTCAAGGGTGCAGTCAACAACGCCGTTGAGGTCAATGCGGACGAAATTACACTTCTCGGCGAATGCCCGAGCGACTATCCGCTCCAGAAAAAACGCTGCTCACTCGAATTTCTCAGAACAATTCCCCATCTTCGTGTAAGAACGAACACATTTAACGCTGTTCTCAGGGTTCGCTCGGTTGCCGCTGCGGCTATCCACAGCTTTTTCCAGCAAAACAACTATGTTTATATCCACACTCCCCTGCTCACCGCTTCCGACTGCGAGGGTGCAGGCGAGGTATTCAAGGTAACGACAATCGGCTATTCCGACAAGTACAAGAGCGAGGAAGAATACTATGCCGACGATTTCTTCGGCAGAAAGGCGGGTCTTTCCGTTTCCGGTCAGCTTGAGGGCGAGGTTGCCGCAATGGCAATGGGTAAGATTTACACATTCGGTCCTTCGTTCCGTGCCGAAAAGAGCAACACTCAGCGTCACGTTGCCGAGTTCTGGCATGTTGAACCCGAAATCGCTTTTGCCGAGCTTGACGACGTTATCGAGGTTGCCGAAGCAATGATTAAATTTGTCCTCAAGGACGTTCTTGAAAAGTGCCCCGACGAGCTTGCTTTCTTTGAAAAGTTCTTTGAAAAGGGACTTCGTGAAAAGCTTCAGAAAATCGTTGACGGCGACTTTGAGAGAATCACATACACAAAGGCCATAGAACTTCTTAAAGATGCAGATGTTGAGTTCCAGTATCCCATTGAGTGGGGCTGCGACCTTGCGACGGAGCACGAAAGATACATCACCGAGCAGGTTTACAACAAGCCCGTATTCGTTACGGACTACCCGAAGGAGATCAAGTCATTCTATATGAAGCAGAACCCCGACGGAAAGACAGTTGCCGCAACAGACCTGCTGGTTCCCGGCGTCGGCGAGATCATCGGCGGCAGTCAGCGTGAGGAAAACCTCGACAAGCTCCTTGCCGCAATGGAGGAAAGAGGCATGACTCAGGACGAGTACAGGGATTATCTTGACCTTAGAAAATTCGGCTCCGTTCCTCACGGCGGATTCGGTCTCGGCTTTGACAGAATCGTTATGTACATGACAGGCATGGCAAATATCCGTGACGTTCAGCTCTACCCCAGAACAGTAGGAAACATCAGATAAATCAGGAAGGAAGATATTATGAGAGGCTTACAGATAGTGGACGGATACACCTCCGCCCTCACACTCAGAGAGACACAGAAGGCAATCAAGCTTGTTAAGGATACATTCGCAAATGAGCTTGCCGCCGCACTCAACCTTGAACGTGTCAGCGCACCGTTCATTGTCAGGAAAGGCAGCGGCATCAATGACGACCTCAACGGTGTTGAGAGAAAGGTCGAATTCGACACTAAAGAAATCGAGGGTACTGCGGAAATCGTTCAGTCGCTCGCAAAGTGGAAGAGAACGGCTCTCAAGGCTTACGGCTACGGCGTTGACGAGGGACTTTACACCAACATGAACGCAATCCGCCGTGACGACGACTGCGACAACGTTCATTCGATTTTCGTCGACCAGTGGGACTGGGAGCGTGTTATCTCCAAGGAAGAAAGAAACATTGAATTTCTTAAGGATATCGTAAAGAAGATTGTCGGTGCAATCGACAACACTCAGAAGATCGCTCACAAGACTTTCCCGCAGCTCAAAAACGAGCTTGCAACGGATGTTTTCTTTGTCACGACTCAGGAGCTTGAGGATATGTATCCCGACAAAACTCCGAAGGAGCGCGAGGACATCATTGCCAAGGAAAAGGGTGTTGTTTTCGTAATGCAGATAGGTGACCTGCTCAAGAGCGGCATCAAGCACGACGGCAGAGCGCCGGACTACGACGACTGGAAGCTCAACGGCGACCTGCTTTTCTGGAACGAAACGCTCCGTCATGCATT
This sequence comes from Ruminococcus sp. CAG:563, assembly GCA_000434915.1. GTDB lineage: Bacteria > Bacillota > Clostridia > Oscillospirales > Acutalibacteraceae > CAG-488. Next base: position 24,505 of record FR882080.1, read on the forward strand.
TGAGGTTTCCTCAATGGGTATCCGTGTTGATTCCGAGAGCCTTGCTTATCAGCTCAAGGCGGCAAACGCAGAGGACAGAATGAAGTATGACTACCACAAGGGCATTGCCGACGGCACACTTCCGCTGACAATCGGCGGCGGCATCGGCCAGTCAAGACTGAGCATGCTCATACTCGAAAAGGCTCACATCGGCGAGGTTCAGGTTTCACTCTGGCCCGACAAGATGGTTGAGGACTGCAAAAATAACGGTATCAACCTGCTTTAATTCAAAATGCTTTACATGCCTCCCCTGTTCACGGGGAGGTTAAGTTTTTGTCGGGAGAATTTTTCGGTGCACACGTCGGTCCAAAGCCGCACAAACTTTTCTCCGCAAATAATGATAAATCGGAACTTATGTATAAATATGCGTTAAAGTTCCGACTTTTATCGGGAAATATGCAAAAATCTAACTTGTTAACAGTTTATTTGTTTTTCAATTCTTGACTTTGATATATATAATATAGTATAATAATCTGAAAATATATTGGTGGTGAAGCAATGAATTCGTATATCAATCCCCTTACCAATCAAACTACTCAGTCTTTGGTTGAAGAGCTTAACAAAAGCTATAAAATAAATCCGGATTATTTCAATCGTTTTAACGTTAAAAGAGGCCTGCGTAATTCCGACGGAACGGGCGTCATGGCAGGCATTACAAAGATCAGCTCGGTCGACGGCTACTACATAGACGACGGCGAAAGAGTGCCTAAAGAGGGTCATCTTTATTTCCGCGGATTTGACATGCAGGAGATCGTAAAGCATTGTCAGGAGGAAAACCGCTTCGGCTTTGAGGAAGTTGCATGGCTGCTCATTTTCGGCTCGCTCCCGACCTCCGAGCAACTCGCCCGCTTCAAGGATATTCTCGCCGTGAGCCGTAATCTCCCCGAGGATTTCATTGAGGACACAATGATGAAGGCTCCCTCGCCGAACATCATGAACAAGATAACAAGAACGATACTCGCTCTCTATTCATACGACGAATCGCCTGACGACACTTCTCTCGAAAACGTTGTCCGTCAGTCGGTTCAGCTTGTCGGTCAGCTCCCGGTTATCATGGCCTACGCCTACCAGGTAAAGCGCCGTCACTATCTCAAAAAGAGCATGTATATCCACCCGGCAAAGCCCGACCAGTCAACGGCAGAAACCGTTCTCCGTTCGATTCGCTCGGACAAGACCTTCACGGATGACGAAGCGAAGCTTCTCGACCTTTGCCTTATGGTTCATGCCGAGCACGGCGGCGGTAACAACTCGACCTTTGCTACGAGGGTTCTTACCTCCAGCGGAACGGACACCTATGCGGCCATTGCGGCAGGTATGGGTGCTCTGAAGGGACCGAAACACGGCGGTGCAAACATCAAGGCGGCCGAAATGATAAGATTCATCCAAAACGGCGTTGCCGACCCGAACGATGAGGGTCAGGTTGCCGATTATCTTGCAAAAATCATCAGAAAAGAAGCCGGCGACCACTCAGGACTTATTTACGGAATGGGTCACGCTGTTTACACCCTCTCCGATCCCCGTGCCGTTATCCTCAAGGAGGAAGCTCGCAAGTATGCCGAAAAAACAGGCAACACGGAAAAATTCAAGCTCATTGAAACCGTTGAGCGTCTCACTCCCGAGGTATTTCTCAAGGAAAAGGGCAACAAAAAGCCGATTTGTGCAAACGTTGACCTCTATTCGGGATTCATATATGAGATGCTTCATATTCCCGAGGATCTTTATACTCCGCTCTTCACAACCGCAAGAATCGCAGGCTGGACGGCTCACCGCCTTGAGGAGCTTGCAACCGGCGGACGAATTATCCGCCCGGCCTACAAGAGTGTAATGGCAAAGAGAAAATATGTCACTATCGACAAACGAATTGCAAAATACGCTCCGGACCAGGGATATGTACCTTATGAAGAAAGAATTATTCAGGGGGAATAAAAAATGAAAAACAAAAGTGATTTGATCTACAAGTTTCCGCTTCTGATTTCTCTTTGTGCATTGCTTGTCGCCGTGCCGCTGAGAGTTTATCAGTATTTCAAAGTTCTTGAACCCGATACCGGATTCTATTCAAAGACGGATTTCTCGGTCTATATAATCTATGCGGTGCTCGGCATTGCAACGGTTTCTTCGATTGTAATCCCGCTCATCAACAAAAAGCGAATAATTACCGTTACCTCGGTAAAAAAATCACCCGTTTTTCTCGTTCTCTCGCTGATTCTCGCCGTTACAATAATCATTGACTCGGCCGGTCAGCTCATGAGCTATTTCGACCTCTACGATGCGGCAAACGCTTCGGGCACGATCGTCACGGAATATGTCAAGAAGCAGGGAGGAACGCTTCTGCTGCTTCAGGCCGTTTCCGGTGCTGTTGCCGCAGTTTACTTCTTCGTTTCCGGTCTTTCTGTCAGTCTCGGCAACTCCGACGGCTCAAAGCTCAAGGTTCTCGCTCTTACTCCTGTTTTGTGGTGCATTTTCAAGCTCCTTTACAGATTCAAGAGAACAATCAGCTTTGTCAACGTCTCCGACCTCATGCTTGAGCTTTTTGAAATAGTATTTCTTATGCTTTTCTTCCTCGCTTTGGCTCAGACGGTCGCAAAGATCGACGCTCAGACCGTATTTTGGAAAATCTACGGCTACGGCATTCCGGCTGCAGTGTTCGCTTTGATCTGCTTCCTGCCGAGATTTATAGTTATGATTACGGGAAATTCCGAGCTTCTTAACGAACACTACGGCATTTCCTACAGCGACCTCGGTGCAGCAGCTTATATAATCTACAATCTTCTTTCGAGAGCCAAGGCTCAAACGAACGAATCGGAGGATTGATCGGGGTAGTTTATGTTTCTTGACAATTTTCTCATTGCGGCACGTCAGGTCGGCATACTCTACGTCATGGTGCTTGTCGGAGTTATCTGCGACAGAATAGGCTGGTTCACCGAGAAAACGGGCAAGGCCTGCACCGACCTGCTTTTCTATATAATAACGCCGAGCGTTATTATCAACTCGTTCTTCACACGTGAGTTTACAAAAGACAGCGGAATAAAGCTGCTGATTGCTGTCGGCTGCGGATTTCTTCTGCATTTTATAGCGATTGCAATTAATACTCCCCTGTTTTCAAAGGGCGACCGTGACAAAAACTGCGTTTATAAATACGGCGCAATTTACGGCAACGTGGGCTATATGACCCTGCCGCTGACCGAAGCTCTGCTCGGCAGTGAGGGTGTGTTCTATTGCTCCGCCGTCGTTATGGCGTTCAATGTCGTTTCATTTACCCACGGCGTTTTCATGATGGACAAAGGCAAGGGCTTCGACGCAAAGAAACTCATTCTCAACCCGGGCGTTATCGCAATGCTCATAGGTCTGCCGTTCTTCCTTTTCAAGGTTCCGCTTCCGGAGCTTGTGACAAAGCCGGTTGACTTTATTGCTAACACGCAGACCCCCGTTGCGATGATTGTTTTCGGTACATTTCTTTCACACACTAAGCTCAGAAGTCTTTTTAAGCATAAGAAAATATTTCTTGTTGCATTATCAAAGCTGATTGTTTTGCCGGCCGTCATGATAGCGATATACAAACTTATCGGCCTGAGCGGAACGCTCCTGACTGCGCTTGCGATATCCTCATGCGCTCCGTCGGCTAACAACACCGTCCTGTTCTCCGCCAAATACGGAAAGGACACGGGGCTTGCTTCACAGCTTGTTGCAACGGTCAGCTTCATGTCGATAATAACAATGCCTTTAATAATTGCGGCAGTGGAAACTGTCGCATAGGATTTGATAATATGATAAAGGATATCATTTCTGAAATCTCCCCGGTTTACGGCTTCTGCGATTTTGAACCGTTTCGGGATAAGCTTATAAACTGCCGTGCAAAGTGCAGACTTCCCGAGAATGCCAAGAGCATTATAGTTATGCTTTTCCCCTACTATCTCGGTGAGGACGAATATAAGGATATCAACATCTCACGCTATGCCGTTGTCAAGGACTATCACCTTGCAATCAATTCGGCGGTCGAGGGAGGACTTCAAAAGCTTCGTAAGGCTTTTCCGGATGAGCAGTTCGTATTTTTTACGGACAATTCGCCGATTCCCGAGGTTCAGGCGGCTATGGACGCCGGCCTGGGCGTTAAGGGAAAGAACAGGCTTCTCATCAACAAAGAGTACGGCTCGTGGTTCTTCATTTCGGAAATAGTCACAACAATGCGGCTGCCTGCGGCAGAGATAAAAGAAACAGCATGTTTAAACTGCGGCAAATGTATCGCCGCATGTCCGACGCATGCACTGACGGAAAACGGCTTTGATAAAAATCTTTGCCTTTCGGACATAACTCAGCGCAAGGGCGAGCTGACGCCCGAGCAGGAGGAACTTATTAAAAAAACCGGCTGTGCATGGGGCTGTGATATCTGCCAGACGGTGTGCCCGATGAACAAAAAAGTGAAAATAAATCCTGCCGAAGTTTTCCTTGACGGAATAGAAACGACGGCAAGAACAGATAATATTTCCGACAGAGCCTACGCATGGCGTGGCGAAAAGGTCATAAAAAGGAATCTTGATATAATCAGCGGGCAGTAATTAGTGGTTAGTGAGCAGTGAAAGTCCGAAAAAAATCTTTCGTACAGGAACTTCATAGTCTCCCCTCGAAGCAAGGCAGCAAAACGGCACGACGGTAGTAAATGAACGCCCGATGAACGTTCAGAGCCGGGCTGTCAATTCGCTGTTGCACCTACACTTCGCTGCCATACAAAGAAACCTATATAATTTTAGATGATAAATACCAAATACACAACAGGAGGTAAATCATGAAACTTTTAATTGCAGTCATCAACAGTGACGATTCGCATGTCGTTCTCGATGAGATAACTAAAGCAGGCTTCTACGCAACGAAGCTTTCCACAACGGGCGGCTTCCTGCGTGCCGGCAACCTCACGCTTCTTATGGGTGTTGAGGATGACAAGGTAGATGAGTTGCTTGAAATTCTCAGAGCCAACTGCCGCAAGCGTGAGGAGCTTACCCCGGTAGTTCCGACCTACTCCTCGGGTCTTGTTAACGCCATTCCGGTCAAAATCACCGTCGGCGGAGCAACCGTTTTTGTCCTCGATGTTGATCAGTTCTATAAAATGTGATGAACGGCATTCACGATATCGGAATTCAAAACAGCCTTGCCGAAAATCTTGACGGGCTTATAAAGAACGGACGTTTGCCTCATGCAATAATGCTCAGAGGCGGCAGTGAGGCTTTGCGTCAAAGGCTTTCGCTCTTTCTTGCCGAGGCCTTTGTGTGCGAGGGTGACAGCAAGCCGTGCGGAAAATGCTCCCACTGCCTTAAAGCGCAGAGCGGCAATCACCCCGACATTATAACCGCCGACCCCTCGGTGCAGGGCGAAAAAACATTCAAAATTGCCCTTGTCCGTGAAATCAAGGACGATGCTTATATTATCCCGAATGAAGCAAGGAGCAAGGTATATATCCTTCGTTCGGCGGATAAAATGAACATACAGGCACAAAATGCACTTTTGAAGCTCATTGAAGAACCGCCGACATATGCGAGATTCATTCTTGAATGTGATTCTTCGGCAGCAATGCTTGAAACGATTATGTCAAGAGTAACGCTGTTCGACCTTGGAGCGGACAAGGATGAAATCTCCGATGAATTGAGAAAAAAGGCGGACGAGACCGCCGCACGGTTAGCCGCCGCTATTTTACAGCCGACAGAATATGAATTCATGAAAATCACGGCAGAGTTTGAAAAAGACAAAAATCTTTTTGAGCCTACCCTGCCCGCCTTACAGCTCATCTTTCGTGACGCCGTCATCATAAAGGCAGTCAGCGATATCACGCTTTCCGGCCATGCGGATATCAGCCGACAGGCAGCTTCAAAGCTGACGATGAATGCACTGATGAAAATGACCCGTGAAATTGATAATTTCAGAGAAAGCATAAACAGAAACGCTAATAAAAATTTACTGATCACCCGCTTCTGCGCCGTTATGCGCAGTTCAGCATATGAAAGATAATTTAAAACAAGGCATGTGCTGCAAATTATGTGCCATTGTCTTAACATAAATACTCTACATAAGGAGGTTTAATATGTCAGAGGTTGTAGGAATCCGATTCAAGGAAGTCGGAAAAATATATTATTTCGACCCTATCGGATTTAATCTAAATAAAGGCGACCGAGTTATCGTCGAAACCGTAAGAGGTCTTGAATGCGGCGAAGTTGCACAGGCAAACAAGGACGTAAATGACGACGAGATTATTAAGCCGCTCAAACCCATTGTTCGTGTGGCAACAGCGGAGGATCTCAAGGTCGTTGAAAGAAACAAGAAAAAAGAGAAAGAAGCTTTTGACATCTGTCTTAAAAAGATTGCCGCACACGGACTTGATATGAAGATTATCGACGTCGAATATACATTTGATTCCAGTAAGGTGATTTTCTACTTCACCTCGGACGGACGTGTTGACTTCCGTGAGCTTGTCAAGGATCTTGCAAGTGTGTTCAGAATCAGAATCGAGCTTCGCCAGATAGGTGTCAGGGACGAATCGAAGATGAAAGGCGGTCTCGGAATGTGCGGCAGACCTTTCTGCTGCAACAGCTTCCTCGGCGACTTCCAGCCCGTTTCGATAAAAATGGCAAAGGAGCAGGGTCTCTCCCTCAATCCAACCAAAATAAGCGGTACCTGCGGCAGACTCATGTGCTGTCTCAAATACGAGCAGGAATCGTACGAGCATTTGCTCAGGGTCACTCCGAAGGTCGGTGCAATCGTTGACACAAGCTCGGGCAGAGGTACTGTCGTTGAATCAGACCTGCTCAAAGGAATGCTCAAGGTTCGCCTTGACCGTAGTCCCGAAGCCGCACCGGCTGTTTTCAGCCGACGTGACGTCAAACTCATAAAGGACAAAAAAATTACCGTCAATAAATCCGAATTAGCTGCCCTAAAAGAGATCGAAGGTTAAGGTCATGAAGAAGATCAATTTGAAAATCGGCGGAATGAGCTGCAGCGCATGCTCAAACGGACTTGAAAAATATCTAAACAAACAAACCGGGGTTATTTCTGCAAGCGTTAACCTCGTTATGGCTAACGCTCTCATCGAATATGATGAGAGCGTTCTCAATAGGAAAAAACTTGAAAAATTTGTAAAAGAAGCCGGATTTGAAAGTCTCGGTCTTTATGACGAATTTGAGAAAAACAGCTCGTCCAAAATGTCAAAATTATGGTTTGTCATAATGACGGCTCTGGCGGTTATACTTATGTATATCTCAATGGGCTCAATGATAGGCCTGCCGGAAATTCCGTTTCTTGCAATGCACACCCATGACAAGGCTTTTGCTTCGTCGCTGCTTGTTTTGACGATACCGTTCCTCGTTTACGGTTTTGACATCATCAAGAGCGGATTTAAGAATTTGTTCCATCGCACACCGAACATGGACACGCTTGTCACTCTCGGCGTTCTGACGAGCCTTATTTACAGCATTTTCTCCGTTGTGATGATATTCACCGGACACCACCATTATATTCACAAACTCTATTTTGAGTCGGCGGCAATCGTTATCTACTTCATAAAGCTCGGCCGATATATTGATTCGGTCAGCAAGGACAAGACAAAGGAAGCAATTCAGAGCCTTGTTCAGATCACGCCCAAAGACGCAGTTATCAAGACCGCCGAGGGTGAAAAGAAAGTTACGATTGACGAAATTCAAAAAGGAGACACGGTCATCTGCAAGCCCGGAGAAAGGATCGCCGTTGACGGCACGATAACCTTTGGCAAAACTCATCTTGACGAATCATTCATCACGGGCGAAAGCAAGCCGGCTGCAAAAGAAATCGGTGCAAGAGTTATCGCAGGCAGCATCAACTATGACGGATACATTGAATACTCCGCCGAGCGAATCGGCAAGGAATCGACAATTTCCGAGATTGTTCACATCGTTACCGAGGCTTCGTCGGCAAAAATCCCGCTTGCAAAAATTGCCGACAGGATAAGCTCCTACTTTGTTCCGACGATTATCGGAATCGCAATTCTCAGCTTCGTCGGCTATCTCGTCGCAGGTCAAGGCTTTAACGCCGCACTGAACACGTTCGTAACGGTTCTCGTTGTCGCATGCCCGTGCAGTCTGGGGCTCGCAACTCCGCTTGCAATCGTCGTTTCCGAGGGTCGCTGTGCCAAGAACGGCATACTCATCAAGAAGGGCGACGTGCTCGAAACAGCTTCGAAAATCAACAAGGTTGTGTTCGATAAAACAGGTACCCTCACCTACGGCAATCTCAAAATTTCACGAATAGTCGACTGCGGTAAAATGCCGGAAAAGGACATGATGAGCCTTGTCTGCTCGGCCGAAGCGAAATCGAGCCATCCGATATCAAAGGCATTCGCCGAGTATGCAAAGGATAACGCTCTCACACTCAGCGAGCCCGAACAGTTTGAAAACATCGACGGCATGGGAATCCGTGCCTTTATCGGCGGCAAGCCGTACTATTTTGGCAATGCAAAGCTGCTCGCAAAATACGGCATTGAGAATGACCGTCTTGATGATGCAAATGCTCTCGCCGACGAGGGCAACACCCTTGTTTATGTTGCCGGCGAAAAGCAGATACTTTCAATCATCGGCATCAACGATGTTATCAGGGATAACGTTGACAGACTTATCAGAATGCTTCATAACTTCAATATCGAGCCGATAATGCTCACGGGCGATAATGAGCAGACAGCGAAGAAAATCGCTGCTCAGGCAGGCATAAAGCATGTTATTTCGGGCGTTCTGCCTGCCGAAAAGGGCAACGTAATCAAGGAGCTTAAGGCCGAAGGCGACAGGGTCATGATGATCGGCGACGGCATCAACGACTCCCCCGCTCTTGCACTGAGTGATATCGGCGTCAGCGTCAACAGCGGCTCCGACATTGCAATGAACTCCGCCGACGTAATACTGATGAACGACGACCTGATGAAAATTCCCGAGCTTATAAGAACAAGCAGGGCAACTGTCAAAAATATCAAACAAAACCTTTTCTGGGCCTTCTTCTACAACTGCCTGATGATTCCGATTGCGATCGGTGCGCTCAAGCATTTCAATATAACGATCAATCCGATGATAGCAAGCCTTGCTATGACGCTTTCGAGCTTCACGGTAATAATCAACGCCCTCCGTCTGAGAGGGTCGAAAAAATAAGAAGCAATTTTAAATATTCAAATTCAGGAGGATGCAATATGTTATTCGGCAAAGAAAAAATCACAAAGGAAGTTTATATCGACGGCATGAGCTGTATGCACTGCGCAGCCAAGGTTGAAAAGGCACTCGCTTCCGTCTCGGGAGTTGCTGATGCCAAGGTTGATCTTGTGAACAAAAAGGCTGTTGTAAAGCTCAAAAAGGACATTGACAATGCAACGCTCAAGGCTACGGTCGAGGACCTCGGCTACAATGTAACAGACATTAAATAAACGTATTAAAGCTCCACGTCATGCATGATACATTTCGTGGAGCTTTAATTTTGTGCTGCATTTGAAAAATATTATACATTATCGCAATATAAATGGGCATTTCGCAGACTTGACAATAATATATCAAAGCGTTATAATAGATTGCAATAAGATTGATACGGGAGTGAAAAACCCGTCCGTCGGACATCGATCGCATTGCGATAAATGTTCGGCTTTTTATTTTTTTCGGAGGTATCAGCATTATGAAAACAGACGTTGTAATCGTCGGAGCAGGCCCTGCCGGTATATTCACAGCTATCGAAATGCTTCGCAAGGGCACTAAGAAGAAGATCGTCATTGTCGAAAAAGGTCAGTCAGTCGAAAACAGACACTGCCCCAAGGCAAAGACTAAGAAATGTATGAATTGCAAGCCGTATTGCCACATTACAACCGGTTTCTCCGGTGCAGGCGCATTCTCGGACGGCAAGCTGTCGCTGAGCTATGAGGTCGGCGGTGACCTTCCGACTCTCGTCGGTGAAAATCTGGTTCAGGAAACTATCAACTATACCGACGGTATATATCTTGAATTCGGCGCAGATACTAAGGTTGAGGGTGTCGGAAATACAGAGGAAGTCAGAAAGATTCGTACCCGTGCAATTCAGGCCGGTCTTAAGCTTGTTGACTGCCCGATTCGTCATATGGGAACGGAAAAGGCACAGGACATCTACCTTGCAATCGAAAAATATCTCATTGCAAACGGCGTTGAGATCTTCTTCGGCTATGAGTGCTCTAACATCATCCTCAACGGTAAAAAATGCGAGGGAATCTATGTCTCCAACAACAACGGCGTTGAAATGGAGATCAGAGCCGACAATACGATCATTGCAACGGGACGCAGAGGTGCAGAGTGGCTTGAAAAGATCTGCGGCGAGCATGATATCGCTCATCTGCCCGGAACAGTTGACATCGGCGTAAGAGTCGAGGTCAGAAACGAGGTCATTGAAAAGGTCAATGACGTTCTCTACGAGTCAAAGCTCATCGGCTATCCCCGTCCGTTCAAGAACAAGGTCAGAACCTTCTGTCAGAATCCCGGCGGCTTCGTAAGCCAGGAGAATTACGACAACAATCTTGCCGTTGTTAACGGCCATTCATATAAGGAGCTTAAGAGTGACAATACAAACCTTGCCATTCTCTGCTCCCACAATTTCTCTTATCCGTTCAACCAGCCTATCGCCTACGCTCAGAAGGTCGGCGAGCTGACAAACATGCTCGGTACCGGTCACATTCTCGTTCAGCGTTTCGGCGATATCCTTGACGGAAAGCGCACATGGGAAAAGGAGCTTTCGCAGTCCAACCTCAAGCCCACGCTTCCCGACGCCGTTGCAGGCGATATCACGGCCGCAATGCCCTACAGAGCCATGACAAATATCATCAACTTCATTCAGGCAGTTGACCATGTTGCTCCCGGCTTTGCCTCCTATGAAACGCTTCTCTACTCCCCTGAGCTTAAGTTCTACAGCAACAGGGTCAAGATGGATGAGCATTTCAACACAAACGTTGAGGGTCTCCACTGTCTCGGCGACTCGAGCGGCTGGACAAGAGGCCTCATGATGGCTTCCGTCATGGGCGTTCTGATGGGCAGAGAGATCTATTAATCATTGCAAAAATCGTTATAATACCGTAAAACGGAGGTTCTGCTATGAAGGTCACACTCAATCCCGACGAAGAAATCGTCAAGGTAGTCAAAGAGGGTCTCAAACGCACCGGCGGCTATTGCCCCTGCCGCAGAGAACATACACCGGAAAACAAGTGTATGTGTGAAGAATTCAAAAAGCAGATAGAAGACCCTAATTTTGAAGGCTTTTGCCATTGTATGCTTTATTATAAGTCAAAGGACTAAGGAGGTTTTTATCATGGCTGAAGTTAAAATCACAAAGGATAATTTTACAACCGAGGTGCTCAAATGTGATATCCCCGTTCTGCTCGATTTCTGGGCCGAATGGTGCGGTCCGTGCCGTATGCTCGCCCCGATCATTGAGGAAATAGCGGACGAGTACGACGACGTTGTTAAGGTCGGTAAGGTCAATGTTGACGAAGAACCCGAGCTTTCCTCGATTTTCAACGTTTCAAGCATTCCGACATTGGTCGTTATAGACCACGGAAAGGCGAATAAATCCGCCGTCGGCTATATGTCAAAAGAAAAGGTTCTCGAGCTTCTCGGATTGTAAAACTAAATAAAAAATCGGCAGACTGCATGAATTTGCAGACTGCCTTTTTTATTCTATTAAAGAGTTTTTATCGTAGCTTTTCGTAAAAAATAAGTCCCCGAAAAACAATGACGCTTAGCAATGCATTACAGAGTAATAACGGAGACTAATTATAAACAATTTTACAGCATCGAGCAGCCGAAGCTGTTGATAAGTGCATCAATACGCTCGCCCTTCTTGCAAAGCGGGCAGTCCATTGCGGAATGGCTCTCATACTCGGGCAAATCATGCGGATCGAAAACCGATACAACCGAAAAACCTTCGCACTCCTTCATCGTTGCAAAAATCGAAGCGATTCCCACAGGTGTACCCGAATAATAACGGATAGCTTCAAATGCGTTCTGAGCCGTGCTGCCGGTAACGACCGAAGCGGCCAAAATAAGAACCTGCTTGCCCTGAATCATCTGAACAATGTTGTCACGGAACATGAGCTGGTTGCTTGCCGTGTACTCGGGAGCGAGAATATTGATTGCTCTGTTTGCGTTGATGCTTGCAAGGTCATTCTTCGTCAGCTCGCTTGCAAGACATGTACCGATAACCTCTGTGCCGTCAAGGCAAAGAATTGTGTCGATCTCCGTATGGAGCTTGTAGTTCGGTGCAACAGCTTTTGCAACTGCCTTAGCTTCGGAAAGACATGATTTCTGTGAGGTAATGTCTATATAATAATTCAAGTGGCTTCTTCCTGCCACAAAATGACCCTTATAGCCGCTGAGATAGAGGTTCGGGGTCTTTGTCTCAATTCTAAACTTTTCACTTAATGCCATAATGCTTCTCCTCTCTCTTGCAGCCGACTTTCCGGCTACTCATATGGTAATATCTATTTTATCATGCCGCAGAAATAAATGCAATAGCTTTTACGGCAGACAAATATAAAAATTTTATTTAATGCGCAATGTTGCGAGTCCGCCCTCGGCCGTTTCTCTGTATCGACCGGGGATATCCTTACCTGTCATTCTCATGACCTCGATAACCTCGTCAACCGAAATCTTCCTCGTGTCGCTCAAAAAGCTTGCAAGGCTGACGGCGTTTATAGCTCTCATAGCCGCAACGGCGTTACGCTCAATGCACGGGATCTGAACAAGACCGCATATCGGGTCGCAGGTCAATCCGAGATGGTGCTCGATTGCAATTTCGGCAGCATACTCGATTTTATCAGTTTCAAGTCCAAACAGCTCGCCGAGTGCGGCCGAAGCCATTGCACACGCTGTTCCTATCTCCGCCTGACAGCCGCATTCGCTGCCCGAAATCGAAGCATTTGTCTTAATCAGATTGCCTATTATTCCGCCCGTTTCAAGAGCACGAATTATTTCAAGGTCTGTATATCCCCTTTTCATCTGCTGATAATAAAGCACCGACGGCATCACTCCGGCCGAGCCGCAGGTCGGGGCGGTTACGATGATCTCACCGTCCGCATTCTGCTCGCTGACCGCAAATGCATAAGCAGAAACAACACGGTTTTCCTTGGTCTGTGCGCTTTCGTCAATATGCTGGTGAGAGTAGAGCTTTTTCGCCTTTCTTTTAACGTTCAATCCGCCCGGAAGAACGCCTTCCGTTTCAAGGCCGATGTGAATACTCAGCTTCATCTGATTCCAGATTTTCAGGAGGTAATCCCGTATCTCGATTCCCTCAACCTCTTCAACGTACTGCCAAAGCCTCATATGATTCTTTTTACAATGCTCTGCAATCTCCGAAAAAGTGGACAAATCATAAATTTTCGGCGGATCAACGTTCTTATAGCCGACTATCTCGACCTTACCGCCTCCAACGCTGAGCACACGGATTCTTTTGATTTCAATGCCGTCCTTATATGCAATTAAATCCATCGTATTGGGGTGCGGAAGCTCAATTTCGTCATTGTTAAAAATAACATCGCACGGCGTCGGTTCAAAGGTGACCTTAATAACCTTGTCCGTACCGTGACCTACGCCTGTTTTAGAAAGCGAGCCGTAAAGAATCGCTTCAAATCTGTCGGCCTCGGGGTTGTGCTTTTGAAAAATTTTACAAGCCTTTTCCGGTCCCATAGTATGTGAACTCGACGGGCCTCTGCCGATTTTATAAAGTTCTTTGAGCGATTCCATTTTTTTAACTTCCATAAAAGTACCCCTCCGTTTAATACTATACTATCATTTTGTCCAATTTTTTTCAATAGAAATACAGAGAAAAATAAAAATTTTCTAACGAATCGGCCAATATCGGTGCATGGCACGGATTTCTGTAATTTTGTAAAAATTATATATATATTACTTGTATAATCTATTTTAATATGGTATGATAAACTGAATTTAATTATGGAGGAATATATCATATGATTAATATACCCCGCCCCGAGCATCCGAATCCGCAGTTTCAGCGCAGAGAGTGGCTGAACCTTAACGGAAAGTGGAATTTTGAAATTGACAAGTCAAAAAGCGGTCTCGCTAAGAAATATTACGAACCGCAGACAAAGCTTGAAAGAACAATAAACGTTCCATTCTGCCCCGAGAGCGTGCTTTCGGGTGTTGAGTACAAGGACTTTATGGAGGCCGTTTGGTATCAAAGAGAATTCACCGTTCCCGAGAAGTTTGCCGATCTGAGAACAATTCTTCACTTCGGCGCAGTCGACTACAAGGCTACCGTATATGTAAACGGCAAGGAGGTCGGCACGCACAAGGGCGGCTACATCTCGTTTGAATTTGATATAACAGACTACCTCAACGGCGGCACAAACGTCCTGACCGTTTACGCCGAGGACGATACGAGAAATCCCCTCCAGCCGAGAGGAAAGCAAAGTGAGGAATACTATTCTCACGACTGTGACTATACAAGAACAACGGGCATCTGGCAGACGGTTTGGCTTGAATTCGTTCCCGAATCGAGAATCAAGAATATCAAGGTTTTCCCGAACGTCAAAAACTGCTCGGTTGACATTCAGGCGGAGGTTACCGGCGCAGGTAAATTTGAAGCACTTGCTCTCTATCAGGAAAGAATCATGGGTGCGGCAAGTGTTGAAACCGAGGGCGGCTTTATAACAGCTCACCTTGACCTTAAAGAATCTTATCTTTGGGAGGTCGGCGAAGGCAGACTTTATGACCTTGAGCTTCGCTTCAATGAGGATAAGGTCGACAGCTATTTCGGTCTGCGTGACGTAAAGCTCGACGGTCAGAAATTCCTCATCAACGGCAAGTCCGTTTTCCAGCGTCTTGTTCTCGACCAGGGATTCTATCCCGACGGAATCTACACCGCTCCGAGTGAGGAGGCAATGATTAAGGACATTCAGATTTCCCTCGACGTCGGCTTCAACGGTGCAAGACTTCACGAGAAGATTTTTGAGCCGAGATTCCTTTATAATTGCGACAAGATGGGCTACATAGTTTGGGGCGAATACCCGAACTGGGGTCTTGACCATTCAAACCCGAATATCGTTTACTCCGTCATTCCCGAGTGGATTGAGGAGGTTGAGCGTGATTTCAATCACCCGGCAATCATCGGCTGGTGTCCGCTCAACGAGACATGGGATTACGACGGAAGAAAGCAGTTTGACGACGCTCTCGCTCTTATCTACAAAACCACAAAGGCTCTTGATAAGACCCGTCCGTGCATCGACACAAGCGGAAACTTCCATGTTATCACCGATATCTTTGACCTTCACGACTATGAGCAGAAACCGGAGGTATTCAAGGAGCATTACGATATGCTCATGACAGAGGGCAAGCTCTTTGACAATCACGAGCGCCGCCAGAAATATCCGGGCGGTCCGACCTTCATCAGCGAATACGGCGGAATCCGCTGGTCCGTTAACGAAAATGAGCAGAACGCCTGGGGCTACGGAGATGCACCTAAGAACAAGTACGAATTCATTGAACGCTACAAGGGTCTCACGGACGCATTGCTCGACAATGATCAGATGTTCGGCTTCTGCTATACCCAGCTCTACGATGTTGAGCAGGAGCAGAACGGACTCTACACCTATTCAAGAAAGCCGAAGTTTGAAACATCAATCTTCCGTGCAATCAATTCAAGAAAGGCAAAAATCGAGCTTTGATCGGAGGAAAAACAATGCTGAATATACCTAAATATTATGAGGATCCGACAACCCTGCACGTTGGCTGCGAAGAACCTCACGCATATTTCATCCCATATCTCAATGAGGATAACGCTCTCACAAAACCGAGAGAGGATTCAAAATATTTCCAGCTTCTCAACGGAGAGTGGGATTTCAGATTCTACAACTCGATAATTGACGTTGAGGACGGCTTCTACGCCGCAGATTATGAACTCAACGGCAATTATGACAAAATAAGGGTTCCGATGAACTGGCAAATGGCACTTGACAAGGGCTATGACGTGCCGAACTACACGAATTCGGATTACCCGTACCCTTGCGATCCGCCGTATGTCCCTGACGACGACCCGTGCGGAATTTATATCCGTAACTTTGAGATTGACGAAAATGACCTCGGCCGTGACCTTTTCCTCAATTTTGAAGGTGTCGATTCCTGCTTCTATCTTTGGATAAACGGAAAATTTGTCGGCTACAGCCAGGTAAGCCACATGACAAGCGAATTCAATATCAACGAATTTGTTCATGCCGGCTCAAACAGAATCGCAATGCTCATTCTCAAGTGGTGCGACGGCTCATACCTTGAGGATCAGGACATGTGGCGAATGAGTGGAATCTTCCGTGATGTATATATTCTCAAAAGAAGCCGAAGAGGAAGAATTCGTGATTTTTACGTTACAACGGAGTTAAAAAAGAAATATACAAAATGCATAATGAGCATTGACCTCGACCTTGTCGGCGACAGAGAGGTCAGCTACCGTCTCGTTTCCCCCCACGGTGAAAACATTGATTCGGGCGAAAGCGTTAACGGAAAAATAAAGATAAAATTCGATAATCCGATTCTTTGGAGCGATGAAGATCCCCTGCTCTATGACCTTTTCCTTGACGTATCGGACGAGGTCGTACTTGTCAAGGTTGGAATCAAGGATCTTGTTATCTCAAAGTCTGTTCTTTATCTCAACGGACAGAAGATTAAAATCAAGGGCGTTAATCGTCATGATTCTCACCCGCTTTACGGCCATGCAACACCGATTGAACACGTTCTTGAGGACCTCTACATTTTCAAGCGTCACAATGTCAATGCCGTCCGCACCTCACACTATCCGAACGATCCGAGATTTTTGGAGATGTGCGATCAGCTTGGGCTCTTGGTAATTGACGAATCGGACCTTGAGGCTCACGGCTTCTCGACTTCGATTGACGGCTTCCACTTTGAGCGTTGGAGCTTGCTCGCCGACGATCCGGCATGGAAGGAAGCATATGTCGACAGAGCACGCAGACTTTTTGAGCGTGATAAGAATCATGTTTCGGTTATCTTCTGGTCGCTCGGTAATGAATCGGGTTGCGGAGACAATCATCAGGCAATGTATGACTTCATTAAGTCACGCAATAAGAACGTTATCGTTCACTATGAGAACGCAAACTATCGCTATTCCGAGCTTGCAGGCAAGTTTCTCGGTAACTGTTCCGACGTTGAAAGCTGGATGTATCCCTCAATCGAAAAGTGCAGAGAGATTCTTTCAAGCAAGAAGCGTAAGAACAAACCGCTTTATCTCTGCGAATACTGTCATGCGATGGGCAACGGTCCCGGAGACCTCGGCGACTATTGGGAGCTTATTGATTCAGACGACAAGTTCTGCGGCGGCTGTATTTGGGAGTACACGGATCATTCCGTAGCGATTCCCGACGGCAGCGGCAAATACAAATACACCTACGGCGGCGATTTCGGCGATATGCCGAATGCAGGCAACTTCTGCGTTGACGGTCTTGTTTACCCCGACAGAACGCCGCACACAGGCTTTGAGGAAGCAAAGTATGTCTATCAGCCGTTCTTTGCAGAATATGCAGGCAACGGAAACGTTTCAATCAAAAACCGCAACTTCTTCAAGGGCCTTGACGACGTAGGCATAAACTGGGAAATCAAATCAAACGGCAAGCTTATCGCCTCTGGTGAGGTCTCCGGACTTATGCTCATGCCTAGAGAGAAAAAAGATTTCTCAATCTTCGACCCGTCGGCATACAGCTTCACGGGCGAAACATACCTCACGCTCCACTTTGTCAACAGAACGGACAAGCTCTGGGCAAAGGCCGGCTATGAGATCGGACTCAAGCAGTTCAAGCTCAAATCTATTCCGACAGGAAAGGCTGCTCTCCCGACAACCGCAATGACGGTAAACGACGGTGAGAGATACGTTGAAATCGGCATCGGCAGCGTTAAATATGTTTTCGACAAGGCTTACGGCAAGCTCAATAAGATAAGCTGCGACGATACGGAGCTTATCTCGAAGCCCGTTGAAATTAACCTTTACAGAGCATATATAGACAACGATTCTCAGTATTACAGAGAAAAATGGTACAAGGTCGGCATGGAAAAGCTCGGTCAGAAGTGCCGTTCGCTTAATGTAACAAAATCAGACGATAAGGTTGAAATTACCGTTGATCTTGCAATCGGTGTTTACACATTTGAGCCGATATTTGAGGGCAAGGTTACTTACACGTTCCTTCCGGATTCAAGCGTTCTCGTTAACGTCAACGGCAAGAAGGCGGAAAGAATGGATATTCTGCCGAGAATCGGACTTCAGCTCATCATGCCCGAAGGCTTCGAGAGCTACGAATATTTCGGCTACGGACCGAAGGAAAGCTACATCGACAAGAAGCGTTATACTTATGTTGACGACTTCACAACGACTGTAACAGATAACTTTGAGCATTATGTCCGTCCGCAGGAGAATTCAAGCCATTACGACTGCAAGTGGGCAAAGGTCACGAACGAGAGCGGTATAGGATTTATCTGCCGAGCCGAGGACTTCGACAGCTTCTCGTCAAATGCTCAGCACTTCACGCCGCAGATGATTCGTGAAGCAAAGCACGATTACGAGCTTGAGCCGATGAAGGAGACAGTATTCAGCATCGACTACAAGATGACAGGAACAGGCTCGGGTGCATGCGGCCCCGATATCGACCCGAAATACAGTGTAAACGATAAGACATTTAATTTCACTTTCAAAATTCTCCCGACAAACACAAACGGCGTGGATCCGTTTACTGTATAAAAATCATCACCCTTCGCAGTTCAATTTGCGGAGGGTGAATTCTTTTGTTATATTTTGTTTTACACAGACTTTCCGTCAATCAAATGTGTTTTTATCAAACTGCTTTTTGAAATATTCATCAACAAGCTTTGAGATACTCTCAGCGTTTTCAGGAACATTCTCCGTGCTCCTCGAGCGATGATATCTCCTGCCGTCGGTCCTCGGACGGTGCTCGGATTTTGTCTTGCTTTCCGAGTAATCCTTCAAAACTCCCTTTGAAAAATCCTTAGGCTCTCTGTCAAAGTCAAGAATCTCATTTTCTTTGATTCCGCCGAATTTTTTTGCCTGCTCAGTCTCATTCATCATCAAAAGGTAATTGTTTGAAGCCTTCTTTTCGTCAAGATTTGGCTCGGACTCGTTCATTGCCGAGAGAACATCATGGCGTGTTTTCATTTCCGTTTCATATTCGGCATTGATTCTGTCACGCCGATAATAGAACGGCACAAAAATCACACAGGTAATGAGCTGAATTACCAAGGATTTCACAAGCAGCCACTTATCCGGCAAGCGGTCGGGTGAGAGAAAGATGCATGTCATTATAAGCGTATTGACAAAATGGTCGGCAAGTGCCATCCAGACCGAGCCGTTGACCTTGTAATAATAGCCCCAGCGCATCGAGCTAACGAACACAGCCGCCGCAGAAGCCAAAACAGTTATAACGACATCGGAAATCGGCATGTTATCAAATCCGCCCTCGGCGAAAGCACCCAGCGCCGCCAAAAATGACAGCAGAGTAAAAACAACCGCCTGAATATAATTCGATTTACGCTCACCGAATTTTTTACAAAGTTCACTGAGCATGAAGCCTCTGTAAAGCTCCTTGAAAAGCACATTGATAATCAATGCAAACTCATAAATCGCAAGCGACACAAGTGCTCCCCGCTCCGCCAGGTTCGGCGGAAGAACAGATATGCTTATATCGTTATAAAAGCCCTTTATCTTGAAATAAATCAGCTCGGCAGCATAGATGAGCACGATCGGTGCAAGCGAAAATCCGACGCCGTAGATCAGCTCAAAGTACCAGCCGAAGCGACCCAGGCATCGTCTGCCTATGTGAAAATCCAACACCTTTGAAGCCGCAAGAACCATGATCAGGCTCAAGACTCTTGCAATAATCGTGTCGCCGAAAATCGTGTTGTCGCTTTTTATAAAGAAAACGTCAACGACCTGAACTGTAAAAATTACCGCCGTCAGCAAAAAAACAATCGGAATTTTTTTGTCTTTCAAATTTTTCATAATCTTTTCCCGTTCCGTTTTTTATTTTATCTTGTCAATTTCCCTGAGCCAAATTGCATATGAAGCGTCACTCGGCATTCTCCAATCTCCTCTCGGCGAAAGGCAAACACTGCCTATCTTAACTCCGTCGGGCAGACAGCTTCTCTTAAACTGCTGAGTGAAAAATCTCTTGTAGAACACCTTGAGCCATTTGAGTACAGTTTCCCTGTCGAAATCCTCTTTAAACGCTTTCTCGGCGAGGAAGAAAATCTTCGACGGTGAAAAGCCGAATCGCAGAAGATGATAAAGGAAAAAATCATGCAGCGCATAAGGTCCGATTATCTCCTCTGTCTCCTGCCGAATGTTGCCGTCCTCATCGGGAGGAAGAAGCTCGGGGCTTATCGGCGTATCGATTATATCCTCAAGCACATGGGTGCTGTCGGGAAAAATATTATAGTCAATCAGTGCCGCTATCATCCAGCGCACAAGAGTTTTCGGCACGCCGCAGTTAACGCCGTACATGCTCATATGGTCGGCATTGTATGTGCACCAGCCGAGTGCAAGCTCGCTGAGGTCGCCCGTTCCGACGACGAAGCCGCCGACCTTGCATGCGTAATCCATAAGAACCTGAGTTCTCTCACGAGCCTGAATATTCTCATAGGTTACGTCGAATTGATCCGTCGGGTGGCCGATATCCCGGCAGTGAAGCGTGCAGGCCTCTTTGATGTCGATCTCCATTGCGTGAACACCGAGAGTCTCCATAAGCTCCCATGCGTTTGAATGGGTGCGCTTCGTCGTGCCGAAGCAGGGAAGCGTTATCGCAATAACGTCCGAGGGGTCACGTCCGAGCTGACGTGCGGTTTCGGCACATACGAGAAGTGCAAGCGTGGAATCCAGTCCTCCGGAAACGCCGAGAATCATTTTTCCGCCGACCTTCGCCGCTCTCTTTTTAAGTCCTGCAACCTGCATACGGAATATGTCCATGCAGCGCTCGATCCTGTCCTTCTTATCCGAGGGAACGAACGGAAGCTTTTTTACCTCATAGATTTCGCCGTTGCTTTCAAGCTGCGTTTCGACCTTGACATTAACATAATCCCTGCCCTCAAGATAAAGCGAGGCCGAATCGGCAAAGGTCTTGTTCTCTGCTCTGTCGGCTCTTATCTTGCCGAGGTCAACGTCATGCTTTATCGAATAGCCGCCGTCAATAAGGCTGTCATTTTGGGAAAGAACCGCTCCGTTTTCGCAGATAATCGAATGGCCGGAAAAGATGAGATCGGTCGTCGATTCGCTCATGCCCGCACTCGCATATGCATAGGCGCAAAGACTCCTTGCCGACTGCTGAGAAATAAGCTCGGTTCTGTATTTTCTTTTCATTATCGTTTCGTTGGAAGCTGAAAGATTGAGAATAATCTCCGCACCCGCAAGCGTCAGAAGCGTTGAGGGCGGAAGCGGCGCCCACAGATCCTCACAAATCTCAACACCGAGCTTCACACCGGAGCAATCAAAAACAAGGTTGTTGCCGACGGGAATTTCATAATCGCCGTCAAGCATAAGCTCGTCCGAACCGATAGAAGTGCACTTCAAATCAGCCGCCGAGGAAAACCAACGCTTTTCATAGTATTCATTATATGTCGGAATAAAGGTCTTTACGGCAATGCCGTTCACTCTTCCGTGAGACATCACAACGGCGCAGTTATAAAGCTGACCGCCGATAATAACGGGGGCACCGACTGCGACAACGGAATTGCTGTCCTTCGTCGTCCTGACTATCTCGGCAATGCCCCTCTTTGTGCCGTCGATCAGAGTTCTCTGAAAGAAAAGGTCGGCGCAGGTGTAGCCCGTAACGCAAAGCTCGGGGAACACGATAACATCGGCGTCCTTGTTGATGTCGATATATTTAATTATTTCCTGTGTGTTAAATTCCGTGTTGCCGACCTCAACCTCGGGAACGGCACACGCCAATCTGATAAAATCAAACATGTTTATCACCTTACCGTATTTATACATTATTATTATAACATAAAATTGCAAAGTGTCAAACATCTTGTTGCAAATGTTGCAACGCTTTTATTTTGACGATTTTTATTGAAATTTTTGTTTATATGTGGTAAATTATATGTAAAATTTACAATAAGCGGAGAGGATACAGAAAATGCAAAAATATTTAAAAACAAAAGAGCTTCATTTCGGCTCAAAGACGCTCAAGCTGCCCTTAGAGGCTCTCTCTTACGGAATAGGCCTTTTCGGTATTGCCCTGCTCTCGGGCTGGGTTCCCGAATATGCAAAAACCTACTTTGCCGATTTTGCGTTCAAGAATCAGAATTTCAGCTCCGATGCTCTTGCAACGCTCATCTCGACCGTATTCCTCGTTGCCGGCTTTGTCGGAGCGGCGGCGGAAATAATAATCGGCTTTCTCGTTGACAAGACTAAATCGAAAAGAGGCAAGATTCACCCGTGGCTTCTCTACGGCTGTGTTCCGCTCGGTATAATCTCAATGCTCGTTTTCGTTGCACCGAAAACGTCGAATTTCGCCGTCGCAACAATATGGATGTTCGCAATTTACTGTGCATATGTAATGCTGCTCGTCTGCGTCGAAAGCCCCGGTAACTGCTTCGGAGCGGTCTGTACGCCGAACCCCGATGAGAGAAGCGACGCAATTTCAATCGCCGGAATCATGCGCTCAATCGGCCAATCGGGCGGAATGGTCGTTCTCATCGTTGTCGGCCTTGTAATGAAGGCTATCATGGGCAAGGAGGGCTTCCAAGCCGCCGAAGGCAGAGGTCTCGACCTGCAGATTTCAACGGCCGTCTGCGTAATCGGCTTCATCCTTTTCCTCGCAATTATGCTCAAGAACACAAGAGAGCGTGTCCCCTATACAACGGAAAAGGTCAACCTCGGTCAGAGCCTTAAATTTGTTTTCACCAATAAAAATTTACTCATGGTATCGCTCGCCAAGCTCGCAGGCTTCGGTCGCGGAGTTTACGGTGCGGCAAGTCTTTATATTGCTATATATCTTCTCGGCGATAAAGGCCTCAAGCTTGCGCTTCTGCTCCCGATGGGAATCGGCACGGCGGTCAGCATGCTTGTTGTCAAGAAGCTCATCAAAACCATCGGCACGAAAAATACTTTTATTGCCTGCAGTGCCTACGGTGCAGTATCATTCCTCCTGCTTTTCGGCGTTTCAATGATAATCGGCTTCAGAAAAGAACTTATTATCCCGTTCCTCATCATCAATTTCCTTGTCGGACTTCAGAACGGAAACACCAACCTCACGCCGAACGTCATGATTGCCGACTGTGTTGATGAAATTGAATTGAAAACCGGCAAGCGTCAGGAAGGTCTCTGCTATGCCGGCTACGGTCTTTTCTCTAAGATTGCTTCGGCGTTCACAACCTCACTCGGTACATATCTCGTTTTCAAATGGTCGGGCTATCTCCCCTCAACAGACCCGTCGGTTGCCTATGCGGCTCAGAGCGACGGCACACTGACGAGATTCCTTATAATTTACACAATAATCCCGGCTTGCTTCGTTATTCTCCAGATCATCCCGATGCTTTTCTATGACCTCAACGCCAAGAAGAAGGAGCAAATTTCACTTGAACTTATCAAGCGCAGAGGAGTTGTTGAAATTGATGAATGATACGGTCTTTGATTATCCGCTTGAATTAATTGTAATGACGGACGCTCACTACTATTCGCCGAAGCTCGGCATCGACACTCCGTCATACAGGAAATATGATTCGACCAACCAAAAGGCGGTAAAGGAAAGCCCTGTGATAATTTCCGCCGCATTCGCTCAAATAGCCAAAAGCGACTGTGAAAATGTCATTTTCTGCGGCGATGCGACCTGCGACGGCGACTACGACAGCCATGTTGAGTTTATCGAGCTGCTATATGCCTTGAAGAAGTGCGGCAAGCGTGTTTTTGCGATAACCTCAACGCATGACTATCAGGACGACGGAATGACAAACAGCTACACAGGCGACGTAAAAACAAAAATTCCGTCCGCCAAGCGTGATGAGCTTCTGAAAATGTACCACAGCTTCGGCCCAGACGAGGCGTTCTCGCAGTTCGAGATGTCCTACGCCGCCGAGCTTGACGAAAACTACATTCTTCTTGCCCTCAATTCCGACAAAAACGGCAAGGGCAGAAGCGGCTATTCCGCAGAGCACAAGGCATGGATAGCCAAAATCGCAAATGCGGCCGGGCAATGCGGCAAGCGTGTGCTTGCATTTACTCACCACCCGATTCTTTCCCCCTCGCCCGCTTATTCGCTGATAGGCAAGAACGACATGATGGGTGAGCATGAAGAGATCAAAGACTTCCTCGCCGACCTCGGCATAGGTCTTGTTTTCACGGGTCATTCTCATGTGCATGATATTTCATTCGATTTTTCACCGAGCGGAAATATTTTCTATGACGTTTCGACCTCCGCCCTTGCCGGCTACCCCGGTCTTTACCGCACGGTACGAATCTGCGGCAGCAATGTTCACATCGAAAGCGTTGCGACGACAGAGAAGGTCAGCGGAATAGAAAATCTGCCCGATTATTTTGAGAATAAATTCATCGGCATGATTGACCGAACGCTCGATGCGGCGGCCTCGGACATTGACACCTTTGCCGCCTGCGTGGATACGATGAGCATTCATCCGAATGTTTCCTATCGAATCGGCTGGCTCGTCAAGCCCTTTGCACGGCTTATAAAAAAACTTAAACTGGGTGTTTTCGCAAAATGGGTAAAGAGTGAAACGCACGGTGCCGACCTTTCCTCGGCCGAGAATGAGAGTGTGTTCGGTTTAATTCGTCAGCTTGTTTTGCATCTGTATTCGGGAAACGCACCCTACACGCCCGACACGGCAGAATACAAAATCGTGATAGGCTTTATCAATATTATCGACAGTGTGCTGAAGCTTCTTCATATTAAAATCAAACTCGCCGACCTTGTGCGTCCCCTGCTTTACAACAGCGGAATCGACGACATCTCCGCCGACCTGCCCCTGAATGCCGACAAAAAGGCCGTCAATGCGATCTGCAACAACAAATATGAAGAAACGGTCTTTGAGAGTAAAAAAGGTCCTGCCGTGCTCACAATTCTAATTCTTGCAATCATTATTCTCCTGCCGCTTATTCCGGTAATAGCCGTTGTGCTTTTGCTCGGCGCAGGAATCAATGAAATTATATTCCGCAAACAGATACGAGGTAAAAAATATGAGTAACCCTTTAAAAACCGTCATAGTCGGCGGCGGCCATCGCTCGATGATATACGCTGAGCTGGCAAAAACAAATCCCGAAATGCTTGAAATAGTCGGTGTTGCCGATCCGAATGAATTCCGCAGGAATCAAATCGGCGAATATTTCAATATTCCGAACGAGCACCGCTTTAAGGACGTCAACGACCTTGTTGCGATACCGAAATTCGCCGACGCAGCCATAAACGGAACTATGGATCACATTCACGTTGCAACATCTATCCCTCTGCTCAAAGCAGGCTACGACATTCTGCTTGAAAAACCGTTTGCTGTCAATGAAGAGGAAATGCGTGAGCTGATAAGCTGTGCCGAGGAAAACGGACGCAAAATAATGATCTGCTTCGTTCTCAGATACGCTCCGTTTTACCGTCAAATCAAGGAGACGCTCCTCAGCGGCGAGATTGGAGAAACAGTCAATATTCAAACTGTCGAGCACGTCAGCTATCATCACATGTCCACAAGCCATATAAGAGGTAAATGGCGCAACGAGGAGCAATGCCACGCAACGATGCTTCTTGCAAAGTGCTGTCACGATATCGATATCATGATGTGGCTCATGGGCGACGACGCACCTGCCCGGGTTTCAAGCTTCGGCTCGCTGATGCAGTTCAGACCCGAAAACGCTCCGGAAGGGAGCGGTACACGCTGTCTTGTTGACTGTCCGCTCGTTGACACCTGTCTTTATTCGGCAAAGCGGCTTTATATCGACCACCCCGACCGCTGGTCGTTCTACGTTTGGGACAAGCTTGAAGATAAGGAAAATGCAACGATTGAGGACAAAATCGAGCTTCTCAAAACAAGCCCCTACGGCGTCTGTGCATACAAGAGCGACAACAACGTTGTTGACCACCAGAGCCTTGTTATCCGCTTCAAGAGCGGTGCAACCGGCACACACAATATGATAGGCGGAGCGGCGATTCCTCAGCGAAAGATTCACATTATCGGCACAAAGGGCGAGATTTTCGGTACGCTTGAAAGTGGAAAATTCACCGTGTCGCTCATTGATCCGAGACCCGGCTGCGAGCACCTCGACCGTGTTGTTGACGTCAACGTAACCGACGATTCCCACGGCGGCGGCGATATGGAGCTTGTCAGGGATTTTGTACGCTATGTTCGTGACGGTGTAATGTCTGTTTCATGCACCTCGATTGAGGACTCGATGAAGGGTCACCTGACCGTTTTCCGTGCCGATAAGAGCATGAAAAACGACGGCGAGGTCGAAAATGTAATTGAATAGCGAATAAAGGTCATGCCTTTTCGTATATAATATAAGTGTAATGCGAAAAAATTCTTCAACGGAATTTTCTGCTGATATTCGGCAACACTTATACGAAAGGCGTGATTTTTTTGACCGTCAAGACAAATATCAATTTTAAGCACCTGATAATCGCAGTTTTTATTCCCCTTGCCGTCGGCGGAATATCATCACTCATAGTCGGCAGCGGCTTCGATGTTTATTCCGAAGCGGTCACAAAGCCGCCCATGTCCCCTCCCGATTGGCTTTTTCCCGTGATGTGGACGATACTTTATATTCTCATGGGAATCTCCTCCTATCTCGTTTACGAAAAGGACACAACCGAGGCTAAGCAGCCGCTTGCGGTCTACGCCATTCAACTTGCAATGAACTTCATGTGGCCGATTCTCTTCTTTTCGCTTATCGCCTATCTCTTTTCGTTTATATGGCTAATCATTCTTTGGTCACTTGCGATTACTATGACCGTCATGTTTTACCGAGTTTCAAAGCTTGCGGGAATGCTCCAAATCCCATATATTCTATGGCTCACATTTGCGGCTTATCTCAACCTCTCGGTGTTCCTGTTCAATTAAAATATTAACAAATTATTAAATTTTAAAAAAAATATTGACTATCGGTCATTTTTGCGTATAATGTTAAGCGGAAACAAAAGTGACTGATAGTCATTTTATTACGGAGATATGCAAAATGAGTAAGATATCTGAAAAACAACAGAATAAAAGGACGAGTATTCTTGATGCTGCCTATGAGCTTTTTATTGAAAAAAGCTTCAAAAACACCTCGATTGACGATGTTGTCAAGAGTGCAGGAATAGCCAAGGGCACATTTTACCTGTATTTTAAGGATAAGCATGACCTCATGGAGCGTATAATCGTCCGAAAGTGTGCTTTAATTCTAAGCTATGTGCTTGAGGAATTGATGAAGAAGAAAGAGACCTGCCGGATGTCTTTTCCCGAGCAGATGCTTTTTATAACAGAAAAAATCATCAATTATCTCGAAGAGCATAAAGAAATCATTACCCTCATAGGAAAGAATTTTTCCTCATGCCTGAGCTATTTCAGCACGATTGAGGATGACCGGCTTAAATCAATGCTCAGCGAACTGGTTCACGAAAATCTCGAAAACGGTTTTTCCGAACATGAAACACTCAAAAGAATTTATCTTATAGTAACACTTGTCGGCTCGGTTTGCTATGACTCGTTTGTTTTTGAATCGCCTTTCAAGATTTCGGAAATCAAGCCGTTGCTTTTAAGAAGCGTTGAAAACATAATTTCCGAACCTCCGACAGTCGAAAAAAATAAATCAGCTTAAAACCATTTCAATCTTTACATATTACTTGTAAAGTGCCATATAAAAATCAAAAAAGGAGATCGGTTATAGATGAAAAGAATCGCAAAATTTATTGCCTACCACCCGAAGACGATAACGATTATTGCCGTCTTGCTTCTCATTCCCGCTGCAATCGGCTACATCAACACCTTCGTTAACTACGATATTCTTTCGTATCTTCCGGGTGACCTCGATTCGGTCAAGGGCGAAAATGAGCTGGATGAAACCTTCAACAGTGCCTCAATGTCATTCTTAGTTATTGAGGATATGCCGTCAAAGGACGTCGCAGCCTTGAAAGAAAAAATCGCAAAGGTTGATAATGTCAGCAGCGTTATCTGGGTTAACGATATCGCAGACATAAGCATTCCGCAGGAAATAATTCCGCAGGCCGTCAAGGACATATTCTACAGCAAAGACGGCAAATGTACAATGATGCTTATACAGTATAAATACAAGGCCGTCACCGACGAGACCATGCAGGCCATTGAGGACGTCAGAGGCTTGCTCAACAATCAGTGCTTCCTCAGCGGCATGGGCGTCATCATGAAGGATACGAGAGACCTCGCAGATTCGCAGGCTCCGGTATTCATTGCAATCGCTATTGCAATCGCCCTTGTTGTCATGACCTTCTGCATGGAGTCATGGGTTGAGCCTTGGGTTCTTCTTGCGGCACTGTGCATGGCGGTTGTTTACAACATGGGCACAAACCTCATATTCGGTCAGATATCGTACATTACTCAATGTATCGCCGCAATTCTACAGCTTGGCGTTACGATGGACTATTCGGTATTTCTCATTGACAGATTTGAAGAGGAAAAGCCGAAATATGCAGACAAGAGAGACGCTATGGCAAGTGCAATCCAGGGCGCATTTCTTTCTCTCTCCGGCAGCTCGCTGACAACAATATTCGGTTTCCTTGCGCTCTGCTTCATGGATCTTTCACTCGGCAAGGATATAGGTCTTGTTATGGCAAAGGGCGTTGTATTCGGTGTTCTTACCGTTACAATCGTTCTCCCCGCTCTTGTTCTTCAGTGCGATAAGGTTATTCACAAGTATCGCCACAGAAGCTTCATTCCAAAGTTTGACAAGCTCAACAACTTTGTTGTCAACCACAAGAAGGTTTGGGTTGCAATTTTCGTTGTTCTCTTCATTCCGTCATACATCATGCAGTCCAATGTCAATGTTTACTACTCAATGGACAGAATGTTACCCGATGACATCGGCTGTATCGCCGCACTCAACAAGATGAAAGATGAGTTCAACATGGCAACCTCGCACTTCATCATTGTTGATGACAGCCTTGACGCTTCCGACCTCGTTAAGATGGAGAATGAGATCAAGGATACCGCAGGCGTTACAAACATGGTCGCATACAACAACTTCGTAGGTTCGGGTATTCCCGATTCAATGATTCCCGATGAGCTGAAGAGCATAGCAAAATCCGGCGGCAGACAGATGATTCTCGTCAACACATCATATGTTGCAGCAACGGACGAATGTAACGAACAGCTAACCAAGATAAATAATATCGTTAAAAAATACGATAAGAACGGCTACGTCACCGGTGAGGGTGCAATGTACAAGGATTTGATTGACATCACCGATCACGACTTCAAGCTGACAAGCGTACTTTCAATTCTTTCGATATTCATTCTTATCGCAATCATCTTCAAATCAATTTCGATTCCGACGATACTTGTTATGTCGATTGAGCTTGCGATATTCGTCAATAAGGCGATATCGTTCGCAACGGGCACGACGCTGTCGTTCATAGCCCCGACAATTATCGGCTGTGTTCAGCTCGGTGCAACGGTTGACTACGCAATTCTTCTTACAACACGTTTCCGTGAGGAGATGAGAAACGGCCACAACAAGCTCGACGCAATCAAGATTGCCGCCAATGCTTCCGACCGTTCGATATTCCAGAGTGCGCTCGTATTCTTCGGTGCAACCTTCGGCGTATTCCTCACCTGCGATATCAAGATAGTTAAAGAAGTTTGTCTCCTGCTCGCAAGAGGTTCGCTTATCAGCGCAGGCGTCATAGTATTCATGCTTACGCCGCTGCTTCTTGTACTTGAGGGAGTAATCGAAAAGACGACTTACGACTTCCTCGGCAAAAAGTTCAAGCTTAAAATGAAGAAAAAAGAAAACAAAACGGCAGATAACAATGCCTGAACAATACGGAGGTAATAATATGAAAAACAATCTGAAAAAAATCATGTGCGTTCTTCTCTGCGCTTCTATGCTTGCATCTTTCTCTGCCTGTTCAAAGAAGAATGACGGCAGCACAGACGAACCGACCACAACTCCGAGTCAGTCCGACACAGCAAAGGTAAGCTATAACACAGCCGCAACCTCATACAAGAAGAATGAAACGGTTTATGTCAACATGGCTTCCGACGGCGAGGTTTCAAGCAAGGTCGTAACAGACTGGCTTCATACGGATAAGGCTCAGACCTATATCGACGACAAGACGGACCTTTCCGATATCAAGAACGTTAAGTCCAACATTAAGCCTGTCAAAAACAAGGACGGCTCATATCGCTGGAACATGGAATCAACCGACCTCTATTACAGAGGCACAACGGACAAGGAGCTTCCCGTTAACTTCAAGATAACCTACTACCTTGACGGCAAGGAGACCGAAGCCAAGGATATCGCAGGCAAAAAGGGTCAGGTCAAGATGGTTGTTACCGTCAACAACGAGTCCAAAAAGACCGTTAAGGTCAGCGGCAAGGACACAACGATCTACACGCCGTTCATCGTTGCCGGCGGCATGATTCTTCCGGAGGATAGTTTCTCAAACGTTACCGTTGAAAACGGCAAGACCATCGGCGACGGTACAAAGGAAATTGCACTCATGGTCGGTGCACCCGGACTCAAGGAGAGCCTCAACCTCAGCGATGAGATGCTCAAGCAGCTCGGCGATTTCAACTTCTCCAACACCTACACAATTACGGCAGACACGGATAAGTTTGAACTTTCAAACATGATTTTCGCCGTTCTTCCCCTCTCGGCTATCGAGAACAGCGTTGAGAACAACCTCCCGAACACCGTTGCAGACGTCAAGAACACCCTCAATGAGGTTCAGGCAGTTATCGACAAGTTCAACAGCATGAACGCAACCGAGCTTATCAACAAGCTCTTCTCCAACACGGATAACCTTACGGAGCTTGCCTCCTCGGTTTCCGATGTTACAAAGCTTTATAACGACAACAAGGCTCTCCTCGATGTACTCGAGAAGTACATGACTAAGGAAAATATTGCAGCAATCGAAAAACTCATCGCCGACACCGACGACACAGACCTTGAACAGGTTGCAAAGCTTCTCAACAACCCGATTCTTCAGAAGTTCTTCAAGCAGCTTCCGACCCTTTCAAAGGATATGGAAAACGTAATGCCTATCATCACGGGACTTTCAAACGATATGCAGAAGCCTGAGGTTCAGAAAGCTCTCAAGAATCTTCCGCAGACCATTGAAACACTCAAGAAGCTCAAGACAACGATTGACAAGAATCAGGATTTGTTCGACACACTCGGCAACACTCTTGATGACGACACTATCGCTTCTCTCAAGGGCATCATGAGCTCACTTGACAAGATTATTTCCGAGAACGACCTTGAGGCTTATGCAAAACTTGCAGACAACGCCGACGATCTTATAGCCCGTGCAAAGGCTTGGATCGAAGCAGGTCAGAATTATGACATCTTCACAACAAAGGGTGCAGCTTCAAGCACATCGGTAATGTTCGTTTACGAGACAGCCGCTATTTCAGCTCCGTCCGTGGAGACCAAGGAAGAGGCCGAGACCGTTGAAGAGAATGCAATTCTCAAATGGTTCAAGAACCTTTTCAAGAAGGATAAATAAGCACATACTGCCGTAATAAAAGCCTCACGAATTCACTCCGTGGGGCTTTTGTTTTGAATATATTTAAAGATAATTTCCGCTATGGCCTCGGCGTAATCGTCGAGGTTTTTGTCAAAGCATTTGTTGTCCTCGTCGTTCGTCACAAAACCGACCTCAAGAAGAATCGACGGCATATTCGTGTTGGAATTGACATAGTAATTATTTCCGCTTGAGTTGCGATATCCTCTTTTAACTCCTCTGTTCGGCAGTCCGGAAATATCGCTGAGTGCATCGACGAGCTTTTGAGCTGTCGCCTCCTCGCCGTCCTTCGGCTCTTTGGCTATCCACGCTTCAAAGCCCGAGCCGGAAGCTGAGCTGTTTCTATGTAGCGAAAGAAAAAAATCGCACCTCTTTTTGTTGGCAAGCCTGCAGCGCTCCTTGAGCGTGATGTCGGAATCGTCGTCACGGGTCAGAACGACCCTTACGCCCCTTTCCTCCAGCCTGTCTCTGACCTTGAGCGTCAGGCGAAGATTGTCGTCCTTCTCAAGCCTTGCTCCGCCCGTTGAGGTTGCGCCGACATCGTCCGCACCGTGACCTGCATCAAGGCAGACGGTTTTTACGCTTTCATAATGCTCCTCAACCACACCCGAGAGGAACTTGACCGCCACGAGAAAGCTTGTCAGCACAAGAATCACGGCAAACACAGCCGTCATTCCGCTTTTTTTCTTCAAAAAAACCATTTTTCTCCCTCTTTTTTATTTCTTTTTTTTAAAACAGTTGACTTTTGTTTTATTTAGTAGTATATTGGAATAAGTATATGTCTACGGAGGCTGAAACGATGCTTGATAAAGATTTCAACCCGTCTCTGCGATTTCTGGTCGTCAGCGACATTCACATTAAGGACGAAAAATGCATTGAGGAGCAGCGATTTGCTTCTGCTTTGAAATATGCTTATTCTATCGCCCGAAGCTCCGAGAGCTATAAAAAGCTTGACGCAATCGTCATAGTCGGCGACTTTGCGAACTCGGGAACGGAAATTCAGATGCAAAAGGTCAAGAACATTCTTGATGCAGGCGTTGATTATGACGAAACGCAGGTCATATCCTCATTTGCGAGCCACGAAACAAACGGCGAAGGCACCGAGGTAGCTGCCGAAAGGATGAAGCGTATTCTCGGTCAAGATTCCGATCAGCATAAAATCATCAACGGCTTCCATTTTATCTCGATTTCACCGTCACACGGCTGTAACTACAATGATGACAAAAAGGCTTGGATGGCCCGGGAGCTTGCTTCCGCCGCAGAGGGCAACAGAGCTAAACCGATTTTCGTTTTTCAGCACCCTCACAACACCAACACGGTCTACGGAAGTATCCTTTGGGGTGAGGACGAGCTGATAACGACCTATATGAATTATCCGCAAATAATTCATTTCTCCGGACACTCGCACGCTCCGATAAACGACCCGAGGTCGATTCATCAGCAGCATTTCACCTCGCTCGGAACGGGCACTCTCAGCTATTTTGAGATGGACGAGTTCGACAAGATTACGGGTTCGATTCCCGATAACAAGGAAAATGCCGCTCAAATGCTCATCGTTGAAGCCGATAAGGACAACCGAGTTAGGGTCTATCCATTCGACGTGCTGACAGGTCATTTCTTCCCACAGGTACACAGAATCGACACCCCGAGCGACATCGGCTCATTTACATACACCGCCGACAGATACAAAACAAAGGTTGTCCCCTATTTTGCCGACGATGCAAAGCTGACAATTTCGGACGTAACGGACACATCGTTTAAGCTCGAATTTGACCAGGCAAGGATTGACGAGGATTATGTCAACTGCTACGATATAGTGCTCAAAAACGCCGACGGATTTGTCATCAGACATTTAAGTATATGGTCGGAGTATTATTTTTATGATATGCCGAAAACAAGATCGTATATATTTCAAGATCTTGAGCCGAACACAAATTACACGGTAACAATCAAGGCTTGCGGCTTTTGGAACAACATTTCCGAAAACAGCCTTGAAGAGGATATAAAAACCTTATAAAAACACAGGAGGGGTCTCCAATGTCAAAATTCAAAGCATTTCTCAAGCGCAAGGACATCGAATTTTCCGCAAAACGATACGGAATTGATGCTCTCGGCGCAATGGCACAGGGTCTTTTCGCTTCCCTGCTTGTCGGCACGATTCTTTCAACGATAGGAACCCAGTTTTCAATCGAAGCTCTTGTAACGATCGGCGATTTCGCATCGGCGGTCAAGGGCTGTGCAATGGCAATAGCAATCGGCTTTGCTCTCAAAGCTCCGCCGCTTGTGCTTTTCTCACTTGCAACCGTGGGCTATGCCGCAGATAAGCTCGGCGGTGCGGGCGGTCCGCTCGCAGTTTTGCTCATCACGATAGTTGCCACCGAATTCGGTAAGGCTGTCAGCAAGGAAACAAAGCTTGACATTCTTGTAACTCCCGTTGTCACGATCGGTCTCGGCTGTGTTCTTTCAATGCTCTGTGCACCGTATATCGGCAAGGCGGCAAGCGCAGTCGGACATGCTATAATGTGGGCAACCGAGCTTCGACCGTTCCTGATGGGCATTATAATCTCGGCTATAGTCGGTATCGCTCTCACCCTCCCGATAAGCAGTGCGGCAATTTGTGCGGCTCTCGGACTTACGGGTCTCGCAGGCGGTGCGGCTCTCGCAGGCTGCTGTGCTCAGATGATAGGCTTCGCCGTCATGAGCTTCCGTGAGAACAAATGGGGCGGCCTTGTTTCGCAGGGTCTCGGCACAAGCATGCTTCAGATGGGCAACATCGTCAAGAATCCCCGAATTTGGATTCCGCCGACACTTGCTTCCATGATAACCGGACCGATAGCAACCTGCATTTTCAAGCTTGAAATGAACGGTGCGGCAGTCTCCTCCGGCATGGGCACATGCGGTCTCGTCGGCCAGATAGGCGTTTACACAGGCTGGGTCAATGACGTTGCCGCCGGCACAAAGGCAGGCATCACCGCATTTGACTGGATAGGACTTATCCTCATCAGCTTCGTTCTCCCTGCTATCCTCTCATGGGCCTTCTGCCTCATTCTCCGAAAGATTGGCTGGATCAAGGAAAATGACCTCAAGCTTGACCTTTAATAAAACAAAATTTAAGGCGGTCACAAATCGTGGCCGCCGTTTTTTCTGCCGATTTTAAAAATAACGTCTCCCCTTGAAGCAATCAGGAGGAGACGCTATTTGTTTATTCAGCTGTAGTTTTTGTTGCTGTTCAGCAAACATCTTTAATGAGGTCGATAAACCACTTGATTATCTTCACAAGAATCGAGATAAGCCAATCACGGATTTTTTCCCATTTTGTCTTGAGCTTCTGAACCTCGGTATTCTCGTTGCGCTTTGCGTGGCAGACCGTACATTCCTCATGTGCGATACCTTTTTCCGTCTCGGTCGCTTCCTTATCCGTCACCCATTCAAAGGTATGCTCACCCTTTTCGATTACGGAATCGCCGTACTTGCACTCTTTCCAGTGCTCGTTCTCGTCGAACTTCCAATCGCTGTAATCGTGAGCGGCATTTACGGTAATTTTGACCATTGCCATGTTAGCAAAAGAATCAACAGCAATAATCTTGAACTCACCGTTTGCGGGTTCAGCCGTATAATATCCGTCTGCGTCCGGCTCAACATTTTTGCCGTTTATTATTACGATTGCCGTACTCGATGTGTCATTGTCGGTTACCTTAAACTTCTGAGGTCCGCAATAAATCTTGCCGTTTTCAAGACCGATTATTACCGGCTTTTCGGTATCTCTCCAAACCGCACCGAGCGTAACCGTGTCAATGCTGTCGTCCTGAACAAGCTCGCCGTATGTGCAATTCAAAGTTGTTACGCTCAATTTCGGAGAAGCAATGTTCCAGCCGATGAATTCAAATCCTCCCTCTTTTGTCGGAGGAACAACACCGTCGAGAACCTTATCGTCCCAGTGGAGCGTCTTGTCGGCAACGGGAGTGCCGCCTCTTGTATCAAACTTAATCGTATAGGTTTTTGCCATCCACTCTGCCACCAGGGTAATTCCGCTTACCTTATCATCTGCAGCGAGGTCGGAAAACTTTGTATCTGACGAAACTGCCGAATCAGCGTACCTCCAGCCTGCGAATGTGTAGCCTGCCTTTGTCGGAGCCGAAACGCCGTCGAGCACCTTGTCGCTCCATGCGAGAAACTTATCCGCAACTGCCGTTCCGCCGTTTGAGTCAAAGCTTACGATATAACCGTTGGCTATCCACTTTGCCGTATAGGTAACAGTCTTGTTTATGAGGCTCGTCTGCTCCCAGCCTGAGAAGGTATAACCTGCTCGCACAACGTTTTCCGCCGTCGGGAGTGCAAGCGTTTCATTTGCTTTATAGCTTGTCGGTGCAGTGTAGCCCTCTGCCCATGCACCGCCGTCAAGGTCGTAAACAACGCTGACATCAACAGCCTTCGGGTTTAATTTGAGTGCAGGAACGACGCCCACGCCTGTGCCGTAAACTCCCTGACCGAGAGCCGCCCAGCCGTAGCTGCTGACGAGGTAAACCGTTTCGGCATCGCCCGGGGTACGAAGCCACCAATGCGGATAACCCTGGCTGATATATACGCCCTGACATTTTGAATAATCCGTACCTTTGAGCTTTCTTGCTTCGTCAAATTCCGAATTTGATGAGTTGAAGCCGTATGCGCTGTTAATTACATCGTCAAACGAGAGAATAAATATTTTATCGCCCGTATCGGTGCCGAACCAAGTGCCGTCCGGGCTGTTATTCTCAAGGAACGTTGTGCCTATCAGCATCTTCTCCTCACGGGAGAATGCCGTGTTATAAAATGTCTTGTTGAGCCACCGTCTCAGTGAGCAGGTTTCCCAATCGGAGACATAATTTGTGAAGTCCTTGCTGTTATAAAGCTTATCGTCTTTTCTTATAACGAAATTCTGATAAGACTGCGAGTCAATTACGTTATCGCACATAATATACCCCTCGTCGGGGTCAAGCACACGCCATGTCAGCGGTTCGTATTTAAAATAATATACATTGTTCGGGTGATAGTCGTTGTCTTTCTGGTTAGAAAAAACATCTCCTTTTAATCCGCCGCCGGTGCCCGGTCTGTACTCCGAAAAAGTAACCGCGCGGAACATTTCGCCGCCGCTGTAGAAATCCTTATACAGCATGAAATCGCCCGGCTCCATTTTGCCGTCAGTGCTATTGCCTGTTCCGCTGTAATATTTATAGGAAACCCAAAGATAATTCTCCGAGTCCGCTTCAAGCTTTGCGACCTCATCGGCGTCCGTGACCTCGGACTGAGGATATGAGCCGAACTCGATTTTGCTGCCCTTAGCGAGCGTCGGCGTCTTCGGATTGAACTTGAACGCAGGAACAACGGCGTTATCGGTTCTGTTGACGTTGTAATAACCGCTGCCGCTGGAAACGATCCAACCGCCCGGAGCTACGCCAAAAGCGAATGCGCCGTAGAAACCCGTTGTACGCAGCCACCAATACGGAATGTTGCCGCCTGTATACGAAACAACATCTGCACCTTGGCACATTGCATAATCCGTAGCCGGTCTTACTCTTGCAAGATCGCTGCGTGATCCGTCCTCATCAAAACCGTAATCGCTGTTCATTGCGTCAAAAACACTAATTGTAAAAATCTTATCAAAAGTGCCTGCACAGTCATATTTCGAACTAAACGGATTGTTGTTGTCAAGATAGGTTTTACCTATCTGAGCCTTTTCCTCCGCCGTGAAAGCGGTGTTGTAGAAATCCTTATTCAGCCACTCTCTCAGAGAGCTTTTTGACCAATCGTTAGCCAAATACTTGCAGTCCTTGCTATTATAAACCCTTTGTCCCAATGCGGAATCATAAGAGTCGGGATCATAATAGGAAAAGTTCTCAAAAGCCTGAGCGTCAATGGCAATATTGGACATAACAAAGCCCTCTTCGGGGTCAAGAACCGTCCATGTCAGCGGCTCATACTTAAAGAAGTAAGTCGTGTTCAGCTCGTAGCCGTTATTGTCTTGAGCCGAAGTAGCCTCGGATGAAACATCGCTCGTTACCTTAGGACGGTACTGCGAGAATCTGACCGCACGGTATTTTTCGCCGTTCAGCTTAAGATCGGCATACTTCATGTAGTCCGACGCTGTCATTTTGCCGTCATACTCCGTTCCCGTGCCGATGTAGTAGTCATATGACACCCACACGTCGTCGGTCAGGAAGCCGTCAAGTACCGAAATGATCCTTGGATTGGTCACCTTTGACTGAGGATATGAACCGAATTCGATTATATCCCCTTTCTGATAACCGCCGTCCGCCGTGTCGGCAGCCATCGTGACAGGTGCAATGCTCAGGAGCATGCACACCGCCAAAATGACGGTAAAAATCCGTTTCATTGTTTGTTTTTTCATTTATTTGCCTCCCTTGTATAGGATTGTAATCCAATTATAATACATTCATCTGCGTTTGTAAATAAGTTTAGCACAATTTTTGTTTTTTTATTAAATAAATTTTCTTTTTGAGGGTAATACTGGCTATGGCAGTAATCCGAACGGCAGATATAATTTGTTCTATACCTGCCGTCCTACGCAATATTTTCGATTTACTTAATTCTTTTTGTTTTCGGGTTCTTTTTCACTGAATCCGGAATATCGTCATGAAGTATATAATCTTCATTCGGGTCATGCACAAGGTCTAAATCCAAGTTTAGAAGTTCATTATCCGTTTCGCACCGTTTACAGAGGTGTTCGCCCTCCTGAACAGGCAGCCCGCACCGTTTACAAAGGTCGTATTTTCTCATACTCTATTCCTCCTTTTAAGCAATGCCGCATAAATCTGTATACGTTTTAAATATATACTCCGCAGTCAAGCTGACCCTCCTTGTCAAATCTATCCTTTCTGAAGCATTCGTAGAACCTGTATCCGCCGGCAAAGCTGTAGCAGTCAAATCCCTCCTGAGCCAGTATTCGGGAAGCTATATAGCTGCGAAGTCCGGACTGACAGACAATATATACCGGCTTTTCTTTATCAAGCTCGTTTATTCTGTCTCTGAGCTCGTCTATCGGAATCAGCCTGTCAAAGCCGTCAATCTTTCCTGATGAATGTTCCTCCTCGGTCCTGACATCTATCCTCTGGATATCTTCTCTGTCCTTAAGCTTTGCAATGTCCTCACAGTAAAACAGCTTAACCTTTCCCGTCAAAACGTTTTCGGAAATATATCCGACCATGTTTATCGGGTCCTTCGCCGAAGAAAACGGCGGCGCATATGCAAGATCGATATCCTTGAGAGTAACGATGTCACCGCCGGACTGCATAACAGCCGCAAGAACATCTATTCGCTTATCAACCCCGTCATATCCGATGACCTGTGCCCCGATTATCTTCCATGTGTTTATGTTAAACAGCACTTTCATAGTCATAAGATGTGCTCCGGGATAATATGCCGCATGGGACGGAGGCGAAAGAATTACCTTTTCATAAGGAATATCAAGATCTTTTGCCCATTTTTCATTCAATCCCGTAGACGCCGCGGTCAGGTCGTATATTTTGATTATTGATGTTCCCGATGCGCCTTTGTACCTGCTGTCATATCCTGCAATGTTATCCGCCGCTATACGTCCCTGCTTGTTCGCCGGACCCGCAAGAGGAACAGAGGTTCTTTTTCCCGTGACAAAGCTTTTTATTTCAACAGCGTCTCCGACTGCGTATATATCCGGATCCGAGGTCTGCATATGTCTGTTGACCTTAATCGCTCCCCTGCCGCCAAGCTCAAGACCGGCAGCCTTTGCAAGTCCGCTTTCGGGAGTTATTCCTATCGCCATCAATACCATATCCGTTTCAATAACGTCACCGTTATCAAGATTGACAATGATGCCTTCCTCAACACTTTCAAAACCGGAAACCGTTCTGTTCAGGCGAAGATCAAAGCCGTTCTCCTTTAAATGAGAATGAACAAAGCCCGCCATGTCACGGTCAAACTGCGGCAACACCTGATCCGCAGCGTCAACAAGCGTTATATGAATGCCGAGGCTCCAAAGATTCTCCGCTGCTTCAAGTCCGATAAAGCCTCCGCCGATCACCACCGCCGACATGATATCGTTATAGTCCACCCCGTTTTTTATATGGAGCGCGTCCTCTATGGTTCTCAAGGTGTATATTCTCGAATCGTTTATTCCGGGGATATCCGGAATTATCGGGACGGCTCCCGGAGCCAGTATCAGCTTATCATAGCTCTCCCGGTACTCCTCGTCCGTCTCAAGCTTTTTTATTGCAACTTCTTTTTGCTCTCTGTCTATCGAAACGGCTTCATGCAGAGTACGCACTTCTATTCTGTAGCGTGACCATAATGTTTCGGGGGTCTGCAAGGTCAGCTCGTGCTCGTCCTTTATCAATCCTCCTATATAGTACGGAAGTCCGCAATTCGCATACGAGACAAAGCCGGATCTTTCCAGAATGATAATCTCCGCTTTCTCGTCAAGCCTTCTGATTCTTGCCGCCGCAGTTGCTCCGCCGGCTACTCCTCCGATAATTACTACTTTCATATGTGTGTCCTCCTTTACGCTTTCGGTAAAAAATATTAAGCAAAAACGCACAAGTCAATCCCGAAAGGACTTAACTTGTGCGTTATTTTGGCAGAAAGCCGCATGACCAATGATGCCCGATCCCGCTTCGGTATCGGCAGCTCTTTGAAAACATTCGATTTATGCGTTGTTTTAACATAATTCCACCTCTGCTGAAATAATTACATATATTGTAGATTTAATATACCATTTTTATTATCATAATGTCAATACTTTTGGAAAAAATGTTGATTTAATTCAATAAAAAAACGATCTGCATATAAAAATGCAGACCGTTAATTATTCATATGCCGGAAAAGCGTCAGATCTTCTTACAGAAAGTGAAAATCTCCTCGGGAAGCTCTGCCTCGTCGGCAGAGATTGTGAATATGAAGCTCTTCTCCTCTACGTGGTTCTTACTGAGCTCATCAACCTTCTTAAGGAACTCGCAAAGCTCGCCGTAGTCACGGGTACCGATTCTAAGCGTTGCATCAACAAGAACGTCCGTGATGTCATGGTCACCTGCGCAAATGCCGCAAAGGAAGCCGAAGAATGCGTCATAGCCGCTTACTTTGTAGTGGTCGGTATCAATAAGACGTGCACGATAATTTACATCATATGTGAGCTTGGGCTGCTTCTCAACGCAAACAACGTTGCCGTTTGAATTCTCAATAGCCTCGTTGACCTTCTCGATCAAAAGCTTTGTTTTTCCTGAACCTTTTTTACCTAAAATAAGAGATACCATAATAATATCCTCCCTGTTTTTTTATTCTAACATTCGTGTCACGCACGAAAATTATACGAAATTTGTGTGGCATTGCCTTAGCCTAATCTTGCCTCAAGCTCGGCCTTGCGATCCTCATATCCCGGCTTGCCGAGAAGAGCAAACATATTCTTCTTGTAGCTCTCAACGCCCGGCTGGTCAAACGGATTGATTCCGAGAATATAGCCGCTGACAGCGCATGCTTTCTCAAGGAAATAGATGAGATAGCCGAGATTGAATTCGTCCATCGCTTCAACCTCAAGCACGATGTTCGGAACGTCGCCGTCCGTGTGAGCGAGCAATGTGCCCTCAAAGGCCTTCTGATTAACAAACGAGACAGTCTTTCCTGCGAGGAAATTAAGTCCGTCGGCACTGCCCTCTTCGTTCTTTATTTCAACCTCCGACTTTGACTTTGCAAAGTGGACAACGGTTTCAAAAAGATGTCTTTCACCCTCCTGGATATACTGACCCATTGAATGAAGGTCGGTCGAGAAAATCGCCGAAGCCGGGAACAGACCCTTGTTCTCCTTGCCCTCGCTCTCGCCGTAAAGCTGCTTGAACCATTCATTCATCATCGTGTATGCCGGCTCATAGCTGACCATCATTTCAATCTTTTTGCCGCTTCTGTAAAGGAGATTTCTCGTTGCTGCGTACTTGTAGCAGTCATTCTTTTCAATATCCTTGTCGCAAAGCTCATTCATTGCAGCGGCAGCGCCCTGCATGATAGCGTCAATGTCGATTCCCGCAACGGCAATCGGAAGAAGTCCGACAGCAGTAAGAACCGAGTAACGTCCGCCGACATCATCGGGAACAACGAAGGTCTCATAGCCCTCTGCATCCGCAAGAGCCTTGAGCGTTCCTCTCGCCTTGTCCGTAGTAGCATAGATACGCTTTGCCGCTTCATCTGCACCGTACTTGCTCTCGAGCATCTCTCTGAAAATTCTGAAAGCGACCGCCGGCTCGGTGGTTGTGCCCGACTTTGAAATAACGTTGACAGAAAAGTCTCTGTCGCCGATTATCTCAACAAGCTCGTTAATCGAAGCCGAACTGATCGTATTACCTGCGAAATAGATTTCCGGTGCACCGTGTCTAAGCAGATTATAGTTCTGCGACTTGATGAATTCAATCGCCGCTCTCGCTCCGAGGTACGAACCGCCTATTCCGATTACTACAAGAACCTCAGAATCCTTTCTGATTTTTTCAGCCGATGCTTTGATTCTTGCAAATTCTTCCTTATCATAGTTTTCCGGAAGGCTGAGCCATCCGAGGAAGTCATTTCCTTTGCCCGTTCCGTTGTGAAGCTCGTCGTGTGCGGCTTCAACCTCCGACCTGATGTCGGCATATGCGTTTTCCTTGAGGAACGGAGTTACATATTTTGTGTTTAACTTTACAGACATTATCTGTATGCCTCCGATTTTGTTTTCTTATTAGTTGGTTATATTTTACCCTATTTAACTTGTTTTTTCAAGTGGTATTTAGCATTTTTTACGCAGTTTGCATAAAAAATACACACTCAGTTCACACTAATGGGCTGCTGCGGCTTGCAAATCGAGCATATCATGCGGATAAACACCGTCTTAAAGCTGAGCTTTTCGACGTAATGCGGCGCAGTCAGCTTATATTCGCCGAGCCTTTTGCCGTCCAGCTTGACCGTCACGGTGCCCAAGGTTTGATTTGATTCAACAGGTGCTTCAACCGCGGCGGCAAGGTCAATTTCCTGAGTAATATTTTTCTGCTTACCCTTAGGAATAAGGAACTGCGAACCGCCCGAGATTTGCGGCGTGAGTGTTTTCTCCTCTCCCTTGATGATATTCACGTTTGTAATCAGCGATTTGTCGATCTCCGGCGTTACGGTTTCATAGTTTGCAAAACCCCAGTTTAGCATTGCCTTTGCACCCTCGAAGCGGTCCTTGCTGTTGTCCGCACCCATCACGACGGCTATGAGGCTTGTTCCGTTTCTCGTTGCCGTTGCAGAAATACAGCAGCCGGCCTTTGATGTCGTACCTGTTTTCAGACCCGTTGCACCCTCATAAAATCGAATCAGCTTGTTTGTGTTGACAAGCTCGGTTTTGCCGTCACGAAGCGAATCCATCCATATTTTTGTGTACTGCTGAATAAACCGGTGCTTCATCAGCTCCCTTGACATCAGTGCGATATCATACGCCGTTGTCAAATGCGTGGTTGACGTGTCGTCAAGCCCCGTGCAGTTGTCAAAATGAGTGTCTTTCATGCCCAGCTCATGTGCACGGTCATTCATCATCGTAACAAACGCTTCGTCACTGCCTGCTATATATTCGCCGAGAGCGGTACATGCGTCGTTTGCGCTGTAAACGGCAGTTGCCTTGAGAAGCTCATCAACGGTCATTGTTTCGCCCTCTTTAAGCCAAATCTGCGAGCCACCCTTTTTTGACGCATTGGTGCTCGCCGTCACCTCGTCAGTCAGCCTTATCGTGTTGGAATCTATCGCTTCGGCCACCAACAGCATAGACATGATTTTCGTCACCGACGCAGGATAGAGCTTTTCGTTTTCGTTCATTCGCATGAGTACCGTTCCGGTTGTTTGATCCATCAGAACAGCCGATTTCGCCTTGATATCAACCGGCATCATTGAATCATTCTCCGCCGAAGCGAAAACGCCGAACAATCCGAACGTCATAATAACGCTTAATAAAATTACAGTTGCTTTTTTCATAATAAGCCTCCCTTTCACTGTCGCACACAATAAATATATGCCCCGTTAACGGCAAATAAAACTTGCACTATATGCTGTTTTGCTTTATAATAATCTTTTAGATTACCAAACGGAGCTGATAATATGAAAATTGCATTCTACACACTGGGCTGTAAGGTCAACCAATATGAATCCCAGGCAATGTCCGAAAAAGCGGCAGCAAACGGCTTTGAAATAGTCACGACCGACGAAGAAGCGGACATTTATGTTGTCAACTCCTGCACCGTTACCGCCGAGAGCGACCGTAAAACACGTCAGGCTGTCAGGAAGTTTAAGCGTAATCACCCCGAAAGCATAGTCGTGCTCACGGGCTGTATGCCGCAGGCATTTCCGCAGGATGCCGAACGCCTTGAACAGGCGGATATCGTGCTCGGCAACAAGAATAATTCAAGACTTTTCGATTTGATTCACAGCTATTTCAGCTGCGGCCAACGCATAATCGACATCGAGGAACACAAGACCGGCGACAAATTCTCGGGCGGCGATATTTCCGGATTTGACCGCAGGACAAGAGCCGTTGTAAAAATTGAAGACGGCTGTAACCGTTTCTGCTCCTATTGTATTATTCCCTATTCGAGAGGCCGTGTGCGTTCCAAACCGATCGACGAGCTTAAATGCGAGCTTCAAAGACTCAGCGATGCCGGCTTTGCCGAGGTTGTTCTGGTCGGAATTAACCTCTCGGCCTACGGCACGGATATAGGACTGAGCATCTGTGATGCCGTTGAGCTTGCCGACAGGCTGAATTTCAGCCGTGTACGTCTCGGCTCGCTTGAACCCGACCACATCACCGATGAAGTGATTGAAAGACTCGCAAAGCTTCCGAGCTTCTGTCCTCAGTTTCATATCTCGCTTCAAAGCGGCTGCGACAACACACTCAAAGCGATGAACCGTCACTACAGTGCGGAGGATTATTTTAAGCTTTGCAAAAAACTGCGAGCAAGCTTCCCCGATGCGACGATTACGACCGATATAATGGTCGGTTTCCCGACAGAGAGTGAGGAGGATTTTGCCGAAAATGTCCGCTTCGCACAGAAGGTCGGATTTGAAAAGGTTCA
Organism: Ruminococcus sp. CAG:563; assembly: GCA_000434915.1. Taxonomy (GTDB): domain Bacteria; phylum Bacillota; class Clostridia; order Oscillospirales; family Acutalibacteraceae; genus CAG-488. Next base: position 69,352 of record FR882080.1, read on the forward strand.
TGTGTTCCCCTACTCTCCCCGTGAGGGTACAAAAGCTGCCAAAATGCCGCAGATTGAAAAGGCGATTAAAGAAAAGCGCAGTCATATCATGATAGAAAAGACCGAGGAAATAAGACAGGAATTTCTCAAATCACAGATAGGCAAAACCGTTGAGGTTCTCTTTGAAACGAGACATTCCGACGGATATATCGAGGGCTATACAAAGAATTACACTCCGGTCAAGGTCAAAGGCGATCTGCCCTGCAGCGAGATATCAAAAATAAAAATAACCGCCGTTGACGGCGATTTCTGTGTAGGACAAAAGATATGAACGAGCATAAATTTGATAAAAAAGGTGAAATTTATTCCAAGGCACGTCCGAGCTATCCCGATAAACTCTTTATATATCTTAAAGACCAAAATTTGATTTCGGATAGCACCGTGGCCGCCGATATAGGCTCCGGCACGGGAATATTTACCGAAAAGCTTTGCCCATATGTAAGCAGAGTTTTTGCGGTTGAGCCGAATGACGGTATGCGTTCGGTCGCCGAGGATAAATATACCGCATATGAGAACATTATCTCTGTAAACGGAAGTGCCGAGGATACAAAGCTGAGTGATAAAAGCGTTGATTTCATCACCGTTGCGCAGGCCTTCCACTGGTTTGACAGACAATCGTTTAAAACCGAGTGCCGCCGAATTTTAAGGGATGACGGGAACATTCTGCTTGTGTGGAACGACCGTGACACCGAAAGTGAGCTTATCAGGGAAAATTACGATATTAACCGCCGCTTTTGCCCGAACTTCAAAGGCTCATCAAACGGATTTGATTTCAGCAGAGATACATTCATAGACTTCTTTGATGACGATTTTGACACGGTTCAATTCAGAAATGACCTGATATATGATGAAAATACCTTTGTTTTAAGATGTCTTTCCTCGTCCTATGCTCCGAAACAGGGCGAAGAAAATTATGACGAATATGTCGCCGAACTGCAGGAGCTTTTCAAAAAGCACAGCCTAAACGGCACAGTCTCCTACCCATATATTACACGATGCTATATCGGAAGATTAAGCAAACGCTCCGTTTGAACTTCAAGCGGAGCGTTTTTCTGCATTCGGTAATTAAAGCAAGCTTTCAAGCGTGACCGAATCAAAATATTCATTTGTCATGTCGTTAAATTTCTCCCAAAGAGGCAGGGTCTTGCAGTCCTTTTTCCTCGGGCATTCCTCGGCATTGCACGAAAGACACGCAACGGGGGCAAGGTCACCCTCGGCTGCACGGAGTATCTCCCCTGCTGTGTATTCGCTCGGTGATCCGGTCAGCTTATATCCGCCGCCCTTGCCGTGAACGCCTTCAACAAAGCCGTTCTTAACGAGCGAAGGCATGATCTGCTCCATATATTTTTTTGAGATACCCTGCCTTGCAACAACGTCCTTCATCGGGATATATCCCTCGTCCTTGTGCTCTGCAAGGTCAATCATAACCCTAAGTGCATATCTTCCTCTTGTTGAAATCATTTTAACAACCTCGTAATATTATTCAAAAAGTGCAGTTGAGAGATATCTGTCGCCTGTGTCCGGAAGCAGTGCAACGATGGTCTTGCCCTCGTTCTCCTCACGCTTTGCAAGCTCGATTGCCGCATATACGGCTGCACCTGCCGAGATGCCTACAAGCACACCTTCGCTGCCGATAAGCTTGCCTGTTGCGAATGCATCCTCATTTGATACAGGGATAATCTCATCATAAATTTTTGTGTCAAGAACATCGGGAACAAAGCCTGCGCCGATACCCTGAATCTTATGTGAGCCTGAAACGCCCTGCGAAAGAACCGGTGATGAAAGCGGCTCAACGGCAACAACCTTGACCTCGGGTTTCTTCTCCTTGAGATATGTGCCTACGCCTGTAACAGTTCCGCCTGTGCCTACGCCTGCAACAAAGATATCAACCTCTCCGTCGGTGTCCTCATAGATTTCCGGGCCTGTGGTCTCGTAGTGAGCCTTCGGGTTTGACGGATTGACGAACTGACCGGGAATGAAGCTGTTCGGATATTCCTTTGCAAGCTCGTCAGCCTTGGCGATTGCGCCCTTCATGCCCTTTGCACCCTCTGTTAAAACAAGTTCGGCGCCGTATGCCTTGATAAGTCTGCGGCGTTCTTCTGACATAGTTTCCGGCATTACAATGATGATTTTATATCCTCTTGCCGCCGCAACAGCTGCCAGGCCGATACCTGTGTTGCCGCTGGTCGGCTCAATGATTACCGAGCCTTCTTTGAGCTTGCCCGCTGCTTCTGCGTCGTCAATCATCTTCTTTGCAATTCTGTCCTTAACCGATCCTGCCGGGTTGAAATATTCAAGCTTTGCAAGAATCTTTGCCTTGAGTCCGTATTTCTTTTCAATATGTGTGAGTTCGAGAAGTGGTGTTTTTCCGATAAGCTGATCTGCTGATGTATAAATCTTTGACATAATAATTATCTCCTTAAAATTAAATTAAATATAGTGAATTTGTTTTTTAAATTGTTTTTGAAGAATAGGAATGTCAGCTCATACATCGTCCGAATCTGAAGTTACTTCTTAGCATTTTGCCGTAAATAAATCTCACAATATCACTTCCTAAAAAAATAACCGAAAAGCTCAGGTGCCTTTCGGTGTTTCGACTGAATAAAGTTTAATCAAAACTTAACCGATGGCATGGCAACAAGAGCGCACATACAGCACTCGGTACACATTGAGCAAGCGTTAAATGACTTTCTCATTGCCAAATCCTCCGTTTCTTACGTCGTTTTCTTTATGTTGGTGATATAATAACACCATTTACCTACTTTGTCAATAGGTTAATAGAAAAATCTTAAATTATTTTCAAAAAAATTATTGATTATCGTTTTCGAGAAATTCCGCCTTGTTTGCACGGATATAATCCGCCGCAGACTTGTAAATTTCATCCTTCTTTTCATTCATAAGACTTTCAAACTCTGCGTCATACTTTGCCAAAAGCTCATTATCAACCGACGTAGTCTCGTCGTTGTCGTCGAGCATGATAAACTCCTTATTGAATATCTCTGCAAATTCGCCGCCGATTGTCTCATTGACCGCCGCCTTTGATGCGGAAAGAAGCGGTTCGCCATTCGAGCGAAAAAACTGGGAAAGCTTATTCTTGCTGTCCTCAAAGACATAGCCGAGGCAGTAAACATTCTTCTTAACGTCGGATAGCTCCGCAAAAGCATCGTTCATGTTTGTTGCCTTTTCAAGCTTCATCTGAATATTGGCACACATGCCGACGATCAGCCTGTAATCGTCCTTTTCAGGAAGAAATGTTGTTTCGTCGGGATTTCTGAATTCATTTCTTAATGCTTTTTCCTTTTCGAGATCGGCGATAATACGCTCCCTTTCTTCATTTCTCCTTTTGCCGGACACAATAGCCTTATACCACACAAAAATCGTCAGGGCAATTAAAAGCACAAGCACAACCCCTATCCACGGGTGCTGTGCGATATATTGCAACATACTCATTTTTAAAATCCTTTCTTTACTTAGAGTTTTACTTAAACAGTATTTTACAAGCTTTACTTTGCGAACATTTTCGGCTTTGAAATATTTTATACAGTCAAAACACTTTGAAGCTGCATTATAGCGAAACCTGTTTTTAGATTGAATTAAAATTGTTCACAGTGCATTTTGCAGCTTGGGTGCTGTACAATCCTACTTAGCGAGAGATTTTTTCGTTAGACAGTTCAACGTTCTCGCAGGATTTTTTTGTTAGACAGTTCAAAGTTCTCAAAGGCTATATTCTTATATGTCAAGAGGGCTTTGGGCTATACTACAAAAAAAGAGGCAAACCATTTAGCGAGAGATTTTTTCGTTAGACAGTTCAAAGTTCTCGAAGGCTATATTCTTATATGCCAAGAGGGCTTTGGGCTGTATAACGGAAAAAGATCCGCTAAATCAGTGCTTTGTAGATGTCGCCTTTTTTATACCCCGACAGCTTCGCCGCCTGTTTTGCCGCTTCGCTGACGCTCATGCCGCTTTCAACGCTGTGTCGGGCGCACTCTATCGCTTGCTCAAGAGTCATTTTATCTTCTGTCTTTTCGGGCTCTGCACCCTTGATAACAAGAACTATTTCGCCCTTAACACTGCCGTCGGCATACTTTTCAACAGCTTCATCAAGCGTAGTGCGGATAACCTCCTCGTGAATCTTCGTAATCTCACGGACTATTGCGATTTCACGGTTGCCGAACACCTTGTTCATGTCTCGGAGCGTTGCGCCCAGCTTGTGCGGAGCTTCATAGAAAAGCATAGTTCTTGTCTCTTTTTCAAGCGAGATAAGATGCTCACGGCGGCTCGGCTTGTTCACGCTGAGGAAGCCCTCAAATGTGAAGCGTCCCGACGGAAAGCCGGAAAGTGCAAGCGCAGTTGAAAAAGCGCAAGGGCCGGGAACGGATTCAACCTCCACTCCCCTGTCGTGACAAAGACGTACAAGATCCTCACCCGGATCGGAGATGGCAGGCATGCCTGCGTCGGTCACGATTGCACCGTTCTCCCCGGCAAGAATCCTTTGAACTATGGCTTCGCCATGCTCCTTTTTGTTATATTCAAAATAGCTCATCATGCTCTTTTTTATACCGAAATGATTGAGCAGTTTGAGGGTTACTCGTGTATCCTCGGCAGCAATGAAATCGACGCTTTTCAGCGTCTCAATCGCACGGGGCGAAAAATCCCCGAGGTTGCCTATCGGAGTTCCGACAACATAAAGCTTACTCATTTAACGTTCTCCTTATACTCACCGTATATATCGGTTACTTCCTTTGAAAGCTCGCCGTCCTCGCCGTACATTATCAGAAGCGGATCAACATTCATGAACGGTTTGCCGCCCTTTCTGCCCTCTATGAGAAAAAGCCACGGACGTGTATACGGCGTTTTTGCAACCAAGCGAAGCCGCTTCGGCTCAATGCCGTTGTTCTTCATGGAAACGATAGTATCGCTGAGCCTTTCGGGACGGTTGCACATGCATAGTCTGCCGCCGAAATTCAGCAAAAACGCCGCCGCAGAACAGATATCGTCAAGATTGCATTCAACTTCATGCCTTGCGATAAGCTCGGCGGGTGTTATGCTTTTTATGCCGCTGTCCGCCGCCTTATACGGAGGGTTCATTGTAACGACATCCATCGAAGCGTGAGAAAGAACTGATTTTATATCCTTGAGGTCGTGGTTTATCGGCTTAACCTTTTCTCCGACCGAGCTTTTGCGAACGGATTCACAGGTTTGCATATAGCCTTTCTCCTGCAATTCGACGGCGGTTATCTCTTTGGCACAGTTATTCCTGCACCAAAGCATCGGAATTATTCCGCAGCCCGTGCCGAGGTCACACGCTCTTTCATTGCGTTTCGGCGATGCAAAATCGGCAAGCAGGACAGCGTCCGTACCGAATGTATGCTCCTTTGAAACGGCAACATATATGCCCGAGCCGAGAAATTCATATTTAAAATCGGACATAGCATTGCCTCCGTTTCAGTAATCATAATTTATATTATACATCGTAAACAGCGCCGTGTCAAAGGGAACGACGCTGTTATTAGTTATTTTATTCTGTTGACGATAATTATTGCCGCCCCGAGCACAACAAGAACCACGCCTGTTGCACGATTCAGCGTTTTCGCCGAGACCTTATTGGCAATCAATGCCGCAATGAGCGCAAAAACAAGCGTGCTGATTATACAAGTGACAAGAGCAACCGGATCGGGTGCACCGCCTATCGCAAAGTGGCTGACAGAGCCGGTCAGTGCCGTTGCCGCCATGATGAATACGCTTGTGCCGACCGCCGTTTTAAGCTCATATCCGAGCACTGTTGTGAGGACAAGAAGCATCATCATTCCACCGCCTGCGCCGATAAATCCGCAGACAAATCCGACCATTGAGCCGCAAATCACCGAGCGAATTGCCTTTTGCTTCGCCGTGGCATTTTGCAGCCTCGCTTTCGGCGCAACAACAGGCTTGACAATGAACTTTATACCGAGGAGGAAGGTCATAAACACGGAAAAATTACCCATAGTCGTTTTGGGCACGGTACTTGCAACGTAGCTGCCGACAAGTGTAAAACAGAGCACCGAAACCATCATGATAAGTCCGTTACGGATATCAAGATTCTTATTTTTACCGTAAGTGTAAGCCGAAATCGCACTCGCAAGCACGTCACTCGCCAAGGCAATTCCGACAGCGAGGTAAGAATCCATGTCAAGGAATGTGATAAGCATGGGGCTGATTACGGCAGCGGCACTCATTCCGGCAAAGCCTGTGCCGAGGCCAGCACCGATACCGGCAATGATACAAATTATAATTTTAAAAGGCATTAAGCTTCCTCCCGACCGAATAATTTGACATTCTCAAGTATTTTTTCATTCACTCTTTCAAAGATTTCCTCTTCCTCGGGGGAAATTCCTCTTTTCAGTGCGGAAATAAATTTTCCCTGCATTTCTCTGCCGTCCGAGATTATATTCTGTGCCGATTCGGTCGGCACAAGACGGTGAATTCGCCTGTCGGAGGGATCGTCCGTGCGGACTAAATAGCCCTTTTGAATAAGCGTTTCAACGGCAACGGAAGCAATCCCGCTCTTGATTCCCCTGACGGAGCAAATGTCCCTCGCAGTGTTGTTCTCGGGATTGTTTGCACAGAACATAAGAACATCAAAACAGGACTGATTTATCCCGTATTTTTTGCACAACGGCTGAGAAAGTCCGCTGTAGATATTTGCCAGCTTCTTTCCAACCGCTATCATCTTTATCGCAGTCATAGCGTCCTCCAAATTGTCTAATATTAGAATTTCTATTATTATATCATTATGATTCACTATTGTCAAGTAAAAAGTTCCCGCGTAACTCACGGTTTACAAATTTTACCGTCGGTTGCTGTTTATACCAAAACAAAAAATATATAATAATGCTACATTCGCGAAAATTACAAGTCCTCTTTTGAGTGATTCAAAACACAAAGGAGGACATTTTATGAATTTTAAAAGACAAAGCTTTTGGAAAGGTAAAAAAATGGTTGTAACGGATATTGGAAAACGAATTCGGCTTGCCCGTGAGATTGCAGGATTCACTCAGGAAAATCTCGCGGAGGCGGTCGATGTTTCAAGAACTGCCGTTGCACGGTGGGAAAGCGGAGATATTGTTCCGAATCTACAACACATAGTTGACATAGCCATGCTGCTTAATGTCAGCACGGATTATCTGCTCGGCGTCAAGGGTTCCGACGAGAACAAACTGCCCGAGCTATCCGAAAAAGCTGTATTTGCCCTCACCAAATTTATAAAGGAGGTAAAAGAAGTGCCATAAAGGTTAAAGCGACAGAATTAATTCGTTTATTAATTAAAAAGGAGACATTAAAATGATTTGTTCAAGATGCGGAAAAGAGTTTAACGGTAAATTTTGCGAGCACTGCGGAGCGCCTGCTCCGAGCAGTGCGGCACCGACCGCCGGCACATACTCTGCCGAGCCTATACCGACCAAGAAAAAGAAAAAGCCGATTTATAAAAGATGGTGGTTTTATGTGATAGTTGTCATCGCCGCAATCGCAGTTATCAGCTCAATTTCAGGCAATAAATCGGGAAAAATCAACTGGAGCGACATAATTTTAAGCGCACAATTACCTGAGCCGCCTAAAAACAAGGGGGAAATTCACGAAAACACTGCCGAAGGACTTTGGGTTGACATCAATAAAATTTCCGACAAGCAGTATAACGATTATATTGAAGCCTGCAAAGCAAAAGGGTTCACAGTTGATTCGAAATCTGATTCCATGTCATACGGTGCATACAATGCCGAGGGATACAAATTGAGCCTGAGTCATTACGGCAGTGAAGCCGATATGAAGATTGAGTTAGAGAAACCTCTGGAGTTGTCCTCGATCACATGGCCCACAAGCAAAGCAGGCAAGCAGCTGCCCGTCCCAAAATCCACAAGCGGTAAGTTTACCCATGAAAACGATGATAGTTTCTTCGTTTACATAGGAAACACGAGCAAAGATGATTACAACAACTATGTAAAGGCTTGCTCCGATAAGGGGTTTACGGTTAATTATAACAAGGGGGACAGTTTTTATAACGCCGATAACAGTGCCGGCTGGCACGTTTCGATCAAATATGAAGGCAACAATATCATGAGCATTGATATTGACGCTGCGAGCGAAAACAGCACCGCTCCGTCAGCTTCTGAAGACACAACAAAGCCTGCCGAATCAAAACCAGCTCAATCAAAACCTGCCAAGACAGCCAATAACGACTCAGACATGGTTGACGGAATGCACCGTGATTTCAAGGAAGCAATGGACAGCTATGAGGAATTCTTTGACGAGTATGTTGCATTTATGAAAAAATATGAAAATTCTGATAACCCGATGTCCATGTTTTCCGATTACACAAAGTTTATGTCACAATACTCTGAAACAATGCAGAAGCTTGACGAATGGAAAAGCAAAGATCTTAACACAAAGGAAGCGGCTTATCTTCTCGACGTAACCAACAGAATAAACAAGAAGCTTCTTGAAGTTGCCGAATAAAAACTTATATCAGAGCAGTTGCACTTAATTGTGTAACTGCTTTTATTTTCAACAAACAAAAATCGCTGTGCATACCTTTCGATACGCACAGCGTCTTTGATCTTTTATTATGTTTTGGAAGCGAGTATCACATTGTGGAATGATTTCAATCGCCTCGTTAAACATCACAAAGCTTTAATTATTCCTCTACCGGAGCTCCGACCGGGCAAACATCGGCACAAGCGCCGCAGGATGCACAAGCATCAGCGTCGATCTCATACTTGCCGTCGCCTTCGGAAATAGCGCCTACCGGGCACTCAGCCTCGCAAGCACCGCAAGCGATACAGTCGTCTGTAATCTTAAAAGCCATTGTTGTTACCTCCTTGCTGGTTGATTTGACTTTATTGTAACATATTCCTGCAAAAAAGCAAGAGTTTTTACAAATTATTTTCATGGAAAATACTATTATTTTTTACTCGATTTTTATGCCGGTGTAGTAATGCTTCAATATCTCCTGCCAATCAGAGCCTTGACGGGCCATATAATCGGCACCGTATTGACTCATGCCGACCATATGTCCGTTGCCGATGATTTTGATTGTAAATTTTTCGTCCTTACAACTTATTGTAAAATTTCTGCTCGGCAGGCCGAGAGCTTTTTTTATGTCGTTACCGTCAATCTTTGTTCCGCCTACTTCAACAGAACGCACAAAGCCGGTGTCTGTTTTATCGGTTTTGCCGACCCAATTTTCGCTTTTCCCCGGCAGCTCGATTCCGTCAATTATCTGAATTGCCGAGCGAAACTTTTCTTTGTCAAGTCCGATTACAGTTTCATAATTCGGAGCAAGCCTGTCGCCGTCACTCGTGACGGATTGAAGGTAAGCGATGTCCTCTCCCCAAACTGTTTTTGCACTCTCTGTTTTTCCGCTGCAAATATCATGATAGGCCGCCAAAATCGGATCGCCGTTATAGGTCATTCTTTTCCCGAGCACCTCGCCGACAAGCTCTTCCGCCTTTTCCTCATAATCGGCATACTTGTCGCCCCACTTTTTCTTCCTTGCATCCTTATTGAGATATCCCTGATGAGTTTTGGAATCATCCGAGATATCCGCTCCGTTAAGATCGTCTTTATTTCCTTTCCCCTTGCAATAAAGAGCATAGGTGTAGCATGCAACAGCCTGCGCCTTGAGAGCTTCATCGTGACATTCCATGCTCATTTCCGCCGCCAATGCGCCAACGGTATATTCCTTTATATCGGTTTTTTCGACCTTTCCGCTTTCGCTTTTCATAACGCTTATTGCTCCGCTTTCCGTATTTACGGACGGCTTTTCATCAACAACCGCCGTTTTGTGCGGCTTTTCCATGGTTGTCAGCGGCAGAATTATCATCGCCGCCATCAGAACCGAGCAAAGCACCAGGTATTTCCTCATCATTCATTCCTCCCGAAGAAATACTATGCGGACAAGTCGATACATATGAAAAGAAGCACCGAAAAAATCAGTGCTTCTTAAATAACTTTCTGAATTGCTTCTGCCATTTTCTGTAGTATGCCATTTCGAGCTTTTCAATCGCAATATCATACATAATGAATGCGGCTAATCCAAGCACAACAAGCAGCGGAATCATGAACCCCTGCGTATCCTCCAAAAGCTCGGTCGAAATGCCGAAAACGTGCATTATTATATAATAAGTCGCAACGATTACCCCGACAAAGAACACCGCCTTGACGATGTAGCCGAGAAACTTCGGCAGCTTGTCAAAGAGGAGCTTAACAAGCGGATAGTAGCCTATCAGAGCTATGTAAATCGCCACAGCCTCTTTCTCGGGAACAACAAGCGCACTAATCACCGAGGTTCCCACATAAACTCCGAGTGCCCATTTCCAGTCGCACTCAATACGCATAAACATAACGAGGATCGCCGCAAGTGCCGGAATCGCATAGGTCAGGAACGGAATAACAGAGGCCAGCATCATCAACGCCGCCGAAAGTCCCATACACATTCCGCCCAAAGCCGTTTTTACCGTATTCTTCATATCATCACCGTCAACAGCATCTTATAAGGTCGCCGCCCATACATTCGCAGCAACAATCCGCACACATAAGCGACGAACAGATATTGCAAGGACTGCAGCAGCCGTCGTTATCGTCATTCTGTTTGTTTTTTCTGAAATTGCCCTTTGACTCACGCTCAAGCTGATTGAATGCAGCTTCATATTCCGAATTGCCCGGCTCCATCTCCTTGGCTTTTCTGAAGCTTTCGAGTGCGCTCTCAAGCCAGCCTCTTCTGTGCTGGATTGTGCCCTTGAGATAATACCACTCGGCATTTCTGCGTTGGTAAGGAATACCGTCAAGCAGTGTTTCGGCGTCGTCAATTCTGCCGCCGTTGAGCTTTGCCCTTATATCGCCGAATTCGGAGGTCTGACCGCCTGCCGCATTTGCGCCGAAGCCGGTATCGGCATAGGAGTTGTCCGTTCTGCTGCCGCTTAAATTATTGATTATAAAATCGTAAGCATCGTTCAGCTCATTCATTTTCGCCTGATCTTCGCTGTATCGACGAGCCTTGTCACGATATGCTCTTTTGATTTCATCCATGCTTGCCGACGACGTTACGCCGAGCACTTCATACGGATTTTTCACAACGTTCAACCTCCTTACAGATTACTTTTTTTGCGGAACATTCCGTTCCGTATACAAGCACGTTATCTATTATATCATAAAATCTGTAAATTTCCAACTTATTTAAGTTATTTATTGCCTCTCCGACGGTAAGCGACAGCATTCTCTCGCAATATATCTTAAAATCCGGCAAACTATATCGCTTTTTCAGCGGATTGAAACTGCCTGTTTTGATATCGTCCTCGCAGTCGTCAACCGCATCAATAAGATAAACCCAGCGGCCTAAGAAATAGCCGAGCCTGTTCAATGCCGTGTTGTCCGACGCTTCGATATCCGTCGAAACCATTTCGGCAAGCATTTTTGCACTTGCGTCCGCCGCTTCGTCAACACCTACGTCTCTCTTCTCCGCCTCGGCCTGCTCCTCCATGAGCTTTCCAAGCTTTTCGGCAATCACGGGATTGTTTTTCTTCGCCTTTTTAAATATATGATTTGCATAAGGCATCAAAATTTTGCAAAGCAATTTTTTGAAAAATTTGCTGTCTGCGATATTATCCTTTATCTTATAATAAAATGTGAGCATTGACACATCGGCAGTATATGCTATATCAACGCTGCTGCCCGAGCAGTCGTAGCATTTTTTTATCGGATTAAATGAACAGTGCGATTTTTTCATGCACACCTTGTTTTTTCTGACCGCCATTCGCAGAATTGCAAGAAACGTAAAATCATACGAAAGCGTAAGCCTTGCGAGCAAGCCGTAACGCTTGCCTATTGACTTGCAAAGCGAGCAGTAAACGCCCTTGTACATATCATAATCCTTGAATTTCATTTCGGGCCTGTACGCCCTGACATACCCCAGCAAATGTCCACTTCCTCAGAACAAAATATGAATAGTGAATTTATTTCCGCAAATCGGACAGGTTATATTCCTCTTGCCCCGCTTTTTTGAAAGACGCAAATTTTCTCCGCAATTCGGGCAAACCCTGAACCTGTGAGTTTTGAAATACTTGAATCTCAAGCCCTGCCTTTTGAACCAACGCTTCATCTTTCTGAAATGCTCGGTATAATTGGTTCTGACGAGCAGATTATCAAACCATTCGCCCTCACGTCGGCGTTTTTCGATATTCTTCGACAGCACACGGAATACGGCGAATCCGAAAACAGCGAGAGCCAAAACATAGAAAATATAGTAAGCTATGCGATTGCGCATAAACGAGCCGATTCCGTTGAGCAGAAGATTTAACAGAATCAAAAATCCCGTCAGCTTATCAAGGCCGTATCTGCCATACATAAAGTTATATAATTTTTGCATAAAATTGTTCATTTTGAATTAACCCGCTTTCAGGTCGTTTTCTTTCAAGTAACCGTCGATTACTTATCTTTATATATTATACTTGACAAACAAACTCAAGGTGTTACAATTTTATTAACAAATTTAAAAAGAACGTCGGTTTTTTCGCCGACGTTGTGAGAACGGAAGATTAAAACATGGAAATTGTTAAGCCGAAATATTTTAACTCGTTTAAATGCATCGCCGGCCGCTGCCCGGACACATGCTGCGCAGGCTGGGACGTTGAGATTGATGACGCTTCGGCGGAAAAATATAAAAGCGAAACAGGCTGCTTGAAGCAATATTTTGACAAGCACCTGACAACAGACGAGGACGGATATATTTTTTCGCTTGTCGACGGCCGCTGCCCTATGCTTGATGAAAATAATCTTTGCCGAATTCAGCTTGAACACGGCGAAACGGCACTTTGTGACACCTGCCGGCTTTTTCCGAGATACTTCGACGATTACGGCGAAATCCGTGAAACAGGTCTCGGTCTCGGCTGTCCCGAGGCGGCAAGAATTTTGCTCTCCCCCGAAACAGACGTGGAGCTCGACAGGACGGTTAAAAGCCCCGACAGAATATATAATCTGCTGACGGAAAAGCGTGAAGAATTCTTTACGATTCTCGACAATAAAAATTTTGACCTCAAAATGAAGCTTTCCGCCGTGCTTTTCTCCGCCGCCGAATTTCAAAGCGATATTGACAAGGTTGACATGCTCGGCGGCGACAGCAGCGTTGAATTTTCCGAGTGCATCAATGTCCTTAAAAAGATGGAATACATCAGTGATAAACGCAAAGAAAGGCTCGTTTTCCTCTCGGAAGAAAAAGCGATTTATCACAACAGCGAAAAATTTGCCGGAGATATCGTTCGGCTTTTCAAATACTATCTCATGCGATACATGATGACGGCTTGCTTCGACCTCGACCTGCTGACAAAGGTTAAATACGGCATCTTTGCGTGCATAATTACGGAAAGGCTCTATGACAGCGTTCCCGAATTGAGCTTTGACGAGCGTGTGCGAATCCTTTACGGCTACTCAAAAGAGGTTGAATACTCGCAGATAAACCTCGATATTCTTGACGACGCAATGTATAACGATTTCACTGTGGCCGAGCTGGTGAACCTTCTTTAATAAAATAGCTGTATTAATGGGCTGTGACGAAAAATTATTCGTCACAGCCCATGATTTTTTAATCTGTCGCTTACTTAAAGAGCTTCAAAAACCAGTTGATCGCCTTAACAAATACCGCTTTAACGGCATTGAATGCTACCTGAAGCTTATCCTTGAAGCTTTGTTTATCCTCAATATTGAAGTCAACGCTTGCCGTTCCTTTGAAATTGCCTATGCCCTTTATTATGGCGGTTGCCGTGCCGGCCGATTTGTTGTTCTTATAGGACACGGTGTAATCCTCACCCTCCCTGAGCGTTTTGCCGTTGAACTTAATCTTGAGCTTTGGCTCGCAAGGAGTCTGTCCGTTAACAGTCTGCGTCGGGATCGAAGCAATTTCAGCCTTGTCGATTGAAACGGCGATAATTGCAAAATCAACCTTAGTAATGAGCATTGAGAAATCCCCAAGACCTGTCACGATAACGTTCGCCGTGCCGACATTCAGGTTATTAATATATTCCGTTGAATAGTCCTTGTTGTCCGTAAGCTTTCTGTCGGAAAATCTGACGGAAACCTGCGGCTCAATCTTCTTGCCCGTGTAGCTCTGATTTGCGATAGGAGCCACGATGAGTGTTGTTACTCTTATTCTGTTTGCCTTTGCATAGCTCTCGGCGTATGAATTCTCGTTGCAATAAATTGTGAGCTTTTCGCAGCCCTCAAACGCATCATCGGCAATTTTTTCAACAGAATCGGCAATGACTGCCGTTTCAAGGTTTTCGCACGATGCGAATGCAAGCGTACGAATCTCCTTAACATTTCCGCCGACCTCAAGGATTTTGAGCTGCGAGAAATACTGGAAACTGCTCTCGCCAACCGTCTGTGCATCCAGATTTGAAAGTGTCAGCTTAACATCGGTGATTCCTGTTTCGTCAAATGCGCCCTCATCAATGCAGGTTATATCCTCAAATGTGAAGTCCTTCAATGATGTACAATATCGGAAAGCCTCATACAAAATTTCCTTGTTTCCGATCCTGTTCCATGTGACCTTATATAATTTCTCACAATCTGCAAATGCCCACTCTCTGATATATTCCGTATTCTTTGGGATAACTACAGTTTCAAGCTCCTTACAGAACTCAAATGTACTGCCTCCGAAATCAACGATCGAATCAGGCATGACAACATTCTTCACAGCCGTATTTTCAAAAGCACCCGGGCCTATCGTAATAACGCCGTCCTCAAAGCTTATCTCGCTGAGATTCTTACAATCGGTAAATAAATATCCGGGAATAATTTTCTGATTTTTGGTAAAGGCAAATGAAGTTACCATGGTCTTGCGAAAAGCACCGTTTCCCAGTTCCGCTCTTTGCGCAAAGTCAGCGTTTGTGATCTTTGTGTAAGCGAAGGCACGATTACCTACAAATTCAATATTGCTGTTCTCACTGACAATAACTTCCTTCAATTCAAGGCAATCATTAAACGCCTCGCGTTCGATTCTCTTTATACTGTCGGGCAAAGTGATGCTTTCCAAAGATTTACAGTTATCAAATGCCTGCGCCGCAATCGATGTCCAGCCGTCCTCAAATTCAACATTTTTGAGCGTTCGGCAGTATGCCATTGCACCGTCCCATGATTTGAGAGTTTTCGGGATTTTTATCGACTCGATCGAATTATACGCAAATGCCTTCACTCCGATAAACTTCAGCGATTTCGGAAATTCAACCGAGCTGATTCTTCCCATTTCGTCGGAAATAGAGTTGCTGTTGGCTCTTGCAAATGCCTCCGTACCTATGTATTCGATTCCGTTCGGGAGTTTCAGCTCGCCATCGAACGGGCAGAATGCGAATGCCTGACCGCAAAGCGTTTTCAGCGACGCCGGAAGAACCGGATTTGCAAGTGAGGTACAAAGTGCAAATGCACCGTAACCAATGTACTCAACCGAATCGGGAATGCTGACGGATTCAAGCGAGGTACAGCCTGTGAATGCTAAGTCCCCTATTCTTTTCAGCGTTGACGGAAATTTGACTGCAAGAAAACTATATTTTGAAGTGTATTTCCCGATATCGTCCTTTGATACCGACTTATACCTGCTTTCCACTTTGCTTTCAAATGCCTTTGCTCCGATACTTACAACCTTATGCGAGTCAAGCTCGGCGGGTATATCCAGAAGAGAAGCATCCGCAGCTCCCGTATAGCCTGTTATTTCGGCATTATTATCCTCATCAAGCGTATAGGTGAAATAGCCCGACGAATACTCTTTCTTCGCTTCCTTGCTCTTGAAAATATAGTATTCGTTCTCTTTTCCGCTGTAAAAGTAACCACCATTTGCAAGATAACAATAAATATCAATACTTGGCCATTCCTTGAGCATAAATACAGTTTTATCGCTCATAGAAAATTTTGAAAACGATGCTTTTGAGGACGGCGACAAAGATTTTTCTATAATAAACTTCTCAATACCGTCACATTTATGGAAAGAATCATTGGTAAATTTATAACAGCTTTTCGGCAGATGAACCGTCTTTATCGACGGACAATTACTGAATGATTTCCTTGTCATTGATTCAAAACCGTCATTAAAAACTACCTCTTCAAGATTCGGACAGTCAACAAAAGTTTCCCTGTTCATTTCACGCACATTTTCCGAAAAAATCACCTTGCGTGCTTTTTTATTAATAAATGCACCCTTTTCGATTTTAGAAACGGGAATACCGTCAATCTCATTCGGAATCGTTACAATTTCCTCATCCTTCAAATATTCAAGAATTCTAAGCTTTCCGTCATAACTGTAATTATAACGATAATCCTCTGTCATTTGGTCGCTGAAATCGTATGCCTTCGCCGGCCTGGCAACGGATACCATGGTTATAACCGATATAACGGCAAGCATTACGGATAAAATCTTAGAAAGTGTTTTCTTCATTTTGTCTCCTCCTTAATTCCGAAGGTCGTATAAACTCCCTCGTATGTGATTGTTATAAAAGCAGTCCCATTAGGAAGCTTCTCTGTTTTAATTGTGTATTCTCCTCTGTTAAGCTTCTTCTCTCTCCTGTCGCTGTAAACCGCATAGACCTCCATGCCGCCCAGATCGATGTTATCTATGTCCTCCGTCGTGAAGTCAAATCCTTCCGGGAAAGATGCATAAACGGAATTGAGCACCTTGGTGTCCTCCTTGCGAAGCACCCTTACCCTGAACGTTTCCGAAGCATTGCCGAAGCTTATCTTTACCGTTTCGTAACGCTCCCTTATGCCGAAGCCGTCATCCGCAGTAACCTTACAGTCGGCAAGCGGAACAATTTTTTCAGTTCCGTCGGAGTAGCTGACAACAGCCGTTATGCCGGATGTATCAAGCTTTTCGCCGATGTAGTATTCATCCTTGAAGCTGTCACCGAATCTGAGCCTTATTCCCGTCGGAATTGCCGCCTGCGTTGTCGGCTTTGTCGTGGTCGTTACGGCTTCGGTCGTCATTGTCCTTTCGGCGGTTGCACTCTCGGTCACAGCCTGAGTTACAGTGGTTGTTTTAGCTTCTCGTTTTTGCTCTATCGTATGGCTGACTGCCACAGCACCGAAGCTTATCGCCGCCAATATCGCACATGCCGCCGCAACCGATACAAACTTCTGTCTAAAGGTTTTACCTGCGTGCTTCTTTACAAACGGAATGACCTTTGCAAAGTTTTCGCTCTCAAGCTCCTCAAGCGTGTTTATACATTCATCAATAAAATCACAATTCGGCTCATCCTTTGAAAGCTCCTCGTCGATAAGCGAATTAATAAGCTCTGCGACCTCTGCCTTAAAGCTTGTATCATCATATATGCTGTTGAGTATCTCTTTTGTTAACTTAAGATCATTCACGGTTTCTCACCTCATCTCATGTTATACAGTAGGTTTTTACCAAATCTTTTATCCGACTGCGTAATCGTGAAACACGCTTTGCCGTTGCAGTCGGCGTGATGTTCAGAATTTCGGAAATTTCCTTTAGTGATTTTCGCTTTATGAACTTCAATTCATAAAGAGCTCTTTCTTCAACCGTCAGCATCTCGATTAAGAGCCGTGCACATTCATCATAATCGAAATCATCGGGCAAGCTATCGGGCGGTGCGGCAATTTTTTCAGCCGCTTCGTCGATATCGACTGTTCGGCTCTGCCGCTTTCGGCAGCTTTCAATCGTCCTCTTAACGAAGTTATCCGCCGTCCTATACAGAAACGCTCTCGGCTGTTCGACCGTTTCTCCGTCCGTCAGCTTATTATGAAGAACTAAGAAGGCGTCCTGCACACAGTCCTCGGCATGCTGCGAAAATTCACCGAGCCGCACACGGCAGTATTTATAGATGCTCTGATAGTATTTTTCATAGTAATCGCCGACGGTGTTGTCCGTCAGCAAACGTTCGTCAACGTCCATGTGCAACCCTCCTTTATTTTGTCCTTCATTTAGTAGTCAGCCCAAACCGGGTTTGTGACATTAATTTTTCAAAAATTTTTTAATAAAAGAAAACAGCCGCCGCATTAAAGGGATTTCGCCTTAATGCGACAGCCATCGCAACCGTTAATATTATACAATACAATCCGTACCGTTGCAATGAAAATGTTATCAAAATTAAACGGCACAGGAAACCTGTGCCGCCGAAGTTATTATTTTATTTCCTGCTCAAGATTATCAAAAAGTTCACTGTCAAAAAACTGCCGCAAGCTTATTTCCAACCCGTCACAAAGCTTCTGCAAAGAAACAACACCGGGATTTTGACTTTTTTCGTTGAGCATACTGTAAACCGTCGATGGAGACACGCCGGAAATATTTGCCAACGCATTGACGGCAATATTTCTTTCGTCGCAAAGCTGTAATATTCTCTTTGCAACAGCCTCTTTTGCGGTCATAAATATATCCTCCTAATGTTTATCATTTAAAATTTTACATAATTATGCGATAAATCGTGTGGGATATATCGCATAATTATTATTTATGTGCTATAATTACGATATATCCCACAAGGAGTGATATTTATGATATGTACTTTTTTTGGACACAGAGACTGCCCGTCACAAATAGAATTATCTTTAAAGCAACAAATTGTCAATTTAATAGAAAATTATTCGGTTGACACATTCTATGTCGGAAATAATGGTAACTTTGATAAAATTGTTTATAAAACCCTATCATCATTAAAATGTACTTATGAAATAAAAATATATGTTATACTTGCGTATCTTCCTAACAACGACGCCTTTAGCTCTGACTCGATATATCCGGAGGGAATAGAAAAGGTTCCTCCAAAATTTGCTATTCCTTGGCGTAACAAATGGATGGTCAATAATTCCGATTACGTAATTGCCTTCTTGCGACACGATTTTGGCGGAGCGGCAAAATCAGTAGAATATGCCGAAAAGAAATGTATAAAAGTTATTAGAATATGAAAACGGCACAGGAAACCTGTGCCGCCGAAGTTATTGTTTTTTAGGATATTAAAGACCATATTCTGCTGCAACATCAGCAATCTTAACCGGCATACCTGTCTCAAGAGACTTCTTTGCGGCAATGCCGATAAGTACGGGCTGGAGACCGCACTCAAGTCCGACTGTGATCGGCTTGTCGTTAACAACACAGTCAACGAACTCGGAAACCTCCTCAACATATGCTCCCATGTATCTCTCAAGGAAGAAGTTGAGCGGAACCTCACCGTGAACGCCGTTAGCGTCGGAAACAACTGCCGTTGACTCGGAGTCATTGGAAATAGCGACCTGACCGAGTGAGCCGAAAGCTTCAACTCTCTGGTCGTAGCCGTAGCTTGCACGGCGGCAGTTATCAATAACTGCGATTGCGCCGTTAGCGAGCTTCATGGAGATAACAGCTGTGTCGATGTCGCCTGCCTCACCGATTGCCGGGTCAACAAGAACTGCGCCGTATGCAAAAACTTCCTCAACCTCAGAGCCTGACATGAAGCGAACCATATCGAAATCATGAATCGTCATGTCAAGGAAGATACCGCCCGAAACCTTGATGTAGCTTACCGGCGGTGCACCCGGGTCACGGGAGCAAACCTTAAGGATATTGAGATCGCCTATCTGACCGCCCTCAACTGCCTTTCTTGCAGCCTTGAAGTTATGGTCAAAACGGCGGTTGAAGCCTACCTGATACTTAACGTTGCTGTTTTCAAGAGCCTTTTTAACCTCAAGAATCTTGTTTACGTCATGGTCGATCGGCTTCTCGCAGAAGATGTGCTTGCCGGCGGCAATAGCTTCGAGAGAAATCGTTGAATGTGTATCCGTTGATGAGCAAATGAGAACAGCCTGAATGTCCTTGTCCTCAAGAATCTTGTGATAATCGGTGTAGAACTCGTTTACGCCGAGACCCTTTGCCCACTCTTTTGTCTCGTCATTGAGGAACGGATCGGCAATAGCCTTAACCGTAGCTGACTTAACATATCTCATGATTGACTCGCAGTGTACCTTACCGATACGGCCTGCGCCGATAATACCAACATTAATCATAATTAAAAATCCTCCTGATTATATTGTGCCGTCCCATGTGGAAACTTCTGTTTTCTTCATTTCTTCCTCGTCGAACCAACGTGTTGTTACGCACTTGCTCTCTGTGAAGAAGCGATATGCGTCCTTGCCGAGGCAGTGGAGATCGCCGAAGAACGAATCCTTATGACCTGCGAACGGGAAGAATCCGATCGGAACAGGAATACCAACGTTTACGCCGACCATGCCGCCGTCGGTGTGACGAACAAACTCACGTGCATAGTAGCCGTTCTGAGTGAAGATAACCGAGCCGTTAGCATACGGGTTAGCGTTCATGACTGCAAGACCCTCTTCAAAGTTCTTAACTCTCTTGATGCAAAGAACAGGTCCGAATACCTCGTCACGGCCGATTGTCATGTCCTCTGTAACGTGGTCAAAAATTGTCGGACCGACGAAGAAGCCGTTTTCATAGCCCTCAACAACACAGTTTCTGCCGTCAAGTACAAGCTCTGCTCCCTCTGCAACGCCCTTGTCGATGTCTGCAAGAACTTCCTTATAGTGCTTTTCATAGGTAATTGGGCCAAGCTTTGATGTCTTGTCATATGCAGGTCCGAGCTTAAGTCCCTTAGCCTGCTTAACAAGCTCTGCAACAAACTTATCGGCAATGCTCTCCTCAACAACGCAGCAGCTCAGAGCCATACATCTCTGGCCCGCACAGCCGAATGCTGAGTTCATAACGCCTGCCGCCGTTCTCTCGATCGGAGTGTCTGCAAGAACAAGAGCGTGGTTCTTAGCCTGGCAAAGGCACTGAACTCTCTTTCCTGCGCTTGCAGCCTTTTCATATATAAGCTTGCCGACGGGAGTTGAACCGACAAAGGTGATGCCTCTTACGTCGGGACTTTCGAGAATCGTGTTGATCTCGTTTCTTGAGCAGGTTACAACATTGATAACGCCGTCGGGAACGCCTGCTTCCTTATAAAGCTCGGCAATTCTGAGAGCTGTTCTCGGAGTAAGGCTTGCAGCCTTGAGAACCATTGTGTTGCCGCATGCGATACACGTCGGAGCCATCCAGCCGAACGGAATCATAGCCGGGAAGTTAACGGGAACAATACCGGCAAAAACGCCCATCGGCTCACGGTATTTAACTGTGTCATAGCCTCTTGAAGCGTCCATAATACTCTCGCCCATCATGAGTGACGGAACCTGAGTTGCAAGCTCTGTGCCCTCTTTAGCCTTGAGAACGTCGCCTTCGGCCTCAGCCCATACCTTGCCGTTTTCCTCGGCAACAAGCATTGTAAGCTCGTCCATGTGCTTAATGAGAAGATCACGGATATTGTAAAGGATCTGTGCTCTCTTGATTGCCGGAGTTGAGCTCCAGCCCGGGAAAGCTGCCTTAGCCGCTGCAATAGCACCGAGAACCTCGTCGTTGGTGCAGCAGGGAGCATAACCCGTTGTCTCGCCCGTACTGGGGTTGACAAGAGTGTAGTATTTGTCTGTCTTTGATTCAACGTACTCACCGTTGACAAAGTATTTGAGTTTTTCTGCGGACATTGTTACATCTCCTTGTATGTTAATCTATTTTTTAACTTGTTTTTCAGGCCTCCGCTTTTAGTGAAAGCCTTGGTCGGTTTCTGCCGGCTTTCCTTACCTCCCCCTAAAGGGGCGCCAAGAATCTCTGTTAACTTTTAAACAGAATAATCAAGCTTAGTCTATCTGTTCAAGCCTTCCCTTTGTTGATTCAAGGGGAGGCTTGCTTGACTTTCACCTTAATTATTCACTATAAATTATACTCAAAGTCCTGCCTTTTCTGCAATGTAGGCTCTTGCCATCTTTGCATACTTGAACGGATTTGCGATTGCAGGATCCTGCTCAGCTTCAACGAGCATCCAGCCTTCATAGCCTGTTTCGTCAAGAACATCAAAAATCGGTTTGAAATCGATTGCGCCGTCACCGGGAACTGTGAAAGCACCCATACGAACGCCCTGAAGGAATGACTTATGCTCGCCCTTAACCTGCTTAACAATCTCGGGACGGATATCCTTGAGATGAACGTGCTTGATTCTCTTGGCATATTTCTTGAGAACTGCCATGTAGTCCTCGCCGCAATATGCAAGGTGACCGGAATCGAAAAGAAGGTAAACGGCGTCGGGATCGCACATATCCATCATCTTGTCGATTTCCTCGGCTGTCTGAACAACCGTACCCATGTGATGATGATAAACAAGCGTAATGCCGTATTCCTTAGCAATGTTGCCGAGCTTTGAAAGTCCGTCTGTGAACTTCTTCCACTCCTCGTCGTTCATAACGTATTTATTCTCAAAAACAGGTGTGTCCATCTGTCCCTGAATGCTGTAACTCTGCTCCGATGCGCCGATTCTCTTAGCACCGCAGCCCTTAAGGAACTCACAGTTCTCTCTGAAATCCTTCTCTACCTCTTCAAAGGGCTTTGTGAGAATGAATGATGAGAACCAGCGGTTAGCAATCTGAAGTCCTCTGATATCAAGATACTCATGCATTTCCTCAACGGTCTTGGGATATTTGTTGCCGATTTCACAGCCCTCAAAGCCTGCAAGTGCCATTTCACTTACACACTGCTCAAAGGTGTTTTCACTGCCGAGATCAGGCATATCGTCGTTTGTCCAACCGATCGGTGCAATACCGAGTTTAATTTTTTTTGCGTCCATGTTACCTCTCCTTGTTAAAGAATTGCGTAGTAAGTTTTTGTAAGGTGTTGCTTTAATACTTTTTAGCCTCGGAAAGCTTCTGCGTTCTTTCGGCAAGTGCTTCCTTACCCTTTTCTGTACGGGGAATATCCGAACAGCCGACATTCCACCAGCCGCCGTATCCGTCAGTCATGGATTTCGGAAGAACCTTTATATCAATGAGCACGGGCTTTGTCTGCTTAAGTGAATCAAGCACCGCCGCCTCAAGCTCATCCATAGTCTTTGCGGTGTATGCGACATAGCCGTAGCCTCTTGCACATGCGGCATAGTCGATATTCATGAACTCGCCCTCACGGATCGGCTTGTCACCGTCACGGTAACGAGCTTCGGTGCAGAGCGAATTAACGCCCTGACCCATCTGAAGATTGTTGATACAACCGAATGATGCATTATCAAAGAGCATGACGTTAATCTTCTTGCCCTCCTGCAATGCAGTCAGCATCTCGGAATGAAGCATATTGTAGCTGCCGTCACCGGTGAAAGCGTAAACCTCCTGATCGGGGCAAGCGAGCTTTGATCCGAACGCGCCTGCGATTTCATAGCCCATGCATGAATAGCCGTACTCCATATTGTAGGAATAGAGCTTGTCTGTCGTCCACATTCTCTGCATACAGCCAGGAAGTGAACCCGCCGCACCGACTGCAACAGCGTCGGCCGGGATGAGCTTGCGAATAAGCGAAAGAGCCGCCGTCTGAGTGATAACACCGCCCGTTGCTTTTATGAAACTTTCAACTGCGTCCGGCATATGGTTCGGAATTTCGGGAGTGTAGCCTTCGCCGTAGTGCGTTGCGGCAAGACGTGCCATTTCCTTATCCCAATCTGCCTTTGCGTCTGCAATTTCGGTTGTATAAGCTGATTTGTAGCCGTCAAGGTACTTTTCAAGAGCAGTTATGCCCTCCTTGGCATCGGCTACCATCTTTATGCTGTCAAGCTTGCCGCCGTGGAATGCACTGGCATTGATCGTTACAACCTGAGTATCGGCATAAAGCCACTTTGACGAGGTTGTAAAATCGGAGAATTTCGTTCCGATACCGATAATCAAATCTGCGTCCCCGGCAAGCACGTTTGCACTTGAATTGCCTGTTACGCCGATACCGCCGACATTGAGATAGTGACTTGATTCGATTGCACTCTTACCTGCCTGGGTCTCGGAGAACGGGATGTTGTGCTTCTCGCAGAAAGCCTTTACCTGCTCGCCTGCGAACGAATATCTAACACCGCCACCGACAATAACAAGGGGTTTCTTGCTCTTTTTGATTTCCTCGGCAACCGCTTTGACCTCATAGTCACACGGAATCTGTCGAGGAATAAAATGAACTCTTTTTCTGAAAAATTCAACGGGATAATCGAAGCTTTCGCCCTGAACGTCCTGACAGAGAGCGATTGCCGCTGCACCTGTGTGAGCCGGGTCCGTGAGAACTCTCATAGCATTTGTCAGAGCCGTCATAACCATCTCGGGACGGGTAATACGGTCAAAATAACGTGTTACCGCTCTGAAAGCGTCATTGGTCGTGCATGTACCGTCATGGAGCTGCTCAACCTGCTGAAGAACGGGGTCGGGCTGACGGCTTGCGAATGTGTCGCCCATGAAAAGGAGAAGCGGAATATTGTTGACCGTGGCAGTAGCCGCCGCAGTAACCATATTCGCCGCACCCGGGCCGATTGACGACATACAGGGTATGATTTTAAGTCTGTTGTTCATCTTGGCATATGCCGTTGCAGCCTGAGCCATACCCTGCTCGTTTCTGCCCTGCATAACCTTTATAGAGTGCTCTGCCTGAGAGAGAGCCTCGCCGACGCCGAGAACACAGCCGTGGCCGAAAATAGCATAGAAAAGCTCAACGAATTTGCTTTCAACGAGCTTTCCGTCCTGCTCAATGGCAACGTACTGATTGTCAAGGTATTTGACGATTGCCTCACCGGCAGTCAATCTTATTGTTTTCATATCTTATTGATCCTTTCTTTGAGGATGTAGGGGGGATAGACGTTAGATTGTAGATATTAGATATCTGTACTTTCAGTGCTGTCTTTTCCTGCCCCGAACGAAAAATGTGCTGTGGGCAAAATTAGCCAAATTTAGGCACGGGCTACCATTTCACCGTACTTATCCTTTTCTTCTTTGATAAACTTTTTAATCTCATCAACCGTCGGCATAAAGAGCGAGCAGCCGTGAGCGGCAACAAGCATTGAAGCCGATGCACTGCCGAGCTCAAGGCAATCCATGATGTCGAGGCCTTCGAGAAGTCCGTAAATGAATGCCGAACCGTAACCGTCGCCGCCGCCGAAGGACTTGAATGCCTTAACCGGGAACGGTTTGATTGAATACTCACCGTCGGCCGTGTGAGCCGTTGAGCCTTCCTTGCCGTGCTTGATGATGACGATTTTATTACCCATCTTCATCCAGTGCTCGGCTGTCTCCCTGTCGGTTCTGCCGGGAGCGGAAATGGCCTCGGTAAGGTCGAATTCCTCACGTGAACCCATTACCATGTCACTGTTGGAAGCAACGATTGAATAATATATTGCGATCTCGTCCGCATTTTTCCAGTTGTACGGGCGATAGTCTATATCAAAAATAATCTTTGTGCCGACCTTCTTGGCAAGGTACATTGCCTTAAGACAAGCCTCTCTTGACGGGCTTTGAGAAAGAGCCGTGCCGCTGATGAGAATAGCCTTTGCACTCTTTATGTAGTCCTCGTCAACATCGTCCGGGTGAAGCATAAGGTCTGCAATTCCGTCACGGTACATGAGAATGCTGCTCTCGTGCTCCGACTTAATCTCGGTAAATGTAAGGCCGAGCTTTTCGCCGCCCTTTGTGCGAGTAACGTGGGAAATGTCGATTCCCTCGCCTGCAAAGAAATCCTCAACGTATGTACCGAACTGATCATCGGAAACCTTGCCGATGAAGCCAACCTTCTTGCCCAAGCGTGCAAGGCCAACAGCGATGTTGGCAGGAGAACCGCCGACATATTTCTTGTAGTTTTCGCACTTATCAAGTGTGTTGTAGTAGTCCGTCGGGTTGAAGTCGATTGCAACTCTGCCGATCGGGATGAGGTCAAGCTCTCTTGACTCATCAAAATCAATGTATTTCATACTGAAACCTCCGATATATTCAATAAATAATTAACCGATGTGAATTCCGCGTTCCTCTCTCTTTTCGGCAAGCTCGAACGTAATCTTTTCCATCTTTTCGCCGACAAGATCATATGACTTCATCGGAATCGTGCTGAGAAGAAGGCTGATGCCGGGAACGATAGAAATAAGCGAGAACATTGCATATCTCATAGTCATCGAAAGATCCGTTGCGGCAACGGCTGCTTCCTTTGCAAGCATTTGTTCCGGATTAAGACCGATTGCAAGATACATAACTATGATACCTGCCGTTGCAAGGGCATTGCCGAGCTTGTTGACGAAGCCCTGGCACGCCGAGCCGAGACCCGTTTCTCTGTAGCCTGTTTCCCACTCCATATAGTCAAGGCTGTCGGCAATCATCGCATATGATACGACGTTGAGAACACCGAGCGGAACAGCAGAAATAATGAGGAACGGAATGCATATAAAGAAGCTGAGCTTTCCCGCAACAACAAAGTAGCCGACCAAGGAGGTCAAAAGACTTGCAACGAAGCCCAAGGTGCATGTTGTTACAACGATCTGTTTGTAATTGAACTTTTTTATAAGTGCAGGCATAAAGAGCATTGCACCGAACATTCCGACTGCCGAGCAAACCGAAAGTATTGTGCTGACGGTTCCGATACTCTTTGAAATAGCTTCAGATCTTTCAAGTCCCGTCATTGTGCTGAGGTCTCCGCCGATATATACCGCATAACGTGCAACATGAACCGAAGCCGCCTGAAGCATATATCTGCCGGATGAAAGAATACCCATGACGATAACAAGTATAAGCGGCTTGCACTTGAATATTCTCGAAAGCTGTGAGGGTTCTCCCTTGACGGCTTTTTTATCGGGAATAACAACACGCTCTTTAACGTGCGGATATGAACTGACATAAAGAATAACGCCGATTACCGCAGCAAACACGGCAATCAATATGTATTTCATTTTATCGTAGTTTATTGTATTTCCGACAACAACCGTGAATTTATTGAAGAAGGCCTGAACCAAATCGTTATCCGACGCCTGCATCTTAGCGCAGAGCCCCGGAAGAACCAAGCCCGCAACAAGATAGAGAGCCATAGGAACAGCCGATCCGATACCGTTAAAGGTACGGGCAACTGAAATAAGGTTGCCTCGTTCATTCGGATTGGGAGTCATAACATTCGGGAGACTCCAGAACGGAACATCTGCCGCTGTGTAGATCATGCCCCAAAGAACGTAAACAACACCTGCATAAATCATCAGGTCTGTTTTGTCAAGGTCGGGATAATAGAACATAAGGAAGGTAAGTAACGCAATGGGAACCGACATGAACACAATATACGGCTTCATCTTGCCCCAGCGTGTTGTGTGGCGGTCAATAATCATACCCATGAGAGGGTCATTGATAGCGTCCCAAACTCTTGCCAAAAGCATGAGCAGAAGAACAAAAATAAGAGGGAGCTTCATAACGTTAGTGTAAAAGTCCGAGATGTAGGAGGACATTACACTGTAGATCATGCCCTGTCCGAGTCCTGCCAGACAGAACATACGAAACTCTTTGGATTCGACAAATTTTTCCTGCATCACGTCGCTGTGGGCAGCCTTTGACGCAGCTTTTTTCGAAGTGCTTGCCATATAAAAACTCCTTGATATCAATTTGACAGATAATTGTAATTCTATCCTTGCTATTTTAACATATATTGCAGTATCATGCAATATAAAATATTAAATTTATACAAAAAATAATTATATAACAAGCAAAAAACCTTCCCCTTTTAAAAGAGGAAGGTGATGTGCGTATTCAATTAAAATACGAAGTTTGTAAAGTCAACAGATGTCTTTGCGTCGCCTGTTGCTGTTGAAATCGTAGCAACAGAGTATTTAACGTTTGTAAGACTTACATCCCAATCATAGGAAACATGAAGAGAAACAAGATTGCCTGTCTTTGAGTTAACAGTAGCTGTAATCTTGATGTTCTTGTTGTTCTCTGTGATTGCTTCAACAGAAGCTTTATCGGCATTATTGATGCCGTCGTAAAGGTTGCCTGCGTTCTTGTAGTCATAAGCCTTCTTGTCACCAACGCCTGAGTAGAGACCTGTTCTTGCAAGAGCTGTTGAATCGCTCTTACCTGCCTTGCTTGCCTTGCTTGTGCCGTTTTTGAGGGTCATTGTGATAACATAGTTACTGCCGCTCTGCTTGCATGTCGGTGAAGAAATGTCCTTAGCGGTAAGAGAAGCCTTTGAAATCTCGCCGATCTTGCCCTTTGCATAAGATTTATTCTGTGTACCTACTCCGAGGAAATCGTTGACTGTATCAACAACGAGCTTAATCTTAAGAAGTGCGCCGCCGTTGAGGTTGCTGAGCGTAGTTGTTCTCTTCTTTGAGAAGCCGGCCTTGGAGTTAACTGCCTTGTTAACTGCTGCATTGTAGTATGCTGCGATATCGGCTGCCGTCGAAGGAACCTTTGATGCCGTGCTTGATGAGCCGGGCTTTGTTGCCGACGGAGTTGCCGGAGAAGCCGGATCTGTTGCAGCCGGAGAAGCCGGATTTGAAGGATCTGTTGCCGAAGGATCTGTTGCCGAAGGATCAGCCGACGGGTCTGCCGGAGCAGCCGGATCAACCGACGGATCAGCCGACGGGTCTGTCGAAGCATCACCGGAAGCCGAAGAATTTGCCGCAGCGGCCTTAGCAGCGTCAACCTTAGCTGTGCTTATCTTGCCGACGCTGATTACAGATGTAACTGCAACTGCGATAACGCAAAGCAATGCAGTCACGCACTGGATAACTGTCTTTTTCATAAGTTACTTACCCCAATTCTTTTTTAAAATCTTGTCATAGACAAATGAATTATATCACATGCTTTTAATAAAATCCAGTATATTTATACATTTTTTGAAAAAATTTT
This sequence comes from Ruminococcus sp. CAG:563, assembly GCA_000434915.1. Taxonomy (GTDB): domain Bacteria; phylum Bacillota; class Clostridia; order Oscillospirales; family Acutalibacteraceae; genus CAG-488. Next base: position 98,098 of record FR882080.1, read on the forward strand.
ATTCCGTGTTAAAAATTCATATCTTTTTCATAGATTTTTATTTATATGTATGTTATAATACATTTTGTATGCGGAGGTGTTCATTTGAGCAAGAAGTTTATTTCATGGAACGTTAACGGCATAAGAGCCTGTATGAACAAGGGCTTTATGGACGTTTTTAATGAGCTGGATGCTGATATTTTCTGCCTTCAGGAGACTAAAATGCAGGAGGGTCAGCTCGTGCTGGAGCTTGACGGCTACCATCAATACTGGAGCTATGCCGAAAAGAAAGGCTACTCCGGCACTGCGATATTCACCAAAGAAAAACCGGTCAGCGTCAGCTACGGTCTCGGCATTAAGGAGCTTGACACAGAGGGCAGGCTCATCACACTTGAATTTGAAGATATCTATTTTATTACGGAATATGTTCCGAATGCTCAGGACGGACTGAAAAGAATCGACCATCGCATGAAATGGGAGGATGCTTTCAGGGCTTACGTCTCGGAGCTTCAGAAGAAAAAACCGGTTGTTTTCTGCGGTGATCTCAACGTTGCCCACAATGAAATCGACTTAAAAAACCCGAAAACGAACAGAGGTAATGCAGGCTTCTCCGACGAAGAGCGAGGAAAATTCGGTGAGCTGCTCGACGCAGGATTTATCGACACCTTCCGTTATTTCTACCCCGACCTTGAAAATGCCTACAGCTGGTGGTCATATCGTTTCAAGGCGAGAGAGAAGAACGTCGGCTGGCGTATTGACTATTTCTGCGTTTCAAAAGCTCTTGAACCGAGGCTTGAAAGCGTTAAAATACATTCGGAAATTTACGGCTCGGATCATTGTCCGGTCGAACTTGTTTTAAAATAAGAGGGATTTTACAATGACAAAGAAAAACAAAAAAGTTATCATAATTCTTTCGGCTGTGCTTGCCGTCTGTCTTATCTTTACGGGGCTTACATTCAGCAAGAGTTTCACAGGCAAGCTTTTCGGCGGCATGGGCATTAACGGCGGCGAACCGCTTTCGTCCGTTATAAGCATGGAATACAAATCCGACTATCCCCTTGTTCAAACTCAGCAGGAAAATATTTTCTATGAAGCCTATCCGGACGGCAAAATCAAATACTTTAAGTATTCCGACAAGGAATTTGTTGAGATTACAAATGTCAGGACGAAAAAAATTAACATAACATGCAGCTACCAGAAGGTTCCTATGACGCTTTACTATTTGGAAGATACCGACGTAGGCACAATCGGTTACGGACTTTTCAATTCCAAGCAGGAAAGCGATGTTCAGACCTTTTCCTATATTTTTGCACGTCTTATGGACTGCCCGTCATCATATAGGGATACGGCAAGGACAAGCTACGTTTTGTTCCTTGATATGGATGCCGGCGATGCTTACAAGACAGATAAAACCTATTCCGATATCTATTCGTTTGATATGAACTCGGGAACGGCAACACTGATTGTTTCTTCAAGAGACAGAACGGTTCAGGAGGATGCAACGCAGAACGAGACCTGGACGGTGTTCACCGACAGCTCCGTAAACAGCATGAGCAAATACGATTGGTTTGCTTCGACGAGATATCACGACACCAACGCAGAGACGGTTCTCTATGACTTCATGTCGGTTGAAAGCTCAAGAAGCGTCAGAAAAGCGGAATCGACCGAGTTCGTCAACTCTCCGTCATATCAGTTCCGTGAAAAGGACGGCGCATATTACTGCTTTGCGAACACCGATGACGGATTTAACCTTGTTAAGAACGGCAAAAAAGATGATCCGCTTAAGAAGTTCAGCGGAAAATTCTCGGATTATGTTGTAAGCGATCATTTCATTTTTGACCCGTCAACAACGGAGTTTACCGACATGTACACAGGTGAAACCGTATCGGGTAAGAAAACGAGATTTGAATCACTTTCAGGCTTCATTGCTTCGCCGAGCGGCAAGAACTTTGTTGTTTTCTGCGGCGGCGACAAGCAGGCAATGGTAATCTACACCACAGAGAACAATAAGGCAACCATAATTTCCGACAGTGATATATTCAACAGCGGAATATGCAACTATTGCTTCATCAGCAACCAAACGGTTCTTGTGTCAAACTTCACCGAGGATGGCGCAGCAATAAACCGTATTGTTAAATTCAACGCAGAATGAGAGGGAAAACAATGTCAAAAAGAGAAGATTATATTTCCTGGGACGAATACTTTATGGGAGTTGCACTGCTCGCAGCCAAAAGAAGTAAAGATCCAAACACGCAGGTCGGTGCCTGCATAGTAAATGAAAACAAGAAAATCATGTCAGTCGGCTATAACGGCTTTCCGCTCGGCTGCAGCGACGACGCTTTCCCGTGGGACAGAACCGCAGATAACGACTACGACACAAAATATCCGTATGTTTGCCACGCCGAGCTTAACGCAATACTCAACAATGCCGGTGCACCGCTGAACGGATGCAGCGTTTACGTTGCTCTTTTCCCGTGCAACGAGTGTGCCAAAGCAATTATCCAGTGCGGAATCAAAAAGGTTTATTACCTTTCCGACAAGTATAACGGAACGAGCGGCAACCTTGCCTCCAAGCGTATGTTTGACGCCGCAGGAGTGGAATACAAGCAGTTGACTCTGCCGCACAAAGAAATTACAATCAACTTTGACGAAAGTCTTGTATAATTTGCTTTTTTGTGATATATTTAATAGGTTAATATAAGACTCTTCACGAAAAACTTTGAAATATTGTACTTTGTTGACAATTTTCAAGCATTTATGACGACCCTTCCCCTCAAGGGGAAGCCTTGATTTGAGATTGCACATTGTACCTCATTCTTCCGTGAAGAAACTAATATAAATTCAATTTCTGAAAGGAATGAAAATATGGGTCTTCTTAAAAAAATCTTCGGCGACTATTCCGCTAAGGAAGTCAAGCGGGTAGTCCCGATAAAAAATAAGGTTCTCGCCCTTGAGGAGGAGTATGCAAAGCTCACGGATAAAGAGCTTCAGGCAAAGACTCCCGAATTCAAGGAGAGACTTGCAAACGGCGAAACGCTTGACGATATTCTTCCCGAGGCTTTTGCCGCATGCCGTGAGGCTTCGTGGCGTGTTCTCGGTATGAAGCACTTCCCGGTTCAGATTATCGGCGGCATCGTTCTTCATCAGGGACGAATCGCAGAAATGAAAACAGGTGAAGGTAAAACTCTTGTTGCTACCCTCCCCGCTTATCTCAACGCTCTTTCGGGTGACGGCGTTCACATCGTTACGGTCAATGATTACCTTGCACGACGTGACTCCGAGTGGATGGGCAAGCTCTATAAGTTCATGGGTCTCAAGGTAGGCCTTATCGTTCACGGACTTGACAACGACGAGCGTAAGGCAGCTTACGCCGCTGACATAACCTACGGAACGAACAACGAGATGGGATTTGACTATCTTCGTGATAACATGGTTCCGTACAAGGAGAACAAGGTTCAGAGAGGACATAACTTTGCAATCGTCGATGAGGTCGACTCAATCCTCATTGATGAGGCCCGTACTCCGCTTATTATTTCCGGCCGAGGCGACCAGTCAACAGAGCTTTACACCCTTGCAAACAACTTCGTTCACACCCTTACAAAGGCTGTTGTTAAGGAGATCGACTCCAAACAGAATGCCGAGGATGTTGCCGACGGCGACTACATTGTTGACGAAAAGGCAAGAACGGCATCTCTTACCAAGAGCGGTATTGCTAAGGCCGAGGCTTATTTCAACGTTGAAAACCTCATGGACGCAGAGAACATGACTCTCCTCCACCATATCAATCAGGCTATCAAGGCTGTAGGCGTTATGCGACGTGACATAGACTACGTTGTTAAGGACAATCAGGTTCTTATCGTTGACGAATTCACCGGTCGTATCATGCTCGGCAGACGATATAACGAAGGTCTTCACCAGGCTATCGAGGCTAAAGAAGGCGTTAAGGTTGAGCACGAGAGCAAAACTCTCGCAACCATCACCTTCCAGAACTATTTCCGTCTTTACAAGAAGCTTTCCGGTATGACCGGTACCGCAATGACAGAGAGCCAGGAATTCCAGGAGATCTACTCCCTCGACGTTGTTGAAATCCCGACTAACAAGCCGATGATCCGTATTGACAATCACGACCTTGTTTACAAGACCGAGGCTGCCAAGTACAATGCACTCATCAATCAGGTCATGGAGTGCCACGAAAAGGGTCAACCGGTGCTCGTCGGTACTGTTTCAATCGAAAAGTCAGAGGTTCTTTCCAAGCTTCTTAAATCAAGAGGAATCAAGCATGAGGTTCTCAATGCCAAGTTCCACGAAAAGGAAGCAGAGATCGTAGCTCAGGCCGGTAAATTCGGTGCCGTTACGATCGCAACAAACATGGCCGGACGTGGTACGGATATCATGCTCGGCGGTAACTCGGAGTTCCTTGCAAAGGCAGCTATGCGCCGCAAGGGCTATTCGGAGGAAATGATTGTTGAAGCAACAGGCTTTGCCGAGACAGATGATGAAGAAATCATCAATGCAAGAAAAGAATACGCAGAGCTTGAAAACTCTTTTAAAGAATCCATTAAAGAAGAGGCCGAAAAAGTTCGTGAAGCAGGCGGACTTTACATCATAGGCACAGAGCGTCACGATTCACGCCGAATCGACAACCAGTTGAGAGGTCGTTCGGGTCGTCAGGGCGATCCCGGTGAAAGCCGCTTCTATCTCTCGCTTGAAGATGACCTTATGCGTCTCTTCGGCGGTGAAAGACTTCAGAGCGTTATGAACACACTCGGTGCAGATGATAATATGCCGATCGACTCCAAGATGGTTTCACGTTCAATCGAATCCGCTCAGAAGAAGAAAGAGTCGCAAAACTTTGCAATCCGTAAGAACGTTCTTCAGTATGACGACGTTATGAACCGTCAGAGAGAGCTTATCTATGAGCAGCGTAACCGTGTTCTTGACGGAGAGGATCTCAAGGCTTCGATTCTCAAGATGCTTGACGAATCCGTAACCGAATCAATCGACTTCTACTGTGCATCGGCTCTCCCGAAGCATGAGTGGAACATTGCAGGCCTTAAAGAGAAGTACCTCGGCTGGATTACGGAGCCGGACGACTTTGAGGATATCGAAGCATTTGACCGTGACGAGGCAAGAGAAATGCTCATCAACAGAGGTCATGAGCGTTACGAAGCCCGTGAGAAGGAGTTCACTCCCGAAATCATGAGAAGCCTTGAGCACATGATTCTTCTCAGAAACGTTGATACGTTCTGGATGGATCACATCGACGCAATGGAAGAGCTTAAGAGAGGTATCAACCTCCGTGCTTACGGTAATCAGGATCCCGTTGTTGCATACAGAATGGAAAGCTACGACATGTTCGACGAGATGAGCAACTCCATTCGTGAGAACACCGTCCGTCAGATGCTCACCGTCCGTATCAGAAGTGAGGAGGACACAAAGCGTGAGCAGACAGCTAAGGTAACAAGCGAGAGCGGTGCTTCCGACGGAAGCGAAAAAGGCCGAACCGTCCGTAAAAAGGCTGCTCCCGGTCCGAACGATCCCTGCCCCTGCGGAAGCGGTAAAAAATATAAAAAGTGCTGCGGAAATCCTGCAAACCACGGTAAATAATTAATTAAGGGCGGCTCAATAACCGCCCTTTTCTCAACAAATAATCTTATTGAATAAAGGACTGTTGACAATGAAATATATGACGAAGTATATTTCCGCACTTCTTTCACTCATTCTTTGCTTTGTCTTTACATACCCTGCCATGATAAAGCAGGTTCAGGAGCAGAAGCAAATTGACATTCAGGAGCAGCTCGACCGAATCGAACAGCTTGAAAAGGACTACAAAAGCGGTAATTACACCAAGGTTAACGAGATTTCTTTCTGCGATTTTGACCTCAACAAGGCCTGTGCCGACGGTGTGAAGTTTAACGAGGTTTCATTCCTCGGCACTCACAACAGCTACCAGAAAGAGTGCGTTCCGGCAAGGCAAAAGCTTTTTCAGGATGCTTCGACTGTAACCTTCGGCCTTGTCAAGGCTGAAAAGGCAGCTTTCTCCGCCGACTATCTGACCGACCAGCTCAACCTCGGAATCAGAAGCGTTGAGCTTGACGTTGAAACGGTTGTCAAGGACGGCAAGACGAGCTTTGTTTGTTCTCACGCCCCTGTTCTCGATATGCCGACGCATTGCTATGACTTTGCACTTGCATTGAAAGAAATTAAGCTTTGGTCGGATGCAAATCCGAATCATCTCCCCGTTACGATAATCATTGAGCCGAAAAAGGTATTCATTCCCGACAAAAACATGCATTATTTCACCTGTGCTTATGCCAATGAGCTTGGCGAACAGGCAAAAGAAATCTTCGGCGACACGCTCATAACCCCTGCCGACATGATGGGAAATCATTCATCTCTCAAGAAGATGCGTGAGGCCGACGATTGGATGACACTCAGCGAAACAAGAGGCCACGTTATGATTCTCTTGCATGACACGACCGTGACGGACAAATACATTGAACAGGACACCTCAATCAAAACTCAAGCTATGTTTCCCATGCTTCGTTACGACAGCCGTGACAAGGATTATGCCTCATTCC
>FR882080.1:104678-115910 GCA_000434915.1 Ruminococcus sp. CAG:563
TCATTCCTGCTCATCAACAAGCCTAAGGATATCAAAACTCAGATCGATGAGGTTCTCGGAAAGAAGCTTATAATCAGAACAAGATCGGATAACTACGGCTCATACAAGGAAACGGATTCGCAGATCGCCCTAAACAGCGGTGCACAGATCGTTTCGACAGACTATCCTCCGAAGGCCGATATATCCAAGGCGGAACGGGTTGTAACGTTCAACGACGGATATACCGTCAGTATTGTAAAATAAAATATCGCACAAAAAAAGGTTGCACGGTCAATTCCGAGCAACCTTTAAATTTTTATATCTTGCTGTACTTTTCCGAATAATATTTGTATCTTTCTTCAAACGCTTTGCTGTTGTGCTTAAAATTACCGAGCGTTTCATGAAGATTCAGGTTATGCTCCGCAGCATCAATGACACAGCCTGCTATATTTGAGCAATGGTCGGAAACACGTTCAAAATTCGTGAGGATATCCGACCAGACGAATCCCATCTCCATACTGCATTCACCGTTTCTCATGCGCAGAACATGGCTTGTCCTCATGTTCTCCTTCATCTCGTCAATGACCTGTTCAAGCGGCTCAACGTCGCCCGCCTTGGCACGGTCGTTATTGATAAACGCCTCCATTGAAAGGTCAAGGATTTCGTTAACGGCCGAAGATATAATAGAAAAGTCATGTGCCGCTTCGGGGGAAAAGACAATCTTTTTATCCCTCATTTCCTCTGCGGATTCGAGCAGATTTACCGCATGGTCGGAAATTCTTTCAAAATCACCAAGCAGCTTCAAGAGCATGTTTGCTTCCTCGCTGTCGCTGTCGGCAAGACGTTCCGAACCTATCTTAACAAGATAGGTTGCCAGCATATCCTCATAACGGTCACAGCGCTGCTCATCTTCTTTGATGCTTTCGGCAAGCTCGGGAGTATACGCAGTGATTGATTTGATGCTGTTTTTCAAAGCCTGCGCCGCTCTGCGAGCCATTTCGATTTCTTTCAGGCTGCATTGCTGAAGTGCAAGCGTCGGCGTAAACAAAAGTCGTTCATCAAGCTCTGTGTCCTCCTCCGCATCCTTTGAATCGGGAATAAGCTTGCACACAAGCTTTTCAAGCACGCCCGAGAGCGGCAGGAACAGTGCCGTATTCAATATCTTAAAACCGGTATTTATGATTGCGATTCCGACAAACGTTGCCGACGAATCTAAAACTGCCGGCTTCAAAAATGCTTTAATCAGCCAGAATACCGTTACCCAAACAATTGAGCCGATAGCGTTTATCAGCAAATGAACCGTTGCGGCACGCTTCGCTTCTCTCTTTGTGCCGACACCCGATATCATTGCCGTGACGCATGTGCCGATACCGTCGCCCATTACTATCGGAATAGCCGCGCCGATCGAAACCTGTCCCGTGACCGTCAAGGCCTGCAAAATGCCGACCGAGGCCGAGCTTGACTGAATAAGAGCTGTCAAGAGTGTGCCTGCCAAAAGTCCTAAAAGCGGATTTTTGAACATCACGAAAAGCTGCTGAAACTCCGGCACCTCCGAAAGTCCCGATACAGCCGATGACATTGTTTCCATACCGAACATCAATACCGAAAATCCGAGAAGAATCGCTCCGCTGTCCTTTTTCTTTGAATCCTTCATGAAAAGATACATCACGATTCCGACAAGGGCAAGCACCGGTGTAAATGAACTCGGCTTAAGAAGTCTTATCCAAATATTATCGCTGCTGATTCCACCGAGCGAGAGCACCCAGCCTGTCACGGTCGTGCCCACGTTTGCGCCCATGATAACATTGATAGCCTGTCTGAGCGTCATGAGTCCGGAATTGACAAAGCCGACCACCATGACCGTGGTCGCAGACGAGCTCTGAATAACAGCAGTAACGCCCAGACCGGTCAAGAAGCCGGCTATTTTATTTGATGTAAGCTTTTCGAGTGTGTTTCTCAGGCTGTTGCCTGCGCGGCGCTCCAGTGCCTGCCCCATAACATTCATTCCGAACAGGAACAGACACAAGCCGCCGATCATAGTTAGTGCATTAAAAATATCCATAGCGCTCACCGAAATAACAAAGTATTGCGTAATTGCTTTCACTCTATTATTTCCTTTTATTTAATTTCAACACCTATTTCGTCGGAAATTATTCCGCTCTTTCTGTCCTCAATATAGCTTGAGGTTGTCGGAATAACAAAGCTGAATGCAGAAGGAATAATTTCGAACGTGCTGTCCGTAACGAGGTCACATTCGCCGTCAACATTAACCGAGGCCGGTGTATCGCTGTGAACAGTCATCTTCTTTCCTCTGACATATGTAGTCTCGGGCCATTTAAAATGTCTGCCCTTTTTGTAATTACCTATCTGAGTTACAAGTCTCGGAATTTTCATCGCTCTGACGATTGAAAAATCGAGCAGTCCGTCATCGGGAACGGCATAGGGAGCCGCCTGATATCCGCCGCCGTAGAAACGGCTGTTTCCGCAGAAGGCAAAGACAAAATTATCCGTTATCGGCTCTCCGTCGTCAATTGTAATTGTGAAGCGGTTAGATGTTTTTGATTTAAGACAATAGAAAAGTGAAGCCGTGTAAGCCGATTCACCCGTGAGCCATGGAAGTTTTTTGAAATCCGCCTGTTTTGAGCAAACCTCGGCGTCAAATCCCATTGAGCACTGGTTGACGGCAATCCTGTCGCCGCACTTAATGGCGTCGATTTTTATTGACGTTCCGTCAATCTGAGCGCCTATATCCATAAACTGCTCTTTTGTTCCGAAAAGACGGATAAAATCATTGCCCGAACCGAGAGGAACAGCGGCAAACTCAACGTTATTGTAGCCATAAATCGCATTGACGATATCATATATCGTTCCGTCACCGCCACAGGCATAAATTCTTGTTTTCTCGCCGCTCTCACCTATATTTTTGCAATAGTCGTGCGTATCCTGCGATGACTTGCTGACATAGACCTTATAATCCATATTTCTTTCGGCAGTTGCTTCCTTGATCTTCGGCATAACCGTTTCAAAGGCCTTTCCTTTACCTGCATTCGGATTGATTAAAAAAAGGTGCTTCATTACTAACTACCTCCAAAATCACTTAAAATACATAAACAACTGACATTTTATCATACCGTTATAGAGCTTGCGACGCTTATCCGCCTTCCTGCCGAATTCCTTTTCAAACTCCTCAGACGGGCTTATAACATAATACGACCAGCCGTGTTTTCTTATGAATTTTTCGCCCATTATTTTATAAAGCTTTTGCGCTTCTTCGATGTCGAGAAGTCTCTCGCCGTATGGCGGATTACAAATAACCGTACCCTTTTCGCTTTTCGGCTCAAAGTTTCTGATATCGGCTTTTTCAAACTTAATCTTTCTCTCAACACCTGCACGTTTGGCATTGATTTTTGCAATTTCAAGCGCATCCTCATCGATATCCGAACCGTAAGCGATGAAATCCGTGTCATAATTCACAAGATCCCTTGCACGGTTGCGTTCATCTGCCCAAATCTTTTCGTCAATGACGTCCCAACGCTCGGCGGAGAAATATCTGTTCACTCCGGGGGCGATGTTGTGAACCATCATTGCACCCTCGATAAGGATTGTACCGCTTCCGCACATCGGGTCATAGAGTGTGTGATAAGGGCGAAGTCTTGCGAGGTCGCAGAGTGCGGCGGCAAGCGTCTCCTTGATAGGAGCGGCATTCGCCTGCGGACGGTAGCCTCTCTTGTGCAGTCCCGCACCGGTTGTATCGAGGAGTAGGCTGACCTTATCCTTCATAATCGAGAACTGAATCTGATGCACAGGGCCTGTTTCATCAAACCAACTGATGCCGTATTTTGACTTCATACGTTCAACAACAGCCTTTTTGATTATCGACTGGCAGTCGCTGACGCTGAAAAGCGTTGAATTAAGCGAATATCCCTTGACCGGGAAAGCGTCATATGCACCGATCCAATCCTCCCACGGGAGGGCCTTTGTGCCCTGGAAAAGCTCTTCAAAGCTTCGGGCATAGAATTCGCCGACAAGAATCTGAATTCTCTCGGAAAATCGGGAGCAGATATTTGCCCTTGCGAGCATTGCTTCGTCACCCGAAAAGAGAACTCTTCCGTTTTCGGACACAACGTCCTCAGCACCGAGTGTTTTCATTTCATTGGCAATTATTGATTCCAGACCCAGAAGGCACGGTATTACAAATCTTATTTTCATTATATAACCTCAAATTTAAAACAATTTAATATTTATATGAATAATCTTTTAACACAAAATTCTACCTGTTTTCTCGCAAATGCTCTTATATTCCTGTACTACGGAAAAATGCAAACCATTTGGCAAGAGATTTTTTCGTTAGACAGTTTAAAGTTCTCGAAGGCTATATTCTTATATGCCGAGAGGGCTTTAGGCTGTATAACGGAAAAAGATCCGTCAAATCACTTCAACAGAGTGCCGTGTAACATGACATCCAAAATTAACTGCCACAGGCAATCCGGCAATGTGAGTCGGTGCGGTTTCAATGGCGACGGAAAGTGCCGTTGTGTCGCCGCCGAAGCCCATTGGGCCAACATTCGTTTCCTTGTTTATGCGTTCAAGAATTTCCGCTTCCATTTGAGCATAGAATTCATCGGGATTTTTCTCTGAAACACTTCGGCAAAGAGCCTTTTTGGCAAGGTATGCACACTGCTCAAAATCGCCTCCGATTCCGATTCCGAGAACGATCGGAGGGCACGGATTGCCGCCTGCGGTTCTGACGCACGAAAGAACATATTCAATAATGTCCTCCCTGCCCCTCGCCGGGGTCATCATTTTAAGACAGCTCATGTTCTCACTGCCGAAGCCCTTGGGAGCAACGGTGATTTTAACCTTGTCACCGTCAACAATGTGTGTATGGAGAACGGCAGGAGTGTTATCCCTTGTGTTGACACGTCTGAGCGGATCGCCGACAACGGAACAGCGGAGATAGCCGTTGACATAGCCGTCATGAACGCCCTTGTTTACGGCTTCGCTAAGGCTGCCGCCGACAAAATGCACATCCTGGCCTATTTCAAGGAAAACGACAGCCATTCCCGTGTCCTGACAGATTGGAATGTCAAGTTCCTTTGCTGCGTCAAGATTGGCCTCGATATCGCCGAGAACGCTCTTTGCAAGGTTGTTTCTTTCGTAATTTCGGCATTTACCGATTGTTTCGGCAAGATCATCCGGCAAAAGCTTATTCGCCTTGACGCAAAGCTCTGCGACTGCCTCGCTTATTTTATTTACATCAATTTCTCTCAAATATATCACCTGAATGTTTCGATATTCCGATTATAGATCAGCCGCTGAGAGTTGTGCTACAATCATTTTCAATATTAACTTATTCTTTCCGGCAAGCTAATTAGCGGTTGCCAATATAAAAAACAGGAGCAGAAACCTGCTCCTGAAATAACCATTACAGCTTGTTTGTACCTCGACGGTTATATCCGCCGCCATGCTTGGAGTCACGCTTCAAATCCGACATTTTCTCGTCACTTACCTGCTTGAATTTTGCCATCATGCTTTCAAATGACTGAGGCTGATTGTCCGTGCTCTTGTTGCCCTGCCAAACGTTTGCCGCAGGTCTCCTCGGCTGAGTGGACTTCGGCCTTTGGGTTTTCGGCTGTTCAACTGCTTTTCGGATAGAAAGGCTTATCTTGCCGTCATCTGCTATGGAAAGGATTTTTACCTTTACCTGCTGACCGACCTTAAGATGATCCTTAATGTCTTTTACGAATTCCGTAGCGACCTCAGAAATATGTACCATTCCCTTTTTGCCGCCGTCAAGATCAACAAAGGCACCGAAAGACGTAAAACCGGTTACTTTTCCCTCAACTATTGAACCAACTTCCAACTGCATAAAATGCGTACTCCTCTTTTTTCCGAACCGTTAATCACTCACGGAGACGTCATAATAGACATGCTCGCCGGGCTTCACATATCCAAGCTCGTCTCTTGCGACCTTCTCAACGTATTCATCTATTTCACCGCCGTCAATGTGCTCCTTGATTCGGTTGTTTTCGGCAACCTGCTCATTGTAAGACGCCTTGACCTCGGCAATTTCAGCTTTGGTTTCTTTTATATTTCTATGTATGGTTATCAATGAAATGGCGAAATATGCGCACAAAGCAACTATACAAAACGAAACAATAAAGCTACGCTTGCGCTTTTTCTTTTCTGCCATTTCAGTCACCTCGATTCTCTGTTTCATCACTTAACGGACGCACCGTTACGGATTGATTATACACTATTTCATATTGATTATGCAAGTCATTTTCCGAATTTTTTTTGCCTTTTGCGATATTTTTTTCTTTCTTTTTAATTTTTTCGGTAAAAACGGATACTCTGCGTCCGATATCGTGAAGCTTCGCAAGTTTTTTTCTGAGTTTTCTCAGCCTTTTTCTTATAAGATACGACATGAACGGGTCAATCATCTTAAAAGCGGCAAATCCTCCGAGTGCCTCGCCCGCCACCGCATAAAAAGTGACTTTGCCGTTGCATCGAACAAGGAAGAAGAAGAATGTCACGGTAAAAACGAAAAGTAAAAATATTATATCCCTCAAAAGAGTGAATTTTTTATCGCTTCCTGACAGCAAATAAAAAATTAATCGCAAAATTTCATAAATAAAGCCGAGGGCAAAGCCGATTCCGGCGGAATAAACTATTGTTAAAAGCTGCTCGGAGGATTTTGGGAGATATTCTATCATTTGAACACCCTGCTGAAAAAGCTGCCGCTGACCTTGGGGGCATTATAGCTGACCGAGTCAATGTTTCCGTCAACCGTCATATCGCCCGTTTCAACGGAAAGCCGACTGATTTTCAGTTCATGACCTTTAATCACAATTTCTCCGCACTCGCTTTGCGCAACTATACAGTCATCCTCATAGCTGTCAACATTTTGTATTCCCGTTGCACTCAGACGCTTCCTGTTTTCTATAACGATATCATGCATCAATGCTTCAGACATAAAAAACACCTCATATAAACATATGAGGTCGGCGCATAAAAAATACTTTAGTATTCAGTTTAAAACTTTGTACATCAATGCCGCATCGTCCTTTGTGGCATGTTCCGTAACCTTTGTCACCTGTATTTTGGTAACGTTTGAGCCCATTGTTATCTCGATAATGTCATTCTCCTTAACATCATAGGATGCTCTTGCGATTTTTCCGTTGACAAGGACATGCTTGGCATCGCAGACCTCATTTGCAATGGTTCTGCGCTTGATAACACGGGAAACCTTGAGATATTTATCCAGTCTCATATCAGATGCCTTCCTTTTAATTTTAATTGGATAAGGCAGGACAAAAGCATCTGTCCTGCCCGATACAATCGAAGTAAAAGAGAATTATTTAACAGCGTCCTTGAGAGCCTTGCCTGCCTTGAAAGCGGGAACCTTGCTTGCCGGAACAGTCATTGTCTCGCCTGTTCTCGGGTTGCGAGCCTGCTTCTCCGAGCGCTCTCTGATCTCAAATGTGCCGAAGCCAACAAGCTGGATCTTCTCACCGTTCTTGAGTGCGTCTGTTGTTGCAGCGATAACAGCGTTAACTGCCTTCTCGGCAGCCTTCTTGTCCATCTCGCCCTTAGCGGCTACTGCATTGATAAATTCTGTCTTATTCATTGTAATTCCTCCAGTTTTTTATTATGAAATCTTTGAGACTGCCGATGCACCACGACCTCCCAAAGCTATCATTTGCTAATTATTTCTGTTTGGCTTCATCCCAAAGCCTGTCGAGAGTCTCAATATCGGACTCATTCATGTCAATGTCTCGCTCCTTAGCGAGCTTTTCAACCGTTTTGAACCGGCTGACAAATTTGTCGGTCGCATCCGTAAGGGATTCCTCGGCATCCGTATCAACAAAGCGAGAAACATTGACCGCCGAGAACAGAACATCGCCCAGTTCTTCGTTAATGTTTGCTTTATCGTTATTTGCGATTGCCGCTTTAAGCTCCGAGATTTCCTCCGTGAGCTTATCGAGAGCACCGTTAACGTTATCCCAATCGAATCCCGCCTTCGCCGCCTTATGCTGAACTTTGGTCGCTCTCATAAGAGCCGGAAGCTCTCTCGGAATCGAATCAATCGCCTCCGAGGTTGATTTTTGGCCCTTGGACTTGCGCTTGATGGCATCCCAATTTGTCAGCACATCGTCAACGCCGTTGACATTCACCTCGCCGAAAACGTGGGGATGACGCTCTATGAGCTTCTTGCAGTTCTCGTCGGCAACATCGTCGATATCGAAAACACCCTTTTCCGCTTCGATCTGAGAATGGAAAACAACCTGCATCAAAACGTCGCCAAGCTCTTCACGGAGCATATCGGGATCTTTCTTATTGATGGCCTCGATTGTCTCGTAGGTCTCCTCAATAAGATTTTTCTTGATACTTTCGTGCGTCTGCTTAATATCCCAAGGGCAGCCGCCCTCCGAGCGAAGGACACGCATAATCTCAACGAGATCGTAAATATTATATTTTTCTTTGAACTCAAATTTGTTTTTCATATCCATATTATTTTAACCTAAAAATCCACGTTTTTCAAGGGTTTCGGCAATTTTTTCTCCTTTTGGTATCATAAGAAGGTCATCCTTTGAAATTCCCTTGAAAAGAAGTATTGTAATGACGTATGCAATGACCGCCGCAATGACTGCAATTATCAAGGCTACGGTGTTTCCGTTTATCATGCTGTCGGGATCACCGAGACTGCCGAGGAACTTTCCGAATACAAGATTCGTAAGGAAAGCGACAAAAGCACTGATGGCCGAACAGATACACGGCTTGATGAATACGGAAGCGAAATTAATCTTAACCTCCGTAATTTTTATTATGCTGTACATATTTATAATAACAACAACAAGGTAGCATGCGATTGATGCGATAGGAGCACCGTTGATGTTGATGTGAGGATTGCCTATAAGAATGAAATTGAGAACAATCTTGATTACCGCTCCGACAACAAGCGATTTCAGCGGGATATCGGTTCTTCCGAGACCCTGAAGCATGCTTGTAATAGGTGAGGAAACGGCAAAAATGAATATTGTGCAGCCGTAAACGGCCAATATCGTTGATCCTATGCTCGCCGTTGCGGCAGGATAGAACATATCAAGAAGCGAATACGAAACCGCGGCGAGACCGAAGCCCGTCGGCAGGGAGATAAGCATCGTTACTCTGATAACCGATTCAACGGCCACCTTAATGCTATGGCGATGATGGTTGGCCCAAGCCGCAGAAAGCACAGGAATCGCACTGATTCCGAGCGTCATTGTTATTGTCGGAATAAGATTCTTGAAATCAAGGACTTCATTGTAAATGCCGTAAATATACTTAACTATCTGCGAATCGGCGACCTTCATTTCCTCGAATTCCACACCGTAAAGGGAATAGATAACATCCGGAGCCTTTTCGACAGCATATTTGAGCCGAGCCTGAATTGTTGCGGCATCAATAAGATTTGTAATATTCGTAACAAGTGAGCTTGCCGCTATAGGCAAGGCTGTCATGACAATTATCTTTGCAAGGGTTTGGCTGTTAGCCGGCTTAGGCGAAGAAAGAAGCTGCGCCTTGGTTATGCCGTCGCCCTTTATCTTATGCCTTATAATAAGATAAATCAGACCCAAAACCGTGCCGGAGGTGACGCCGAGAACCGCAGTTGTTGCCGCATAAGGATAAATCGCAGCAAGGGCATCCTCTTTTGTTTCACGAATTGCTCCGAAAACCGGCTGACCGGCTTCAAACCTGGCAAGCTGACTTTTGAGAAGTGCATAGCTTGCACCGAGACCGACTATTAGCTTTCCGACAACCTCTATGACCTCGGAAATCGCTGTCGGGAGCATATTCTGCATACCCTCGTAATAGCCTCTATAGGTTGACATACAGCAGCAGAAGAAAATCGACGGTGCAATCGCAAGCACGCAATAAACATTCTCGACATACTTGACAATGAACTTTGTATAAGGATAGGCAACGAGCATTAACAGAACCGTTCCGAGAATTCCCATCATCAGGAAGAGACGAGCCGAAACACGCCGTATCATTCTGACATCACGAAAATGCCCGAGCGAACGCTCCTTTGCCACAAGCCGTGAAACGGCAACCGGCAAGCCTGCCATTGAAATTGAATAAAGCGGAGTGTATATTTCGTAGGCGGTACTGAAATATCCGCGTCCAACCTCACCGATGAGCATGGAAAGCGGAATTTTAAACAGTGCTCCGATAACTTTGACGAGAATAGTGGCAACAACAAGTATAAATGCACCGCTGAGAAGCGACTGACTCTTTACGCCTGACTTTTCTTCAGCCATCGTATTTCCTCCCGTTCAAAATATATATAAGAAAGAAATTGTACTTTTTTGATGCCGCCGAAAAAAACGGCGGAATTTATTTTACCATAATATTACTTGTTTATCAATATATTTATTAAATATTTGTGAGAAGTAGGATACAAAACGCTTTGCAATTCACTACCGTACCGACATTTCACTGCCCCGGAGGAGAAGCCCACGCTTAATTATAGTTTCTGCTGACTTTTCTCCCATAGTATCATGTGCAAAAAATCAAATGAACTCCCTAAGAAGTGAATCATTCGGCATTTTAGATATATCTATCGGTCTGAGCTTTGAAAAATCCTCTTTCAGCTGTTCGGCGAGCGGATAAAACCGACTGTCCTTTTCAACCGTATCAAGCAGTTCCACTGCCTCATTTCTGAAAATGCACGATTCATACGGGTGGAACGAATCTATTCTGTAGCGTGCGTTTTTTTCGTAAGGGAAGATGTATTTACCCTCGCCCTTGAGCACCTCGGGCCACTGGGAAAAGGTCTTTTCGACCGGCGTGTTTCTGTAATGATAGTCCCTTATCATTCGGCGGACAAGGCGAAGATTTCTCTTGCTGAAAATTACCCTGCCCTCATCGTCCGTAACCCTCGAAGAAACGCTGATATAAACCTTGTAAATATGGCTTTCGTCAAGTCCTTGGGTAATAACCGGATTTAGCGCATGCAGTCCCTCAACGATAATCACATCGTCCTTTTTCAGCTCGACGGTTCTCATTTCCTTTTTTCTTGTGCCGCTCATAAAATCAAATTCGGGCACAAGGGCTTCCCTTTTTTCTATCAAATCGGAGAAGTTTTTGTGAATCAGATCGATATCAAGAGCGTTGACGTTTTCAAAATCCTTGACGCCTTTTGCGGTCAAGGGAATATCGGCGGCATTGTGATAATAATCGTCAAGTGAAAGCGTATAGGCATTCCTG
>FR882080.1:115929-165617 GCA_000434915.1 Ruminococcus sp. CAG:563
AGGCATTCCTGCCGCTTTGCCTTATTTTTTCGACAATTTTTCCTGCCGTCGTGGTTTTTCCCGATGAGCTGGGACCTGCAAGCAGAACGATATCACAGTCGCAATCGGAAATGAAATTGCCGACCAGCGAGGAAACAGAGCTGTCAAAGCCCTCCTCGGCAGACTCGATAAACGACTCAACATCCGAAGCAACGTTTTTATTTATATCATTTAATGTTCTGTGTGCCATTTTTGCTACCTTCTTATCTCAGCTTATCGTAAAACTCCTTTATTTGATCCTTACGCTCGGCAATTACGTCGTAGCGTGAATTATATTCATACGGGTATTTATAATTAAAAATTCTTTCAATATTTCTGCTGTACGGGTCTTTGAGCTTTGTGACCGCACCTGCACCGACGGCGAGCACCGTGTGGCACTCCTCCATCATGAAAATATTGTAAAGACATTCGAATCCGTCCTTGCACCAGCCGACGTTTTCGAGATTGCCGAGTGAACGTGACTGTCTGTACATATAATACGGTTTATAGCCCCCGGAATAGAACCGATTTTGAGCATATTCCAGCATTTTATTTGCAATTTCTCCGCTTTGAACGTCAACGCCGTGAGTAACGATGGTTGACGAGCGCTTCAATGCGAGCGTATGGAGGGTAATATTCTCGGGATTCATGCTTATTGCTCGGTCAACGGAATTGCAGAAACTCTCATATGTATCGTCGGTCAGACCTGCGATCAAATCCATGTTGATGTTGTCAAATCCGATTTCTCTCGCCTCATTGAAAACACGAACAACATCGTCAACCGTGTGCCTCCTGCCGATAGCCTTGAGGACGTCATCATTAAACGTCTGCGGATTTATGCTTATTCTTCCGACTCCCGCCGCTTTGATAACCTTAAGCTTTTCGGGGGTTACGGTATCGGCTCTGCCGGCTTCTATTGTGTATTCTCTTATATGCGAAAGGTCAAAATCATTATTTATCTCGTCACAGATTTTTTTAAGCATATCCGCCGAAAGAGTGGTCGGCGTACCGCCGCCCCAATAGATTGATTCGAGTCTCAGTCCGAGGCTGTTTGCGACCTCGGCCGTCTCTTTTATCTCCCTGCAAAGATTTTCGACATAATCGGGCAAAAGCTTCTTTGCCTGTGCTATCGAATGAGAAACGAACGAACAATAATTGCACCTTGTCGGGCAGAACGGAATCGAAACATACAGGCTGAAACTTTTTTCATCGGAAAGCGACATTATTTTTTCTTCAGCCTTGGCTACGGAATAAGCAAGCTCGGTCTTTTTTTCGCAAACCAACAGCTTATCCTTGAAATACGCCTTTGCACCGTCGTCGCCGTAATCCTTAATCAGCGAATTCATCAGCTTCGACGGTCTTACACCTGTCAGTATGCCCCATTTAGGCACATAGCCCGTAATCTTGGAGAGAAGCGAGAACAGCAGAATCGCCATTTCTCTCTCGCAGTCGTCATAGTCGGCAACCGCTTTTTCTTTCTCCCCTATTGTTCCGTTTATATTGACCGAAACACCGACAACATATTTGCCGCTCATTGAGGTAACAACCGTTATATCGTCAGCTTCGCCGGAATCATCATTTATGACACGGATCGTCTCATAGGGGAAGAAAACCCGACAAAGGTTTTCCATTTCATAATGAAATTTGTGATTAACGACCCTGAGTATCATTTGAATCTCCTCATATATCTGTTTCTTCTGCGTTCATATTCCATGGTCGTGGCTCTGTTGTGACCGGGATAAATCGTATATTCGCCCGGCATTTCATAAAGCCGCTTGATTGAAACATACATGTCATCGTCACTGCCGCCGAAGAGATCCGTTCTGCCCGTTGTCAGACAGAACAGAGTGTCGCCCGTGAAAAGTGTGCGCTCACTCTCGATATAGTAACAGACACTGCCCATTGTGTGGCCGGGAGTATGCATAACGTTAAAATCAAGGCTTCCGAGGGAAATAACATCGCCCTCACCGACCGTGATATCCGGTTCGATATTCTTCTGAGTGTGCGGTGCAATGCTGAATGCAATACTCATCATCTCGTTGGTAAGGCAATCCGCATCTTTTTTATGAATTACAATTTTTGCCTCGGGGAATGCCTGCTTGAGGTCATAAACACCGAGGATATGATCTGCATGACCGTGGGTCAGCAGGATATATTTAACGTTTTTTCCTTTGAGTCTGTCAAGAAGCTCGGGCGTACATTCGCCGCAGTCTACTATCGCCGTTTCACCGCTTACGTCGTCCGTCACAATATATGTGTTTGCACTGACAGGCCCCAGCACCATTGTTTCAACAGTCATTTTAATCCCTCTTGTTCCAGATAGTCGTGTCCATGATTATCGTAACGGGGCCGTCATTGTGAATTTCAACCTGCATATCCGCTCCGAATGAACCGTGCTCAACCTTCTTGATACCGTTCGCCTTAAGCTGCTCCATGAAATACTCATAAAGCTCGTTGGCATAGTCGGGCTTCGCCGCCGTTGTGAAGGACGGTCTGTTGCCCTTTTTGATATCTGCACAGAGCGTGAACTGAGAAATTGCAAGAACCTCACCGTCAACATCAAGAATCGACATGTTCATTTTCTCGTCCTCGTCCTCAAAAATACGCAATTTAGCTATCTTTGCGGCAAGGATTTCCGCATCTTTCTTTGTGTCGTCGGGAAATACGCCCAGAAGAACGTTGTATCCCTTGCCGATTTTTCCTATTGTTTCGCCGTCAACGACAACCGCCGACGATTTTACTCTTTGAACTACTGCTTTCATACTAAAACCTCTTAATTCAATACCTTAGCTGTTTGAACGCTCAACATCAAGAACACCGTTTATCTTCCTGAGCTTAGCCATAACGCCGTTGAGGTGCTCAATTCCGTTAACACCGATCGTCAATTCGAGCGACGCTCTGCCGTCCTTTTTGCTCTTGGTATTAATTCCGTATATCATAACACGCATATCTGCGATCATTTTTGAAACGTCGGCCATCAGTCCGACTCTGTCAAGACAAGTCATCGAAACCGTAGCTGTGAAATCCTCCTTAACAGAGCTGTCCCATCCTGCGGGAATCCATCTGTCCGGCTCGTCGGCAAGCTCGATAACCTTGGGCACATTTGTACAATCCCTCTTATGAATCGAAACGCCGTGACCTCTTGTGATAAATCCGATAATTTTATCGCCCGGAACAGGACTACAGCACTTTGAAAGCTTGATAAGGCAGTTGTCTATGCCCTCAATAACTACGCCGTCCTGGCTCTTTGTGCGCTTCTTCTGCGAGGGCTTCGTTATCTTGATAACGTCCTCTTCAACAGGCTCGGGCTGCTTGAACTCCTTAACGTATTCGTCCTTTATATGCGGCATCATCTTGTTTAATGATATTCCGCCGTAGCCTATCGCCGCATAGAAATCATCGGTACTGTTGAAGCGCTGACGCTGTGCGACATCAAGAATGAACTTATCAAACTGCTGATCACTGAGCCTTATAAAGTTACGCTTGAACTCACGTTCAACCTCCATCTTGCCCTCAAGGATATTCTCCTCCCTGCGTTCCTTCTTGAACCATGAGCGAATCTTATTCCTTGCGCCGCTGGTCTTGACAAATTTAAGCCAGTCACGGCTCGGGCCTTTGTTCTGCTGAGACGAAGTAATGATCTCGACTATTTCACCCGTTTTGACGACATAATCTATCGGAACGATTCTTCCGTCAACCTTTGCGCCGACCATTCTGTTGCCGACGGCCGAGTGAATGGCATAGGCGAAGTCAACGACGGTTGCACCTGCCGGAAGATTGATAACCGTTCCCTTGGGTGTGAACACAAAAACCTCCTCCTGAACAAGGTCGGTCTTTATTGTATTCACGATATCCTGCGGATTTTCGGAAACATTCTGACTCTCCAAAAGCTGGCGAATCCACGAGAATTTTTCTTCAAATTTCTGTCTGCCGCTCATTCCGAGTTTATACTTCCAGTGGGCGGCAACACCGTACTCAGCCGTGCGGTGCATCTCCCATGTTCTTATCTGAACCTCAAACGGTATGCCCTCGTCGCCGATTACCGTTGTGTGCAAAGACTGATACATATTCGCTTTCGGCGTTGAGATATAATCCTTGAATCGGCCGGGAATGGACTTGAACATATCGTGAATTATTCCGAGACAGTTATAACAGTCGATAACATCATCAACAATTATTCTGACGGCATAAATATCATAGATTTCGTCAAAGCTCTTGCCCTGCATATACATCTTACGGTAAATGCCATGAACACTCTTGATTCTGCCGGAAATGCTCGCATTCGGCACAACAAGCTTTATTCTTTCGCTGATTTTTTTCTGAATACTGTCAAGATACTCTTTTCTCTTTGACTGCTGCTGTTCCAGCCTGTCTCTGATCTCCTTATAGGCAATGGGATCAAGATAGCTGATTGCAAGATCCTCAAGCTCCTCCTTAACGCCTCTGATGCCGAGACGGTGAGCGATAGGAGCGTAAATTTCAAGTGTTTCCTGAGCTTTTTCACGTCTTTTATCGGGTCGCATAAAAGACAAGGTTCTCATATTGTGTATACGGTCAGCGAGCTTGATGATGATAACACGAATATCCTGCGACATCGCCATCAGCATCTTGCGCACATTCTCCGCCTGCTGCTCCTCCTTTGTAAAGATGGGCACCTTGCCGAGCTTTGTAACGCCCTCAACAAGGTTTGCAACGTCCTCGCCGAATTCCTCCTGGATATTCTCCTTGGTCATATCGGTGTCTTCAACAACGTCGTGCAGCAAAGCCGCAGCCATCGATTCCCCGTCCATACCTAAATTGTAAAGGATAATTGCGACGGAGACCGGGTGGATTATATAAGGCTCGCCTGAGAATCTGAACTGACCCTCATGCGCCTTTTTTGCAATAAAATACGCTTTTTCAACGAGAGAAACATCGTTCTCGGTCATGTTTTCCCTGACGAGCTTAATCAGCTTGCCATAAAGCTCATCGGGATTTTCGGGAACGAATTCTTTCTTTTCGTCCTGCTCCGAAACAGTCTCGCCCATTGACGCTGTCAATTTGTTTTTTTCATTAGCTTCTGACATTTTCATACCACTCGGCTTACCATGCCGATTCCTTTAAAAGTTCTGTTAAGGCAATTCGCACTCTCCGGTCGTGAGGTGTTGCCTTAATCTTTTGAGCACCGGCGCATCCTGCAAGTTGACCTTCTCGCTTGTTTTCGGTGCGCTCAGTCCACCGTTTTCGTCTTTTATAAGTATGCCCATTTCGAGCATCGCCTCAACAGACACCGCTACCTGTCCGTAATCCTCCGCCCAGAAATCGAGCCTGTGGCAGAGCGTTTCTATATCGTAATTCCATCTTACGACGGAGCGTATGTATCTGTAAACCTTGGCCGTCGTTTCACGCGAAGGAATCAAAAGTGATGAATCAAAGCCTTCGGTTTTTCCTCTCATGAGCATTGAAAAATCTCTCATGGAAGCGAACAGATCATCCTCCACCATATCGTGGAGCTTTATATTTTTAAGCAGTACGCTCACTCTCAGCTGGCCGAGGTACTCATTCGGTTCAAGTCCTACCGCAGCATCGACCACATCGCCCTTGACGAACGGAAAATCCGCCTGAATCATCTTGAATTTGAGCGTTTGCAAAGAAACGCCGTTGCGCTCAAGAATAACTCTCAGATGCTTTCCGTTGCCTATCGGCTGAATATCGGTTATCGTCATATTGTAAAGGCCGAAAATCGGCTGAGGATTGCCTGCACCGAACGGCTCAAGCTGCTCAATCGCATTAAGCATTTCCACGTTCACATATGCCGGATTCAGCTTAAAATCAATATTCTGAATCGGATAAGGCATTTCGATACCGTCGGCATACCGGTTTATCGCCTTTCTGAAATCACCGATGTTTTCTGTTTTCAGCCCTATTCCCGCCGCCAAGGTGTGACCGCCGAAGTGGGTCAGACAATCACCGCAATGCGAAAGCGCATCGTAAAGATTGAAGCCGTCAATGCTTCTGCCCGAGCCTTTTGCTTCTTCGCCGTCCATGGTTATTACAAGCGTCGGCTTTCCGTATTTTTCGACAAGTCTCGACGCAACTATTCCGACAACGCCGTCGTGCCAGCCCTCTCCGGCAACGACAAGCACGTTTTGATAAATCCAATTCGGATTCCTTTTTATCTGCTCAACAGCCTGATTGAGTATCTCCTGCTCAGTCTGCTGCCGTGTTACATTCTCATCATTTATCTCCTGTGCAAGAAGTGTCGCTTCCTCGTAATCATCACTCAGAAGCAGTCTGATTGCTCTGTCCGCCGAACCCATACGGCCTGCTGCATTGATTCTCGGACAAATACCGAAAGCGACAGTCGTCGAGGTCATCCTTCTTTCCGAAAGGCCGGCAACCTCAATAAGAGCCTGAATTCCGCTTCTGTCCGAATCGGCAATCAACCGAACTCCCCTGCGCACAAGCTCACGGTTTTCCTTTATAAGCGGCATAACGTCGGCAACCGTGCCGATAGTCACAAGATCGACAAAGCTGTCGGTTACACCGTTCTCCTCGCCTTCAAGAGCACATATTAATTTATATGCAACTCCGACACCTGCATAGTCTTTAAACTCAAGATTGCAGTCCTCCCTATGCGGGTCGACGACCGCAACGGCCTGCGGCAAGGTATCCGACGGAAGATGGTGATCCGTCACAATAAGCTCCATTTCAAGCTCATTGATATATTTTGCCTCTTCGACGGCGCTTATTCCGTTATCGACGGTGATAATGAGCTTAACGCCCATCATGCTGAGCTTGTCAATCGCTCCATAGCTCAATCCGTAGCCCTCGGTATGGCGGTTCGGAATATAGTAAACCACGTCTGCACCCTGCATTTCAAGGTAGGAATACAGCAATGCGGTCGACGTTACACCGTCGGCATCGTAATCGCCGTAAACCGCAATTCTTTCAAAACTGTCAAGAGCCTTTTGAATTCTCTTGACCGCCGTATACATATCGGGAAAATCCATCGGGTCAACGCACTTGCGCTCCCCTATTCCGAAAAAGTCCTTTGCTTCCTCGGCTGTGTTTATTCCTCTTGTCGATGCGATAAGCGCAGCATAAGGGCTTATGTTCAGCTCTTCGGAAAGCTTCGTTGCGTTCTCTTTATCGCCGCTTTTGACTATCCACTTTTTTCTGCTCATACCGCATCTCCTTTCTTTTCAGGCAACTTATGCAACATTGCCCTATTCTATCTGTCGTATATTCCTTCGAGCTGACGAACTGTATGCGAAATATCAAACTGCCGAAGCTTATTTTCATCAACAGATTTTTTCGGCTCGTCGAGCTTTGCATTTATGAACTCCGCCCATTTTTTTTCGCCGTTTTCAAGTGAGAAATATTCAATCAATCCGACGTCCGCTTCCCTTGTAACAACATCGGAAACAATACAGCGAAGTCCCGCTGCCTGCGCTTCGATAAGAGAGAACGGAAGTCCCTCAAAAAGCGACGGCATGAGGAAGCAATCGCAGCAGGCAAGAATTTCTTTAACATCGGTTCTGACTCCCGTGAAAATAATCCTGTCCGAAATCCCGAGCTGCTCAGCCTTGTCCTTTGCTGCATTTTCAAGCTCGCCGCAGCCAACCCAAATATATTTGAAATCATCTCTTATTTTTGCAAGCTCCGAAATTATTTCAACGGCAAAAACGGGATTTTTCTGAGCTGAAAGTCTTCCGACGGAAACAATCAAATGCTTTTCGCTTCCGTCGGCACCGAGTTTTCGAGCATAACTCAAAGCATCGAAATTATCTGTTTTTATGTAGCTCTCGGTGCCAATTCCGTTATAAATAAGCGTTGACTTTCTTTCACCGTAAAAATATTCCGACGCAACATCCGAACAGGCCAAAAGCTCCGTTGACGAGCGAATAATAAGACCTTTCATCGTGCGGCTGTAGATTTTTTGTAGAAGCTTTTTCAGTGACGCAAATCTGCCGACGGGATCGTACTGGCTTTTTGAATTGTGAGCATGGCAAATTCTCATTGGAATTCCGCATTTTTTTGCAATCGTCAGCGTGATTCCGTTGAGAAGATCCATATTTGAATGAGCAATATCGAAATGCTCCGCCGAAAGAATTCTTTTTACGTTTCTGATATAATCAAGCTTCTTTTTCGGTGCGTCAAGATCGCCTGCGTGGACAACTCTTATGCCCAAATCGGTAACGGTCTTTTCGTGCAGGCAGTAAACGCCCTCATCAATCGCAATTATCAAGGTTATATCATATTTTGTTTTATCGATTTTTCTGAGCAAATTCACAAGAAATGTTTCGATTCCGTTTGCACTCAGTCCGTGCGAAAAAAATACGATTTTTTTCATATCAACACCTGCCGGCTTTATTCTTCTGACGCTGCCTCATGTCTTTTGGAAACCGTAGCAAGAATTTCTCTCTTGAAATCTCCGTAGATTTTGTACCTCTTTGAGAAAACGATAAATGAAATTACGATAAGTACGGGAGGAACAATAAACATAAGAGCCGAAATAGCGTCCTTGGCCTCCTGCGTCTGCTCGGGGGCGGTTCCCTCATACTTTGTTATGCTGAACGTCAGGTACATGATAATGCACTGAACTGTATATGCCATTTTCTGTAAAAAGCCCTTCATGGAGAATGTCAAGCTCTGATTTCTTTTGCCGAGCTTATATTCGCCGTAATCAACAACATCGGCAAGCATAACGGTCTGATTGACAAACATACTTCCGATACCGATTGATGTTATAAGATAGCAAGTGCCGAGGCCGTAAACATTACCGCCGAAGCCATAGCCTATAACAGCCATTCCGATATATCCTACAGCAGCCATGCCAAGGGAAAGCTTATAGATGTTTCTGTTGTTCATGTTAAGCTTTGAGCAAATCGGAATAACGGCAATGCCGATTACAGAACCGACCGCACCGAACATATTGAACTTTGACTGAAGATTAAGATCACCGGCGACAGAGTTGAAATAATAGCTGCTGATACCGGAGGTCATGTAGTAGCCTGCGTTTGAAATCATCGCAAAGAGCATAAATGTCAGGAGCTGGTCATTATTCTTTACAACGCTTATCGCCTGCTTAAATGAGAATTTCTCTCCGCCCTGAATAACGTTTCTTTCCTTCGTTGAAGCGACGCTGATGCATGCAAATAAAACGAGCATAACAGCAGCGATTATCGACCATTTTCCGAAGCCCGTTCTCAGGCACTCCGGCGTCATTGTTTTGAGACTGCTCTCGCTTGATCCGCCGAGATAAGCGACGATAGGAGCTGTGAGAATAAGCACAATGCCCTGACCTAAGCCCGAGAAGGTTCTCGCAACCGTCGAAATGAAGTTTCTGTCCTTTTCCTCGGTTGCAAACGACGGAATCATCGACCAATAAGGAATATCAGCCAGAGTATTCGACATGCCCCAGAGCACATAGAATACGGCAACATAAACATACATCCAAACCGAATCTGTTTTTATTCCCGGATTATTGAAAAGCAGGCAAAGCACAACGGCATTCGCTATTGCACCCCTCAAAATCCAAGGGCGATATTTTCCCATTTTGCTGTTTGAAATATCAACAAGAGTTCCCATCATCGGGTCATTGATGCCATCCCACAATCTCGCAATAGGCGCAAGAATGAGCAAGAACAAGGAACTGATTCCGAGTGCATTTGTAAGATAAAGCGAAAGGTAAGAATAGAACAAGCCGTAGCTGAGATCAAGGCCGATCGCACCTACACCATAGCCAAGCTTTTCTCTTAAAGGAACTTTTTTACCCATTTGGATACCTACTTTCATTAGTCAATGGTTAATTAGCTTAAACCAACTTATATAATACCACAAAAAATCATTTTAGACAATAGAAAAAATGACGTTCCCTGAGAAAAAGGAACGTCATTTACGGTTACTTTGTTATAAAAGTTACAGTTTGATGCTTCCAACAGAAATTCTGAGGATAGTAAGAGCATCCATGGAGTTAATTTTTCCGTCTCCGTTTGTGTCGGCATTCATAAATTGTTCTTCCGTCTTGATATTTGTCCAAAGGTCAACAGAATATCTGAGAACGACCAATGCATCCGCCGAGTTTACCCTCTTGTCACCGTTAACATCGGGATATGCTTTTGCAATAACCTCAGTTTTTGCTCTGTTTTTGCAATCCTTACACATCATGTACTTTGAGCCTGTCGATGTAATTGTCGGTCTCTTTTCGATTACCCATTTTCCGTCACCGGTATGTCCCTTTGCCGGAATAGCCTCAGTCGACTTTGCTCCGCAAATCTTACATGTTACCGTGTATTTTCCGGCTGCCGTACATGTAGCCGCCTTGCTGACAGTCCTTGTCACATCGGGATGATTGCAAATAATCTTGAATGGCTTCCAATAACCTTCGCTATAATTTCCTATTCCGACAACGTAAAGTTTTGCTGTTCCCGGTTTTGTATTATTACGATAAACAACCTTATAATCCTTATTCAGCTCAACCTTTTCTCCGCTTGTGAGAGTAAGCTCAACCGAAGGAGTAATGGCCGAACCGGTGTATGTATTATCGGCAATATTATTTACCGTGCCAAGCGAAAGGTCTTTTACGTATTCAATTTTTGCGTTTAATTTGTTTGATTCAATATAATTCGGAAGTCGAGTATTGCCCTCAACAGTTATAAACTTCAAAGAATCGGAACAAGCAGAAAAGGCATTCACCATAATTATAGTATTTTTAGATATCTTAACCGTTTCAAGAAGTGTGCAGTTAGCAAATGCACCGGCACCGAGAGCAGTAAGCGTAAACGGAAGTTCGATAGAAGTCAAAAACGGGCATCCGTTAAATGCATTTTTGACTATTGTTTCAAGACCAACCGGGAAACTTACATTCTTAAGTCCATCGCACTGGTAAAAAGCACCTTCACTTATTGATTTAACATTGTCGGGAATAACAAGATCAGTAATACCGGAACAGCCTTTAAAACTTTCTTTTCCTATATAAATAAGCGTTGAAGGCAATTTAAGCGTCTTGATTTCGGCGTGATTTGCAAATGCCTCCTTGTCAATACCGATAACCGGCAAGCCTTTATATGTATCTGCAAATATAACGGTATCATATGTTCCGCAGTTATATTCCGTTACCCAGTAGCCCTTACCGTCAGCAGAAAGTCTAAATTCCATATCATTCATCGAATTACGCAAAACGTTAAACGATGCACCCGAAGTCTGAACCTCATCCGTTAAATTAACATAACCGGAATTGACGGCATTGTTAATTTTCAAGCTGAGATCACATTTACCGTGATCGGCATAGCTTTTAACTTTGAAAACTATTGTTGAAAAAATTCCGCTGAATTCATAGTTGTTTCCTCCGGCGAGGCACCAGTTAATCTTACCCGGATTGCCCGCATATTCGGAGTAAACCTCCCCGTTAGTCTGCTTGTCTCTTGCTTTTCTCAAATCCTTTCCCTGAGACATGCTGACAACCTCAAGCTTCTTTGAATCATATATCAGGCTCATGTCAAGCGAAGAAACCTTATTGTACTTCTTCGGAAAATAAACCTGAGCGGTAATTTCATCGTCCTGTGCACACGAGGTTGCGCTGAGCTTTATTGCAATATCTGCCGAAGCTGCCATCGGAGCAACGGCCATTAAGCAAAACACTATTGCAAAAGCAGCAATAATCGCCACAGCCTTTTTAAATAATCCTTTCATTCTTTTCACCCTTTCAAAAATTTACACGTGAATGTATTTATTATATTTTATATTATTTAGGCAAAATTGTCAATTAAAAATTTAAAAGCCATGAATCTAAAATTAAAAGCACTGAATCTGACTAAAAAGCGTTTGATTGTTTTTTTTAAGGCGTTCGGTTGTTTCTTTAAAAAAATCTTGAAGAACCCTTTTTTATGTGATATAATACCGATGTTCATATAAATCCGCCCGTAGCATAATTGGATAATGCATCAGATTCCGATTCTGACGACTGGGGGTTCAAATCCCTTCGGGCGGGCCATAAGAAAGGTTGCACTTCGGTGTGACTTTTCTTTTTATATATTCTCAATTTTCTCTCATTAAATATTTTCATTATTTTATTTCAATACACATAGCCGAACAAGAAAAAGCCTCTCGCAAAAGCGAGAGGCAATAAAATCGTATTAACTTAGCCGCCGAGGTAAGCTTTTTTAACATCTTCGCTCTCCATAAGCTCCTTGCCTGTGCCGGAAAGAACAATCTTTCCTGTTTCAAGAACATAAGCTCTGTCGGAGATTGCAAGGCTCTTACCTGCGTTCTGCTCAACAAGAAGAATCGTTGTACCGTCCTTGTTGATATCCTTAATTATTTCAAAAACCTGATCAACAAGCAGCGGAGAAAGACCCATTGACGGCTCATCCATCATAAGAAGCTTCGGATGGCTCATAAGAGCACGACCCATTGCGAGCATCTGCTGCTCACCGCCGGAAAGAGTGCCGGCAATCTGATTTTTACGTTCTTCAAGACGAGGAAAACGTGTGTAAATCTTCTCGATATCATCCTTGAGATTTTTCTTATCCTTAAGTGCGAACGCACCCATGAGCAGGTTGTCGTAAACCGAGAGCTCCTGGAAAATTCTGCGTCCTTCGGGACACTGCGTCATTCCCATTTCAACAATCTTGTGGCAGGGAGTCTTAGTGATATCCTTGCCTTCGTAGAAAACATGACCTTCACGAATCGGAATAAGACCCATTATCGACTGCATCGTTGTGGTCTTTCCTGCACCGTTTGCACCGATAAGAGTTACAATTTCGCCCTGATTAACCTCAAAACTGATACCATTGATCGCCTGTATAACTCCGTAGTAGACCGAAATGTCTTTAACTTCCAACATTGCCATAACATCAACCTCCGATATATGCCTTAATAACCTCGGGGTCGTTGAGGGCATCGTCTACCTTGCCCTGGCAAAGAACCGTACCGAAGTTGAGAACCGTAATCTCATCGCAAAGACCCGAAACGAATTTAAGGTCATGCTCAATGAGAAGAATTGTAACGTCAAAATTGTCACGGAGATATCTTACCGTGTCCATAAGCTCCTGAGTTTCATGGGGATTCATACCTGCCGCCGGCTCGTCAAGAAGCAAAAGCTTCGGGTTCGTTGCAAGAGCACGGGCAATTTCAAGCTTTCTCTGCTTGCCGTAGGGAAGGTTGCAGGCAAGATTGTTTCTCTCCTCATAAAGGTCAAAAATCTTGAGAATTTCCTTAGCCTTGTCTCTCATTCTGACCTCAGTGTCATAGTGCTTCGGGAGCTTTAACATGCTGATAAAAGGGTTGCACTTAAACTCCGGCTGATTATGAAGTCCGACAAGAACATTTCTGATAACGCTCATGTTATTGAAAAGTCGAATATTCTGGAAGGTTCTTGCAATACCCTTGTGATTGATTTTTTCCTGAGTTTTGCCGGTAAGCTCTTCACCGTCGAGGTAAAATGTGCCTGTCGTCGGCTTATAAACACCTGTAAGAAGATTGAAAACCGTTGTTTTACCTGCACCGTTAGGGCCTATAAGTCCATAGATCTGACCCTTTTTAATCTTCAGATTAACGTCCTGAACAGCCTTAAGTCCGCCGAACGAAATTCCGAGATTTTTTGTTTCAAGTACATAGTCAGCCATGCTTATTTGCCCCCTTTCTCAGGTTTGTCGGGTTTGAACGGGTCGTTCTGCTTTACATCTGTCGTAAGAACCTCGTCCATGCGAATCTTAGTTGTAACAACGTCCCATCTGTTGGTATCCGAATACTGCTTTGACGGATTCTTGTGATGCTTTTCGCGAAGCTTGTTTGCGATTGAGAATCTCTCTCTGACGTTTTTAAGAGCCGGAGCATTGTTGAAGATAACAACAACGATAAGAATGATAGCATAAACGAGATACTTAAGAGCTGCCAGATCGCCGGAAAGCTGAGTCTGGAGTTGGAAGTTGAGGTAAGTGATAAATACGGCCGAAATGATTGAGCCTGTGATATTACCCATACCGCCGAGAACAACCATAACAAGAATCTCGATTGAATAGTTGAATGAGAAGAACGAGTAAACAACAGGGGTAACATATGAGCCGTAGATAACGCCTGCCATGCCTGCAAAGAATGCGGCAAAGACGAAAACGAACAGCTTATAGTATGTGATGTTGATACCCATTGCCTTTGCTGCAATCTCATTATCACGGATAGCCGTAATTGCACGGCCGTGCTTACTTCTGATAATATTCTGAATAAGGAAGAGTGAAATAAGAACGGTGACAAGAGCTACAATATAGAGGTCATTGCCGTATTTCTTGGTTGAAAGACCGAGAGCGGCACCAAACGTCGGAAGGTTCTTGAAAATTGTTCTTACGATTTCACCGAATGCAAGAG
Organism: Ruminococcus sp. CAG:563; assembly: GCA_000434915.1. GTDB lineage: Bacteria > Bacillota > Clostridia > Oscillospirales > Acutalibacteraceae > CAG-488. The sequence continues at coordinate 130,294 of FR882080.1, forward strand.
TAACGATTGCAAGATAGTCACCCTTAAGTCTCAAGGCCGGAAGTCCGATTATGAGACCGAATACTGCGGCAACAAGTCCGCCGATAAGCATTGAAATAATGAGAACCAAAAGCTTTGAATCCATTACATTGTAAAGCTCTTTGGCAATATAGCATCCGATGTATGCGCCAACGCACATGAAGCCTGCGTGACCGAGTGACAATTCGCCGAGGAAGCCGACAACGAGGTTAAGCGAAACAGCAAGCAGAATACTGTACGCCATCTGAGCGAGCAAGCCGGAGCTTGAACGCGGAAGATTTCCGAAGCTGCTGATAAGAAGAGGAACAACAAGCATTACAACTATAATAAAATAATTGAACGTATCCTTTATTCTTATTCCTTTTTTAATATTCTTAAGATAATTCATAGCTTATACCTTCTCCCTTCTCTTCTTGCCGAGGATTCCGATAGGTCTTACGAGGAGGATAACTATCAGCAATGCAAATTCAATGGCAGTTGCATAAGGAGCAAGAACCGGGACGCTCAAAGCAAGCTTCTCGACAACGCCGAGGATAACACCGCCGAGCATTGCACCGGGAATTGAACCGATACCGCCGATAACCGCAGCTGCAAAAGCCTTGATGCCGGGCATTGAACCGAGCGTCGGGCTGACAGAAGGGATCTGCATGAGGTAGAAAACGCCTGCACATGCAGCAAGAGCAGAACCGATAGCAAACGTAATCATAATGATCTTATTTACATTAACGCCCATAAGCTGAGCTGCTCCCCTGTCCTCGGAAACAGCCTGCATGGCACGGCCCGTTCTTGTATATTTTACGAAAAGAGTAAGAGCAACCATGATGACGGCACCGACGACAAGAGTAAGTATCGTGTTGAGATTAAGTTCTGCCGAACCGATGTTTACCATGCGAGTTTCCGTAATTGTGACAGCCTGACTCTTCGACTTAAATATAAGCTGAGCAATACTCTGAAGAAGATAGCTGACGCCGATAGCCGTGATAAGAACAGCAAGAGGTGAAGCACCTCTCAAGGGCTTGTAAGCAACCTTTTCAATAACAATACCCACAACAGTACAGACAACAACCGCGGCAACAACGCCGAGAAGAGGATGTCCGTTTGCATTGATGGTTACGAGGATAGCATAAGCGCCGACCATGATGATATCGCCGTGGGCAAAGTTCAGCATCTTAGCGATACCGTAAACCATTGTGTAGCCCAAAGCAATAAGAGCATAGATAGCTCCTAAGCTGAGTCCGTCCAATATAGTAGCCAACATTTGATCTACTCCTTTTCGTTAGTATTCTTATAAATTAAACCGCTGATTAACAGATACCTGCAAACCGTATTAAATTGGTTTTCAGATACAGATTAATCGGCGGTTTAAAAATACACCTTTACGGGTGCCGAATGACACCCGTAAAGATTGAGTTATAAAATTCCGTATCTTGGATTAAAGAACATCCTTGAACTGAAGTTCCTTCTTGCAAGCGCCGGAAGCGTCCCAGGACATTGTGCCTGTTGCACCTGTGAGTGAGAAATCAGGAGCTGTGATAGCAGCCTTAACCTTCTCGCAAAGGTCGCTCGGGCTGATTGTTACATCGTTAACGCCTGCCGCCTTCATTGCATTGTAGATGGCGTAAACTGCATCGTAAGCGTCTGCTGCGAACTGGTCGGGAGTCTCGTTGTACTTTGCCTTGTAGGCTGTAACAAACTTGCTTACCGTTGCGTCCTTGCTGTCTGCATCAAACGGAGTGATGTACATAACCTTATTTGTAACAGTCTTTGAATCAATGAGGTCTGCAATACCGTCAAATCCGTCTGTACCGACAAGGTCGGCTTTGCAGCCCTTAGCTGTTGCAGCCTTACAGATGAGCGAGCCTTCCTGATAATACATCGGGAGGAAAATAACATCACAATCCTTGAGCTGCTCAATCTGAGTTGAGAAATCCTTGTTGTTCTCAGCGTCGAATGTAGCTGCCTTGAATGTTACGCCCTTAGCGTCCATCTCTGCCTTGAAAGCATCGAAGACACCTGTTGAATATGTGTCGCTGGTGTTGTAGATAACACCGATATTCTTGTAGCTCTTTGCAAGATAATCGGCACCGAGAGTACCCTGATCCGGGTCGCCGAAGCAAACACGGAAGCCGTTATCTCTGCCATCAATAACCTTAGCTGCGGAAGCTGACGGAGTCATGAAGAAGAGGTTGTCCTCAACTGCACTTGCACCGAAAGCATCGCAAGAATCAGTCGTAACGGAACCGAGTGAGATCTGCATACCTGCTTCAAGAAGTGAATTGTAACCCGTTGTTGCATCCTGAGCAGTTGCCTTGTCGTCCTTCATGTCGAACTTGAACTTAACGCCGTTAAGTCCGCCTGCCGCATTGATCTCTTCAATAGCGATCGTTGCACCGTTCTTTACAGAGTTACCGTAGGAAGCAGCATCACCTGTAAGAGGGCCTGTTGTACCAATGAAATACTCTGTGTTGTTTGCTGCGTAGTTATCGCCTGATGTCTTATTGCCTTCTTTGCCACCGCAAGCGGAGAAGCTGAGAGCAATCAAGGCAAGAGCAAGCACTGCCGCAAGAACCTTTTTTACTGACTTTTTCATAAAATGACCTCCTTTTAATTTCCGAGCTGCTTTTTGTAACTCGGTAAACATCATCTATGATGTGAATAATGATACACTCTTAATATTGATATGTCAACAGGTAATTCTAAAAAAGCCGTTAGTTTTTTAATGAAATTAGCTAAAACGTACGCTTCATTTTTGTGCATTTTTGCCATTACAAAACGTAATGTCATTTTTTACAACATGTATTTATTCAAATATGGGTATAAATATACAAATTGACTAATAAATGTCATGATTTTGACGGTTTAAATCGTTGATTCTTATTTACTCAGAACTGAGCCTTAAGAGCCTCAACCTTATCTGTATGCTCCCACGGAAGGTCAACATCGGTTCTGCCCATGTGACCGTAAGCCGATGTTGCGGTATAAATCGGTCTGCGAAGGTCAAGCTCGTCGATGATTGCCGCCGGGCGAAGATCAAATACATTCTGAACAGCCTTTGCAAGCTCCTCGTCGGAATGTACGCCCGTGCCGAAGGTGTCAACCATTACCGAAACAGGCTTTGCAACGCCGATTGCATAAGCAAGCTGAAGCTCGCACTTCTTGGCAAGGCCTGCCGCAACAATGTTTTTCGCAATGTAGCGACACATATAAGCTGCCGAGCGGTCAACCTTTGTCGGGTCCTTACCGCTGAAAGCTCCGCCGCCGTGGCGTGAATATCCGCCGTAGGTGTCAACGATAATCTTACGTCCGGTAAGACCCGAATCGCCCTGCGGTCCGCCTGTTACGAAGCGGCCTGTCGGGTTAACATAAATCTTTGTGTTTTCGTCAATGAGTGACGGGTCGATCGTAGGCTTAATTACCTTTTCAATAATATCCTTGCGAATCTGCTCAAGCTCCACGTCTGCACTGTGCTGAGAGGAAACAACAATCGTATCGATTCTGACAACCCTGTCGTCATCGTACTCAACAGTAACCTGAGTTTTTCCGTCGGCTCTGAGATAGCCGAGATCTCCGTTTTCTCTCTCCTCTGTCAGCTTAAGAGCAAGCTTGTGAGCAAGTGAAATCGGCATCGGCATAAGCTCGGGAGTCTCGTCACACGCATAGCCGAACATCATGCCCTGATCGCCTGCACCGTTGAGGTTGTATTTATCCTCCTCGCCGCCCTTAAGTTCGAACGAAGCGTCAACGCCCATTGCAATATCGGGCGACTGCTTGTCGAGCGAAGTGATGATTGCACATGTGTTGCCGTCAAAGCCCTTGTCTGCGCTGTCGTAGCCGATATCGCAGATAGCCTTTCTCGCGATTGACGAAATGTCAATGTTGGCCGTTGTTGAAATCTCGCCCATGATGAGAACCATGCCGGTCGTGCAGCAGGTCTCGCAGGCGACACGTCCGTTCGGGTCCTGAGCCATGATAGCGTCAAGGATTGAATCCGAAATTCTGTCGCAAATTTTATCGGGATGTCCCTTTGTTACCGATTCTGATGAAAAAAGATGCTTTGCCATTTTAAATACCTCCGTTTTCCAAGCTGCCGATTAAGCAAAATAAGGTGTCAGCCGCTCCGTTCGTAAAAAAACGCCCCCGGCAAAAACCGAGAGCGTAAATAGCCTTATCTTTCGGTTACACCGCAGGATTTAGCACCTTGCCAATGGCAGGTTGCCGAGCTTCATAGGGCCTGTTCCCTCAGCTACTCTGAATAAGGGGTGTTTCGTTTCACGAAATCTATTAAATTGCATATGAGATTATATACTATATTACCGTAATAGTCAAGTGGTAAATTAAAGTTTTTAGAGGAACCGGGTTCTGATCGGTTAGCGAACAGCGGTTAAAGAAGGTCTGATAAAATTGTTTTCTTCTGACTAACTTAGAAATATGCAGTAACAAACAAGGGTGCTGCCCCGTGACAAATAAAGGTACTGCCCCGAACGAAAAAAGTGCCATTGGCGATTGATACATTTAAACGAGTTTGAAAGAAAATCGCTCACAGTGCTTTTTGCAGTGAGCGGTGCTGTACAAAGGTACTGCCCCCGAACGAAAATAGTGCCATTGGCGATTGATACCTTTAAACGAGTTTGAAAGAAAATCGCTCACAGTGCTTTTTGCAGTGAGCGGTGCTGTACAAAGGTACTGCCCCGAACGAAAAAAGTGCTGTGGGCGATTTTATTCAAACTATTAGATCCTTGTGTTTATCGAGGAACTGTATATCTACAACCGCCTTGACGTAAATTCCGTCCGCACGGTAGTCTTCCTTTATCAATATGCCCTCTTCACGGATGTAGTTGACAAGACCGCCCTCATTATACGGAATGAGAAGCTCCGCCTTTCTGCGTGTGAGAGGAAGCGAAAGCTGAATCTTGGCAAGGAGATTGCCGAGGCCCTCACCCGTCTTTGCCGAGATCATGACGAATTCGCCCTGCGCAGGCAGAACGAACGAGCCGCCGCAAAGGTCGCATTTGTTGAGCACGGATATAATCGGCTTGTCGGCACAACCGAGTGCCGCAAGCAGGTTCATTGTAACGTTCAGATGCTCGGTGCAGCATTCGTCGGAGGCATCACAGAGGTTGAGGATAACCGTTGCGTTCGCCGCCTCTTCAAGAGTTGAGCGGAAGGCATCAACAAGCTGATGAGGAAGCCGCCTGACAAGTCCGACGGTATCAATGAGCATGACTGTTCTGCCGTCGGGCAGGGTCAGTGCACGGGAGGTCGGGTCAAGCGTTGCAAAGAGCTTGTTTTCCGCAAGCACTCCAGCATTTGTCAGCGTGTTCATAAGGGTTGACTTGCCGGCGTTTGTGTAGCCGACGATAGCAACCGTTTCAACGCCGTCCTTTTCACGTCTGGCACGGAGATTCTCTCGCCTTTTGGCAATCTGAACAAGCTCCTCTTGCAGGCTTTGAATTCTTCGGTGAATATGCCGCCTGTCGCTTTCAAGCTTGCTTTCACCGGGTCCTCTTGTACCGATTCCGCCGCCAAGCCTTGACATTTCTGCACCCTTGCCGCCGAGTCGGGGCAGAGAATACTTAAGCTGAGCCAGTTCGACCTGAATTTTACCCTCGTTGCTCCTCGCCCTTGCGGCAAAGATATCAAGGATGAGCGTTGTTCGGTCGATTACCCTGATGTCAGTCTCGTCCTCAATGTTTCTCTGCTGCGACGGCGTAAGCTCGCCGTCAAAGATGAGCAGGTCAACATCGTTTGCTTCTGTAAATGCCTTTATTTCTTCAAGACGACCCGAGCCGACATAGGTTGCCGAATCGGGTTTGTCTCTTTTTTGAATTATTTTTGCCGCAACAACAGCTCCTGCCGTTCTTGCAAGCTCTTCAAGTTCGTCCATTGAAACCTGAGCGTTGTAAAGCCCCATGTCGATACCGACAAGAACGGCAACCTCAGGTTCCTGACTGTTCTCGTAAAATTCCATTTATCAATATCCTTCCGGATTATTCTTCTGCCATCTCCAAGAATCCTCGCACATCTTTTCAAGGCCTCTTTCGGCAACCCATCCAAGCTCTTTCTTAGCCTTTGTCGGGTCGGAATATACGGTTGCAAGGTCACCGGGACGACGTGGAACAATCTCATACTTAATCTCTTTTCCGCTCGCCTTTTCAAAAGCCTTTACAACGTCAAGAACGCTGTAGCCGACGCCCGTGCCGAGGTTATAGATGCAAACGCCCTTTGAAGAAGCAATCTTCTCAACTGCCTTGATGTGGCCGAGTGCAAGGTCAACAACGTGAATATAATCACGGACGCCCGTTCCGTCGGGAGTGTCATAATCATTGCCGAAAACGTTGAGATGATCAAGCTTGCCGACCGCAACCTGAGTGATATAAGGCATGAGGTTGTTCGGGATTCCGTTCGGGTTCTCACCGATACGTCCGCTCTCGTGTGCGCCGATAGGATTGAAGTAACGAAGAAGTGCAACGCTCCAGTCCTTATCGGAAGTATAAAGGTCCTGAAGAATAAGCTCGATCATGTATTTGGTTGTACCGTAGGGATTGGTCGTGCCGCCGATTTTCATTGTTTCATTAAGCGGCGACGGATTGTTCATTCCGTAAACGGTGGCCGATGAGCTGAAAACAATTCTCTTGCAGCCTGCGTCACGCATAGCTTCACAGAGCGTTACCGTTCCGCCGACGTTGTTTTCATAATACTCAAGCGGTTTTCTGACGCTTTCGCCGACAGCCTTGAGTCCTGCGAAGTGAATTACCGCGTCAATCTTGTTCTCGGCAAAAACCTTGTCAAGTCCCTCACGGTCTCTGATATCGCACTCGCAGAAGGTGAAATCCTTTCCTGTAAGCTCTTTAATTCTCTTGAGCACCTCGGGAGAGCTGTTATAGAAGTTATCAAGAATAACTACCTCATAGCCTGCGTTGAGCAATTCAACACATGTGTGAGAGCCGATATAACCCGCTCCGCCTGTTACCAAAATTTTCATAAGATCACCCTCATTGACAAAATTTATCATATACTGTAATATTATATATGGTTTCAATTCAAAATGCAATATTTTAAAGAGGTATTTATGAATAATTTATCAGATATAAGCGTAATTAAATCCGTATTGAGCCGTCACGGCTTCACTTTTTCCAAGGCACTCGGTCAGAACTTCATAATCAACCCCGGTGTTTGCCCGAGAATTGCCGAGGAGGGCGGAGCAAGAGAGGGTGTCGGTGTGCTCGAGGTCGGTGCAGGAATCGGCGTGCTGACCGCAGAGCTTGCAAAACGTGCAGAGAAGGTTGTCTGCGTTGAGCTTGACACAAGGCTTTTGCCTGTGCTCGACGAAACGCTCGGCGAATTCGACAACGTTAAAATAATCAACGGCGATATTCTCAAGGTTGACCTTCACAGAATTCTTGAAGAGGAATTCGGCAATATGCCGGTTGTTGTGTGTGCCAACCTGCCATATTATATTACATCACCCGTTATCATGCGCTTACTTGAAAGCAGACTGAAAATCGACTCTGTTACGGTAATGGTTCAGAAAGAAGCCGCCGTCAGACTTTGCGCCGATGTCGGCTCAAGGGATTCGGGTGCAGTCACGGTTGCGGTAAATTATTACGCAGAAGCGCAGAAGCTTTTCGACGTTTCAAGAGGCTCGTTCATGCCCTCGCCGAATGTTGACAGTGCTGTTATAAGACTTGATATTCTGAAAAATCCGCCGATTGAGGTCAGCGATGAAAAGTTTTTCTTCTCAATGGTAAAGGCGGCGTTCAGCCAGCGCAGAAAAACGGCATCAAACGGAATAAGCGCAGGCACGGGAATCCCGAAGCCGACGGTCATCGAAGCGATCGAAGCCGCAGACCTCTCCCCCACCGTCCGAGCCGAAGCACTGACAATGGAACAGCTTGGCAGGCTTTGCGAGGAACTGAAAAAAAAGCATGAAAAAGCAGTGGTCTGAGTGGCCACTGCTTTTTTGTATTGGTGCATTTATCTCATCATCGGAATAAAGCTTCGACGCTTCCCATTTTTCTACCTTAACGTTTTTTACGTCGCCTGTTGTATTCAACCGAACATCACAAGCCGACATCGAAAACAAAAACGTAATGCAAAGTAAAATACAAATCAGTCTTTTCATTTCGTTTTTCTCCTTAACAATCAAACCAAAGCAGGCTGTTTTTCCTCCGCCTTCTTAACGTCAAAAAGACTTGTGAAATTGACAAGGAACAGAAGCAAATATGTTGCCCACATCGGCAGGCTCTCTATAATTCCGTCCTTGCCGAGCGTTGCGAGAAGAACAAGCATTGCGACAAGAACCGCACAGAATGCAACGGTCAGTGCAATGAATTTTTTGTTTCCCGTTTTCGCCATATGCAAAAGGAACATAACGATCGGAGCGGCACAGCAGAATGCAAATACAAGCGCACCCGTCCAATGCGACATGCACCTCAGCGACGTGAGAATAAGCTCCTCACCTGCCGACGGAACATTGATCGTAACGAACATCGCCGCACAGCCGACCGAGCCGCTTATTATTCCGCCCCTGTTGCTGTAGCCGAACTTGCGATACATATAAATCGTATTTACAAAAATCGAAATCGGCGCAAAAATTCCCCACATCTTGAAATGCCAAGGATATTCAAGGCCTATCATGCTTGCCGTGAACTCAAACGGATTTTTGAAAAAGCCGTACCATGTGATAAAGACACAGCCGAAAATAAGGCTTATCAGCGCAAATGCCTTATCTCCCTTGCCAAGCTCACCGTAAAGATATCTGTTGAGCAGGATTATGTAAAGAAGCATTATCACACATGAGCCTAAAACCCAAATCGGATAATAGATAGGCTTGAGGATTCCCGTCTCGGCGGCAGGATATGTATCCGCTTTCATGAAAAAGCACATCCAGACCGCATAAATCGCAGTAAAAACAATCCACATTATTGAATAGCCTTTTGAAAATTTCATATTATTTTTTGACATAAAAAATCCCTCCTTAATCAAATTATACATGAAAGGAGGAATTTTGACAACTATAATTTTTTTCTGAGCTTTTTAAAGAAATCCGAGAGCAAGGCTGCGCACTCTTCCTGCATAACTCCCTTAGCAACCTCCGGCTTATGATTATAAGGAAGCGAGAACAAGTCAATCACGCTGCCGCATGAACCTGCTTTATAATCCGATGCGCCGTAAACGAGCCTCTTTATCCTGCTGTTGATAATCGCACCCGTACACATCGGGCACGGTTCAAGCGTAACATATATGTCGCATTGCCAAAGACGCCAGCCGCCTAAGGCTCGGCAGGCCTCGTTTATCGCTTCAATCTCGGCGTGGGCAAGTGCATTTTTGCTTATCTCACGGCGGTTTCTGCCTTTTCCGACGATTTTGCCGTCAAAAACAACGACCGCTCCGACCGGAACCTCTCCCTCCTCCGCCGCTTCCTTTGCAAGGGCGATAGCCTGTCTCATAAAATATTCGTCATTCATTGAATTGCCCTCTTATTTGTTCAGCGGAAGTATCATCACAAAATACATTATAAAAAACGATGCGATAACGGTTATTGCAACAGAAAAATTGTACATCGGGCTTTTGGTGATTCTTGTATCCTTTCTTGCATTCATCGAGCCTTTGATAAGTAAAAACGCAATCAGCGCAACCATCGCAACGGTGAAAAAAACTCCGCCGGCCGACGTGATGCTCGTGAACGAAAGCGAGGTAAAGAGTGAAATCAAAAGTGAAATAACAACCGACGGGGTGCAGAAAACGGTTGAATACTTCAGCGAGCTGCCGATCTCGTCGTTAGCATTTGCCAATTTTTGCGGTTTCAGCCTCATGAAAAGGATAAATGCAATTACGCCGAGAATAAGAATTGCCCCTTCAATCGCATAGAAGAAGAACATATCGTCTTCGGAATGATTTGTGTAGTAAATTGAAATTACCGTTGCCGAAAGATTGTTGAGACAATGAATCGCAACCGATGTCCAAATCGAATTCGTGATAATTGCAAAATAGCCGAGTGCAAGACCCGCAATAAAAGCAAACGGGATCTGAACCATGTTGCCGTGGAGAGCGGCAAAAAGAACTGCGGAAACAACTATCGCAAACCTGTCGCCGTATTTTCTCAACGGTTGCATTACAACGCCCCTCATTGCAAATTCTTCAACAAGCGGAGGGATTACAGCGTAAGCGACTATCTGCAGGAAATAGCCCATCGGCGTGTTTGCGTCAAGTCCTTCCGGCTTTTCAAAGTCAACACCGGCCGCACTGACAAAGGCGGAAATAAACGAAGTTGCTCTGTCGCCTATCGAGCAGACCAAAAGTCCGGTAAATACCGAAAACAGGAAAAGCTCCTTTGATTTCGGCAAGTCAAAAATATCAACGCTGTTGCGCTCCTCACGGTTATATAAGGCATAGACCAGCACAAACGGCAGAAGAACATAAATGATCGGAGCAATAGCGCCTATACCTGTTTGAAAAAGAGCATCCGACTGATACAATGAATAAAGGCCGAAGATTTGCAGCAATGCGGCAACGGCATATTGCATCAGCGTGAAGCAAATCATTCCGCAGCCGATAATGAAGCCGAGTCGGCGCAGCTGTTTAACCTTAGTGTCGATTAACGGATTATATCCGCCGAACATATTATAAAGGTTTTGATAATATGAATACTGATTATCCATATTGCACCTCTTTTCGATATTTTATTTATACATTATATCCTATAATTGTATATTTATCAAGGCGGTAAACTGTTAACTTTTTGAAAACAAATTGATACAAATAAATATACATCTTGTTTTTTGTGTGATTTTAATGTATAATGTGATTTACACTATTCAAGGAGATGGTTCAATGGATCCCATTAAGGTAGATTTTACCGGCGGCGGAGCGGAGAAAGGCCCCGACAAAAAGACCGGTATTGTTATCCCGCCCGAAAAAAAGGGACTTAAAATCGTTATTAACATCATTTTGACAGCTATATTCGGCGGCATTTTATATTATTTTATGCTTCCGGTTATGAACTTCAAGGATATCAAAATGTATATCTTTTTCGGTGCAATCGCCGTTGTTTACTGCGCAATTAACTATGTTACCAGCGGTGCGCTGAAAACTCCCGATTATGCACCGTATGCTAAGAAATCCTCGCTTGTGCCGAAAATTTTCATCGGCGTTCTTGCTGCGATCGTTCTTGTCGGATTTCTCGTTTCGTCGGTATTCTTCCGTGCTTCAAGCTATTCAAAGATAATCGACGTGCAGACCGGCGACTTTGCAAAGGAAGTTGACGAAGCCGATTTTGCGACCGTTCCCGTTATCGACGAGAGCACAACCTCCGTTATGGCCGAGAGAGCACTCTCCGACCTTTCAAAGCTCGGCTATGTTTCTCAGTTCACGGTTCAGCCGAAATATTATCAGATCAACTATCATGACACTCCTGTCAGAGTTTCATCTCTCCAGTATTCAAACATCATCAAGTGGCTCACCAATGCAAAGAACGGACTCCCGGCTTACGTTATCGTTGACGCAAGAACTCAGAAATCCACCCTTGTTGAGGTCAAGGATGGTATGAAGTATTCGACCGCCGACCACTTCGCACACTATGTAACACGTCACGTTCGTTTCAAATACCCGACATATCTTCTCGACGAGCCGACATTTGAAATTGACGAGTCGGGTCACCCCTACTGGATTTTTGCAAAGCTTGACAAGACAATCGGTCTTTTCGGCGGTACCGACGTAACGGGTGCAATCATCGTTGACAGCGTAACGGGCGAATGTACGGAGTATTCGATCGACGAGATAAGGAACAACAACGAGCTTGAATGGATCGACCGGATCTATTCCGCAGACCTTCTCGTTGAGCAGTTCGACTATTACGGAAGATATCAGCGTGGCTTTTGGAACTCCGTTCTCGGTCAGAAGGACACATATTCAACGACCGAGGGTTATTCCTACCTTGCAATGAACGACGACGTTTATATGTACACGGGCGTTACCTCGCTGACGAACGACGAATCGCTCACAGGCTTTGTCCTCATCAATCAGCGTACCAAGGAAGCCAAGTATTACAGCACCTCGGGTGCTAAGGAAACCTCGGCGCAGTCCTCGGCAGAGGGTCTTGTTCAGCAGTATGAATATGAAGCATCATTCCCGCTTCTTCTCAACATTGACGGCGAGCCGACCTACTTCATGTCGCTCAAGGATTCCAGCAAGCTCGTTAAGGGCTATGCAATGATCAATGTCGGTCAGTATTCAATCGGTGCAACAGGCAGCACGCTCACAAGCTGTATTGAAAACTACGTTGCAGAGCTTGCCAAGAACAATATCAAAGTAAGCGTTGACACGGACAACATCAAGGACGACACGAACAGCGAACAGAAGGACATCACCGTTACAGGCAAGGTAACTGATATCAGAACCGCTGTTATCGGCGGAGAGAGCGTATATTATATCAAGCTCGACTCCTCCGAGAGCTACTATTCGGTCAAGGCTGCCGACTTTGAAAACATCGTGCTTGTAAACGGCGGCGACACCGTTACTCTCACCGTAAAGACCGACAAGGGCGCGATAATCCCTGTCTCCGGACTTAAATAAAACAGCATAAAAATTATCCCTGCGAAGCAATTCGCAGGGAATTTTCTTTTTCATATCTTCTTTTTCATCAGCCCGTGCCGGTTGCAATAATTTAAAAAGGAACCGCTTTTAACGATTCCTTTTTACTGTTTACTTTGAAAATTCTTTGTCCTGCTCTGTGACGAACTTATAAAGATTTTCGGCACAATTACCGTCAAAATCAAAATAGAAATTTTTCATTCTCTCGCCGAAAGGCTCTTCCGGAACAAAGTCACGGTCAATAATATCGCAAAGACATTCTGCCGCTTTGTGGGCATCTGTAAACATATGACCGAATGCATCCTCAAACGGAAGATCAAGGTCACGGTAATGATTCATTCCGGACTTAAACTGCGGATAATCAGGAACAAAATACATTACAGGCCTATTGAGATATGCAAAATCAAAAACAAATGATGAAAAATCGGTCACAAAGGCTTTATAATCGGCTACTTCAACATCCCCGACCATATTGACATACTCACAATCAATATCAAAAAGATCTGTCAGATTGGCAATAATCGGATGAAGCTTAATATCAAGATAAACCTTGCTGCTTTCTAATTTTTTATGAAGGTTCTTATCCGAAAGGAATTTATAAAAATTCTTGTAATAATCGGATTTTTGAATTTTTTCAACATTTGCCTCCCAGTTGGAAGCCTTTACCTCAGTCGTTAAATATTTTCTCCATGAAGGAGCAAACAAAATTCTGTTTTGAGGCTTGTGATTTCTGTCAATATGGTCGTATCGTGCCATACCCGTTGTTATAAGTTCACGCTTTTCATATGCATAGTTTTGCATATAATTCTTAACCTCAAACGGTGAAGAAACCACAATTTCCTCCGCCTGGCTGCGCTCCTCGGAATTCAGAAGCCTGAGCGAAGCATGAAGCACGCCATGCTGAAGATAAATTGTGCGGCTTTTTATAAGGTCATTATACTGATACTCCATTTTCGCCGTTTCAAACGGATTGACCGGAGCAAGTCCGTAATAAGCAGTAAAAATTCTTTCTGCACAGATAAACAAAAGCCTGTGTTCCTTCGAACCTGCTTTAACAAGATGCTTTTGCTGTTCCGCTGTAAACAGCTTGTTGAGATCATCGTACTCATGAGTAAGAACATAGTATCTTTCAACGCCGTCATCATGCTTTAAATCATTAATGAACTGATAGTAACCGTTATCCTTTTCAACTGTATAAAAATCATAATACAACCAGATACGGTGTTTCTTTCTGTAATCAATCGACTTAAGACGAAGCATAGCCGTTCTCGGATGAATTGCAAATCTCGCCGTATTGAAAATGGCATTAAAATCAATTTCACGCTGCGTTGCGGGCTTAACGGAAAGATACTTTTTCTTATTCTTTATCATGTATTTTCCGCGATTGATCTTTCTGATAAAACGAAGTCCGAATCCGGAATACTGCATGAACCAATAATGGCTGGAATATGTGTGTCCTTTAATATCTATTTCAAAACGAATTTTGTTATTTTCTTTAAGGTCACATGAATAGTGGAATGCCGGGAACGGATTCGTTATAGTTTTCGCCTTGTAATTGCTATGAACAGAAGTAAACAAATCAAGCTTTTTTCTTTTTCCGTTTTCAACGGCGTATATAGCATATTCATCGTCGTTAAGGAATGTGAAAATCGGCGATTTCATAAATGCCGTCAGTCTGAATATATCTCCCTCAACTCTTGGCTTATGACCTATAACAACAAGATCCTCTTGTGAATAGACTTCTTCTCCGTCCACCGTAAGCAATATTCCGTCATCGGTACAGTCAAAAGCTATTTCGGCATTTTCCTTTTTCTTTATCCAATAACATGCTCTGTAAACATCCACCATCGGGTGCTCGAGAATGGTTTTACTGTCAACTCTGTTGAGCAAATCAACTATTCTGCGCATTGCTTTTTCAAATTTTTCTCCCTCATAGTGATACGGATAGAGAATATCATCGCTGAGACGCCAGTTGATGTCATTGACAAACATTGCCTGAAAATACGGCGGCACTTTATCGGGGAATGTTGCAAAGAGGTTTTCAAAGTATTCCATTGAGGTTTCAAAAAGATAGAAAGCATGAAAATACATTTTCATAATGCTTGTCTCATTGCCCTTGTTATACATATATGTTCCATGAGGACAATAGCCCATCTTCATTTTTGCCATAAGAACACGATTGCAATATTCCTGATCCTCAAGCTTGAATCCGGGAGTCGTATTGAAAAGAACATTCTTTTCTCCCATATTTTTTACACAGACATTAACTCTTGTCTGCGTTAAATAAGGATATTCGTTCAGATCGTATACGCCCTTATGGTCAAGCATTTTAAAGCGAAAATGAGGCTTAAGAATTACGTCATCCCGGTATCTTGTCTCGTTGTATGTAACGAGATCAACCTCATCATATACTTTATCAAAGAAATCAGTTACTTTTTTAACGGTCTCCGGAGTAAAATAATCATCGCTGTCAAGGAAAAACATATATTTTCCCTTTGCGTGCTTTATTCCGAAGTTTCTTGTAGCGGAAAGACCCTCATTTTCTTTTGAAAATATTTTTATAAAGTCATATTTTTCACTGTATTCACGGCAGATATCCCAACTGTTATCGGGTGAACCGTCGTTTATAACAAGGACTTCCATCCTTTTCTTATCAATCGTTTGATTCACGAGCGAATCAAGACATATTCTAAGATATTGCTCAACATTATATACCGGTACAATTACCGATGCCTGATATTCAAAATCCATATAATCACCTTTCAAATCAGTTAAAGTTAGTATATCACACATAAAACATATTTGCAACAAAAGTTTTAAAGACGTAAAAAATCAAGACTAAAATGAGTGAAAAATTTAACAAAATTTATGCTCAAGCACTTCCATTTTTTATTATGACGTGTTATAATTAAATAGAAACTGATTTAAAATCAATTCAGGAGGTAAAATATGGATCAGAAATTAGAACCCTTATTTACGCCGTGGAAGATCGGTAATTGCGAAATCAAGAACCGTATAGTTCTGACGAGCATGGGCGGCACCGACCTTTTCGGATGGATGGAAAAGAACCATTTCGATAAAGACGGCGCAAAGTTCATTATGGAAATCGCCAAGAACAACGTCGGACTTATTCTCCCCGGCTGTCAGCCCGTTTATAACCCGATGTTCGGTCAGTGGCTGTACAAAAACAAGAAAATGTACGATGACCTCAAGAAGTGGATGCCCGAGTTTCACAAGACGGGCGCAAAGCTTTTCGTTCAGCTTACAGCAGGCTTCGGTCGTTCATTCACAATCAGCTCCATGATGGAGACCCTTTTCACCAATCCTGTGCTTAAGGTTCTCAGCAAGCCGTTCATGGATCTTGATATGATCACGGCTTCGGCAAGCCCCTCCCCGAACCGCTGGTCGGATAAGGTTCCGTCAAGAGCCTTGACTAAGGAAGAAATCAAGAAGTTTGTTGACGCATTTGCAAAGAGTGCAAAGATGCTCAAGGATGCAGGCGTTGACGGTGTTGAGGTTCATGCTGTTCATGAGGGCTATCTTCTTGACCAGTTCACACTCAAGTATGTTAACAAGCGTACAGACGAATACGGCGGAAGCTTTGAAAACCGCTATCGTTTCCCTGTTGAGGTTGTTCAGGCTATTAAGGAAGCCTGCGGCGACGATTTCCCTGTTTCGCTTCGTTACAGCGTTATCTCCAAGACAAAGGGCTTCCGTCAGGGTGCTATCCCCGGCGAGGACTATGTTGAGGTCGGCCGTGACATGGAAGAGTCCGAGAAGGCTGCAAAGTATCTTCAGGACGCAGGCTATGACTGCCTTAACTGCGATAACGGTACATACGATGCATGGTACTGGGCACATCCTCCTGTTTATATGCCCGAGAACTGCAACCTTGCAGATGTTGAGCATATAAAGAACTTTGTTGATATTCCTGTTATCTGTGCAGGACGTCTCGACCCGAGAGTTGCCGCAGATTCAATCAAGGAAGGCAAGCTTGACGGTGCAGGCTTTGCACGTCCGTTCCTTGCAGACCAGGCGTGGGTAACCAAGATGATGAACGATCAGGAGGACGATATTCGTCCCTGTATCCTTTGTCACAACGGCTGCTTCAACATGTGTCACTACAAGGGCGTTCCGAACGATCAGGAGCTTTCCGACAGTCTCCACCTTGCACGCTGCGCAGTTAATGCAGAGACAATGCAGTGGAACAAGCACTATATAAAGAAGACAGATTCTCCCAAGACCGTTCACATCATCGGCGGCGGTATCGGCGGCATGGAGGCTGCAAGAGTTCTCAAGCTCAGAGGCCACAACCCGATCATCCACGAGAAGAGCGATGTTCTCGGCGGTACATTCATTCCGGCCAGTGCAGAGAGCTACAAGGGCAAGCTTCGTGAGCTTCTTGAGTGGTACAGACTTCAGATGAATAAGCTCAACATTGAGGTCAAGCTCAATGACGAGGTTAAGGACGTTTCCGTATTCGGCGACGCACCCGTAATCGTTGCAACAGGTTCAACTCCCCGTCAGCTCAGAAGAGTTCCGGGCTATGAGAAGATGGTTGAGGCTTGCGAGTTCCTTACAGGCACACCGGTCGGCGACACAGTTGCCGTTATCGGCGGCGGTCTTACAGGCAGTGAGATTGCCTATGAGCTTGCACTCAAGGGCAAGAATCCGATCATCGTTGAGATGAAGGACGACCTTGTAAGTCAGAAGGGCGTTTGTCTTGCAAACTCATCATACCTCAGAGAGTGGTTCGCACTCAACAAGACTCCGGTTTATCTTGAGACAACCCTTAAGGAAGTTAAGGATGGCTCAATCGTTTGCACTCAGAAGGACGGCAAGGAGATTGAAATCCCCTGCGATTCCGTCATCAGCTGTGCAGGCTACATTCCGGCTCCTCTTGCCGAGAAGTCGGGCAACGTTCACCTTGTCGGTGACTGCCTTGCAATCGGTAACCTTCGTTCCGTTGTATGGCGTGCATACGACGTTGCAATGAAGATCTGAGAAAACTGAATCAGAATATAAAATTAAGAAGCAGTCATTCGGCTGCTTCTTTTTTGCTTCGTTGAATTCTTCTGAACGGTCATCGAGATTTTTCAATTTTTTCTGTTTATTATCTTTATCCCTTCCACCGCAAGCGGTCCCCCTCCCCTTAAATCATTTAAGGGGAGGCTTGACACTAAAAAGTTAACGTTAAGTTCTACATGTTCACTTTGTCAATTGTTGCTTTATTTATGCCCTATGCGGCAGCTTTCTATGAGGTGATAAATATGGGACTTAACGACACAGTTTCGGCGGAGAGGGTGCATATCAGCTTCTTCGGAATGAGAAATGCAGGCAAATCGAGTCTTGTCAATGCGGTCACGGGGCAGGAGCTTGCCGTTGTTTCCGATGTGAAGGGTACAACGACCGACCCCGTTCGCAAGGCGATGGAGATTCTTCCGCTCGGCCCTGTTGTGATAATCGACACGCCGGGCATTGACGACGAGGGCGAGCTGGGCGAAAAGCGAGTTCAAAAGGCGAAGCAGGTGCTTACAAAGACGGATATTGCCGTTTTGGTTGTCGATTCGACCAAGGGGCTCGGCAGATTCGACAATATGATGATTGACTTTTTCAAGGGCAAAAAGATTCCTTTCATCATTGCTTACAATAAATCGGATTTGCTCAATAATGTTCCCGATGCTGCCAAAAATGAGATTTATGTCAGTGCAAAGGACGACAGAAACGTTTACGAGCTGAAAGAAAAAATCGCTTCGTTCTGCAAGGTTAAGCAGTTAGGCAAAGACATTGTTGCCGATGTTCTTGAAAAAGGTGACACGGTCATTCTTGTAATTCCGATTGACGAGTCCGCTCCCAAGGGCAGGGTCATTCTTCCTCAGCAGCAGGTGCTCAGAGAATTGCTTGATAACAACTGTACGGCGGTCTGCTGTCAGGTATCGGAGCTTGACGCAACGATTAAAAACCTCGTCGGAAAGCCGAAGCTTGTTATCACCGATTCACAGGCATTTGAGCAGGTTTCCGCAATTGTTCCGGAGGATATCGGACTTACCTCGTTTTCTATCCTTTTTGCACGATACAAAGGCGATTTGAAGCAGCTCATCGACGGTGCAAGGAAGCTTAAAGAGCTTAATGACGGTGATACAATTCTCATTTCCGAGGGTTGCACTCACCACAGGCAGTGCAACGATATCGGCACGGTTAAGCTGCCCGGCTGGATTCAAAAGTATTCGGGTAAAAAGCTGAATTTTGAATTTACATCGGGTACGGAATTTCCGGATGATCTGAGTAAATATGCCCTTGTTGTTCACTGCGGCGGCTGTATGCTCAACGAAACGGAGATGAAATACAGAATTGCCCACGCCGTTCAGGAGGGTGTCAAAATAGTCAATTACGGCGTTGCAATCGCCCAGATGAACGGAATCCTCGACAGAAGCATTGCTCCGTTGAAGTTTTAAAAATTAAAGGCTGTGATGAATTGATTTCGTCACGGCCTTTTATATGCAAAAAAATATGCCCGCAAAGCCCGAAAGCCTTGTGAGCATTTTATTGTTTTCTTTAATTAAAGAAGCTCGTGTGCCTTTGCGTACTCATAGAAGGACTGGAGGCTTCTGATTCTCGGCGCGTTAAGCGTTGCGCCTGCTCTTGTAACCGTTGTGAAAGGAATACCCTGGAGCTGAACAAGGAACTTTGCGCTTGCATTGAAGCCGCTGTCGATAGCACAGTCAAGGAGTATGATCTCGTTGAAGGTTTCTCTTGCCTTCTTCATATCCTTCTCTACGAAATACTCGTCATACATTTTGCGGAAAAGATTTACGCCGCATGAGGTAGGAGTTGCGCAAACGCCTCTTGCGCCTGCATCATAAGCGTCAAGAAGAAGGGGAATATTAGCCTGAAGAACAGACGAATCGCCTTGAACGGCAATTTTGTCCTTAATACCGTCCATAGAACAAGTGGTATCCTTTATTCCGTGGAATCTGCCGGTTTTAACAAGCTCGCCGTATGCCTTGCCTGACATATGGCAATGGTCAAATCCTGGGAACTCGTAAAGGATAATCGGAAGCTTTGTATATCCTGCAAGCTCGGAAAGATTTTCAACTATTCTTTTATCGCAGTTACCGTAATCCCTCGTAACAAAAACAAGACCGTCAACGCCGGTTTGCTCCATGCGTTTAACCTCTTCGATCTGCTCTTTCCAGGTCGGCTCAAGGTTGGCTGTTGCAACGATTTCAACACCGTTTGCGTGCTTAACGGCTGTCTCGGCGCACTTAATTCTTTCGTCGAGAGTGAGGCATGTCATTTCCGAGCTGCCGCATACCGAGAAAAGGTGATGCGCACCTCTTGCTGCCTGGAACTCGACGTACTGTGCATATGTATCATAGTTGATGGATCTGTCTTCATTAAACGGAGTGAGAAGAAGGGCATATACGCCTCTGAACTCTTCTGCTTTACCTGTAAACATTTTAACACCTCTGATATTTTTTAGCTTTCTAAGCCTTTATCATAATACACTGAATGTATAATAAAATCAAGTATTATTTCATCGAATCTATCACTTTTTTCGCCATATCGGGATAATTTCCGATTACGGAGTCAACTCCGAGCTTATAAAGTCTTGCAACGCTGTCCTCATCGTTGACTGTCCATGTGTTAATTTCGATTCCGTTCGCTTTCATTTCGCCGACGGTCTCTTCGGTCAATGTCCAATGCATAGGGTGAATACATTCAATGCCGTGAGCCTTTGTGTATTTGCCAAATTCGAGAATCCAGCTTTCCTCAAGAAATCCGCACTTTATTTTCGGGTTAATTTCCTTGAAGCGCATAACGCTGTAATGGTTAAAGCTGGA
The DNA here is from genome assembly GCA_000434915.1 of Ruminococcus sp. CAG:563. Classification (GTDB taxonomy): domain Bacteria; phylum Bacillota; class Clostridia; order Oscillospirales; family Acutalibacteraceae; genus CAG-488. The sequence continues at coordinate 150,747 of FR882080.1, forward strand.
AATAATGATTCTTTTCTCAAGTCCGAATTCAACTATCATATCGTTGACGGCTTTTTCAATACCGGGGTACTCATAAACGCCTGTTTTAAGCTCAATATTTGTAATGAATCCGTCAATCGGTTTGATGAATTCAAAATATTCACGCAGGGTGGGAATTCTGTTTATTCCGTAAACGCCCCTGAAGCCGGCAGAAGCGTCAAAAGACTGAAGCTCGGCAAGAGTGTAGTCTCTGACAAAGCCTGTTGAATCGCATGTTCTGTCGATTTTTTCGTCATGGATAACGACAAGCTGTCCGTCCTTGGAAAAATGAACGTCAAGCTCGATTCCGTCTGCGCCTGCTTCAACAGCCTTTTTGAATGCGAGCATTGTGTTCTCGGGATATTTTCCGCTGAAGCCTCTGTGTCCGAAATTTAACATAAAAATCCTCCTCAGATGTATTTTTTAATCGTGAAAGCCTGTCGGCCCTTCTTTGTAATTCCGTCGTCCTCGGTGATAAGAACCTTGCCCTTGCCCCTGACGACAATTTTGGAGCTGAAAGGCACTTTAAAATCGATTTTTGTTATTTGCACTCCGTTAATATAAACCTCGCCGGCTGAAATTCGTCGAACCGCTTCGCTGCGTGAAAAAGAGAAGCAGGAAGACACCACCGAATCGCTGCGCATTGAGGAAACAAAGCAGCGTTTAGTCTCGAATTTCTCTTCGATTTTAACAGTGTCGAAGCTTTCGGGAATGTGGGTATGAACCGTTCCTCTGCCGACGGAAATGAGATTTTCGCAAAGATATTTTGCAACGCTTTTGACTGCCGCAGTCGTGCAGCCCTTGTCGTCAATGAGAATGTCGCCGAGCATTTCACGCTTGATACCGAGGCCCATTATCGCTCCGAGATAGTCACGGTGGGAAAGCGTGGAAAAATTGTCCTTATCGATTCTAAGCGGAACGATCGGCATGTCGCCGCACTCGGAAAGAAAATTTTCGTCGGCATAATCGGGGAGGAAGATAACTATCCTTCGCTCGGAATCCTCAAAACCTCCGTAAAGCTCATGCTTAATATGAAATTTTTGAAGATATTGAATAGCCTTGCTCTGCTGATAAATGTCGAGAAAGTTCGTGTTGGAAATATAGTTGTTGTTTTCGCATTCTCTCATTTTATCGTCCAGCACGGCGTAGAGAAGCTCGTCCTCGGTCATCTCGTTCCTCCGGTTTATTATTTTATTATATTTTATATCGGCGAGAGGAATAAATCAAGAGTAAAATCCCCATTATAAGTGTTGCAAATAAAAAACATGAAAATAATCGGATTATTTCAAAAAAATGCTTGACTTTTCATCTTGTTTGATGTATTATATTCAAGCGTTAAATACGCACCGCGATTCATTAGCTCAGTTGGCAGAGCACTTGACTTTTAATCAAGGTGTCCGGGGTTCGAATCCCCGATGAGTCACCAGGCCGCAAACCTTTTGGTTTGCGGCTTTTTCTGTTTTATTTGTTTAATAAATAATCTCATTTTCGTATTGATTTATTTATAAATTGTATGTATAATTTAAAGTAACATTTTGTAAGGAGTGTATTTTATGTACAGATTCCCGATTGGTGTAATTATTGACAGCTTCAGAGTTGATATAAAGTCGGCGGTCAAGAAGGCTGCAGAGGTCGGAGCGAACGGTATTCAGGTTTACTCCACAAGCGGCGAGATGGCTCCCGAAAACCTTGTCGGACAGAAAAGAGCGGATTTCCGAAACCTTGTTGCCGATAACGGCCTTGTTATTTCGGCTCTTTGCGGCGATCTCGGCGGAGGCGGATTCACAAATCCCGAAAACAACGTTTGGAAGATTGAAAAATCCAAGAGAATACTTGACCTTGCAAAGGAGCTTGGAACCGACGTTGTTACAACTCATATCGGCGTTGTCCCCGAGGATGCGAATGCGGACAGATTTAAAATTATGCAGGAGGCCTGCTTTGAGCTGAGCCGCTATGCGGACGATATCGGCGCTCATTTTGCGATTGAGACAGGTCCCGAGAAATCTGCGACACTTAAAAATTTTCTTGATTCGCTCGGCTCAACCGGCGTAGGCGTCAATCTTGACCCGGCTAACCTTGTTATGGTTACGGGCGACGATCCGGCCGGGGCTGTACATAACCTTAAAGATTATATCGTGCATACTCATGCCAAGGACGGCAAGCAGAACTACTATGTTGATCCCGACATTATCTACGGCATGGTTGAATCCCATATCGTGACGGCGGACAGCTTTATCGAAGTCCCTCTCGGCGAGGGTAGCGTTAACTGGGATGAATATCTCAAAGCACTGGAGGATATCGGCTATAAGGGCTTCCTCACCATTGAAAGAGAGGTCGGCGACGACCCGGAAAAGGACATCAGAAAGGCCGTTGAATTCCTCAACAGTAAAATGGGTGCTTAAAATGAAAATTTCTGTCAGCAGCTACAGCTATTCTCAACTCGGCAACAGCGATTTTGAAAGAATCGACCTTGCCGGGGAAATGGGATTTGAGGGCATTGAATTTGCCGAAATCAATCCCGGAGATAAGGATAAAATCGAATATGCAAAGGAGCTTCGTGCCTATGCCGATAAAAAAGGCGTTGAGATTTCCAATTATGCCATCGGTGCCGATTTCATCAACAGAGACGTTGATTCGGAAATTGAACGGCTCAAGGGTGAGGTTGATATTGCCGAAATTCTCGGTGTAAAGACCATGCGTCATGACGCAACGATAGGTCCGGAGGCGGAAAGATTCTCAAAGACTGGCTTTGAAAAGTATCTTCCGGTGCTTGCGAAGGGCTGCAAGGCCGTTACGGAATATGCAAAGACCAAGGGCATCAAAACCTCAGTTGAGAATCACGGCTTTTACTGTCAGCAGAGCGACAGGGTAGAGGCACTTGTCAATGCGGTCAATGACGATAATTTCGGTTGGCTTGTTGATATAGGCAATTTTCTTTGTGCCGATGAAACGCCGCTTGAGGCTGTTAAGGTCGGTGTGAAGCATATCATTTATGCACACGTTAAGGATTTCTACTTTGCCGATAAGAGCGTTCCGACGCCCGAGGGATATTTTGACACAAGAGACGGAAATCATCTCTGCGGTTCGATTCTCGGCGACGGAATTGTTCCGGTTAAAGAATGCATGGAGCTTATAAAAAAATCCGGCTATGACGGCTGGGTTACTCTCGAATATGAGGGCCGTGAAACACCGTTGACGGCAGTTCCGAAGGGCTTGGAATATTTGAAGAAATTAGTATAAAGGACTTGATATGATGAGTGAAAAAAGAATTGAAACAAAGTGCGTGCAGGGCGGCTATACTCCCGGTAACGGAGAGCCGAGACAAATTCCCATTATCCAGAGCACGACTTATAAATACAACACAAGCGAGGACATGGGCAAGCTGTTTGACCTTGAGGCTGAGGGCTATTTCTACACAAGACTTCAGAATCCGACCAATGACATGGTAGCAAAAAAGATTTGTGAGCTTGAGGGCGGCTCAGCCGCAATGCTTACCTCATCGGGTCAGGCTGCATCGTTCTATGCAGTTTTCAATATCGCAAACTGCGGCGATCATGTTGTAGCTTCATCGATGATTTACGGCGGAACATACAATCTCTTTGCCGTTACGATGAAGAAGATGGGTATTGACTTCACATTTGTTGAGCCTGATTGCTCGGATGAGGAGCTTGAAGCCGCATTCAAGCCGAATACGAAGCTTGTTTTCGGCGAAACCATCGCCAACCCGGCCTTGACCGTTTTTGATATTGAAAGATTTGCCGACGCCGCTCATGCACACGGTGTTCCGCTTATAGTTGACAATACATTCGCAACTCCTATCAACTGCCGACCGTTCGAGTGGGGCGCAGATATAGTTACCCATTCAACAACAAAATATATGGACGGTCACGGTGCGGGAGTCGGCGGCTGCATTGTTGATTCGGGTAAGTTTGACTGGATGGCTCATGCCGATAAGTTCCCCGGACTTTGCACTCCCGACGACAGCTACCACGGCATTGTTTATGCCGAGCGTTTCGGAATGGGCGGAGCATTTATTACAAAGGCGACCGCTCAGCTCATGCGTGACTTCGGTTCGATTCAGTCTCCGCAGAACGCATTTATTCTTAATCTCGGACTTGAAAGCCTTCATGTCAGAATGGCAAGACATTGCGAAAACGGACTTGCCGTTGCAAAATTTCTTGATTCTCATGATAAAATCGAATGGGTCAACTATCCGTCGCTTGAGGGCAATAAGTATTATGAGCTTGCGAGGAAGTATCTCCCGAACGGCTCATGCGGCGTTGTCAGCTTCGGCATAAAGGGCGGCAGAGCTGCGGCCGAGAAATTTATGAAAAATCTTAAGATTGCGGCAATTGAGACACATGTTGCCGACGCAAGAACCTGCTGTCTCCATCCGGCGAGCGCAACTCACCGCCAGATGAACGACGCCGAGCTTGCCGCCGCAGGCGTGCCGGCTAACCTTGTTCGCTTCTCTTGCGGACTTGAAAATGCACAGGATCTTATTGAGGATATTGCGCAGGCACTTGAGAAAATCTGATTGAAGAGTGATAGCTAATGCCAATTAAAATACCGAACGGACTGCCTGCCGTCAAGGTTCTCCATGATGAAAATATATTTGTAATGACGGAAAAAAGGGCGGTTAAGCAGGATATCAGACCGCTGAAAATTCTGCTTCTCAACCTTATGCCCAAGAAAATCGAAACGGAAACTCAGTTTGCGAGACTGCTCGGAAATACTCCGCTTCAGGTCGAGATGGAAATGATGTATACGACCTCTCACAAGTCGAAGAACACCTCCGAGGGACATCTGCTCGCTTTTTACAAGACCTTTGAAGAGATCAAGCACAACAAGTACGACGGCATGATTATCACCGGCGCACCGGTTGAAAACATGGAGTTTGAAGAGGTCGAATACTGGGATGAGCTTTGCAAAATCATGGAATGGAGCAAAACCCACGTCACCAGCACCTTTCACATCTGCTGGGGTGCTCAGGCCGGTCTCTACTATCATTTCGGAATTCCGAAAATTCACTTGCCGCAGAAATATTTCGGCGTTTATCCGCACAAGGTCAACTACAAAAAATCTATTCTTTTCCGTGGCTTCGATGAGACTTTTATGGTGCCGCAGTCGAGGCATACAACGGTGCTGACCGAGGATATTAAAAAGGTCAAGGAGCTGAAAATCCTTGCGTCGTCGCCTGAAACCGGAGTTTATGCCATCTCTACAAATAAGGGTAAGCAGATTTTCATAACCGGACATTCCGAATACGAACGTGACACGTTGAAAAACGAATATCTCAGGGACAAGGAAAAGGGGCTTGATATCGCCGTTCCGAAGAATTATTTCCCGAACGACGACCCGTCCAAGGAGCCTATCGTCTCGTGGAGAGCTCACGCAAATCTGCTTTTCTCCAACTGGCTGAACTATTTCGTATATCAGACGACTCCGTACGATATCGATATGATTGAATGATATAATATACAGCAAGTTAATTTTTAACGCTTTGTTAACCTGTCAATTTCCTTTATCTTCCGGTTTTCTTCAACAATGTCGGATTTTGTTATTTTATAATCTCGCTGATTGATGCAAAGTCGGCAATTGATAAGCTGCCGAGGTTGCAGCGGATTGCTTGCTCTATTTAAAAAATCAATGATGAAAAAGGCTTCGGCAAAGATTTCTTCGGAAAAAGAATAACTTATTTAATATTTTCCGTGTTTTTAATTTGCTGAAAAATCTGAATATTTTTAACCTCTCGGACATATCAATTACTGATATGTAAATCCGGGAGGTTTTTCTTTTGAATGAAACAGCACGAATTCGTTCGGTTGAACTCGGCGAATATATCGTAAAAAACAAGTCGACCGTAAGAGCAGCCGCAAAGGTGTTCGGAATTTCCAAATCGACGGTACATACCGATGTTACGCAAAAATTGGAGGAGATTGATCCCGGTTTAAGCCGTGAGGTCAGGGAAATACTTGATATTAACAAGGCACAGCGACATATCAGAGGCGGAATTGCCACAAGAGAAAAATATAAAGGCAGCAAAATGAGGTGATTTTATGTGCGGAATATGCGGACAGGTTTCCTTCACAACGGATTTGTCAAAATACGAAAGTCAGTTTTATAACATGCAAAACAAGCTTTTTTCACGCGGACCCGATCAGCACGGCGAGTTTTTCTCTCCCGATGCGGTGCTGATGCACAGACGTTTGGCCGTTGTTGATATTGAAAAGGGTAAACAGCCGATGACCTACGCCGTTGACGGTGCGGTTTTCACTCTCTGCTATAACGGCGAGCTTTACAATACGGACGAGATAAGAAACACGCTTGAGAGCAGGGGATATAATTTTTTCAGCCACTCGGATACCGAGGTCGTGTTGAAAGCCTATGTCGAATACCGTGAAAAATGCGTTGAATTGTTTAACGGAATTTTTGCTTTCGCCGTTTGGGAGCATGAGACAAAGAAGCTGTTTGTTGCAAGGGATCGAATGGGCGTTAAGCCGCTCTTTTATTCCATATGCAAGAGTGGATTCGTTTTTGGCTCGGAGATAAAGGCCTTGCTTGAGCATCCGGAAATTGAGCCGATTATGGATAACCGTTCGTTGTCGGAAATTATGCTTATCGGTCCGGGAAGAACACCAGGATGCGGCGTTTTTAAGGATATAAATGAGTTAAGACCCGCACATTATGCGATTTATGATGAAGCGGGACTGACGATTTACCGTTATTGGAATGTTGAAGCGCATGAGCACACGGACAGCTTTGAGCAAACGGTAGAAAAAGTAAGATTTCTTGTAACCGATTCAATAAAGCGTCAGCTTGTTTCGGATGTTCCTCTTTGCACTTTTCTATCCGGCGGACTTGATTCAAGCCTGATATCCTCAGTTACAAACGAGGAATTCAGGAAAAGGGGAGAGGTTCTGCACACCTTTTCCGTCGATTATAAGGACAATGACAAGTATTTCAAAAAATCAAGATTTCAACCGAATTCCGACCCGGAGTTTATTCGTGTTATGGAGAAATATCTCGGCGGAGCACACCATTGGATCGTGATTGATACTGATGAGCTTGTTGATGCACTTTATTCCGCCGTCGATGCACGTGACCTGCCTGGAATGGCTGATGTTGATGCTTCGATGCTGCTATTGTGCAAGGCGATAAAGGAATTCGGCACCGTTGCACTTTCTGGCGAGTGTGCCGATGAGATTTTCGGCGGTTATCCGTGGTACAGAGACAAAACGATACGTTCCTCGGAGGGCTTCCCTTGGGCACAGTCGACAGACTACAGAATCTCGTTCTTGAAAGATGAATTCTCAAATAAAATTGACGGCTCGGAATATGTTTATGCCAGATACAGGCTGACAGCCGACAGTGCACCTCTTTATAACGACATGAACGAGGACGACTTGAAAACGGCTCAAATGATGAAGCTGAACCTTGATTGGTTCATGCAAACCCTGCTTGACCGTAAGGACAGAATGAGTATGTATTCGTCGCTTGAGGTAAGAGTTCCGTTCTGCGACCACAGAATAGTCGAGTATCTTTACAATGTTCCATGGAAGATGAAGGATCACAACGGCTATGAAAAGGGACTTCTCCGTGAGGCAATGCGTGGATATCTGCCCGATGAAGTGCTTTGGCGAAAGAAAAGTCCTTATCCCAAAACGCATAATCCGAATTACCTTGCCGCCGTTTCGTCACGCTTGCAGGCGATAATCGATGAGGGCACTTCGCCGCTGCTTGATTTTATAAAGAAAGATAAATTGACAGAGCTTTTGACCGAAAACAAAAGTCAGCCGTGGTACGGCCAGCTGATGACAACACCGCAGACGATAGCATACTTCATCCAGTTCGATTATTGGCTGAGAAAATACAGGGTTAGATTTGCTTAAGGTTCGGGAGAGGTGCATTGTGCAGGGGTCAATGACCTACGACAGAGTTCGATAAAGGCACATTTCGTAGGGGTCGATGTCCACATCGACCCGGAGGTCAAAAATTCAGATAGAATCAGTTGGGGAATACTTGTCCTCTATATTCAGCAGAAATTAAAAAGGACGAACGATGGTCGCTCTGCGAAAAGAATGCGAATTTTATGAAATTTGTATATTGACCCGACGCTCAAAAGAATGTATTATAGTAGAAAAAGGAGGATGTGTATGAACTTGATTTATAAAATACTTTCGTTTCTCAACGTGATAACGCTCTGCCTTGCCATGATCTGCGGAAATTATCCCGGATTCGCCGCAACGGAGCTTAAATATGAAACGGCTTACGGTAATCCCATGAAAGGCTTTATGCCGTTCTACAGCGAGGACGGAGCAGATTCTTCTGTGCCTTACAGCATGGAATGGCTCTATATTCCGATGACCGATCTTGTTGCCGACGACGGCACATTTACGCTCAGAGATGGACTTGAAGAGAAGCTTGATAAAATTGCACGCAGGGGTCACCAGGCTGCAATGAGAGTGTATCTCGATTATCCCGACAAGGAGTGCGCCGTTCCGCAGTACATATGGGATATGGGCGTTAAAAAATACGAATACTCCGAGTACGGCGGAGGAATCAGCCCGGATTACAGCGATCAGAGATTGATTGATTTTCTGCTTTATTTTATCGACCAATTTGCTCTTAATTATGACGGCGACAAACGAATTGCCTATATAACGACGGGGCTTATCGGACACTGGGGAGAGTGGCACGTTTGCAGTGAAATCAAGCAGGCAATGCCTTCCGACAGGCAAAAAAGACAGATCATTCATGCGTTTGAGACTAAATTTAAGCATACAAATATTCTTACCCGCTATCCCGGAACACCCGGTTCAAACAACGGCAAAATCGGATTCCATGACGATTCGTTTACCTACAATACAATAAATTCGGACAAGGATTATTTCTTTTATAACCAGCTCAAACGTGCGCTGAAAACCAACGTTTGGAAAAACCGGCCGATCGGCGGCGAGTTCCGCCCCGAAGGTCAGGAGAATTTCCTCAACGGACAGGTGACGGACGATTTTCAGGACTATGATGAATGCGTAAACAAGACGCACTGCTCATGGCTGATGATGACGGGAGCTTTCACCGGCAATCTGACTGAAAAGCAAATCAAGACGGCGAATGAGGCTTCGGCAAAGCTCGGCTATGATTTCTACGTCGAAAAGGTTCAGGTGAAGAAGCTTTTCGGCAAGGCTTACGTCAGGGTCGGAGTTAAGAATCTCGGTGTTGCTCCGATTTATGCCGATCCTGCCGTTTACATCGGAACGGAGGACAAAGAGGTTGAAACCAAGCAGGATATAAGCAAGCTCCTGCCGGGCAGAACGGAATATTTCACGGCAATTATTGACCTGAAATCCGGTGACAATATCCATATCAGAATTGATGATGTTTCAAAATACGGTGCATTTGTCCGCTTCTCCAATGTCGGCGGCTCGGACTCGCCGAACGGAGCTTTTGTAATCGGAACGGTTGAATAACATACAAAACTAACGGTGAACAGTCAATAAAAAACAAGGCAAACCATATCGGAATGCCTTGTTTTTTGATTTTTATCTTTTTATCTCCAAATGAACCAGATAAGTATGTAGCCGGTCAGCACGGCGGAGAGAGTAAAGGGTATGCCGTATTTCATGAAGGTTGTCGCCTTGACCTCATATCCCTCTTTTTTGAGGATTCCGATGCCGGCAATATTTGCACTTGCACCGATCGGGGTGAGATTTCCGCCGAGGGTTGCGCCGCAGAGAAGTCCGTAGTAAAGAAGCTTAGGCTCCATGCCCATGTCGGCGGCGATAACGGGAACAATGGTGAGCATCGTTGCCGTGTAGGGAATATTGTCGATAAACGCCGAGAGAATAACGGAAATCCAAACGATAATCGTGTAAATGATGAACTCGGAGCCTGAGCCGAGTTTTGCGATTCCGTTTCCGATGACGTCAATAACGCCTGCACTCTTGATTCCGCCGATTACGACGAAAAGTCCGGTGAGAAGGGCAATCGTGTAGTAGTCGATCTCCTTGAAGGTGTCCTTGACTATCTTATAATTCTTGTTGAAGAAAACCTCGCGGATAACGCCGATTATGAAGAAGCCTATGCAGATAAGGCCGTTGGTGATATCGGGCTTGTAGAACTGACCCTCGGCTGCCCCGTCCTTGTAGGGGATGAACGAAGCGGCGATGAGAAGCACGATTGTTCCGACGAGGAGAAAAGTCGGGAATTTATCCTCAACCTTGGTTCTTGCGTTGAATTCGATTTTTGCATTGTCTTTGCGGAACATAAAAAGAATAATGAGTGCGCTGACGATTGCTCCTGCCTCAACGACCCAGAACATACCGGGTTTTCCGCTGTCAACGAAGAAGTCCGAGAAGTCGAGGTTAGCCGATTTTGCGAGAAGAATCGAAGTTGTGTCGCCGACGAGCGTTGCCGCACCCTGGAGATTCGAGGATACCGCAATGCAAATGATTGACGGAACAGGGGAGATGTTGACCTTTTTGCAGAAGGCAAGGGCAACCGGCGCAATCATGAGCACCGTCGCAACATTGTCAACGAAAGCAGAAACAATACCTGCGAAAAGCGAAAGACAAACGATCGCCCATTTGACGTTCGGCATTTTGGAAATCAAAATGTCCGACATGAGCTGCGGCATTTTTGATTCGATGAAAAGATAGACGGTTCCCATTGTGCCGGCTATCATCATCAGTACGTTCCAGTCGATTTCTCCGAGAGCCTGTGCGACGCCGTAGGAATATGTTGAATCGCCGACGTTGAAGAATCCGCTGCCGAAAATGTCGGGTGAAGCTGATGCGATAACGCCAAGGGCAATGAAGATTAACGCCGAGCCTATCGCAACATAGGGTCTGATCTTCTGAAAAGCCATCATCAGTATGTAAGTGACGGCGAACAGAATCAGGGCTGTGATCGTGATTGGGTTCATGGTTTGACACTCCTAAAATTATTTCGGGCGGAATCCAAGGCAAGCGGTATTGCCAAAAAAATAAAGGCAGAATCTCTACGGATCCTGCCTGAAAAGACCAAAGTTCAATTAGGTCAATATAACCCGAAACAAATAGAACATGACGTTCTATGACAGACTCCACCACTTGCTGCCGAATATCTTCGGCTCATCGGGTTACCGTATGATTATAACATATTTATGCGACAAGTCAAGCAAAATGAACAAATTCTAAAGCTTATTTACTGATTTTTATTGATAAAATATTGTCAAATTCAATCTCGCTTCTGTCGTTTAAAATGAGCTTACGTTCAATTTCGTCAATTCTCCTGACCGTGCAGGGGCGGGTGATTATCGCACCGCCGTCCTTCCTGCCGTCGGGGCGGAAAAACGTCAGCTCAACGGCCGTTTCTTTTTGCGGATTATTACGGATTTCAAGAAGAACACGGTTGATTTTTTCTTTTTCGGCTTCCTCAAGCTCGGGCTTAGCGTCCGTCAGTCTTGCCGTTTCCTCCATCTCATCGTCAAGTCCGACCAATGCGGAAAACGGAGCAAACTGCGCTGCCCGTGCCGAACGTGACATCTGAGGCCTTTTTGCCGAAACATGGTGAGGGAGGTTGATTATATCGTCGTATTTTCCGCTCATGCCTTGTGACCTCCGATCTGTCTGTTTCTTTCAAGTGCAGTAGCACCATCCTTGAGGTTCATGCCCTTGATTATGGAGTTCTTGCCGTATTTGCTCTTGATTTTGAGAATCGCCCTTTGCATGTCCTTCTCTTTCTTCAGCTCGTTTTCTTCGGCTTCCTGCTTTTTTGTGTCCGAAAAAAGATCAAGTTGGACGTACTCGCTCTCTTTTTCGGCGTCCTTCTCGGTTATAATATGATTAGCGACGATATACATTCGGCGCACGAGAAGATTTTTATCGACGATTCTGTCAAAAAGGTTCATCGCCGTTTCGCAAATGAGCTTTGTCGAGGAGGTGTAGCGTCCGATATTCTCACTTGAATGGGCGGTTTTCGGAATTTTTCTGCCGTAGCGGTCGGTCTCAACCGCACCCGAGTAGCTTTTATTCAGGCTTTCAATGTCATAACCGACGGTCAGAACGATTTGGTCGGTGACAATTCTTTTTGAGACAAGCTCCAAGGACAATAAGTCGGCCATTTCTTTGAGCACAAGCCTTGCCTTTGAACATTCATACGGCTCTTGAAGCACCTGACCCGAGCTGAGGCTGCTGCTCTCCGGACGGTATGACTTGATGTCTGAAATCTCGGTCGGTTCCCAGCCCCATGCGTGGTCGATAAGAAGCTCGGCATTGACGCCGAAAAGCTTATATAGCAAATCCTCGTTGTAATAGTCGCTTTCCCTGCCGACAGAACAGCGGGCAACGTCACCCATTGTGTACAAGCCGTGCTGTTCAAGCTTTTTTGAAATTCCTCTGCCGACACGCCAAAAATCGGTCAGCGGACGGTGATCCCAAAGTATTTTTCGATAGCTCATTTCGTCAAGCTCGGCAATTCGCACGCCGTTTTTGTCAGGTTCGCAGTGCTTTGCGTAGATGTCCATTGCAATTTTGCAAAGATAAAGATTTGTGCCTATGCCTGCCGTGGCGGTTATGCCGGTTGTTTCAAGCACGTCGAGCACCATTTTCATCGCAAGCTCACGGGGCGTCATGCCGTAGGTCTTGAGATAGTCGGTCGCATCAATGAAAACCTCGTCGATTGAATAAACGTGGATGTCCTCGGGAGCGATATATTTGAGATAAACATTGTATATACGGGTGCTGACCTCCATATAATGCGCCATTCTCGGCGGTGCGGTGATGAATGCAAGCTCCGCCGACGGGTCACTTTTTAATTCGGAATGAAAATGCGATTCATGGGTAAAGCTATGCTTGGGTGCTTTATATCTGCGTTGGGCGTTTATTTCACGCACCTTTTGTATAGCCTCAAAGAGCCTCGCTCTGCCGGGTATGCCGTAGGATTTGAGGGAAGGGGAGACGGCAAGACAGATGGTTTTCTCGGTTCTTGTCGGGTCGGCAACAACAAGATTTGTGTCCAACGGGTCAAGGCCTCTGTCAACACACTCGACAGAAGCATAGAAAGATTTAAGGTCTATTGCAATGTAAGCCTTGTACGCCATCGGCAACACCTCCGGATATAGATTTTAGGCATTAGATGCCGGATTTTAGATGTTGACAGATTATATAAAAAGCATTTGATGTTTATCGCATCTAAAAGCTAACATCTATATTATAACCAGAACAAACGTTCAGGTCAATAAAATTAGTAAAAAATCTGTGATAAAATTTTAACAATCTAATATGTAAGATGTCACAATGCACAAAAAGAAGCGTGTCAGGTTGTTTATTTTGTCGCATCGAATCTTGACAATATAACGGAGAATAATTATAATATTGTTGTATTTACAGTTGTATTTACATACAAAATGAAAGGGTGATACACATGAGTGAATATATTAACAGAGTTCTTGCTTCGGTAAGAAAAAAGAATGCGTCCGAGCCTGAATTCGTTCAGACGGTTGAGGAAGTGTTCAAGTCAATCGAGCCGGTAGTTGAAAGACATCCGGAATATGAGAAAAGCGGTCTTCTTGAAAGACTTGTTGAGCCTGAGCGTATGTTTTCGTTCCGTATTGCATGGGTTGACGATAACGGCAAGGTGCAGGTAAACAAAGGCTATCGCTGCCAGTTCAACGGCTCTATCGGACCTTATAAGGGCGGACTTCGTTTCCATCCGAGCGTATATTCGGGTATTGTTAAGTTCCTCGGCTTTGAGCAGATTTTCAAAAACAGCCTTACGGGACTTCCTATCGGCGGTGCAAAGGGCGGTTCCGATTTTGACCCCAACGGCAAGTCGGACGGAGAAATCATGCGCTTCTGCCAGGCATTCATGAACAATCTTTACAGATTTATCGGTCCGGATATCGACGTTCCGGCAGGTGATATCGGCGTCGGCGGACGTGAGATCGGTTATCTCTACGGCCAGTACAGACACATTAAGGGCGTTTTTGAAAACGGCGTTCTCACCGGCAAGGGCCAGAGCTACGGCGGTTCAAACATTCGTCCCGAGGCTACGGGCTACGGTGCGGTTTATTATGCCGAGGAGGTTCTTGCTCACTTCGGCGAGAAGATCGAGGGCAAGACCATTGCTATCTCCGGCTTCGGCAATGTTGCATGGGGCGTTGCAAAGAAGGCAGCTCAGCTCGGTGCAAAGGTAGTAACGATTTCGGGTCCCGACGGCTATGTTTACGATAAGGACGGCGTTTCGACGGACGAGAAGATTGAATATCTTCTTGAAATGAGAGCACACGGCACGGGCAAGGTCAAGGATTATGCCGACAAGTTCGGCGCAGAGTATTTCCTGGGCGAGAAGCCGTGGGGAGTTAAGGCCGATATTGTAATGCCTTGCGCAACTCAGAACGAGGTTGACCTTGAAGAGGCAATGAAGATAATCAAGAACGGCACAAAGTATTACGTTGAGGTTTCCAACATGCCGACAACAAATGACGCTCTTGAATATCTCCAGGAGAACGCAGTTGTTGCTCCGTCAAAGGCAGTTAACGCCGGCGGCGTTGCGGTTTCCGCTCTTGAAATGAGCCAGGACTCAATGCGTTACAGCTGGTCTGCCGAAGAGGTTGACGAGAAGCTCAGAGAGATCATGAAGAACATCTACACCAATTCGGTCACTGCCGCCGAGGAATACGGCTGCGGCTACAATCTTGTTGCAGGCGCAAACATCGCAGGCTTCCTTAAGGTCGCCGACGCAATGATGCAGCAGGGTATATTCTAATAATAATAAAATGTTTATGGGGCGGATTATTTCGCCCCGTTTTTTTGTTGTGCAGGGGAGCGGATACACACATTTCGTAAAGGTCGCACCCTACGATGAAGTTCG
>FR882081.1:0-16201 GCA_000434915.1 Ruminococcus sp. CAG:563
CGTACCTCTGCGTAACATTACTTTTCTGCATTTATTGTAGGGTGCGATTCCAACATTGACCGCTACAAATTGTACTTTTACTGCACTTTGCTTTTTTAATCCGGAGCAATACAGCAATAAAGAAAAGGGTATAAAGTTGTGACAACCTTATACCCTATCTGCTATTAAGTTTTTTCGTTGGTTTATGTAGCCGAACTGTTTTTAACCTTTTTCTCGGTTAAATCACTTTGCCAAGCCTGCAAAAAGCTTTACGTTGTCGAAGCAACACTTATACTTGCCCTGCTCAACTCCGTGAATAATCTCGCAGACCTTATCGTTATACGGGGTCGGGACACCGTACTTTCTGCCATATTCGCATACAACACCGTTGATTGCGTCGACTTCGCAAAGTCTGCCCTTTTCAAGATCCTGAAGCATACTTGCCTTGAGAAGTCTGTGCTTCTTGATGCAAATCGGAATAAGTGCAAAGGAAATCTTCTTCTTGATTCCGTTGCCTTTATAATAAAGAAGCTTGACAATGTCCTTACCCTGAACAGGCTCAATCCTTATACCTGCTGCATTTGCCACGTCAATACATTCCTTGATTATATTCTGACAGCAGACTCTTGACTCCTTATTCTCCGCCGCATCGCCAAAGGTTCCGCCGATTACAGCGGACATGCCTGAAAACGCACTGTTAATAAGGAGCTTTGACCAACGAACACCCATGAAATTGTCCTCAATCTCAACGGGACACATTTTTTCAAGCAGAGCCTTAACCTGCATGAGCTTTTCGTCCTTTTGACCGTTCATTCTGCCGAGTCCGAACGACATACTGTCGGGTTCGCTCGTAAGCTCCGAAACGCCCTTGCCGTGGAGAGTTGCACCCCATGCGACGGTACAGCCCATTGTTCTGTCCTCGCCGACGACCTTGGAAACCGAAAGCTCGGGAAGTCCGTTCTGAAGTGTGCAGACGATACAATCGTCGGTCATGTTCTTCTCAAGATTGCGAAGAATATTTTCGTTATCAAGCTGCTTTGTGAGCAGGATTATAAGCTCATATTTCTCGGTCATCTGATCGGGAGTGAGTGCATGAACGGGGACTGTCATGTTGACTGTGCCGATAATTTTCGCTCCGCCCTTGTTCATTGCGTCAACGTGCTCCTTATTCCTTGTGATAAGGTCAACGTCAACGCCTGCCTTTGAAAGATATGCGCCGAGAACCGTACCGAGCGAGCCGGCGCCGTAAATTGCTGTTTTCATTATAATGCCCTCATTTATTATGATTTTATATTCTTGCTACACCCGAATCACGAGCCGCCTGAGCAACAGCTGCCGCAACGGTCTTACCGACACGGGGATCGAAAGGCTTCGGAATAATATAATCTGCGGAAAGCTCCTCATCGGAAACAAGGCTTGCGAGTGCCTTTGCCGCCGCAATCTTCATCTCTTCATTGATGTCGCTTGCACGAACATCAAGCGCTCCACGGAAAATTCCCGGGAATGCGAGAACGTTATTGATCTGGTTCGGGAAGTCGCTTCTGCCTGTTCCGACAACCGCTGCGCCTGCCGCCTTGGCAAGATCAGGCATGATTTCGGGAACAGGGTTAGCCATTGCGAGAACGATCGGGTCCTTAGCCATCGACTTGATCATATCCTCGGTAACAACTCCGGGAGCGGAAACACCGATAAAGATGTCTGCGCCCTTCATTGCATCGGCGAGTGAACCTCTGAGGTGATTTTTGTTTGTGAAGTCTGCGATATCCTGCTTAGCCGGCTTGAGGTCGTCACCGTCACAAATTATACCCTTACGGTCGCACATGATGATATTTCCCATACCCATGCTTGTGAAAAGCTTTGCGATCGCAACGCCTGCCGCACCTGCACCGTTGAATACGGCTGTGCAGTCCTCAATCTTCTTGCCGACGAGCTTCAAAGCATTGATAATTCCCGCCGAACAGATAACTGCGGTGCCGTGCTGGTCATCATGGAAAATAGGAATATCGGCTTTTTCCTTGAGCTTTCTTTCAATCTCAAAGCATCTCGGAGCGGCGATATCCTCAAGGTTGATTCCGCCGAAGCTGCCGCAAAGCAGAGCAACGGTGTTTACAAATTCGTCAACCTCCTGTGTCCTGATGCAAAGAGGGAAAGCGTCAACACCGCCGAACTCCTTGAAAAGAACGCACTTGCCCTCCATAACGGGCATACCTGCCTCGGGGCCTATATTGCCGAGACCGAGAACAGCCGAACCGTCGGTGATAACGGCAACGAGATTTGAACGGCGTGTAAGCTCATAGCTCTTATTGATGTCCTTCTGAATTTCAAGACACGGCTGAGCAACGCCGGGTGTGTAAGCAAGCGAAAGGGCATCCTTGTTATCAACCTTTGCTCTTGCGATTACTTCTATCTTACCCTTCCACTCATAATGAAGCCTCAGGGATTCCTTTGCATAATCCATTATAATTGTCCTCCGATCAAATTATTTTATTTCTCCCACGGGAATACATAGTTAAGCTTGAGGTCATCACGAACCTTGTTCATTTCAGCCTGAACGGATTCGTTTATCGGCACGCCGGAATCCTTTCTCTGAAGCCAAACGTTGTACTCCTTCTCGCCTGCCGAGAAGATGTGGTCATGACCCGGTGCCTTCTTGGAAGCACGAACGGAGCGAATAATCTCGCCTGCCTTTTTCCTTGTTTGCTCCTCGCCGAGGAAGTGATCCGTATCAATGGCGATGAAGAAATGACCGAGATGATAAGGTACAAGATTGCCGTTTTCATCCTTGCCGTCAAGCATCTTGCCGTAGTTACCGTCCTGAAGAGCGGCCGAAAGAAGCTCGATAACCATAGCGTAGCCGTAGCCCTTATATCCGCCGAGAGCCTCGCCGATACCGCCGAGGGTCGTCAAAGCGGCTGTGCCGTTACGAATCTTTTTGAGAGCCTCGCCTGCGTCGCCCTCAACGGGATTGCCGTTGATATCAATAACCGTGCCCGGATGAACAGGCTCGTCAATTCTTGCATAATACTCAATCTTGCCGTTCTGCGTAATTGATGTCGCACAGTCGATTACAAAATTAAAATCCTCATCGGTCGGAATACCGATCGTGAGTGGGTTTGTTCCGAACATGCCTTCAACACCGAAGGTCGGAGCAACGGACGGACGTGCGTTTGTACCGGTGATTCCGATACAGCCTGCTTTTGCCGCCATTGACGCATAGTAGCCCGCAATACCGTAGTGGCAGGAATTACGAACGGCAACCATGCCCATACCGTATTCCTTAGCCTTTTTGATTGCCATTTCCATCGACTTGTAACCGATGACCTGTCCCATACCGTCATGACCGTCAACAACAGCCGTTGTCGGAGTTTCCTTAACAATTTCAAAATTCGTGACCGGATTCTGAATACCTGCTTCGATTCGGTCGATATAAATCGGCTTGAAGCGGTTGCAGCCGTGGGATTCGATACCGCGTCTGTCCGATTCAAGGATAACGTCAACAACAATCTCGCAGTCCTCAGCCGGAACACCTACACCCTTGAACGCATCAACCATAAAATCATGCAGTGTTTTCCAATCGCATACAACTTTGCCCATAATAAAACCTCCTATGTTAATAAATAATTTATAAATTAAGATTGATCTTTATCAATCAAAATCGTCCTCCTGTGCCCAGTTGCGTGAACGCTCAACAGCACGTTTCCAATCCTCGCAGAGTTTATCTCTGACCTTTTTATCCATCTTCGGAATAAATACCTTCTCAACCTCACGGTTCTTTTCAATCTCCTCGGGCGTTTTCCACATTCCTACGCAGAGACCCGCAAGATATGCCGCACCGAGAGCCGTTGTTTCAACCGTCTTCGGTCTGTTGACAACCGTTCTGATAAGGTCGGCCTGAATCTGCATCATGATGTTGCTGACGCTTGCACCGCCGTCAACTCGAAGCTCGGAAAGAATTATATTTGAATCCTTCGTCATGGCTCGAAGAAGGTCGGTCATCTGGAAGCAGATCGACTCAAGAACCGCACGGCAGAAATGAGCACGGTTAACACCTCTTGTAAGTCCTACGATAGTTCCTCGGGCATACATATCCCAGTACGGTGCGCCGAGACCCGTGAATGCCGGAACAAGGAACATTCCGTTTGCGTTCTCAACGCTTTCGGCAAGCTCGTCAACACGGGGTGCAGTATCAACCATGTGAAGCTCATCTCTGAGCCACTTGATAACCGAGCCAGCGTTGAAGGCACTGCCCTCGATCGAATATGTAGTCTTGCCGTTGATGCTCCATGCAACGCCGGTAAGAAGATTGTTTTCCGAACGAACTCGCTTTTCGCCCGTGTTCATGAGCAGGAAGCAGCCTGTACCGTAGGTATTCTTCGCCTGACCGGGATTGAAACAGGCCTGACCGAACAGTGCGGCCGGCTGATCGCCGATTGCACCGCAGATCGGAACACCCTCAAGCTCCTCAATACCGATAATTCCGGGAGCGACCGTGCCGTAGACCTTGCTCGATTCAACAGGCTCGGGAAGCATACACATCGGCACACCGAGCTTTTCGCAAAGGAACTCGTCCCACTGAAGCTTGTCAACGTCAAAGAGCATTGTTCTTGAAGCATTGGAATAGTCCGTGACATGAACCTTACCACCGGTCAGATTCCAAATAAGCCATGTTTCAACCGTTCCGAAAAGAAGCTCACCGTTCTCGGCTCTCTCTCTTGCACCCTCAACATTATCAAGAATCCATTTGATTTTTGTACCCGAAAAATAGGCGTCGATAAGAAGTCCCGTATGCTCACGGATGTAATCGCCGAGTCCCTCTTCTTTGAGTTGCTCACAAAGCTCTGCGGTACGGCGGCACTGCCAAACGATGGCGTTATATATAGGCTTGCCGGTCTCCTTATCCCATATAATTGTTGTCTCACGCTGATTTGTTATACCTATTCCCGCGATTTCCTTAACATCAAAATCACCTGAATTGATAACGGTTGAAATTGAATGCATCTGGCTGTAAAGAATATCCATCGGATCATGCTCAACCCAGCCCGACTTGGGATAAATCTGTTCGAATTCATTCTGTGCCTTGGAAACAATGTGTCCGCGCTTGTCAAATACTATTGCACGGGAGCTTGTCGTTCCCTGGTCAAGTGCTAAAACATACATAAGTTTTTCCTCCCTGTATAAATAACGAGCGGTATAAAAAAGAACAGAAAGACAAACTGTTTCGAAAAACAGCCGATTTTCCGTTCATTGAATACGTTTCATATTATAACCGCCGCCTATTTTTTAAGTACAATTATTGTACCTTATTTTTTCTGAAAAGTCAACACTGTTTATCCTCTCAATGTATAAATAAATGTATATATTCAACAAAAATTCGCCTTTCACTCCCAATTTTCGGCTTAACCGTTTTCGGAAAAATTAATCACACGACATAATCTGCGGAAAAACTTTTCTTTGTCACCAACATTCCCTTTTCCCATACAATGTTAGTGTAAGACGAAAGGAGGTCAGAAACATGGGTTGCTGCAATAACTGGATTCTTATTCTCATAATCATCCTCTTATTCTCAGAGTGCGGTTGCGGCTGTGGCTGCGGAAACAACGGTACATCGTTCCTCAACAACAACGGTTGCGGTTGCTGACATTGACTGAGAAAGACGCCTGCGGACAGATGCTCGCAGGCGTCGATTTTTTATTGCAATACCGCTCAATTACGGTGTCACCCTATAATATTGTTAAATTTTTAATTAGTTTCGTTTCTATTGAATTTGTCGATTTTTCATAGTATAATACAATAGTATGTAAGAAAAAGGGTGAATTGCTTTGGAAAACGGTGCAAAAAAGAAATTAAACAAAAAATCGCTCATTGCGATCATACTTTGTGCCGTCATTGTTTTCGGCATTGTTTCATATGACTTTATAAGCGGCAGAAGCTCCTGCGAAAAAACGAGCGTTGCCATGGGTACGGTCGTTACGGTCAAGCTTTTCGGCTTCGGTGCAAAGAACGACCTTGATAAAATCGAAACGGAAATCAACGGACTCGAAAATTCCGTCCTCAGTTGGAGAAAGGAAGGTTCCGACGTCTACAGAATCAATAAAGGTTCAGGCACGCAGGTTTCCGTCTCACCCGACACGGTTAAAATTATCGGACAGTGTATTGACATTTCGGACGATTGCGGCGGCGTTTTCGACATAACAATCGGCAACGTTACGAAGCTTTGGGATTTCGGCGGCAATAATCAGCGTCTGCCCTCCGATGATGAAATCAAAACGGCACTCGGCAGCGTCGGCTACAAGAACGTTTCAATTTCGGGCAACGCTGTTCAGATAAAAAAAGGTCAGTCACTTGACCTCGGTGCAGTCGGCAAGGGCTTCGTATGTGATAAAATCAAGGAGCTGCTCGACAAGGGCAGAACAAAATCCGCTGTTGTTTCGGTCGGCGGCAGCCTGCTTATTTACGGCAACAGAACATTCTCCGTCGGCATAGTCAATCCCGATAACGACAAGCAGTCAATGGGAACTCTGAAGCTCAAGGACACCTGCGTTTCAACCTCGGGGAATTACGAAAAATATTTTGAGCAGGACGGCAAGCGTTATCATCATATTCTTAACGCAACAACAGGCTACCCGGCAACGAGCGAGTTCAAGAGCGTTACCGTGGTTTGCGAATCCGGACTTATCAGCGATGCACTCTCAACGGTATGCTATATCGCAGGCTACCGCAAAAGCGTCGAAATCCTCAAGAAATTTGACGCAGAAGCGGTTTTCATCTTTAACAACAACGCAGTCAGAGTCACCGACGGCCTCTCGGGCAAATTCACGGTAACCGACGACAGCTACACTCTTGACAAATGAAGCTATTCAAACGAACGGATTTAATTATAATAATTGCAGTTCTTCTCGCAGCGGCGGCGATATCCGTTCCGAGGTTAATGAACTCGGACAAATTGACCGCAGAAATTTATGTTGACGGCAAGCTTGAAGAAACAATAGACCTTTCATCGATTGAGAAAGAATACATAATCTCTCCGAACAGCGAGCCGAAAGTTGAGATAACCGTCGGCAATAATGAAATATATTTTTCGCATGCCGAATGTAAGGACAAGCTCTGCGTTAAAAGCGGAAAACTGACCTCGGGCGGCGAAACGGCAGCATGTCTGCCGGCGAGGGTTGTTATTTCGGTCAAATCGATTAAAAACAAAACAGACATAATGACTTATTGATATGAAAGATAAAAATCTGACAAGAAAAATAGCCGTGACGGGCATAATGTGTGCGCTTGCGCTTGCGCTTTCCTACCTTGAAACGCTTATCCCCGCTTATCCGGGATTTCCACCCGGAGCAAAGCCCGGACTTTCCAACATAGTTACAATGTTCATGGCGAGCTGTGCCGGGTCGGGATACGCATTTTTTATAACAATCATCAAAGGACTTTTCGCAGGCGTCACAAGAGGAATGACGGCAATGCTGATGAGCCTCTCGGGCGGAATTCTCAGCACTGCGGCGGCGTGCCTCCTTTTCAGATTTTGCAAGAATAAATTAGGATATATCGGCATCGGAATCATCTGTGCCGTTTGTCACAATATCGGCCAGCTTGCGACGGCATGTATCATTTCCGGTACGGCTTCGCTCATCGTAGGCTACGGACCGCTGTTGTTAATATTTGCAATCGCGACGGGATTCCTTACCGGAACGATTCTCAAGGCGGTTATGCCTAATCTGGCAAAGGCCGTTAAACTAAAAAAATAAATGGGAAATTCCCATATAGCAAAGGGGTTGAACAAATGGGTAAAATCCACGTGGACGGAGTTATCTCGGCAGTCAAAAAGGTTCGTGGCGGTGTCAAGGTTGACCACCACAAAAACACGGCAGGCTGCGAGGTAGTTCGTATTCCCGTCCCGAAACAGGTAGTTTTGCCTATGCAGCAGCACATCGGCGCTCCGTGTACCCCGACTGTTAAGGTCGGTGATACCGTTGCAGTCGGTCAGGTAGTCGGCGACAGCGATAAATTTGTCAGCGCACCGATTCACGCATCAATTTCGGGTACCGTAACATCAATCGGAAACGTCAAGCTTCCGAACGGGACCATGGTTCAGGGCGTTACAATCGAATCCGACGGCGAGATGAGACTTTACGAGGGTCTCCAAGCTCCCGAGGTCAACACAAAGGAAGAGCTTTGCAAAGCAGTCAGAGATTCAGGCCTTGTCGGTCTCGGCGGTGCAGGCTTCCCGACCCATGTTAAGCTCAATGTTCCGGCAGATAAGAACATCGACACTCTTATCATCAATGCCGCCGAGTGTGAGCCTTACATAACCGTTGACTACCGTGAATGCATCGACAATTCATGGGATATCTGCTCGGGCATCAAGACAGTTAAAGAGCTTCTTAACATTCCGAATGTTGTTATAGCGGTCGAGGACAACAAGCCCGACGCTTTTGAAATTCTTCATCAGATCGTTGATAAGGAATCCGGTGCAGACAGCTCAATCAAAATTATGCAGCTTAAGTCCGTTTATCCTCAGGGTGCAGAAAAAATGATGGTTCAGTCGGCAACAGGCCGTCAGGTACCTCCCGGAAAGCTCCCGGCAGACGTCGGCTGTATCGTTATGAATGTCACCTCGATCGCATTCATCGCCCGTTATCTGAAAACAGGTAAACCGCTTGTCAGCCGTTCAATGACCGTTGACGGCATGGCCATTGCCGAGCCGAAGAACGTTCGAGTTCCGATCGGCACAAGCTTTGCCGATGTTGTTGAGTTCTGCGGCGGATTCAAAGAGGATCCGGTCAAAATTATCGCAGGCGGTCCGATGATGGGTATGGCAATTACCGATATCAACTACCCGATTTCAAAGAGCAACAATGCTTTGCTTGCTTTCTCGGTTAAGGATGCAAAGATTTTCAGAGAAACAGACTGTATACGTTGCGGCCGTTGCGCCGCCGCCTGTCCGATGAGTCTTGTCCCGACAAAGATTGTCCGTGATTCAAAGACCAAGGACGTTGACGCCCTTCTCAAGGACGGCGTTATGGTCTGCATGGAGTGCGGCAGCTGTGCATATTCCTGCCCGGCCAAGAAGCCGCTTGTCCAGCACATGAGACTTGCAAAATCAATCATCAGAGAGGCAGGTGCAAAGAAATGACATTAAAAAATAAGCTCGTTGTCAGCGCATCTCCTCACGATCGCAGTCCGAGGACTGTAAGAAGTCTGATGCTTGACGTTATTATCGCACTTATTCCGGCTCTTATCGCTTCGGTTATCTTCTACGGTCCGAGAGCCTTGCTCATTGAATGTGTCAGTGTTGCGACCTGCGTAATATTCGAGTATATCACCAGGATCGTATTCAAGCGCAGCCAGTCAATCGGCGACCTCAGCGCAGTTATTACAGGACTTCTGCTTGCTTTCAACCTGCCGGTTTCCATTCCGCTTTGGATGGTGGTTATCGGCTCGCTCGTTGCGATAGTTGTTGTAAAGCAATTCTTCGGCGGCATCGGTCAGAACTTTGTCAATCCCGCTCTTGCCGGACGTATCGTTCTTCTGACCTCCTTCCCGGTTGCGATGTCAACCTGGACTCAGCCGCTCACCTGGACAATGTCAAAGCTTGACGGCATCACCTCCGCTTCTCCCCTCTCGTCTATTCATGAGATGGCTTCGGGCGGAGCAGCTCCCGATGTTTCGCTTGTCGAAATGCTTATCGGCTGGCGTGCCGGCTGTCTCGGCGAAACATGTGCCGTTGCTCTTATCCTCGGCGGTATCTATCTCGTTGTCCGTAAGGTTATCTCACCGACAATTCCGCTCACATATATCGGCACGGTTGCCGTTATCATGCTCATCGCAGGCAAGGGTGATTTCCGCTTCGTTGCATATGAGCTTCTCGGCGGCGGACTTATGCTCGGTGCAATCTTCATGGCAACGGATTACACAACCTCACCGATTACCCCCAAAGGCAAGATCATCTTCGGTATAGGCTGCGGTCTTATCACCTCGATAATACGAATTTTCGGCAATCTTCCCGAGGGCGTTTCCTATTCAATCATCATCATGAACATTCTTGTTCCGCTGATTGAAAACGTTACGCTTCCCAAGCCGTTCGGCACTCCAAAAAAAGAAAAGAAGGAGGCTGAGGCAAAATGAAAAAACAAATTTTGATCCCTACGGTTGCACTCTTTATTATCTGCCTTGTCGCAACGACCTTGCTTGCGTTGGCAAATAACGTAACCGCTCCTATAATCGAAAAGAACTCGGCAGAGTCCGAGGCTCAGTCCCGTATGGAGGTTCTTGCAGACGCAAAGAGCTTCGAGGACAAAACCCTCAACGGCATCAGCTACGCAGTCGGTCTTGACGGCAGTAAGCAGACAGTCGGTATGGTTTTTACAACCACATCAAAGAGCTACGGCGGCGACCTTCTTGTTATGACAGGCGTTGACAATGAAGGCAAGGTCACGGGAATCCAAATTCTCTCAATCAGCGACACTGCGGGTCTCGGCATGAAGGCACAGACAGACTCCTTCAAAGATCAGTTTAAGGGTCTTGTAGACGGGATTAAGGTTGCCAAGAACAGCGCAGACCACGACAATAACGAGATCCTCGCTCTTACGGGCGCAACGATTACGTCCAACGCCGTAACTACGGCGGTCAACGAGGCTCTCGCAAACTACAAAACTATCACAGAAAACGGAGGTGCTAACTGATGGCTGAAAAGAAATCCTTAGGCAAGGAGCTTACCAAGGGTTTTATCATTGAAAACCCTGTTCTTCGCCTTGTGCTCGGCACCTGCCCCACCCTCGCCACAACGACCTCTGTTTCAAGTGCGATCGGCATGGGCGTTTCGGCTTCAATCGTTCTCATCTGCTCGAACATCGTTATTTCGGCATTGAGAAAGGTTATTCCGCAGAAGGTCCGTATCCCGGCATACATCGTTATCATCGCTTCGTTCGTTACAATCGTTCAGATGCTTGTCAAGGCATTTGTTCCCGTGCTCAACGAACAGCTCGGCGTTTATCTTCCGCTTATTGTTGTTAACTGTATTATCCTCGGCAGAGCGGAAGCTTTCGCAAGCAAAAACGGCGTGCTCGCCTCGGCAGTCGACGGACTCGGCATGGGAATCGGCTTCACCGGTGCACTCTTCGTTATGGGCACTATCCGTGAAATCCTCGGTGCAGGCACATTCCTCAACGGAATCAGCGACCTCATCGGCGGCAGCTTCAACGGATTCTCGATTCCCTTCCTTAACGAAAACCCGATGCTTATATTTATCCTCGCTCCCGGCGGATTCTTTGTATTCGGCATGGTAATGGCTCTTGCAAATAAGATTGCCGAGTCTAAGGGCAAGCCCAAGGCTGTGCTTCACGGCTGCGAAAACTGCCCGATGGCTAAATCATGTGCCATTAGGGACACTCATGAGAGCTGTGAAGAGAAGAAGGAGGCTGAAGCATAATGGAAATGACAAAAGGCCTTTTGAGCATATTGCTCACAATGATTCTCACTCAGAACTTTGTTCTTTCAAGATTCCTCGGCATCTGTCCGTTTCTCGGCGTTTCAAAGAAGCTGAACACGGCAGTCGGCATGTCGCTTGCCGTTATCTTCGTTATGGCTCTTTCAACGGCGGTTACATACCCGATAAACAAATATCTGCTTGTTGCCAACAATCTTGAATATCTTCAGACAATCGTTTTTATTCTCGTCATCGCCGCACTCGTTCAGATGGTTGAGATTATTCTCAAGAAATATATGCCGGCACTTTACAATGCTCTCGGCATCTATCTTCCTCTTATCACGACGAACTGCGCGGTTCTCGGCGTTGTAACCCTCAACGTTGACAACGGCTACAACTTTATGCAGTCGCTCATCTGTGCTATCGGCGGCGGCGTTGGCTTCATGATTGCCATGATAATGTTCGCAGGTGTTCGTTCAAGACTCGAATCCTGCGACATTCCGAAATTCCTTAAGGGTCTGCCCATCACACTTGTTGCCGCCTCGCTCGTTTCCCTTTCGTTTCTGGGATTCGCAGGCGTTGTTGACAAGATCTTTGCATAAGGAGGCGAGCAAATGAATCCTATTGTTTTAGCAATTCTGATCGTTTCGGTCATCGGACTCATCGCAGGTCTCGGACTTGCAGTCGCTTCCATCGTCATGGCTGTTCCCGTCGATAAAAAAGCGGAGGCTATCCGTGAATGTCTGCCCGGTGCAAACTGCGGCGCATGCGGATTTTCGGGCTGTGACGGCTATGCTGCGGCTCTTTCAAAGGGTATTACAACAAACACAGCTCTCTGTGCCCCCGGCGGTAACGACGCTTCAAAGGCTATTGCAGAGGTTACGGGTCTTTCGGCCGGCTCGGTCGCTCCCATGGCGGCAGTTGTCATGTGTCAGGGCTTCTGCGGCAAGGCGGAAACCAAGATGGAATACAACGGCGTTAGCTCATGTGAAATGGCAAAGCAGCTTTTCGGCGGTCCGAAGGAGTGCATCTACGGTTGTATAGGTCTCGGCGACTGCATGAATGCCTGTCAGTATGACGCAATTCACATCTGCGACGGCGTTGCAAGAATCAATCCGGTAATGTGCAAGGCCTGTAAGCAGTGCCTTAAGACCTGCCCGAATCACATCATCAAGATGATGCCCCTGCACGACGCAAAGGCGGCCAACCTTTGCGTAAATCACGACAAGGGCGCAATTACACGCAAGGAATGCGCAAACGGCTGTATCGGCTGTATGAAGTGTGTCAAGGCGTGCGAATTCGGCGCAGTTGAGGTCAAGGACTTCTGTGCTAAGGTCGATTACAACAAGTGCACAGGCTGCGGCAAATGCACCGAGGCTTGTCCTGTTAAGTGTATCAACCTTATCACGCTTGATTAACAGAAAATAACAATACCCTCCGACAGCGAAAAGTCCGTCGGAGGGTATTGTTTTATAATGATTTAAAATTGCGAAGTTGGAGTAGTATATACATCAAACCGAAAAATGCTTTATCCGCCAAAAGAAACAAAAACCTGAACTTGAAGATTAGGCAAAGAAGCCGCTTTCTTTCATCGCAGGCGTATGTATATACGTCAAGTTGGAAAAAGCGGCTTATTGCTATTCAGTTTTATTCCTGAGCGAGAGATTTTGGATGAAGAAAACATTTTTTCTCGGTGAAGGCGTATTCTTATACGCCGAGCCGGAAAAAATGCCTTATCCGCCAAAAGAAACAAAAACCTGAACTTGAAGATTAGGTAAAAAAGCCGCTTTCTTTCAACGCAGGCGTATGTATATACGTCAATTCAGAAAAAGCGGCTTATTGCTATTCAGTTTTATTCCTGAGCGAGAGATTTTGGATGAAGAAGGCTTTTTCTCGGGGCGCAGGCGTATGTATATACGTCAAGCCACGAAAAAAGTCTTATTCGACAAAAGATCCGCTCAGGAGGGTTATTCGGCTTTGGTTTCGCAATAAATACAGCGATATACCCTGTTTTCGCCGGTTCCTGTAAGCTTAAAAATATGCGGAAGTTCCTGCTCGGTGGTGGTTATGCAGCGTGGATTTTTGCATTTGATGATATTTTTTAGCTGAATGGGAAGTGAAACCTTTTTCTTTTCAACGAGGCGGCCGTCCTTGATAATATCAATGGTAACGCCGGGATCAACATAGCCGAGAACATCAAGGTCAACGTCGTAATCAGAGTCGATTTTTATGATGTCCTTTTTGCCAAGCTTACGGGACATTACATTTTTGATGATGGCAATGGAGCAATCCAGCTTATCAAGCTCGAGGAGATTGTAAATCTCCATACCTTTTCCGGCCTTAATATGGTCGATCACTATACCGTTTTTGATGGAATCTATGTTCATACTTCTACCTCCAGGAGCTTGAGAATGAGTGCCATTCTCATGTATTTTCCGTTGAGAACCTGCTTGAAATAGCATGCACGGGGATCTTTATCGACAGCAACGCTGATTTCGTTAACACGAGGCAGTGGATGAAGAATTGACAGATCGGGTTTTGCGTTTGCAAGCTTATCGGGAGTGAGAATATAGCTGTCCTTGAGTCGGAGATAATCCTCCTCGTTGAAAAATCGCTCTTTCTGAACTCGGGTCATATAGAGAACATCAAGCTCGGGCATAACCTTTTCAAGGTCGGTCGTCTGAATGTATTCAAGGTTTTTGGCCTTGATAACATCGTTCTTGACGTAGCTTGGAAGCTTCAACTCCTCGGGAGAAATCAAAACGAATTTCACGTTGTTGTATCTTGCAAGGGCTTCGATGAGCGAATGGACTGTTCTGCCGAACTTAAGGTCGCCGCAGAAGCCCACAGTCAGGTTATCGAAGCGACCCTTTTCACGGCTGATTGTGAGAAGATCTGCGAGGGTCTGCGTAGGGTGGTTGTGTCCGCCGTCACCTGCATTGATTACGGGAATTGACGCATTGAGCGACGCAACATAGGGTGCGCCCTCCTTGGGATGACGCATGGCAATTATATCGGCGTAGCAGGAAATGACCTTAACCGTATCGGCTACGCTTTCGCCCTTGACGGCTGAGCTTGACTTTGCATCCGCCATTGAAAGAACGTTACCGCCGAGCTCATACATAGCCGCCTCAAAGCTGAGCCTTGTGCGTGTTGACGGCTCAAAGAAGAGCGTTGCAAGCTTTTTTCTGCGGCATACTTCCGCATACTTATCGGGGTTTGCGATTATATCATTTGCACGAGCAATAAGCTCGTCAATCTCCTCAACCGAGAGATCAAGAATACTTATAACGCTTCTCATTTTGTGCCTCCGATCCAGCTTTCATCGGACGGATTGTTTCTGAAAGCTATAAGTCTTTCAACATCCGTCGGTGCGATATATCCTTCCTGAGCCGCAATTTCGGCGATTACATCAAAATTGGTAAGGCTTACGTTTTTTACATCTGCCGCAGCAAGGCGGTCAAGACCCTTCTGCATGCCATAGGTGAAGATTGAAACAATTCCGAGCACTTCGGCGCCGGCCTCTCGGAGGACGTTTACGACCTCGATAACACTGCCGCCGGTTGAGATAAGATCCTCAACAACAACGACCTTCTGCCCTTTTTCAAGCTTGCCCTCAATCTGATTTTTTCTACCGTGATCTTTAGCTCCCGAGCGAACATATCCCATCGGAAGTCCCATAATCTGAGCAGTGATGGCAGCGTGTGCGATACCTGCTGTTGATGTGCCCATAAGAGCCTCAGCCTCGGGATAAACTTCTTTAACGGTCTTGGCAAGAGCCTCTTCAACGTGAGTACGAACCTCGGGGTAAGCGAGAGTCAGTCTGTTGTCGCAATAAACAGGGCTTTTGATGCCGCTTGCCCATGTGAACGGCTCATCGGGGCGGAAGAAAACCGCCTTAATTGAAAGAAGGTCTTTTGCAATCTGAATCTGAATGTCTGTCATAATATCTGCTCCTTAATCTACAAATTCGTTTATACATCTTTCGTATGCCGCAACAGGATCAGCCGCCGCAGTTATCGGACGTCCGACTACAATGTAGTCCGAGCCGATTTTCTTTGCCTGTTCGGGAGTCATAACTCTGACCTGGTCTCCCTTGTCCCCGTCGGCAAAACGTACACCCGGAGTTACTGTAAGAAATCGGCTTCCGCAGACCTCATGCACCTTGCCTGCCTCTAAGGGCGAACAAACAACGCCGTCAAGTCCGGCAAGCTTTGCATTGTGGGCATAGTGCATAACAACCTTATCCATGCTCTCGTTAATAAGCAGGTCGTTTTTCATTCTTTCCTCACTTGTTGAGGTGAGCTGAGTTACGGCAATGAGCAGCGGTCTTGTTCCGTCGGGACGTGTGAGGCCCTCGATTGCCGCTTCCATCATTGCGATAGTTCCGCCTGCGTGAAGATTTGTCATATCAACATCAAGCCTTGAGAGCACAGCCATTGATTTCTTCACTGTGTTCGGGATATCGTGAAGCTTGAGGTCAAGGAAAATCTTGTGTCCTCTCGCCTTAATCTCTCTTACGATATCGGGACCCTCGGCATAGAAAAGCTCCATTCCGATTTTGACAAACGGCTTTCTGCCCTTGAAATTGTCAAGAAAAGCCATCGTCTCCTCCCTGCTTGAAAAATCGCAGGCTACAATTACGTCCTTACCCATTGTGTGCTCCTCCTATTATTTCGTTAAGATTGTTTATTTTGTATTCTTCCATTGCTTTCGGCAATGCTTCGATTATATTCTTGCAAGCAAACGGATCAACCAGGTTTGCCGCTCCGACCTCAACCGCCGTTGCTCCGGCAA
>FR882081.1:16246-16541 GCA_000434915.1 Ruminococcus sp. CAG:563
CCGGCACTCGACACACCGCCCATTCCGATAACGGGAATATTGACTGCCTGTGAAACCTGATAAACCATTCGGACGGCTATCGGGAAAATCGCCGGGCCTGAAAAGCCGCCCATCACGTTTGCGATTACCGGCTTTCTGCGGTGCAGGTCAATTCTCATGCCGAGCATGGTGTTTATAAGGCTGATTCCGTCAGCTCCTGCGTCCTCACACGCCTTTGCTATTTCGACAATGTTCGTAACATTCGGCGAAAGCTTCAAAATTAAAGGCTTCGTTGTCACTGCCTTAACCGCTCTTG
>FR882081.1:16557-19330 GCA_000434915.1 Ruminococcus sp. CAG:563
ACCCGCTCTTGTGACCTCGGCCGCAGCTTTCGGATCTGTTCCGAAGCTCATTCCGCCGCCGTGTACGTTCGGGCAGGAAACATTGATCTCAAGCCAGCCGACCTGCTCCTCTTTGTCAAGCCTTTCACAGGTGTAGGAATAATCATCGACCGAAAAGCCGCTGACATTTGCCATAACAGGCTTGTTAAAACATTTTTTAAGCTTCGGCAGTTCGTCGCTTATCACCTTATCAACGCCCGGATTCTGAAGACCGACGGCATTTATCATGCCTGCCGTGCACTCGGCGATTCTCGGCGTGGGATTGCCGAATCTCGGACTTTTCGTCGTGCCCTTGAAAGAGAACGTTCCGAGCATGTTTATATCATAAAGCTCGGCAAATTCATAACCGAAGCCAAATGTGCCCGAGGCCGGAATGACAGGATTATCAAGCTCAATTCCGCAGAGATTAACCTTTGTTACCATACTATTTCCTCCCTTTCAAGTACCGGGCCGTCCTTGCAAATTCGCTTGTTGCCGTATTTTGTCTTGCATGTGCAGCCCATGCACGCTCCAAAACCGCAGCCCATGCGTTCCTCGAAGCTGTACTGTCCGCTCGTCTTTGCGATGCTTTCAATCGCCTTGAACATCGGCATCGGGCCGCAGGTGTAGAAATATGTGTAATCCAGGTTTTTCAGAACATCTGTTACAAAACCCTTTGTTCCGACGCTTCCATCAGCCGTTGTAACGTAAACCTCGGCACCCGTCGCCTTGAATTCATCAACGCCGAACACTTCTTTTTCAGAATTGAAGCCAAGTATTACCGTTGCTTTTTTGCCCTCCGACACAAGCTTTTTGCAAAGCAGATACATCGGCGGAACACCTACTCCTCCGCCGATAAGCACGGGACAATCGCCGCTTTTTGAAGTGTCATAGCCGTTGCCGAGACCGCTGAGTATATCCAGCTCAGCTCCGACGGGCAGCTCGGACATTTCCTTTGTTCCGTTGCCAACGACCTTATATATTATAGAAAGCTTTCCGTTCTCACAGTCGCAAACCGAAATCGGACGGCGCAGGAAAAATCCGTCAAGCTTTATATTTATGAACTGACCCGGCTTGGTTATCGCCGAGGTGTCACCCTCAAGTGACATAAAGTAAGTTTTTTCGGCAATCTTTTTATTGTCTGTTATTTTCATCATTACCTGATTCATTCTTCAGCCTCCCAAACAATTTCGCCGTTACAAACCGTTTCCTTGCATTTTCCGTAAACCGTCATGCCCTCAAACGGAGTGCTTCTTCCCATCGAAGCAAAATTCTCCGGGTTTACCGTTTCCTTTTCATTGAGGTCGTAGACTGTAAAGTTAGCCGGTTCTTTGATTTCAAAGCCTGTTTTAATTCCGAAACGCTCGGCAGGATTCACGCTCATCAGCGTAACAAGCTTATGCAGACTAATGATTCCGCCCTTGACGAGCCTTGTATAGAGAATCGGGAAAGCCGTTTCGAGTCCGACAATTCCCATTGCACTGTCCTTGAGTCCCTTTGATTTTTCCTCAATCGAGTGCGGCGCATGATCGGTGGCAATCATGTCAATCGTTCCGTCGCATATGCCCTCAATGAGTGCATCTCTGTCATCAACACTTCTGAGCGGAGGATTCATCTTAAATCTGCCGTCCTCCTTGAGGTCTGCGTCGGTAAGGACAAGATAATGCGGGGCGGTTTCGCAAGTCACGTCCACACCTCTGCGCTTTGCCTTGCGGATAAGGTCGACGCTTTCTTTCGTCGAGATGTGGCAGACATGGTATTTGCAGCCGGTCTCCTCGGCAAGTCTGAGGTCTCGCTCAATCTGTTTCCACTCGCTCTCTGAGCTGATTCCCTTATGACCGTGTACTTTGGCATATGCACCCTTATGAATATATCCGCCGTTAAGCATGCTGTTGTCCTCGCAATGGGCGACAATAATTTTATCAAGTTTTTTTGCTTCAAGCATTGCTTGGCGCATCATTTCCTCAGTCTGAATTCCACTGCCGTCGTCGGAAAACGCAACGACTTTATCGGCAAGCGACTGCATATCGGAAAGCTCAGAGCCATTCCTGCCGACGGTGATTGAGCCATATGGCATAACATTAACCGATGCATCCTTTTCGATTATATCAAGCTGCTCATTAAGATGTTCAACGCTGTCCGGGACAGGATTAAGGTTCGGCATTGTGCAAACCGTTGTATATCCGCTCCGTGCGGCGGCAAGCGTACCGGTTTTAATAGTCTCCTTATAAGAAAAGCCCGGCTCTCGAAGATGAACATGAACATCTACGAAACCGGGAAAAATATGCTTATTTGTAAGATCATAGGACTTGGTATACTCTGCGCAAAGCTTACAGCAAACACAAAGGACACGGCCTTCGGAAACAAATATATCCTGCTTTTGGAATCCCGAATCCGTATAAACCAATGCGTTTTTCAAGATGTATTCTGTCATACGAGCCTCCTGAACGAGCAACAAAAAAGAACCCTGTCTATAACAAGGTTCTTTGATTCAGACACACAAAAACACAGGGCATATGCCCTATCGTCCATTATTCAAAACCTTGTCGACATCTCTGTATCGCTCTTAAAGATTTCTTTTGATGTATAATACCACAACCGACCGATAAAGTCAACACCTTTTGAGAAAATAATAAAGAACACGGCGGAAACCGACCTTAACCGGTTTCCGCCGTGATTTAGTTTACATCAAGCTTTTGCGCAATACGATCAGCTGGCTTTACCTGTCTGCTGGTTGATAGCGGCGGTCTTATTG
>FR882082.1 GCA_000434915.1 Ruminococcus sp. CAG:563
ATACCGTATATCTATTAAAATTTAAAAAATATTCATTTTTAAATATAATAAAAATATTGAAAGTAGATGAATGATGATGTATAATATAAAAGTTAATAATGGTTTAATGTTGCCCGGAGGTATGGACTATGGAAGCTTATTTGGATAACAGTGCAACGACGCAGCCTTGCAAAGAGGCCGTCGACAAGATGAATTATGCGCTGAAAACCTGTTGGGGCAATCCCTCATCGCTCCACGCCAAAGGCATAGCCGCATCCGAGCTGCTCGAGGATTCGAGGAGGACCATTGCCAAGGCACTTTCCTGCGAAACAGATGAGATTTATTTCACCTCGGGCGGAACAGAAAGCAACAACATTGCCGTTTTCGGTGCGGCAAATGCTCAGAAAAGACGCGGAAGTCGAATTATAACCACATCAATAGAGCATTCAAGCATTGAGGAAAGCGTCAAAGCTCTTGAAAATCAAGGCTATGACGTTGTTCGACTGCGAGTAAACGAAAGAGGCGTAATTGACGAAAGACAGCTCTACGCCGCCACCAATCCGTCCGTTGTTCTCATCAGTATGATGTATGTCAACAACGAGGTCGGTTCGATTCAGCCTGTCGAATTTGCCAAGCGAGCCGTTGTTCATTCCGGTGCGAACGCACTGATTCACTGCGACGCTGTTCAGGCATTCGGCAAAATTCAGCTTAAACCGTATAACATGGGAGTTGACCTTATGTCGATAAGCTCCCATAAAATACACGGTCCCAAGGGTGCCGGTGCTCTCTTTGTTAAGAAAGGAACAAGACTTGTTCAGCACACCTACGGAGGCTTGCAGGAAAGCAAGATTCGACCGGGCACGGAGGCTGTTCCGGCTATTGCGGGCTTCGGAGCAGCCGCAGCGGCTATCCCGGACTACAGAGAAAGTCTGCGTTACTCGACCGAGCTTAGAGATTATATGGTCGCAAAGCTCAAAACCGTTGAGGGAGTCAGAATTAATTCGCCGGAAAATGCTTTGCCTTATATCACAAACATTTCTGTTGAAGGAATTCCGTCCGAGGTCATGCTCAACTATCTTTCCGGAATGGGTATTTATATTTCGAGCGGTTCAGCATGCTCAAAGGGACACAAGAGCCGTGTTCTCAAGGCCATGAATCTGAGCGAGGACGTTATAAGCACGGCGTTGAGGATCAGCACCTCCGTTTTCACGACCAAGGAGGAAATCGACATGCTGATAGGCGGAATTTCGTCGGCACGTCAAACAATGAGGAGATTGAAGTAAGGCAGCCGGATTGGTTGCCGAAAGCTATGAGGTTTTATAATGAAAGAAATTATTTTGCTGAAAAACGGTGAGCTTGCCCTAAAGGGCCTTAACCGTCACACTTTTGAAAATCAGCTTATCAAAAATATGAAGTATCGACTTCACGATCTCGGAAAAATCAGATATGTTTCATCACAGTCAACCATAATCGTTGAACCGATTGATGAGAATGTCGATTTGGATGAGGCGTTCAGAAGAATTAAAATGATATTCGGAATTGCGGGAATTTCCCGTTGTGCGGCCGTTGAAAAAAATATGGACGTTATAATTCCCGCCGCCTGCGAATACCTTAAAGATGATCTGATGTTTGCAAAGACCTTCAAGGTTAATGCAAAGCGTTCCGATAAAAAGTTTCCGCTGAACTCCCCTGCTATATGCATGACTGTCGGCGAAAAAATTCTTGATGCTTTTCCTAATCTTACAGTTGACGTTCATAACCCCGATATCATAGTCAACGTTGAGATAAGAGATAATTATGCATTTATTCACGGCAATCAGATCAAGGGCGCAGGCGGTATGCCTGTCGGCACTGCCGGACAAGCTGCAATCCTTATCTCGGGCGGAATTGACAGTCCCGTTGCCGCATGGATGATGTCAAGACGCGGTCTCAGCCTTTGCGGCGTACATTTTGCTTCTCCCCCGTACACCTCTCAACGTGCGGAAATGAAGGTGTGTTCCCTTCTTAAGCAGGTTGCAAAATACAGCGGCGAAATACCGCTTCACATTGTTCCTTTTACGCATATTCAGGAAGAAATCAAGGATAAATGCCCCGAAGAGCTTTTTACAATCATTATGCGCAGATTTATGATGAGATGCAGCGAGAGAATTGCAAAGAAAAACGGCTGCGGTGCGCTTATCACGGGCGAAAGCGTCGGTCAGGTTGCCAGCCAGACAATGCAGGCGATCGGTTGTACAGAGGCTGTTGTAGAGGATCTTCCCGTTTTCCGTCCGCTTATAGGAATGGATAAGGACGAGGTTATCGAAAGAGCAAGGAATATCGGTACATTTGAAACCTCGATTCTTCCCTATGAGGACTGCTGTACGGTATTCACACCGAAGCATCCGAGGACACGGCCTCATCTTAAGCAGGTTGAGGAGGCAGAAGCCGTTCTTGATGTTGAAGCCCTCGTTGAAGAAGCAATCAACAATATTAAATTTTTAAGAATCACAGGTGAGTAAATTGGCAGTTTGCGAACTTATCAGCGTCGGTACGGAGATACTTTTGGGTGACATACTCAACACCGACGCTCAATATCTCAGCATAGAGCTTGCAAAGCTCGGCATAAGCGTAATTCATCAGAGCACTGTCGGCGATAACAGAGAAAGACTCCTCGCCCAGCTTGATGAAGCGGCAAAGAGAAGCGATATTATTATTCTTTCCGGCGGTCTCGGCCCTACTCCTGATGATCTCACAAAAGAGGTATGCTGTGAATTTTTCGGCAAGGAAATGTTCTTACACGAGCCGACAGTTGAAAAGATAAAGAAATATTTCAGCTCAAAAGGAATTGAAATGGCACAGAACAATCTCAAGCAGGCAATGCTGCCTAAGGATTGCGTCATTTTCCCGAACGATAACGGAACAGCTCCCGGCATGGCAATCGAGAAGGACGGCGTTCATATTCTTGTCCTGCCCGGCCCTCCGAGAGAGCTTAAACCGATGTTTCAAAATTGTGCCGTCCCCTACCTTATGCAATTTTCCGACCGCATAATCGTTTCGCATAATATCCGTACCTTCGGAATCGGCGAATCTTCCATGGCCGAAAATGTCAATGACCTTTTTGATGCTCAGAATCCTACCGTTGCCCCGTATGCTAAGGACGGTGAAGCCTTGCTGAGAGTTACGGCAATGGCAATGACAAAAGAAGATGCCGAAAGTCTCTGCGAGCCTATTATTGAAGAAATCAAAAACAGACTTGACGCTTACGTTTACGGTGTGGATTATAACTGCATTGAAGAAGCGGTAGTCGGAATGCTTAAAGAGCATCATTTGAAGGTTGCAACAGCCGAATCATGCACAGGCGGTCTTATTGCAAAACGCATTACGGACGTTCCCGGAGCTTCCGAGGTTTTTGAATGCGGAATTATTTCATATGCAAATGGAATTAAACACAAGGTTCTCGGCGTAAGCGAGGACGACTTGAATAAATACGGTGCTGTCAGCGAGCCTGTCGCAAAACAAATGGCTCAGGGTGCATTGAAAGTCAGCGGAGCGGACATTGCGGTTTCCGTAACGGGAATTGCCGGTCCCGACAGCGACTCAACCGGC
The DNA here is from genome assembly GCA_000434915.1 of Ruminococcus sp. CAG:563. Classification (GTDB taxonomy): domain Bacteria; phylum Bacillota; class Clostridia; order Oscillospirales; family Acutalibacteraceae; genus CAG-488. The sequence goes on from FR882082.1 coordinate 3,568, forward strand.
AAGCCTGTAGGACTTGTCTATATCGGTCTTGCCGATAAGGAAAATGTTTGGGTCAGGGAAATCAGAACCTCACGCAGGGACAGAAGCTACAACAGATATGTAAGTGCATCAAATGCGCTCGACATGATAAGACTTTATATTGATAATAAACTTTAAGGATGAGCAAAGATGGCTGAAAATAAAAACAAGAAAAAATACAATACGGGTTACGGCGGAAATATCTTTGATTCTTTTCCGGATTTTGATTCTCTTGAATCCTTGCCGAAGAAGCCTGCCGAGAAAAAAGCAACGGTTGAGACGGAAGCCGTTAAAACCAAGCCGGATCCGGTTAAAGCCCCTGCCCCCGAATCCGTTGCAGTGACAGAGGAGATTCCGCAGAAAAAAGCAAAGAAAAACATCTTTACGCTCCTTTGTGCGATTCTCATTGCCGCAATCGTTTCTTCTTCGGCACTGGCCGTTTTCAACATTGCCACAGGGTCGTCCGGAGCTTCTTCGGTCGGCGATAACGGGAATGCGGAAAACGCTTACACGAAGATGGTTGCAAAATACAATGACGTTGTTTACCCTGCCGGAATTCAGCAGAAGCTGACAAGACTTTATGCTCAGAACAAGGAAACCGTCGGCTGGCTCTATATCCCCGGCACGAGCATCAATACGCCGATTGTTCAGCACAAGGATAACGATTTTTATCTTACAAAAAATTTTTACGGCTCATACACAAGATACGGCTGCGTTTATGCCGACTATCAGAACAAAAAGAATACGCTCAGCAAAAATACGGTTATATACGGTCATGACATGAGCTGCGGAACGGCATTCTATGACCTTAACCGATATGACGATATTGAATGGTACAAAAAAAATCCTGTTATTCAGTACTGTACTCTTAACGGAAACTATACTTTTTTAATTTACACAGCGTTTCTTACCACCGTTAACTCAAAGGATGACGGCGGATATATGTTCAATTTTATTGAGCCTAATATGACCGATTCCAACTTTGCAGGCTTTATTGAGCAGGTAAATCAGCGTGCGCTTTACACAACAGGCGTTGACCTCAAGGCTTCGGACAGGATAATCAATCTTTCAACCTGTAATTATACCTATACAAATTATATCGGCAGAAAGGTTGACACAAGACTTGTTGTTATCGGCAGACTTCTGCGTTCGGGTGAAAGTGCTGATGTTAATACATCCAAGGCAAAGGAAAATCCCAACTACAGAAGGCCGCAGGTTTGGTATGACTACAAGGGAACAAAGAATCCCTATGCCGGCTCTCGTTCATGGAAGCCGAGCACAAGATAAATAAAAATGAATTAAAGAAAGCAGTGATTTTTTGTCAGACGAAGAAAAAATCGGCGAAAATAATGAGCTTAATCCATTAGAAATCGATGAAAACGAAGATATAACAGAATATATAATCGACGGCTCGTTTGAAGCGTTAAAGAAACGGTTCGAAGCGGCAGAGGAAGACGCAAGCATTCGCAACGAGGATTTCAATCCGCTTGTTTCGGGTGCAAAGGCTGCCAAGCATCAGCCCGTCGACGATCTGCGCAGCTCGCCGAGCTTCAGGAAGGACTCTTTCCTTACCGAAGCTCCGAATAGGTTAACCAATGAATTCGGCTCGGCCGAGAGCACATTTGACAACGACGTAATCTCCTTTGGCGAGATCTCACTCGATTTATACGGCGACCTTTCACAGGATGACGGTGAAAAGGACTTCGATAAAAATGAGGAATACAATACAAATACCCGGGTAATCTATGTTGATGAGGATACCGAGGACGGAATAAAGCGAAACTCCGACCTTGAGGTATCCGACGTGTTTACTGCGGATTAATTAATCAAGAGGATAACAATGAATAAAAAAGAGATAAAAACTTCCATACTCTCTCTCGTGAGAAAAGCATTGCTCGGACTTTCCGTTATTTGTTTTATCGCTTGCTCCGCTTATCTTATCAAGAATTATGTAATAGAGCCTTATAAAAATAAAACGGCGTCGGAAACGCCATCGATTGATGAAAGCGATATTCAAACAACAATCATGGCAAATAAATCGAAGCATGTTCTTGCAAAGTACAAAGAGCTTTTGGAAAAGAACGAGGATTTTGTCGGAATCCTCAAAATTCCGCTCCTTGACAAGGATGACATGAAGGTTGTTCAATGCGACGATAACGAGACCTATCTTTCCAAAAATTTCAACGGCGAATACTCCAATTACGGAACATTATTTGTTGATTACAGAAATAAGGTAGATAACTTTGACGCCAACACCATAATATACGGCCATAAAATGCGTGACGGACAGATTTTCGGCCACTTGAACTATTATAAGGATATTGATAACTACAAGGAATATCCCACCATTAAATTTAATACGATTTACGAGGACGGAACATGGAAGATTTTTGCCGCATTTATTGCGAATGTTTATGATTCGCAGGATAACGGCTATACCTTCCCCTATCTGACAGTCAATTTCCCATCCGACGCAAAATTTAACGAATTTATTGCCGACGTCAAGTCACGTTCATATTACACAAATGAGGACGTTGACGTCAAGCCGGGCGATAAGATTCTCACTCTTTCAACCTGCTGCTATGAATTTGAGGATTCACGCTTTGTTGTTATGGCAAGACGTGTTCGTGACGGAGAAGACGAAAATGTAGATGTTTCCAAGGTCAAGGAAAACGACAATCAAAAATTCCCGCAGGCATGGTATGATGCAAACGGCATGGAAAACCCGTTTGAGAATTCAAAAAAATTCACGCTTGAATAAGCAATAAATACAGAGGTGCAAAACAATGGACATAAAACTTTTTTCACTTTGTAACCAGGACTCACAGGAGGCTGAAAAAGGAAAGGAATATATTCTCGGCTGCGTAAAGGACTATTTCCCCGAATGCGGCGATTTCAATGAGTTTACGTCTCAGAAAAGAATGCTTGTCGCTATCTCGCAGAGCCTGCTTGCAGCAGATATAGTCCTTGTTGCCGTTCAGTCGACAATGTATAACGCAACCAAAAGACTCCTCTCGTCCGCACTTGATATCCCAACAAAGGCAAACGAAGAGGTTTCGGCGGTGCTTTCCGGCAGACCGAAGGCAAAGCAGCTTAAGCCGAACCTTTACACTGCGGCGGTAACATTCCCGGAAACGTCCGTTGTTCTGCCGACAAGCGATTATCTCAACTGCGGCTTTGCAATCACCTCGGGCGGACAGCATATCATATACATGCCCGTTGAGGAGGAGAAGGCTCAGCAAATTGTGCTCGGCTCTCTTTATGATTATTTTGCGGAGCTGAGCGAGCCGTACACGGTTTCCAATGCCTTGAAAAACAGACACAGAAAGCTGATTGATAAGGCCGTAAAAAAGCTTAGTGACGAGTCAACGAGAGTTGCCGTAGTCGGAAACGATTCGGCCGATTACCTTGTTTCTTTTCTCTCGAAGGATGACATATCTGTTTTTACGATTGATATTAACTATGAATTTCCCGATGTTGATAACGACGTCAGAGAGCTTGCCGTGACGTTTGCAAGAAATGTTCGTGAAGCAAACCGCACCGAGATCGGTGTTTACATATCCGACCCGTTCGTTACCAATGACGAATCGGAAGCCGTTTGCGCTTATATCGCAATAGCGAACAGCGAAGGAATCAAAACATACAAGATGTTTATGGAGGACGGCGAAACCACAAAGGATTTGCTGAAAGCCTGTGCCGACAAACTCCTGCTTATTCTCAGCGGCTGCGAGCAAATGGGTGATAACGACGAGGAATCCGAGGACGAAAGGAAAGCAGACAAGGATTTCAAGGGTATTCTCGGTATAATCGCCTCTGCAGCTGTTTTGGCAGCATCAATCGCAGGCTTTGTTACTGCACTTATTTTACGATGAAGGGATGATTTTTATGAAAAAGACAATGTGTATCATTATTTCCGTTTTAACGGCACTTTCATGCTGCTTTGTTTTTGCCGGTGCAAAAAAAAGCTATGACGCAACTTGGACGATGAAAGCCAATGTTAACGGCACTTCCTACAACTTGGATTCGACGATCGGCGTCAATCCCGGCGACAAGGTAAGGGTTACACTTCATCTTTCCAACAATTATTACACCGGCCCCACCTGCTTCCAGATTTTCTATAATACCTCTGTTTTTGAAAAGGCCTCGGCGGGTGAATTCAACAAAAGCGGCAGGCTTTACGGCGTTTGCGGAAAGTCATTTACAAGCTTTGTTGATTGGGAGAAAATCGCTCAGGGCAACAGAAACCTCGGCTGGCCGAATTACAGTGCGGACAAGCTTGCCGAATACAAAAAAACACATCAATTTCTCCGTGTCACCATGACTCCGAATGTTTCTTTGACAACAACGGCAGTCGGAAATCTGAATGAAGACCTTATTACTATTACGTTTGATGTTTCAAAATCGGCTCAGCCCGGTGCGGTGGGTGAAATAGCGCTTCCGATTGAATCAAAGAGAACAAAAAATTACAAGACGGGCTTTTTCTACAGCGCAATTTACACCAGCTCGGACATGACGCAGACGGCTATTATGTACTCCGACGACCAGCACTTTGACTGCTCAAAGGCAACCTTGAAATTCAAGGTAAATACCTCCGCTCAAAAAGGAGATGTTAATAAGGACGGAAAAATAAACTCCGCCGATGCGCTCCTTGTTCTTCGATATTCCGTAGGCAGTGCCAATCTTGATTCCGAAAGATTTACACTTGCTGATGTCAACGGCGACAAAAAGGTTAACTCGGCAGACGCATTGAAGATTCTTCAATATTCTGTCGGAGCTATAAATAAATTCTAAAAAAACAGAAGGCCGATTCATTTCGACCTTCTTTCTCTTTATTTAAGTTCCTTTATAAGATTACCGGCTTCAAAAGCCTCAGTTGCATAATCAACGCATTTTGCTTCTACCGAGCAGCGTTCACAGCCGGCAAATTTTAATGCATCAATAAAAGCTTGATAATCATACTCCTCTAAGCTTTTCGGAAATCTTCTCTTTAATCCGTCCGTTGACGTCGGATTGGAGAAATGCGCATGTCTGACAGAGCCTTTGAGCTGACGTATATCGTCGTTGTTATCATCAACCATGTGATATAAATCCGCAAGACACGCAATGTTGTCACTGCCCGAGAGAACGGCAAGCATTGTACCCTCTTTAACGGTATTTATCATATTGGTTTCTTCTTTTCTCAAGGGTTCGATGACAACGGTCATTCCGTATTTTTCGGCAATCGGCGAAACGACGGTTTTAAGGAAATCTCCGAGTTGGCGGAAGCCATCGGCGAAGCTTATTCCGTCGGGAACATTTCGTGCTGCGCTCGAACCAAAAACGATTACTTCAAGACCTATTTCCTTGCCTCTCGCCATTCCTTTTTCGATATATTCAACGTATTCTTTGCCCGAAAAATTGTGGCCGATAACCGGAAGATCGCCCGGTAAGAAGCAGTTTGCCGCTTCGCATTTTATATCGCTGTCCTTAAGAGCTTTTTTGAAGCATTGAAACATTTCCTCATCGGCTCTCGAGAGCAAGCTGAAGCCGCATTCCATATAATCAAAGCCTGCATCTTTGGCAATTTTAACATTCTGCGGGCTGTCGATGCCCATACACATTCCGTATCGCATACAATTTTACCTTCCTTTTTTATGACTTGATTATACCATAAGGATAGAAAAGGGTCAATATACATAATTCAACCGCCGACTTCACAGTCGACGGTTGTTATTCTTATGCAAAAGTCCGATTCAAGCCATCTTTCTGTTTTTCGAGGGATACTGATGCTTATAAAATCTCGAAGATTTTTGTCATATTCATCTCTTTGTCGGCATATTATATAACGCCGTCCTATCAGAAAAGGGCGGCGTTTATCCGAAAATATCTTTTTTAGGCGGAATTTCTGCTGAAATAAAGTTTTTTTCTAAAATATGCTTGTACCGAAACAGAAAGGTGGGTAAACTATGAAAAAAATAAATATCAAAGGTGTTTCCGTACAAACCTGGGCAAGAACGATTGTACTCTTGCTCGCATTAATCAGCCAGCTTTGCGTTATTCTCGGCAAAAGAAGCGAAGCGATCGATGTTGATCAATGGCAGGAATATGCAACCTATATTCTAACCGTTATCGGTTCGGTCTGGTCATGGTGGAACAATAACAGCTTCACCGAAAAGGCACAGAAGGCCGACCGAATCATGAAAGGAGATGAGAGCGATGGCAACTAAAGGCGTTGACGTATCTTATTGGCAGAAAACAATCGACTGGAACAAGGTCAAGGCCGACGGGATCAAGTTTGCAATAATCCGATGCGGCTACGGCAACGGCGGAGTCGACTCGTACTTTGAGCGAAACGTCAAGGAATGTGAGCGAGTCGGAATCCCGTGGGGTGCATATTATTTCAGCTATGCCGAGTCGGTTGAGGAGGCAAAAAGAGAGCTTGATAACTGCCTTAAGCTGCTTAAAGGCAAGAAGCCCTCCTACCCTGTCTACTATGATCTTGAGGACGAAGCCACGACAGGCAGTCAGTCGAATTCGACCATTCTTAAAATGGCAAAGGTTTTTATCGACGGAATCGAGCAGGCCGGCTATTGGGCGGGTATTTATGCCAACACTAACTGGTTCAACACTCGTCTGACTGATTCATGGTATGACAAAAAGGCTAAGTGGGTCGCACAGTATAATGATAAGAACACCTACAAAAAGTCATACGGCATATGGCAATACACTTCATCGGGCAAGGTGAAAGGAATCGACGGCAATACCGATCTCAATTACGGATATGTTGATTATCCGGCGTTGATTAACGGCAAAAAGCCCGACCCGACACCTGAAATTGATATTCCAAAATCAAAAAACATCGGAGGAAACGATATGACAAGAGGATATTTCCGAAAGGGCGACGCCAATGAGGGCGTTTATGCTTACAAGCAGCTCTTGATTTCCCTGAAGAAGGCTAAGGTTATTACTCAGGGCGTTGATGATAACAACATCTTCGGCGACGGCACCGTTGAGGCTACTAAGCAGGTACAGCGAGCCGCAAAGATTGAGGTCGACGGCCTTGCGGGATCAAGGACGATCAGAGCTTGCTATGTGCTGCTCGTCGGTAAAATAAGCTAAAAAATGGGTGCAGAAGCCTGCTATGGGTTTCTGCACCGTTTCTTTTGTTATTAAAGTTTTACATTTCCTTCGGGAAAAAGATGTTTAAGTATCTTTTTCTTCTCCTTATCGGAAAGTGTTCTGAATTTTCCGACAATTTCCTTTTCGATAGGATGCAAATCGGTTATTCTTGAAAGCGGAGTTTCCGCAGAATCTTCGTCCTCTTCCTGAGGGTCATGAAGCTTTATCGAAGTATTGTCGTCAAAAATCAAGTATTCAAGACCGACATTGTATATGCTTGCAAGCTTTCTCATAACCTGAAGCGGAGGATTTGCGATTCCGTTTTCATATTTTGAGAATGACGTTCTGCTCATTCCGAGTATATTTGCAACGTCATCCTGCGTCATTTTAAATTCTTTACGAAGCTTCAGAAGTTTTTTTCCTAATTCCGGATTTGGGGGATTAATCATTGCTCTCTTCTCCTAAGCATTAAAATTACTTATAATATAACACATAAATCTTAAAAAGTACAGGAAAAAATAACTAATTCCGAAAATATTATCGAATTACGTCGAATTTTCTTTTATTTTGTCGTTTCAGTTGATAAATAGAGACGACTGTGTTATAATTTTACGGTCATATTTTTTCCTGAAAGAGGCTTATTATGTTTGATAAAGAAATATTCAAGGATGTAAAATATTATGTCGCCGACCTCGACGGAACGGTTTATCTCGGCAATGAATTAATTGACGGAGCAAAGGAGTTCTTTGACCTCGTTAAAGAAAATGGAAAGGATTTTTATTTTTTGACGAACAATTCATCAAACAATTCAAAGGTTTGCCTCGAAAAACTTGTTAAAATGAACTTCCCTGTTCCGGAGGAAAAAATAATCATTTCAACGCATGTTGCAATTAATTATATCAAAAAGAACTACCCCGGCAAATCGGTATATCTTATCGGAAACAGCCGTTTGCTTTATGATTTCGAGAAATCGGGTATTACTCTCACCTCGGACATGCCCGACATTGTTGTACTCGGTCTTGACGACACTCTCAACTATGAAAAAATCCGCAAGGGCTGTAATTATATAATCAAAGGGGCAAAATTCATTGTCACTCATCCCGATATCAAAGCACCTATGGGCGACGATTATATGCCCGACGCCGGCTCAATGATGGCACTTTTTTCAACCTGTACAGGCGTGGAGCCGCTTGTTATGGGCAAACCCGAGGTATACACAGCGGACTATCTGACCGAGCTGCTTTGCTGCAAACGTGAAGAAATCTGCTTTATCGGCGATTCCCTCGCAGCGGACATCGCTCTCGGCGTCCGTCACGGCATGAAAACCGCCTGCGTTTTGACGGGAGTTACAACCCCCGAAATATATAAAAAATCGGATATTAAAGCCGATGTCTGCGTTGATTCCATAAAAGATCTTTGTGCGATTTTTCGGTAAAAAACGGCAAAAAGTCAGTTCGAAACCATCCTGACTTAAAATAAAACTAAGGAGCTAAAAAAATGAAGAAGATGAAAAAAGGTACGGCATACACCGTACAAGGTGCGCTGATTGCGGCGATTTATGCGGCGTTGACTTACGCCGTTGCCCCTCTGTCATTCGGTGCAACACAGTTCAGAATTTCCGAGGCGTTAACGGTGCTTCCGGTATTCACTCCGGCGGCAATCCCGGGTCTTGCGATCGGGTGCATAATTGCCAATATAGGAAGTCCTTACGGGCCGATTGACATTGTTCTCGGAACTCTTGCAACCGTTCTTGCCGCATTGATGACAAGACTGACAAGAAACATTAAATTCAAGAACATTCCCCTGCTGTCGCTTATTTTCCCGACAATTTTTAACGGAATAATAATCGGAGCGGAAATAATGATGTTCACTCCCGGTCAGGCAGGAATTGTAGGATTTTTCACTTCCGCTTCGGGAGTTGCTCTCGGTGAGGTAGTTGTTTGCTACACTCTCGGAATCCTGCTTTATATCGGACTTGATAAAACCAATGTATTTAAAAAGCTTGGTGATTAAATGAAAATCGGATTTTTGATAAAGGATTTATCCTTCGGCGGAGCTGAAAGAGCGACCGTATCGCTTGCCAATTACTTCGCTTTGCATTCTCAGGACGTTGAAATTATAACATTTAAAGGCAGCGAAAGCTTTTACCCTCTTGAGGAGCTTGTAACCGTTTACACCGCCGATCTCGGCGAGCTTGAGCAATCGGCTTCTCTCAAAAGACTTTTCGGCTCGATAAAAAGAATCTTCAGAATAAGAAAAATTGTTAAATCTCAGCAGCTTGACGTTCTTATCGGTATGAGCTTTGCCATGACGTGGTACACGGTGCTTGCAACAATGTTTACCAAAACAAAATCCGTAGGCACGGAGCGAAGCAATCCATACAGGTATAAGGCTACTAAGCTTAACACCTTTCTGAGAAAATTCTTTTATAATTTCACTGACGGCTATATTTTTCAAACACGCAGAGCGGCTCAGTTTTTCGGCAATAAGAAAAGCGAGCGAGATATAATAATTCCTAACGCCATTTTCAATGAAACCGTTTATTCCCTCTCACCTCCGGCCGAGCGGAAGAAAATAATCTGCGCAACCGGCAGACTGATAAAACTGAAACGGTTTGATATGCTGATCGATGCTTTTGCAAAAATCGCAGATCAAATCCCCGGCTATATGCTGTTCATTTTCGGCGAGGGCGAGGAGAAGAACGACCTTGAAAATCAGATTGAATATCTCGGATTAAAAGACCGGATTATTCTTGCAGGAACCGACCCTCAGGCGGTTAAATTCGTAAATTACGCTTCGGTTTTCGTTCTCTCTTCCGATTTTGAGGGAATGCCAAACGCTCTGCTTGAAGCTCTTGCAATGGGCGTTCCGTGCGTTTCTACACGCTGCGAAATGGGTCCGGACGAGCTTATTGAGGACAGAGTGAGCGGAATACTTACGGACGTCGGAAGCAGCGAACAGCTCAGCGAAGCGATGCTTGAAATTATCCAAAATCCCGATTTTGCAAAGAAGCTTTCGGAAAACGGAAGAAAGCTTCTCAAAACTCATTCGATTGAAAGCATCAGCCGTCAATGGCTTGATTATTTAAACAGGATATAGTTTTATAAAATTTACAGCGGCAAAGCTCATTTGATGGTCTGAGCTTTGCCGCCTTTTTTATTCGAATTTAACAACCAACACGCCGTCAATGTTCTGAATATAGCCCTTGTTCGGATAGGTAGGCATAGCCTTAACTCTTTCATCCAGTGTTAAATCCTTTTCACTGTAATTGATCGGATAGTTCAAATAATAGGTGAAGAATTTTTTATAGGAATTATAGATATCCAAACGTGAACTTTGATAAAACGATGATCTGAAGGTAAGGCCGATAGGCAGCTCGGGAGCAAGGTCAAAGCCTTCGTAAATGCTGAATACCTCAGGAACGCCGATAAACATGACGGGAGTCACACCGACCGAATAGTCGTCACGCTCCTCCAAATCGTCAACAACTCTTGTCATAAGAGAGACTGTTGCCGTTTTTTCCATATCCTTTTTAAGATAAAATGTGTTTGAAACAACAACGTTATTGAAGCCGATTATTGCACAAAGTGCAACAGCAACAATGTTAATCGACTTTATATTCTTCTCTCGATTGAACATGTAAATCATAACAAGTGCGAAAATATAAAGGAAATTGAACGAATAAGTCATCAAATCATGTTCACTTCCGCTTTTGATAGTCAGACAAATTAAATTGAGCGAAAGCGGCAATGCCGCAAGTAAAAGAAGTGAAACGACTTTTTCTCCCGTCTTGCCTTTGCCAAGCTTGAAAATCATGATTAAGCAGAGAGCTACGCCGATGGCAATTAACAAAATATCGGCGATGCCGACTATCGGAAGCTCATAAATTGTTCCCGGCTTTACAACATCATGAATAAGCTTATAAAGCATTACCTTCAGGCTGACAATAATTGATGTATATTCGCCCGAAAAAGCGTCTGTTCTGCCCTCGATTTGAACATTGAAAAACTTACAAGAAAGCTTGTATATAAGATAATAAGCAACAACGCTGAGCACAAACGAGACAATGGCTATTATTCCCCTTTTGAGCACCTGAGAATACTTGCTGCCCTCAAGAAGATTCTTCAATGAAGCTATGATGACTATCGCAAACGCAACCTCAATATAGCTCTGATACAATCCGAGCGAAAGCACGCCGGATAAAAAAGCAAGCAAATACCAGCCCGGTTTATCCTTTTTCATCAAAATATAGGCAGCCAGACTTGCGAAGAAAAGAGCAAGCATATCGTAGTCAAGCTCATAGATATATGTTGCGGTCATCGAATAAATCGTTCTGTTCGTGACCATGAATATTGAAACGAGAATAATCATAGCCTTTGAATCAATTTGTATTGTTTCAAGGATAAGATAAAGCGAAGCTGCTATCAGAAACAATGAAACTATACCGATCAGCCAAGGTAAAGCAATCTGTCCCCTGATCTTCATAATCAAGGGAACAACAAAACGGCCCAATGCAAGCTTCCATTTGATCTCAGTCATATCTGAATAAAGCGCATTCAGAGAATCATGCGAAAATGAGCTGTGGAAGAATTGATATGCATGGGCAATCAGACCGATAGTAACGGTGACAATAACGCAATACAAAAATTTATCTCGCTTTTCGGAAGTGTTTAAAAACGATTTCTTTTTTATTAGCTCCATTTACTTAATTATCTCCCTAATATAGTTTTCGGTGTTCATCAATTCATCAATTATCATTCTCTGATATTTTGTGAATTTCTTTTGGTCGCAGGAGCGTGACCAAAGGCTCATAGGTACGCCGACCTTGTTCATATGATATTTTGCCGTCTGTGGATAGGCCAAAACCTCAAGGAAGGCTGTAAGAGTAAGAAATCCCTGTACCCTCTCGGCCTTTTCAGGCTCTTTTTCATAATTCTCGCAAACCCAAGCATATAAATCGGGATGGAAGTTACCCATAATGCCCGAAAATCCGGCTGCACCGTGTCTGAGAGTATAAAGGAAGGTCTGTGAATTGGCATTAAAGAGCTTAATGCTTGTTCCTTTGAGCTGATCAAGCCTTGCATCAAGCATATCGGGGTCACAGCAGGTGTCCTTGATAAAGGTAAATCTGCCCGTTGAAATACACCAGTCAAGAATTTTCGGTGTAAGAATTCTTTTGTAAGGATAAGGACACTCGTAAATACCGATGGCAATGTCCTCGGGGAGCTTTGAAAGAAGATGTTCGGCATTCTTTATCCATACATCGTCGCCGTCATTATGAAGGTCAAGTCGGTTGCTGACCCAAACAATGGCGTCAACTCCTGTGTTTGCCATTGCCGTCATCTCTTCGATCTGAGCGTTCATGTCGTCAGAATTGTGACCCGAAGCAACAACGGAAACGTTCTTTCCGCTTTCCTTGACCGTTTCGACAACCGTTTTTGCGATTTTAATCTTCTCATCAAGTGAAAGATAAATCATTTCGCTTGACTGACAAACGGCAAAAATACCTGTGCAGCCGTTATCGATATACCAGTTTGTAATATTTTTAACCGCTTCATAATCGACTGTGTTATCGTCATGGTACGGCGTTATCATCGTGGGATATGTTCCTTTGTTAATATCCTTCATTTTATGACCTCCGATCAAATTATGCTGAGTTGAATTTGATACAATTATAGTGTATAGATTTAAAAAAATCAATTCATTATTCAATTATACTTGAAAAAGTGTAATATTTTGTTGAAATTGTACGATGTACTATGTTATAATAATCAAGAAATATTTTAGAGTATTGGATGTGATATTCGATGAAATGTCCGTTTTGCGGTTACTCAGAGAGTAAGGTTATTGATTCCCGTCCCACAGACGAGGGTGAAAGAATTCGCAGAAGAAGAGAATGTATGAACTGCGCAAAAAGATTTACCACCTATGAGATTATCGAAAGCGTTCCCATAATTGTTGTTAAAAAGGATAAATCAAGAGAAGCCTTTGACAGGAATAAGCTCTTCAACGGCCTGCTTCGTGCCTGCGAAAAACGCCCCGTTTCAATCGAAACGATCGAAAGAATTGTTGACGAGATTGAAACCACTCTTCAGAATTCACTTGACCGTGAAGTAACTTCGATCCACATCGGCGAGCTTGCAATGGATAAGCTCAAGGATACCGACGAGGTTGCATATGTTCGCTTTGCATCTGTCTACAGACAGTTCAAGGATATAAACACATTTATGGATGAGCTTGCAAAGCTCCTCGGCGAAAAAAATAATTAAGCGAGATGACTGATTATGAAGAAAAAAAATAAGGCTCTCAAGGTTGGTCTCGGCGTTACGGCTGCTGCGTTTGCCGTTGCGGATCTTGCTTGCGACTTTGCCATCAAGCGTCCAGACCCGACGAAGAAGAAAAAGCCCGAAACCCGTGAGATGTACATAAAGCGTGCCGAAATCAGACGTCAGAACAACCAGAATCTTTATGACCTCAATCCTGAGGATTTGACTATAAAGAGCGTTGACGGTCTTGATATGAAGGCCTGGTATCTCCCTGCCGAAAAGGAGACAAAGCGTTTTGTTATCTGCGTTCACGGCCATAAGTGCAACGGACCCGACGAATTCAGCCATATGATGCCGTTCTACCACTACGACCTCGGATATAATTATCTTCTCCCCGACCTCACCGGTCACGGCAGAAGCGAGGGCGAATACATAGGCTTCGGCTCGTTTGACGCAAAGAATATTCTTCTTTGGGTTGATTACCTTATCAATCGCTTCGGCGAGGATATTGAAATTATTCTTCACGGCATCTCAATGGGTGCGGCAACCGTGCTAAACTGTAACGAGATGTCCCCTCCGGATCAGGTTAAGATTATCATTGAGGACTGCGGCTTTACAAGTGCCGAGGCTGTAATGAACAACACCCTCAAGGATATGATCGGCTTCAAGTTCATGCCTATTGTTAAGCTCGGCAGTGTTGTAAGCAAGGTTAAGGCCGGATATTTCTTCTCGGAGAGCGATCCGCTCAGGAATATGAATAAAGCAAAGAATCCCGTTCTGTTCATTCACGGCGAGCAGGATACATATGTACCTTTTGCTTACGGCAAGGAGCTTTATGACGCTTGCCCCACACCTAAGGATTATCTTTGGGTGCCGAACACGGTTCATGCCTTCAGCTATTATAATGCCAAGGATGAATATGAACAGAAGGTCAAGGACTTTATTGCAAAATATATGGATAAAAAAGAGGAAGCTGTGACAGCATAATAATATAAACAAGGGCACGCTTGTGCCCTTTGCTTTTGGAGGAAAACATGGAATATAAAGATTTGTCAAGAGAAAAACTTTTAGATATGAAAAAGACGCTTGAAGCCGAGTACGAAGCTTTCAGGGCAAAGGGACTTAAGCTCGATATGTCAAGAGGCAAGCCGAACAAGGCTCAGCTTGATTTGACAAACGGTATGCTTGATACCGTCAATTCATCGAGCGATATGACCGCTTCGGACGGCATGGAAACAAGGAACTACGGCGGACTTATGGGTATTCCCGAGTGCCGCAAGCTCATGGCGGAAATTGTTGGAGCGGACGAAAAGAACGTCATCATCGGCGGCGTTGCAAGCCTTACTCTCATGTACGATTATATTTCACAGTGCATGGTATTCGGCTGCGGCGGAAATGAGCCATGGATCAAGCAGGGTGAGATTAAATTCCTCTGCCCCTGCCCCGGCTATGACAGACATTTCGGAATTCTTGAGCATTTCGGCATCAAGATGATAAATATTAAAATGAATGCCGACGGTCCGGATATGGACAGCATTGAGGAATATGTCAAGGATGAGAGCGTTAAAGGACTTTTCTGCGTTCCGAAATACTCGAATCCCGACGGAATAACATTCTCGGACGAGGTTGTCCGCCGCTTTGCGGCTCTTAAGCCTGCGGCAAAAGATTTCAGAGTGATTTGGGACAATGCTTATATTGTTCATGACCTTAACGACACGCCCGATAAGCTTCTCAATATTTTTGATGAGGCGAAGAAATGCGGCAGTGAGGATATGTTCATTGAGGTTATTTCCACCTCAAAAATAAGCTTTGCCGGCGGCGGAATTTCCGCTCTCATTGCTTCGGACGCAAATATTGCCGAAATCAAGAAGCGCATGGGCATTCAGATTATCTCAAACGACAAAATCAACCAGTTAAGACATGCAAGATATTTTAAGGATCTTGACGGCATAAAGGCACATATGAAAAAGCAGGCCGCAATTCTTAAGCCAAAGTTCGACACGGTTACGGACGGATTTGAGAAAGCCTTTGACGGAACGGGAATTGCAAGCTGGAAGAAACCGAACGGCGGATATTTTATCAGCCTGTTTGTTATGAAGGGCTGCGCAAAGCGTGTCGGTCAGCTCTGCAAGGAAGCCGGACTTACGCTTACAACTGTCGGTGCAACCTATCCCTACGGCATTGACCCTGACGACAGCAACATCAGAATAGCTCCGTCATATCCCAATGTTGACGAGCTTCAAAAGGCCGTTGAGCTGCTTTGCATCTGCGTCAAGCTTGCCGCTGTCGAAAAATTAACGGAAGAGTGATTATATGAACAAGCCCTTGTATAATGTCAGAGAATTTCATAATTTCAGAGAGCTGCTCAATCAAAGCGAGGAGCTTTACGGAAACAGCCCCGCTTTCAAGGTTAAGAACCAAATCGGACAAATTCTTGACATCAGCTACACCCGCTTCAAAGCTGATATAGAGGCTCTCGGAACGGCTTTGCTCAGTCTCGGCCTTGACGGAGCTAAGGTTGCAGTTGCAGGAATGAGCAGCTATAAATGGTGTACAAGCTATTTTGCTGTCGGCTGCGGCGTCGGAGTTGTTGTCCCGACGGATAAGGAGCTTCCGTTTGACGATATTCTCAGCGTGCTGACCGTTTCGGAATCAAAGGCAATTATCTTTGATAAAAAATTCGGAGAAAAGCTTCTTGAACACCGAGAAAAGCTGCCGAAGGATCTTTTGCTAATCTCAATGGAGCAGCAAAAGGATTTTGACGGAATTCTTTCTTATGATTTACTTTTAAACAAGGGTTATCATCTCATCGGCAAGGGTAATTCCGATTACCTTGACCGTGACGTTGAGGGCAACAAGATGACTGTTTTGCTCTTCACCTCGGGCACAACGGGCATGTCAAAGGCGGTCATGCTTAGTGCCGATAATATCTGTTCCGACATCAGAGCAATCATGGGCTTTGTTAAAATAAACCGTGGCGAACGAATTCTTTCGATTCTTCCCATTCACCACACCTATGAATGTACCGTTACGTTTCTCTGCTGTATTTACGGCGGCGTTACGATATGCTTCTGCGACGGGCTGAGATATATAACTAAAAATCTTGAAGAATACAAACCGAATATTTTAATCGTTGTACCTCTCGTGCTCGAGAAGTTTTACAATCGAATCATGAAAGCCGTTGCAAAAGAACGAGGCGGCGTAGCAAAGGTTGCTCTCGGCAGTGCTATAACCAAGGTTGCCGGAGCGGCAAAGCTTGACGTTTCAAGCCTTTTCTTCGGTAAGATAAAAAAAGCCTTCGGCGGCTCGATAAGGCTCATTATCTCCGGTGCGGCCGGGATTGACCCCGAGATTATAAAGAACATGAACCGCTTCGGCATCCAGACCTTCCAGGGCTACGGGCTAACGGAATGTTCGCCTATCGTTATTTGCAACAGCGATAAGGATAACAAGTACGATTCAATCGGTAAACCTATCCCCTATGTTGAAGCGAAAATCGTCAATCCCGATGAAAACGGAATAGGTGAAATCTGCGTCAAAGGTCCTATGGTAATGCTGGGATATTATAAGGACCCGGAGGCTACAAAAGCGGCATTCGATCCCGACGGATGGTATCATACCGGTGACCTCGGCAGAACAGATAAAGACGGTCATTATTATATCTGCGGCCGATGCAAGAGCGTTATCGTAACGACAAACGGTAAAAACGTTTATCCCGAGGAACTTGAAAGTATGCTTCTCAAGGAAAATGCCGTCAAAGAATGTATCGTAACAGGTGCAGAGGACGAAAGAGGAAACACAATAGTTTTTGCAAGGATCTTCCCCGATATCAAAGCTATCGGCACAACCTACGGCAACAGGGACATCACGGATAAGGAAATAAGCAAGGCTGTTTCGGAGGCCGTTAAGAACGTTAATTCCGGTGTTGTCAGCTATAAATCAATTAAACGTTTTGAGATTGTCGGCAAGGAGTTTGAAAAAACAACAACTTCAAAGATTAAACGTAATCAGTAATAAACAATAATCCCTCCTCATATCATTTGTTGAGGAGGGATTTTCTATGCCCAAAAACAAGCGAAGAAAACCTACAGCCGAGGTAACGGACATCAGGAGCATTGTTATAAAAATCTTAATCGGTTCGGCATTTAATATTATTCTTTTTGCGGCGATGTGTGCCGTTTGTTCCTTAATTTGCCTTAAAGCGGATATCGATTCGAGCCGTTATAAATTATTTATCTTTTTTATCAGTGCCGTGTCCGGATTTTTCGGCGGATTCAAGGCCGTCGGCTCTGTCCGCAGAAACGGTATGCTTCTCGGTGTGCTCAGTGCATTGCCGTCCTTTTTGATTATATTTCTCGTTTCGTCAATTATCAGCCGCACCGGAATGGCAGCCTCTGGTTTGATTGCAGCTGTTATAATGACCGTATTCTCGGCCGTCGGAGGAATTATAAGCGTAAATAAACGCAGATGATTGTTTACAAACAGTGGCCAATCTGCTATGATTAAAGAAAAAGGGAGTTGAAATCGTGAACTTTATAACAAAACAGGTATCTTCACTTCAACGTGTTTTCCTTGACGGAAAATGCGACCTCAAAGAATATAATACCGACTCCGCTCTCAAGGGCGAACGTTTTTCGTATCAGATAGCCTACAAAAGCGACGAGAAATTTTTTGCCGAAATTATTATCGACTCCCCTCTTTCTCAATACATCAGCGTCAGATCGGTCGGCAACGTTCCGTCGGAGCTGCCCGTTTACGAACGGGATTACGAATACAGCGAAAGAAGCGAAGCCGGACTTTTTCCCGATGTGCTTTTTCCGATTGAGAATAACCGAATACTGATTAAACCAAACAATTATTATGCCGTTTGGATTACGATTGAGCTGCCCGAAGAATTGAAAGCGGATAACTGTGAAATTAAAATCAGCTTTTCAAGAAACGGCGAAATAATAAGCATTAACACGTTTGATCTGCACGTTGTTAACGCTGTTTTACCCGAGCAAAAGCTCATTTATACTCAATGGTTTCACTGCGACGGAATAGCGAATTATTATAAAGTGCCCGTTTTCAGCGAGTATTTTTGGCAGCTTGCCGAAAGCTTTATGAAAACTGCGGTTCACACGGGCGTAAATATGCTTCTGACTCCTGTTTTCACCCCTCCGCTTGATACTCGGATCGGCGGCGAACGTCTGACGGTTCAGCTCGTTGACGTTAAGCTCGAAAGCGGCAAATACATCTTCGGATTTGATAAATTTATCCGCTGGGTGAAGCTTGCTCAAAAATGCGGAATAAAATATTTTGAAATATCGCACCTTTTCTCGCAGTGGGGAGCTAAATATTCCCCAAAAATCATCGCCGACTTTGACGGCGTTACGGAAAGAATATTCGGCTGGGAAACATTGGCCGATTCAAAAAAGTATGCCGAATTTCTGCGAGCATTTCTGCCCGAGGTTATTAATGTAATTCGATCTCTTAAAATTGAAAAAAACACATTTTTTCATATCTCGGACGAGCCTAACGAGGAACAAATCGAAAGCTATAGGAAGGCAAAAAGCATTGTCACTCCCCTGCTTGACGGATTCCCGATAATCGACGCTTTATCCGATTACAGCTTCTACGAAAACGGAATAATTGCTCATCCGATACCCTGCACAAATGATATTGGGAGCTTTATAAAAAAAGGATTTCCGCATCCTTGGACATATTATTGCTGCGGACAGGGCGGAAAATTAAGCAATCGCTTCTTCGGAATGCCGCTGTCAGCAACAAGAATTATAGGACTTCAACTGTTCAAATACGGCATTGAGGGATTTTTGCAGTGGGGCTTTAATTTTTACAATTCGCAGTTTTCTCTGAGAAGCATTGATCCTTTTGCTGTCACTGATGCCGACTCTGCTTTCCCGTCCGGCGACTCCTTCACTGTTTATCCCGGTGAAAACGGCGCAGTGGAATCCGTTCGAAGCGAGGTTTTCTATGAAGCGTTGCAGGATATGCGTGCTTTAAATCTCCTTTCGAATCTTATCGGAAAAAGCAGCACAATTTCTCTTATTGAAAAGGATTTCGGAAAAATAACCTTTACCGATTATCCCCGAGGCACCGAATATATGTTAAAATTGCGAAAAATAATTAATGATCGGTTGGACAATCTAAACAAAGAGTAATATATCAATCAAATTTTCTTTGCTTTAATTAACAAAACATGATATAATAATGAATGAAATGCCGCACATGCTGCGGCAAAAGCCTTGTTTGAAAAAGGAGAGATAATAATGCTTTAAAGAGCCGAATACCCCGAACAGGTCGGAGTTGACTCCGACGTTGTTACCGATCTTATTAAATTCTTTGAAAAACTCGTATATAATATAGACAGCCTTATGGTTGTCAGACACGGCAAGGTTGCCTGTGAATGCCATTGGGCACCGAACACAGTCAACACGCCTCATGACATGTTTTCTTTAAGCAAAAGTGTCACGGCAACAGCTATCGGTATAGCGATTGATGAGGGTTACGTTTCGCTTGATACAAGAATATATGAAAAATATTTTCCGCATAAGCTTGAGGGTCTGACCGGCAAGCAGCTTGAGTGGGCTAAAAAGGTCACCGTTCATGATGTCCTTTCCATGCGAATGGGCAAGGTCACAAGCGTTTTTGACGATAAAGCAAAGACGGACTGGGTCAACGGAATCCTTGACAAGCCGATTCAGTTCGAGCCGAACAGCGATTGGAAATACATCAGTGAGAACGCTTACCTTCTCTCATGGATTATTCAAAGAGAAACCGGAATGACAATGACCGAATTTCTCACGCCGAGGCTTTATGAGCCGCTTGATATTAAGATTCCTCACTGGGAGCAAAGCCAGGTCGGCGTTGACGCCGGCGGCTGGGGCTTAAAGCTGACGGTTGAAGATATTGCGAAAATATCAATGCTTTATATCAACAAAGGCGTTTACAACGGTAAGCGTATTTTCTCCGAGGACTGGTTCAACAAAGCAACATATCCTTACACTAAAAAGACATATCCCGTATTCTCCGATAATGCCGAATACGGCTACCAGGTATGGATCGACCATGAGCATCATGACACGACATACCGCTTTACCGGTCTTTACGGCCAGTTCTCATTCATGTTCCCCGATCAGGACGCCTGCGTTGTTATTACTGCGAGCGACACTCGTGACGGAGACGCTATATCGGCTGTTTTTAAGCATTTCCCGAAAGCATTTATTGAGCCTAAAGAGCTTGACGATAAGAAACAGTTTGAGTTTAAGGCATTGACGTCAACAAGAGCCTACGGTCCTGATTTCATGCATTCGCTCGGCAGACGTGATGCAAAAAGAGAAAGCAAATACAGCAACAGGATGATGAAATTCGTTCCCCTGCCCTTCTCGAGCACACAGGGTGCGCTTACATATTTCATGTGGAGAAAAAAGATCGGCGGTCTGACGGATGTTGTTCTCAGCTTTGACAAGGATAACGCTATTATGTCATTCAAGGAGAACAATTCCGAGAGAATGACAATCAAGGCCGGCATGAACAATGAATATACGCACAATGTTATAACCCTCGGCGAAAACGAGCTTATAGTAGACGCTCAGGCAACATGGAACCGTGACGGCAGTTTGGAATTTTTCCTCTATAATTCGGGCAGACCGCAGTCGAAGAGATTACGCTTTATCTTCAAGGGTAACACGGTCATTTTGAAGCAGAATTCTTATCCCGGCTTCGGCGCACTGGCAAAATTCAACATTGAATTTAACATGGGCATGAATGTCGGATCGAAATTTGAGAATTTCCTCGACGTCGGAGGTAAAGTTTTCGGCGCCTTCTACAGCGACACCGACACCGTCGGAAGATTCGTGAAATAATAAAAAATTCAACCGCTCTCACTCGAGGGCGGTTGTTGATTTAAAAAAATTACAATATGTTAATGTTAATCATATTTTCTGCGAAAGGGTGAAATCAAACTTCATTGCAAGGGCTTCAAAAAGCTTTTGCATAACGGAATTGGCCGTTGAAACAATATCCAGGCTCTCAACAAAAGCGACTGCCCTATCCTGCTCATCCTTCGGAACATTATATGCACTCATGCTCATTCTCAGGAACCGGTCGAGCTTTTTCTCGAGAGTAAAATATTTATCGCAAGGCCGAGACATATAGCCTCTCATTATTCCGGCAGAACCTATCTCAAGCTCATAAAAATCGCTGAGAGAATATCCGGGCATATATGAGCCGAAAATGTCAAAAAGCTTATTGGTTGTTTGTTGATATATATACTCGGCAATATAAGGCTGAGAATAAGCATCAACATAGATTTCACGAAGATTCTCGTTAAGCTCGGTCAGCGTCATCTGAAGCGACGTTTCGGCGGCATAAATCATGACAGGAGATGCGCCGCTGCCGGCAAGGGCTTCGGCGATATTAAACTGATTCTCAAACATGAACTCCGTCAGCTCAAGAAGAACTCCGTCTTTCGTCTTAAAAATATTATAAAACGTACTGCTTGTAACATCCGCAAGCTCCAAAATTTCCGCATTTGTTGTTTTGCGGAAGCCTTTCTCGATAAAAAGCTTTACACATACCGATAGTATTCTTCTCTTTGAACCTTCTTTATCATATCTTCTGGGCATTTGATGTTTTCTTCTCCTTTTATTTGGACTACGCTCCAATTATACCAAAAAGAAATAAAAATATCAATAGTTAATTTCAAAAAATTTTACGCTGTGAGATAAAAATCCCACAGCACTTGCTTTATTCCGTTAATTCATCGAACATACCGAAGCCGGCAACCTCACTCGTCGGCAGTGAAAACACAATAGCTTCCGCCTCCGTGTTCGGGCCTGCCTTTTCAAGAATCGAGCGCATAATATCGGATTTTTGTTCCTTTCTTGCAACGATGAGAATAACTTCCTTTTCGCTGGCGATTGAAACATTATAAAATTTTTCCTCGTTTCTGCCGCCCTCGCCTTTACCGTGCAAAACCGTTCCGCCCGTAGCACCGGCGGCTCTTGCCGCATTCATTACGGTATCCATTCTGCCCTCGTTTGCTATTGCAACGATCAGCTCATATGACGGGTTGAATTCGGGCTTGTTGCCGATAACTTGAGCGTCTGCGTTAAGCTTTTCCATCGTTCTTTTTCCTCCTATGCTTTTTATCGGCACGGACACGACTATTCCGTGTCCCGGAACGCCGATAAACATTTTTTTCTTCTGCTCTTTTATAAATCTCTTTAAAGTCTCGTTGTCTGCGACCGAAAGAATCACACGCTTCTCGTTGCTTTCGAGTCCGAGCAGGTCAAGCATGCTCCTGACCGCCGTTCCCCTGCCCCTCAGAATTACATTTATCGGAAGGCAAAGCTCATGACATATTTCTTTCAGAATATTAACATTGTCGGGATTGCATATTGAAATTACAAAATTCATACGACATTCTCCTCCCAAAGCTCAACAATATCGTAGTCGCCGAATTCGACTGCACTCTGCTTTTCCTCCCTCTTGTCCCTTATCGTGTAGAAAAGGCCGACCGTCTGGATTGTAATCAGCGGCATCATCGCAACCATAGCAACCGCTCCGAATGCGTCCTTGAGAACATCGCCGCCGAGAGCCGCACTTGCACCGATGAAGAATTGAAGCATAAATGTTGCCGTCATAGGGCCGGAAGCGACTCCGCCGGAGTCAAAGGCAATGGCTGTGTAAATATCGGGTACAAAAAACGAAAGCAAAAGAGAAATAGTATAGCCCGGAATCAGAAACCAAAGAATAGAGATTCCGGTCATTACTCTGAGCATGGCAATTCCCATGGCAACGGCTATTGCTGCGGAAAGGCTGAGCTTTATCGCTTTACCCGGTATTGCGCCTGCGCTTACCTCCTCAATCTGACCTTCAAGAACGGTTACGGCCGGTTCTGCCGAGATAATAAACCAGCCGAAAACCATCGCAAGGGGTATCATGATATACATCGTCCGGCCTTCGGCAAGTGCCGCTCCGAGAACCGAACCGAGCGACGAAAAACCAACGTTGACTCCCGTCAGGAAAAGAACCAGTCCGATATATGTATAGACCAAGCCTACGCAGATCTTTGCAAGGCTGCGACGTGAGATTTTCAAAATTAAGAATTGAAGCAGAAGAAAAATTCCTATAATCGGCAAAAGAGATATCGCTACCTCACCCATATATTTGGGAATTTCGGTTAAATAGATTCTGCCGATATCGCCGGTACTGCGGAATGAAAGCACATTAGCATCGACAACGGCGTCCGCACCGGGATAGAAAAATCCGAGTATAAGAACAGCCAGAACCGGGCCTATGGAGCTGAGGGCAACGAGACCGAAGCTGTCCGCCTCCGCCTTACGGTCGCTTCGTATATTTGAAACACCGACGCCGAGCGCAAGAATGAAAGGAACGGTCATAGGACCCGTCGTTACGCCACCCGAGTCAAAAGCTATGCTCAGGAATTTATCATCGGTAAACGCCGCCAAAATGAACACAACGGCATAGAAAGCAATCAACAGCCACCGAAGTTTTATGCCGGTCAGAATCCTCACCATGCAAACGGCAAGGAAAAATCCGACCCCGACTCCGACCGTTATCAGAAGCACCGAATTATTGATATGCGGAACGGTTTCTGCGAGAACCTGCAAATCAGGCTCGGCAATCGTCACGGCAAAGCCGAACGCAAAGCTGACAAGAACAATCAGCGGTAATTTTTTTGTCTTTGTAAGTGCAGTTCCGATTTTGTTACCGATTTTAATCATCGATGTATCCGCACCCAGCGAGAAAAGACCGATACCGATAATCACCATCACTGTGCCTATAAAAAAATTCAGCATTAGGTCTGTGTTAA
>FR882083.1 GCA_000434915.1 Ruminococcus sp. CAG:563
CACCGCTCTTCACGGGAGGTAAATCGAACTGGATATACAGCATTGTAACTCTTTCCTCCCCTCACAACGGAACAACGGCTTACTGCGTCAGTCACAATGCGGCAGCGGCAATCGTGAACGGCTTCAACTCCGCCGCAGCAATCATTCCCAAATTTTCGGACAACGCACTTTACGATATGATGATCGACAATGCAATGGCTCTCAACAAGCGAATATCAACAGTTTCCTGCATTTACTATTTTTCGTACGCCTGTGACGGAACATACCGTGACGAGGACGGCAACTGCCTCCCCGACAACAAGCTTATTGCTTCTCAATACACTCAGTCTGCAAAAATTCTTTGCTCATATACCGGCAAAACTCCCGGCGGCTATGTTATTGATGAAAGATGGCAGGCAAACGACGGTCTTGTGAACACATATTCCGCTCTCGCCCCGATCGGTGCACCGTCCGTGCAATACGACAGCTCAAATGTCAGAACCGGCGTTTGGAACATAATGGAGGTTGTCAAGGGCGACCACACAACGCTCCAGGGCGCACAGAGAGAAAACTTTAACGGCAGACTTTTCTGGGTCGATCTTCTGTCAATGATTAATTCACTTTAACATTAAAGGGATTGACAAATCGGCAAAATAATTATATTATTAAGTTACCAAAATTCAGGAGGATAATACCATGAGCAATGAAACCGGCAAACAGCTTATCAAATCGGCAACGGCGGTTCTCTGCGTTGCAGGCATTTGCATATCGGCAGTTATTTCAACCAACAAGGTCGCTGACATGATCAAGGCGACCGCAACATCGTCACAGGTTCAAGAGGGCGGTTCTTCTTATAACGGTGACAGCATTCCGACGGATGAACCCATTATTGACAACAACACCGGCACAGATACCGTAACCGATGCGGCCGGCACAGATCAGACCGACGCCGCTCAGCCCGACAGCACTCAGGCAGGCAACACAGGCTCAGGCTCGTCGCAGACGGGTTCAGGCACATCCGGCAATAAGGCAGCCACAAAGCCGAGTGCAAGCAAGCAAATGAGCAAGGCTGAAATCATCAACTATTGCAACACGGCTCTCAACAAGGCAAAGGCGGCTAAGGTTGGCTATAACAAAAAGATGGTAAGAGAGGTTAAAGGAAGCACAGACGGAATCTCGCAGACCCTCATTAAGCTCGTTGCCGCAAACAAGAGCACAACAATGAAAAAAGGCAGCGACGATATCAAGGACGACTTCCCTGCCGCAGGCTTTGACTGGTCGAGCAAGCTCAGGGAACAGGACGTCGCAAACGCAACGATCAAGACAAGCGGTAAGTATTATGAAATAAAGCTTACACTTGGCAAGGAACAGAATCCTTCAAAGGGTGAAAAGAGCAGCTACGGCAGAGTAATGTCTGTTATTGACGCTGCGGAAGCAGGCAAAATGGTTCCGGGCATCAAGTCCATCAACATGAGCTATCACGACGGCTATGTTTATGCAAAGGTTGACTCAAAGACAGGCAAGCTCGTTGCAGCCGAGTTCTCCGCCGCCGCAGATATTCAGGCAGATATTAAAGTTTTCGGTAATGTTTCGGTCAAGGATATCGTCAGCACAGAGACTTTCACAAATATCGTTTGGTAATCTAACGGAATATAAAATTAACGCTCTCTTGCAGATGTAAGGGAGCGTTTGGTTTTGGTATTAGGTTAACAAATCGGAACAGGTGATTGAGCGTAGGCTCCTCCTCCGGGGGAGCGAAGTGTCGACACGGTAGTGAATGACAGTCCG
>FR882084.1 GCA_000434915.1 Ruminococcus sp. CAG:563
CAGCTCGGACAACTCTCCAAATTCATTTTCACTATTTAATTGATGTTACACGATTAGAAATCGTGCTCCTACATAGCTTTAATATTATACCCGAACGTAAAGTGAAAATCAAGTGTTTTTTCAAAATTTTCACTCGATATCAAAATGTTTCTTCCATTCTGCCTCACGGAAGCCGATCAGGACGGTGTTGCCGTCAATAATAAGCGGTCTTTTTACCAGCATTCCGTCCGTTGCGAGCAGGTCAATTTTCTCCTCGTCGGTCATGGTCGGAAGCTTCTCTTTAAGATTCAGCGACTTGTAGAGCATGCCGCTTGTGTTAAACAGCTTTTTAATCTCAATACCGCTTGCCTTGACCCACGCCTTAAGCTCATCGGCGGTTGGATTTTCCTCTTTAATATGTCTGTCAACATAATCAATGTTATGCTCGCCGAGCCACTTCTTCGCCTTTTGGCAGGTTGAGCACTTCGGATATTCAATAAAAATCATAGACATACCTCACTTATCATAGCTTTCCGTGAATGAATGAAGCTCGCCGCCGTCGCAGTCACGGTAACCGATTATCGTTGCAAGGTTGACATTGTGAACGCTCTTGAAAATGTTCATATCCACGTTGTCGTTCTCCTCCTTGAGCTTTTTAATGAGCATTTTGACCTCCTGGCGCTTAGAGCCGTTATCGGCCTCCTCGTTCGCCCGAGTAACCTTGCAGGCACAGCGGATAAATTCAAGCTCGTTGTATCTCGCCCATGAGATTATATCCTTCTCTCTGACCATATAAAGCGGTCGGATAAGCTCCATACCTTCGTAATTCGTACTTTTGAGCTTCGGCATCATCGTTTTTATCTCCGCACCGTAGAGCATACTCATCAGCGTTGTTTCGATAGCGTCGTCAAAATGATGACCGAGTGCAATTTTGTTGCAACCAAGATCCTGCGCAAATTTATAGAGGTATCCCCTCCTCATTCGGGCGCAAAGGTAACACGGTGAACCGCCCTCTGCGGCATAGACCGTTTCAAAAATCGGCGAATCGTAAATCCTTATCGGAATATTCATAATTTCGGCATTTTCAATTATTTTTGCCCTGTTGTTGCCGACGTAACCCGGATCCATGACAATGTATTCAACATCAAAATGAAAGTCGCTGTATTTCTGCAAATGCTGCATACACTTAGCAAGGAGCATAGAATCCTTACCGCCGGAAATGCAGACGGCAATTTTGTCATCGGGCTCAATCAGTTTGTAATCCTTTATCGCTCCGACAAAATTATTCCATATTGATTTTCTGTATTTTTTAATAATGCTGCGTTCAATTAGCTGATGTCTTTCCATAAATCGCTCCGAAAAAATAATATATCTAATTTTATCATTCAAAACACTATTTTTCAACAGCTTTGGTAAAGTTTTTAGGTTGAAAAAGTTCTCTTTTTAATGTATAATGTCAGCATATACACGAAATATCGGAGTTGATTTTTTGAATAAAGCATCGGAATACAGGGTCATGCCGACCGTCGCTCTCAGGGGCTTGGTTGTTTTCCCGGGTATGCGGATAACCTTTGACGTCGGAAGAACCCGTTCATTACAGGCTATCAAGGCCGCCATGGCGGATGATCAGCAGATTTTTCTCGTCGCCCAAAAGGACGTCAGAGACGATGAGCCCGACTTTGATAAGCTTTATAAAATAGGCACTATTGCCAAAATCAGTCATATCCTGCGTCTGCCGAACAGTGACACTGTTCGCGTTTCGGTTGACGGAATCTCAAGAGCAACTATGATTGATATGCTCCAGTGCGAACCATATCTGATTACGGACGTTAAAATTCGCCGTGAAATCAGCGTTAAATCCGACGACAAGGACTATGCAACCGCTCTTGTTCGTCAGACAAAGGACTATTTTGAGGATTACGCCGAGGTTGTTCCGCAGATGCCGGCCGAGATAATTCTCGATGTACTTGAAAAGAACGATCCGGGCGAACTGGCCGACTATATCGGGTCAAACATCATGCTCGAATACAAGAAACGTCAGCAAATTCTCAACGAATTCAATCCGCTCAAGCGACTTGAAAAGGTCTGTTGTCTGCTTGCCAACGAGGGCGACCTGATGAAGCTCGAAAACGAGATCAATCAAAAGGTTCAGGAGAATATCGACAAGGGTCAGCGTGAATATTATCTGCATGAGCAGATGAAGATTATTTCCGAGGAGCTGAATGACGGACTTTCTCCGCAGGCCGAATGTGACGAATTCAGAGAGAAAATTATTGCACTCGGACTTGGCGAAAAGTCCGAGAAGAAGCTTCTCAAAGAATGTGCAAGGCTTGAAAAAATGTCCTCAACGTCACCCGAAGCGACGGTTATCAGAGTTTATCTCGAAACCTGCCTTGAGCTTCCGTGGCATAAATATTCAACGGACAAGCTTGACCTTGCTCATGCGAGAAAGGTGCTCGACCGCGATCATTACGGTCTTGACAAGGTCAAGGAAAGAATTATCGAAGCTCTTGCCGTGCGTTCGCTTTCGGACGGCTGTTACGGTCAGACGCTTTGCCTCGTAGGCCCTCCGGGTGTCGGTAAAACCTCGATTGCAAAGAGTATTGCAACGGCGATGGGCAGAAGCTTTGCGAGAATTTCGCTCGGCGGCACAAGCGACGAGGCTGAAATCCGAGGACACAGAAAAACCTATATCGGTGCAATGCCGGGCAGAATTATAAATGCAGTTAAGCAGGCCGGCACGCAGAATCCTATCATTTTGCTTGACGAAATCGACAAGCTCGGCTCTGACTACAAGGGCGATCCTTCGTCGGCACTGCTTGAAGCTCTTGACGGCGAGCAGAACAGCACGTTTGTTGACCGCTACATTGAGCTTGAATTCGACCTGAGCAAGGTTATGTTTATCACAACGGCGAACGACGCTTCAACTATCCCTGCTCCCCTGCTTGACAGAATGGAGATTATCGAGCTGCCCGGTTACACTAACGAAGAAAAATTCAATATTGCCAAGAAGCATCTTATTCCAAAACAAGCAAAGCTGCACGGCCTCAACGGCAGGACGTTCAAGATAAACGACAAGGCACTTTATGCGCTGATTGACGGCTATACACGTGAAGCCGGCGTAAGAAAGCTTGAACAGAAAATCGCCGCACTTTGCAGAAAGGCGGCGGCGGAGATTGTCGGCGGCGAATCAAAATCGCTCACCGTTAAGGAAGCCAACCTTGAAAAACTGCTTGGCCCCAAAAAATATCTTCCGCTCTCGGTTGATAAGGAAGCTGAAATCGGCGTCGTAAACGGACTTGCATGGACGAGCGTAGGAGGCGAAATGCTTCAGGTTGAGGCAGCTGTTTTCGACGGAACGGGCAAGGTTGAGCTTACAGGCTCACTCGGCGACGTTATGAAGGAATCGGCAATGGCGGCGGTCAGCTTTATCCGAAGCAAGGCCGACAAATACGGCGTTAATCATAATTTTTATAAAGAAAAGGACATTCATATCCATGTTCCCGAGGGTGCGGTTCCGAAGGACGGCCCGTCGGCAGGCGTTACAATGGCAACGGCTTTGCTCTCGGCTCTCACGAATACCCCTGTTAATCAGTTTGTAGCCATGACCGGTGAAATTTCGTTGAGAGGACGTGTTCTCCCGATCGGCGGCTTGCGTGAAAAAACAATGGCGGCTTACAGAATGGGAATCAAGACGGTTATCATTCCGCAGAAGAACGTTCCCGACCTCAGCGAAATTGATGAAAAGGTCAGGGCGGCATTGAAATTCGTTCCCGTCACCGAATTGGACGAGGTCTTTGAGATTGCACTTGTGACCACTAAGGAAGAAAAAGAAAGAAAAAGCATCGCCGCAGTAGCGAAGAAAGATTCCGGCTACACGGCAATGCGAATCTGAGGATAAACAAATGAGATTTGACAAAGTAAAATATGAGGCTTCATACGGCACAGCTCAGCAGCTCCCTGCAAGCGAGCATATCGAGATTGCGTTTGCGGGACGTTCAAATGTCGGCAAATCGTCCATGCTCAATAAGATTCTTAACAGGAAGAATCTTGCGAGAGTCAGCTCCGTTCCGGGCAAGACGGTCACGGTCAACTTCTTCGACTGCGACGGAATAAAGCTGGTTGACCTGCCCGGCTACGGCTATGCAAAGGTCAATTTCAACGAGAAAAAGCGTTGGGCTGACCTCATGGAGGGCTACTTCACCTCCGACAGAAACATTCGCCTTGTCGTTCAGCTGACGGACATGCGTCATCCGGTGACAAAGGACGACCTTGATATGATGCGTTTCATGCAGTCGGCAGGCTATGATTTCATCGTCGTTATGACAAAGAGCGACAAGCTCAACAAGACCGAGCGTACCAAGCGTATGGAGGATATCCACACGGAGCTTGCGGAGTTCGGCGATGTGAAAATCATTCCGTTCTCGGCCTCCAACGGCGAGGGTGCGGACGAAATTCGCAAAGCAATCGAAGCTGCCGCTGAAAAATAAAAAATATATAGCTGTCTCCCCGATTACATCCGTAGTCGGGGGGATTTTTGGTATGGTTTATTCACAGAATTGGAAGTCATGCCTGCAATGAAGCTTTATAAAGTTTTTTACAAAACCCCTTAGTCGGTTTCATTGACAGCTCTCCTAAAGGGACTTTCACTGTTTTTGCTCGTTTTAATTAAGTGAGTTTAATTCGCTTTGTGCTTGAAGCTTGTACAGTGATTTAATTTCACTTTAAACGGTTAGTATTATTTCTTTAAGTCAAAAGATCTCTCCTCTACTTATTCCGTCTAAGTTTTCTTCTGACCCTGGGTCGATGTGGGCATCGTCCCCTACGAATTGTTCGATTCTTGCACATCATCGTAGGGTGCGATGACCACATCGCACCTTAAAATTTACCGACCTTAGAAATATTCTTTAATCAACCTTTTCTTTATCCCCTCCGTCGTCAAGGACGACACCTCCTCTTGCAACAAGGGGAGGCTTGGATAATCTCTGCTGACTTGAAAAGTCAAGCGTCCACTGGACGTTCATTCACTACCGTCGCACCGCTTCGCTACCTTGCAACAAGGGGATGCTTAGTATGGTGCGATGACCACTCGCACTTTTGAAATTTTATTCTAACTTAAAGCAAGAGCTCCCCCCGAGCGGATTTTTGGGATTTAAAATGTTTAATGATATTACAATTTTCTGATTATGTCTAATAAACGCTCGCCATAATTCTTAATCGTACTTTTATTCTTGACTTTTTTTAATAAACATGATAATTTTTTATTGGTCAATAATTGATCAATAAGATTAAAAGGTGGCGAAAACTGTGAAAAACAAATTTTTTAAAAAGCTCATCAGCCTTGTGCTCTGCCTTTGTATTATGGCATTTTGCACCGTTGTCGGCTTTGCAAAGGGTGAAAAGAAAAGCGATTATCCGTTCATCTATGTACACGGAATGTGCGGCTGGGGCGACGGTGCACCGCAGGAAGAGAACAGACCGTATTGGGGCACTCAGCCGGAAAATAATGTCATGACTTATCTGCGTGCGCAGGGTTATACAGTATACAATCCGACGGTCGGCGGTTACAGCAGCGCATGGGACAGAGCGTGCGAGCTTTATGCACAGCTTACCGGCACTGTTGTTGACTACGGTGCGGCGCACTCAAAAGAATGCGGCCATGACAGATTCGGCAGAGATTACACAGGCAGGGCAACCATGGGAAAAGCATGGGATCTTGAGAGTCCGCTTAACTTTGTCGGTCACTCCTTCGGCGGCGAAACAATACGGCTTTTGGCTTCGCTGCTTGCTTACGGTGATGAAACGGAAATGAAAGCAGCCACGGAAAACTGCTCGGAGCTTTTCAAAGGCGGTCATGAAAAGGGCATCCGTTCAATTACAGCCATCTCCTCCCCGCATAACGGTTCAACGGCTTCAAACTATGTTGCCGACACCTACCTTCCGGCTTTTCTTATGATATTTATGCTCCATTCAAAATGTGTTTCCGGAAAATCGGCAAATGACCTTATGCTTGACCAATGGGGAATTTCCAAAGACCCGATAAGCGGAGAAAAAGCAAAATTAAATCCGTTTGCATGCATGAAAATTGCCTTCTCAAATGATCACTGTGGCTATGACCTCACCGTTCAGGGTGCGGAAAAGCTCAACAAAAAGATCAAAACAGTCAAATCGGCTTATTATTTTTCATATACAGCGTGCATAACCGAGGACACAAAGCTCGGCTACACAAAGCTCAACAAGGATTATGATGTTTTTGAGCCGTTTTTGATTTCTTCTCCGTTGATTTCAGCCTCGGTCAATATGTTCATCGGAGGAAAATATATTGATAAGTCATGGGGCGCAAATGACGGAATTGTTCCGCTTAAGAGTGCACTTTATCCTTTTGACGAGGATCACATTACATATGATGAAACGAGAAGCATAATTCCCGGTGTTTGGTATGTTATGCCGACAATTTACGGCGCCGACCACTATGATTTCTGCAATGCCGCAGACGAAAAGGCGTTCGGCTCACGTCAAGGCTTCTTTGATTTCTACACAGATCTCTCAGAGCTTATTTGCAATATCTGATTTTTAAAAATTAATATGTCTGCACCCCGATTACAATTTGTAGTCGGGGTGTTTTGCAATATTATATTGATTCTGAGAGAACTGAAAAAAGCAGCAAAGATGATTTCTCATCTCTGCTGCAATTTTTAATTAAATCAGTTGTTGTAAAGTCCACGCTTAACGTAAGTTGTGTGGAGAACCTCATGAGCCTTATGGCTGCCGGGCTCGCCGAAGAACTCGTCATATACACGCTTGATAGCCGAATTCTCATGTGACTTACGGTTTTCGTTGTTCTTGTCAAGATTGTAAAGAACGGAAGCACGCTTGCTTCTGAAGTCCTCAAAGTTGCGAACCGCTGCGGAAACAATCGGCTGTCCGCCGCCGTTGATGCATCCGCCCGGGCAACCCATGATCTCGATGAACTGGTACTCGCTTGTACCGTTCTTGATCTGCTCCATGAGCGTCTTTGCATTCTTAGTTCCGCTTGCAACGGCCACCTTGATGCTGAGATCGCCGACTGTGTATGTGGCTTCCTTAACGCCTTCCATGCCTCTGACCTCAGTGAAGTCAACATTATCAAGAGCCTGACCCGTGATCTTCTCAACTGCGGTACGGAGAGCCGCCTCCATAACGCCGCCTGTTGCGCCGAAAATAACGGCTGCGCCCGAACCCTCGCCGAGAGGACTGTCATAAGTCTCATCGGGAAGTGAATTGAAGCTGATGCCTGCACTCTTAATCATTCTTGCAAGCTCACGTGTTGTGATAGAGATATCGACATCGGCATAGCCGGATGCACTCTGATCGTCTCTGCCAACCTCGAACTTCTTAGCGGTACAAGGCATTACACTGACGCTGACTATCTTAGCAGGATCAATATCCATCTTCTGAGCATACCATGTCTTAAGTGTTGCACCAAACATCTGCTGAGGTGACTTGCAGGTTGAAAGATGGTCAAGCTGCTCGGGATAGTAATGCTCGCAATACTTAACCCAGCCCGGTGAACAGGAGGTGATCATCGGGAGTGCGCCGCCGTTTGTGATTCTCTCGATAAGCTCATTTGACTCTTCCATAATAGTAAGGTCAGCGGAGAAATCGGTATCGAACACCTTGTCAAATCCAAGGCGACGGAGAGCGGCAACCATCTTGCCCTCAACGTCCGTTCCGATCGGGAGGCCGAATTCCTCGCCGAGAGCCGCTCTTACAGCCGGAGCTGTCTGAACAACAACGTACTTCTCAGGATCGTTGATAGCCTCAAGCACCTTCGGTGTATCGTCCTTCTCACGGAGAGCACCGGTCGGACAGTTTACGATACACTGGCCGCAGGCAATACATGAGAATTCCTTAATTTCTCTCTCAAACGGAGATGTGATGCATGTATCAAAGCCACGAGCATTAGCTCCGATAACGGAGATGCCCTGCTCATCGCAGGCTGCAACGCAGCGGCGGCAAAGGATACATTTGCTGTTGTCACGAATCATGTGAGGCATTGAATCGTCGTAAGCATAATCCGGTGTTATACCGTCAAACTTACTCTCGTTCTCAACGCCGTATTCCTTACAGAGCTTCTGAAGCTCACAATTTGTGCTTCTTACGCAAGAAAGGCACTTGCGCTCATGAGTTGAAAGAATAAGCTCAAGAGTTGTTCTTCTCGAATTGCGAACTCTGTCGGAATTGGTGAGGATCTCCATTCCCTCATTTACGGGGAACACGCAGGATGCAACAAGGCTTCTTGCGCCCTTAACCTCAACCATGCAGATACGGCATGCACCGATCTGATTTATTTTCTTAAGGTAGCAAAGTGTCGGGATTTCGATTCCTGCATAGCGGGCAGCTTCAAGAATCGTAATTCCGCTCGGCACACTCAGAGGCATGCCATTGATTTTGATATTAACCATTTCCATTTCTGACATCCTCCTTATTTCTTAATGATTGCGCCGAAGCGGCATGTATCCATACATACTCCGCACTTTACGCACTTGCTTGTGTCAATAGTGTGAGCGGTTTTAACAGCACCGGAGATAGCACCGACAGGGCACTTTCTTGCGCAGGCTGTACAGCCCTTACATTTGTCAGCCTCGATTGAGTAGGAAACAAGCTTCTTACAAACGCCGGCCGGACACTTCTTGTCAACAATGTGAGCGATATACTCATCCTTGAAGAAACGAAGAGTTGCAAGAACCGGGTTCGGAGCCGTCTGACCGAGACCGCAAAGTGAATTGTCCTTAATATAATGAGCAAGAGTTTCAAGCTCGTCAAGATCCTCAAGAGTAGCCTTACCGTCGGTAATCTTCTCAAGAAGCTCTCTCATTCTCTTTGTTCCGATACGGCACGGAGTACATTTACCGCAGCTCTCGTC
The DNA here is from genome assembly GCA_000434915.1 of Ruminococcus sp. CAG:563. Taxonomy (GTDB): domain Bacteria; phylum Bacillota; class Clostridia; order Oscillospirales; family Acutalibacteraceae; genus CAG-488. Next base: position 8,885 of record FR882084.1, read on the forward strand.
AACAGTGAAGTCAAGGAAGAACTTAGCGATATCAACCATACAGTTGTCCTCGTCCATAACGATAAGTCCGCCTGAGCCCATCATACAGCCGATAGCGGTAAGGTTGTCGTAGTCGATCGGGGTATCCATAAGGGAAGCAGGAATACATCCGCCGGACGGACCGCCTGTCTGAGCAGCCTTGAACTTCTTTCCGTGCGGAATTCCGCCGCCGATGTCCTCGATGATCTCACGAAGGGTCGTTCCCATCGGAATTTCAACAAGACCTGTGTTATTGATCTTTCCGCCGAGAGCGAATACCTTTGTGCCTGAGGACTTCTCCGTACCCATTGAGTTAAAGAACTCGGCACCATGGAGAATAATCTGCGGGATATTGGCAAATGTCTCAACGTTGTTTTCTGTTGTCGGCTTGCCGAAAAGACCCTTAACTGCCGGATACGGCGGACGGGGACGTGGCTCACCGCGGTTGCCTTCGATTGAAGTCATAAGCGCAGTCTCTTCACCGCAAACGAATGCGCCTGCACCGAGACGGATATGAAGATCGAAGTCAAAGCCTGAATTGAATATGTTTTTGCCGAGAAGACCCGCCTCACGAGCTTCCTTGATAGCAACATCAAGACGATGAACGGCAATAGGATACTCCGCACGAACGTAAACATATCCCTCGGTTGCGCCTGTTGCGTAACCGCAGATAGTCATAGCCTCAACAATACAGTGGGGGTCGCCCTCAAGAACGGAACGGTCCATGAATGCACCCGGGTCACCCTCATCGGCATTACATACAACATACTTCTGGTCGGCTGAATTCTTGGCAGTAAAGCTCCACTTAAGTCCTGTGGGGAATCCGCCGCCGCCACGGCCTCTGAGACCTGAATCCTTAACAATCTGGATAACCTCATCGGGTGTAAGCTCTGTCAAGCACTTTGCAAGAGCCTGATAGCCGTCCATAGCAATATATTCTTCAATATTTTCAGGGTCGATAACACCGCAGTTACGAAGTGCAACTCTGTGCTGCTTCTTATAGAAATTAGTTTCTTTGAGCGGCTTGATATCCTCCTGATGGACTGTCTCTTCATAGAGAAGTCTTTTGACCATACGACCCTTGAGAAGATGCTCCTCGACAATTTCCGGAACGTCATCAACCTTAACCTCGCTGTAGAAACAGCCCTCGGGATATACGATCATGACCGGACCTAATGCACAAAGTCCGAAGCAGCCGGTTTTGATTACTTTAACCTCATTTTCGAGACCCTTGGCCTTAAGCTCCTGCTCAAGCTTCTCAATGATCTCGGCACTGTGCGAGGAAGTACATCCGGTACCGCCGCAGACAAGAACGTGTGAACGATACATTGTTTTTCCTCCTTAATCTTTTACAACAGCGCCAACGGTGTATTCAACAACCGGATTGCCGTTTACAATATGGGAAGCAACGATTTCGGCAACCTTCTCGGGGCTTACCTGAACATAAGTTACCTTATCTTTGCCGGGTTCAAAAACCTCAACGATCGGCTCATACTGGCACATACCGATGCAGCCTGTCTGAGCTACCGTAACGTTTTTAAGATTTCTTTTTGCGACCTCGTCAACGAAAGCGTTGAGAACGGGACGTGCGCCTGCTGCGATTCCGCAGGTTGCCATGCCGACTACGACACGGATTCCGTCGCCTGTACCCTCACGGTCTGTCATTGCTGCCTTAGCCTTATCACGGATGGCGAGCAATTCTTCAAGTGATTTCATTTACAGTACACCTCCACGGATAGTTTGTGTTTGTTCATGCAGGTACTCTTTAATCCACTGAGTAACCGACGGCTCATTAAGCGGCACGTCGCCGAGTATTCCTTTAAGCTCGGCAGTGGAAAGAGTGAATTCTTTTTCATCAACCTTAAGTCGATAGATAAAATTACGGTCTGTGTTCATGGTGATGAGCATGATAATCGTGGAATCAATATCGCCGAGCGGAGTGTAATCAATGCTGTCGGTCTTAAAAACCGCCTTAACCTTTGTTCCGACGCCAACCTCGGACTCAATGCAGAGGCTTCCGCCCGTCTGCTCTGCCGCCAGCTTAAACAGGGGAATACCCATACCGACTTTCCTTGTCGTTCTGGTCGTAAAAAACGGGTCCTGAACATTCCTGACCTGTTCCGGGGTCATTCCCTTGCCGTTATCATAGATTCCTATCAGCAGCTCGTTTTTCTTTGTGTCCCCGACAATTTCAATCTCAATAAGCGAAGCGTTGGCAGAAATGGAATTCTGCGCAATGTCGAGCACATTCAATGACAACTCACGCATGATTAATCTCCGTAATTATGCTCTGTATTTGGCAAGAATGCCGGGTACATCATCTGCTACAAGCTTACCGTAAACCTCATCATTAACGGTAAGAACGGGGGCAAGACCGCATGCACCGATGCAGCGGCAAGCCTCAACAGAGAACATTCCGTCATCCGAGCATTCGCCTGCTCCGATTCCAAGCTCCTCGCAGATTTTGTCAAGAAGCTCCTGCGAGCCTTTAACATAGCAAGCCGTACCAAGGCAAACAGAGATGTTGTACTCTCCCTTCGGGGAAAGAGCAAACTGAGCGTAGAAAGTGGATACTCCGTAAACCTTCTCGAGCGGTACATTCATACCGTCGGCAATCATGGCCTGCACTTCAAACGGAAGATATCCGTATATGGCCTGTGCCTGCTGCATAACGTGCATGAGCAAGCTCTTGTTGTCCTTGCACTCCTCAATTACTGCTTTAAGCTGCGCCTCCTGCTCAGGTGTTCCTTTGAACGGGATTTTGCTGATTTTCTTGAGCATTTAAGTTGTTCCTCCTTTACAACAGTTTAGCCGTATGCGGACGGTCGAAACGGAATATAAACGGTCTGTTAAAATATTAACACTCCGAAAGCCCACAATACAACATTATAATGCTGATATATTATATCACATAAAAAATAAATAGTAAACACGTTTATCGAATTAAATTCTGCTAAAATGGCTCAAAATCGACAATTTTTAAAAATTCGGGTACTGTTTTTATTGCAACTTTCATCTTAGCAGGAAAATAATATAATAAATAACTCATTTATTGAATATATCTTTATCTAATACTTTTTTATCTATAATAGGGCTTGCGGTTTATTTTGGGACATAAAAAAACCGCCGGAACCTAAAATGCAGCTAACATTTCAGGCCGGACGGCTTTGTAATTTATTCAATTTATTTCTTTACTTTTACCGACTTCTTTTCCGGAAGCGTTACAACATATGCGAGCTCCCAAAGAGCGACTCCGATAAAGAAGACAAGACTTAACGTAACTGCGTTGCCGAGTGTAAATGAATCGACCGAGATTGCACCCTTGAGAATCGACGTGCCTATTGAGCCGAGCAAATTGTTGCTCTCGCCGACAAAAGCATTGGCAAGAAGCTCGCCGATATCAATCGAACCGCTCATATATGGTGCGGCAAATCTGACGAAGCATCTGAGTGCGGCAAAGCAGCAAACCGCTCCGCCCGCTCCGAGAGCCGTAATGGTCTTGTATGCTTCCGTAAAAAGCGCACAGCCGATAATAACAATAGCAATAAGCAGTGCAACGGCAATCAGCACTCCGGCTGCAATCGCCCAATTTTTGCCCGCAAGAAGCTCGGCAGGTATCTTTGAAAGGTCAAATGTCATTCCGCCGAAAGAAACGCTGCCATCACTGATATACTTAAAAATTTCCTTAACAGAGAATGTAATCTCCATTGCACTGCTGGCCGTTTTCTCGGCAAGCTTTGAAAGTATCGTATAAAGTGAGGAATCCTCGGAGATTGAAACAACAGCTCTGACGATATTCAGAAAATACATAACCGGAAAAATTGCAAGTGTTGCCAAACAAACCACGATTTTATTGAATATTTTCATCGTTTTCAGCTCCTTTATTTTCCCCACGAGGAGTTAAGGGCAACAGTTCGGTTGAATACCGTCTTGTCCTCTGTGCTATCCTTATCAACGCAGAAATATCCGTTTCTCATAAACTGGAACGTATCGCCGGGCTTTGCGTTCTCAAATCCGCCCTCAAGCAGACAATTATCAATAACCTCAAGCGAATTCGGATTGAGATCGTCAAAATAGTCGCCGTTCTTTCCGGGCTCTTCGGCACTGAAAAGTCTGTCATAAAGACGAACCTCGCACTGCTTGCAGTCATTGGCATTTACCCAGTGAATCGTACCCTTAACCTTACGTCCGTCGGGAGAGTTTCCGCCACGGCTTTCGGGGTCATAAGTACAGTGAAGGCAAGTAACGTTACCGTCCTCGTCCGTATCATAGCTGTTGCACTTAACAAAATATGCACTCTTGAAGCGAACCTCGTTGCCGGGGAAAAGTCTGAAATATTTCTTTACGGGCTCAGCCATAAAATCGTCCTGCTCAACATAAAGCTCACGGGAAAACGTAACCTTTCTTGTGCCGAACTCCGGATGCTCCGGATGAAGCTCAACCTCAAATTCTTCGCTCTGTCCCTCGGGGTAGTTATCAATAACGACCTTGAGCGGGCGAAGAACAGCCATTGCACGGGGAGCCTTGGCATTGAGGTCGTCTCTTACGCAAGCTTCAAGCAAGCCGTAATCAACCATGCTGTCCGCCTTGGAAACACCTACCCTGTCAATGAAATCCCTTACGGCGGCGGCACTGTAGCCACGCCTTCTCATGCCGCAAAGAGTAATCATTCTCGGATCATCCCATCCGGAAACAATTCCCTTGTTAACCATTTCGAGAAGCTTTCTCTTGCTCGTTACACAATAGTTGATGTTAAGACGGGCAAACTCAATCTGTCTCGGCGGCTCTTCAAAACCGATCTGCTCAACAACCCAGTTGTAAAGCGGTCTGTGATTTTCAAACTCAAGCGAACAAAGAGAGAATGTTACGCCCTCCTTGGCATCCGAAAGAGGATGAGCAAAATCATACATCGGATAGACGCACCACTTGTCGCCTGTCTGATGATGAGAAACATGAGAAATTCTGTAAATAACCGGGTCACGCATATTGAGGTTCGGCGATGACATATCGATCTTGGCTCTAAGAACCTTTTCGCCGTTGCCGAATTCGCCGTCCGTCATGCGCTTAAAGAGGTCGAGATTTTCCTCAATGCTCCTGTTGCGATAGGGGCTTTCCTTGCCGGGCTCGGTGAGAGTACCTCTGTACTCTCTTATCTCGTCCGCACTGAGATCGTCAACATATGCTTTGCCGTCCTTAATGAGCTTAATTGCACAGTCATAGACAAAATCAAAATAGCTTGAAGCAAAGAACACGTTCTCCCAATGGAAGCCGAGCCATTTAATGTCCTCCTTGATTGCGTCAATGTATTCGACGTCCTCTCGTGACGGGTTTGTATCGTCAAAACGAAGATTGCAGATTCCGTGGTATTTTTCCGCCGTGCTGAAATCTATGCAAAGAGCCTTTGCGTGGCCAATGTGAAGATATCCGTTCGGTTCGGGCGGAAATCTTGTCTGAACACGGGATTTAACTCCGCTTGCAAGATCCTCGTCAATAAAATCATGTATAAAATTTGATGCTATTTTCTTTTCTTCCATGGTGACCTCCGATTATTTGTATGATTTAATTGCATCATTGAGCCTTGCCTTGACTTTTTCTCCGCCCAAAAGAGCTATAATCGAGTGAAGATCAGGCGTATTGCGGCGGGAGGTTATCGCAATTCTGATAACCGTTGAAACATCGCCGACGTGACCCTTAAATGCGTCGGGGTTCTTTTTGTATTCCTTGACGTTCGGGGTATAACCGAGCGGCTCACAAAGCTCTTTGATTTTTGCAAACCATGTATCCTTATCGTCCGATGCGTCAAAAACCTCAATGTATTTTTCGAGGATAGCCACGGCGTCCTCTTTGCTTATATTCTCAGGGAGCGTATAGTTTTTGGTATAAAGCTCATCGTAAAAATATGAAATATAATCTTTTACCTCGTCCCACTTTGCGATATCTTTACGAGGCTTTGCCGTTCCTCTGTCAATCGAGAAAATTCCCTTTGCAAATTCGGCATTGCCGCCGAGAAACGCATAAAGCTCAGAATCGTTATCCTTTGCCCACGCCGTTGCCTTTTCGTAAACCTCATCGGCGGTCATGAGCGAAATCACATTCTTGCTGACATCATTGAGTTTATTGAGATCAAACAGTGCTCCGCTTGCACTCATCTTTTTGAGATTGAACGGGAAATCACTCTGCGGTGCAGTCTTGTTCGCCTTGCGCCAATCCTCAAAGTTTGAGTTGGCAATCGTCAAAAGATATTCGATAACACTCTCCTTCGGATATCCGCTCTCGGAATAGAACGAAACAGATGCTTCGGGATCTTTACGCTTGGAAAGCTTTCTCTTGCCGCCGTTGTCCTCTTTCATGATGGGTGAAATATGAGCATACTTGGGAACCTTAAATCCGCATGCCTTGAAAAGCTGAATGTGCAGCGGCACAGACGAAATCCACTCGTCGCCTCTGACAACATGAGTTGTTCTCATAAAATGGTCGTCAACGGCATGTGCGAAATGATAAGTCGGGATTCCATCTGTTTTAAGAAGAACCACATCCTGTATATTCTCGGGCATCTCGATTTTGCCCTTAATCATATCATCAAACTTTATTCTGTGATCGGCCTGTCCGGGCGAGCGAAGACGCAGAGTATAGGGGCAGCCCGCCTTGATTTTTTCCTCCTGCTGCTCAAGGGTAAGGTTGCGGCATCTTGCCCATTCTCCGAAATAGCCCTGAATATCCGTTCCGGCCTTTTCCTGCTCGGCACGAATCTCGTTAAGCTCCTCCTCGGAGCAGAAGCAAGGATAAGCCATGCCCTGCCGAACGAGTGATTTTGCGATTGCCTGATAAACATCCTTACGTTTGCTCTGCTGATACGGGCCGTATGCTCCGCTCTCAGTCTCAAAGCCCATAACGCCCTCATCGGGAGTTACACCGAAATCAGAAAGGCCTTTGATAATTGCAGAAACGCCGTCCTCAATTTCACGTTTTTTATCCGTATCCTCAATTCTGAGGAAGAAAACACCGTCATCGGTCGCACGGGTAGTAAGCTTCGATATCATTGCGGCAAAGAGTCCGCCAAGGTGAAGAAAGCCCGTCGGGCTTGGAGCAAATCTTGAAACTCTCGCACCATCCGAAAGTCCTCTTTCGGGATATATTTTTTCATAGTCCTCGGGAGTTTTTGTTATATCAGGAAACAAAAGCTCTGCGAGTTTTTCATTATCTGTCATTATAAGTTCCCCTTTTAACAGTTATATAAATACATAATATATTATCGCAGAAAAACCGGACAGTGTCAAGGTTTTACACCGGTTTTTATTTGACTATACAATTTACCAATAAAGCTGGAATTGTTGTTGACAATTAACTGCTTTTTGCTATAATAAAATTGAAAATAATTACGAGGAGGAATAATTATGAAAAAGTTTTTGCTGAGGACCGCAGCGATAGTTGTTGCCGTATGTCTGCTTCTGTCGGCAAATATTTATGCCACTGACGGGATTGAGACACAAAACTATTACGGCGACGTAACAAAAGCCGAGATGTACGGATATTGTATTATTCCTGAGGGAACAAGGGAAATTCCTGACGGCAGATATACGGATGATAACTTTGATTATCTCATTCTCAACGAGGGCCTCGAAAGCATAGGCAGTGAAGCATTTGTAAATGATTTATGGTTTTTCTGGAACGTATATATTCCTTCCTCGGTTAAATCGATCGGCGAAAAAGCATTTGGTTATAATTCTAAAGGAAGTAGAGTCACAGGTTTTGTAATATACGGTCATAGCGGAACAGAAGCCGAGAAATATGCGAAAAGAAACGGTTTTAAGTTCGTAACGATAAATTGCGATAATTCGTCAGGTGAAAACATCTTGACGATTGACGATAGTATGACATCAAGCTATACTTTCGGTAGAACCTTTGACAAGGTTATTGTCAATCCGGGTGCATCTGTTCGTGACGAAGATTTTTCTTATGCTACGGTCTATAACGTTATTCTGAACAATGACAGTTCAGGCAAGAAAATTACTTTTTACGGCAGTGCCTTTTCCGGAACAGAAATTGAAACGCTGTATGTCCCGTCAAACGTTGTGTTTGAGCAGGATAGCTCGGGTTGTCGCGGAAGTGTGTTTTCGAGTTGTAAAAACTTGAAAGTAGCCTATGTTGCAAGTGAAGTCTGTGAAGGCATGTTTTCCGGATGCACTTCGCTCAAGGAGGTATATTTCACTCCCGACAATGTTGCAAGGTATATTGATGACCGAGCTTTTGAGAGCTGTACAGCACTGGAAAAGGTTGATTTTACACGAAAAAATGACAACAGACTAACAATATGTTACTTTGTCTTTGAAAATTGTCCAAATCTTAAAGAGATTCTTTGGGGCAGTAATGTGGATTGCTATTCATATTTTCATAGTTCTAAAAAACTTGAAAAAGTGATAATTTGCGGTGCCCCCGATCCTTCAAATTTGATAGATTGTAGTTTTAGTTCAAATGCAAAAATTTATATGTTTAAAAAATATTGTGATATATACGGAAATCCCGATACAAACTTTTATATCCGGAACGCTGTTCCCCTTTATACGGTTTCGGATGTAGACTACATTCCGTCAAACAGCAGTATAAATGATTACAAATTCCGTGTTGACGACAGAGCGGATAAGATTCAGGTCATCGAAGAATCGGGGGCAACGAGAACCTTTACCCGTCACGCAAACAATGTCAGCATTGAGTCTTACTCCGATAATGACCAAAAAGTTCACGATATGTCCGCAGATCTCACATATGAGATTTGGACAGTTCAGACAAGACTGACCCCCGACACCAATTTACAGATTCACTCAAAATACGGCCTCGAATGGTCGGAATACAAATATAAATTTACAATCAATACGCTTTATTCGGATCAAGCCTTGAAGTCTGCTGAGATTTCGCCTAACAAAGATAACAGCAATTACGCTGACTGCATAATAATCACAGGTTCGGGTGTAAACAAGGTTCGCATTGAGTATGAGGACGGAATGACCACAACTTTAAATACTTTGGCGGCAACGTTTAACGAAAAAGCACTTACATACACTTATAACATTACTGTTAAACCCCGCCACAACGGGAAAAATGAGTTCAGGATTTATATCAAGACTCCTACAGATGGCTGGAAATATCAACAAACGCTTACATATACGGTTAAATAATTTATGCTAACGTTTAAACACACTCGGAATTTATTTCCGGGTGTGTGTATTTGACTGTACGGCTTTTTAGTGTGTAGGTTAGCTGTGCGGCTGTTCGTGTATTGACTATTGGTTATATAATATGATATAATTTTCTATGTGCAGAAAAAAATAATGAGAGGGTTTTAATTTTGAGGAAAACTGTCATTGAACCTAACGGAAAAAATCTTCAATACTGGAAAGATATTTGGAATTACCGTGAGCTTGCATTCAATCTTGCAAAACGTGATATCACTGTAAGATACAAGCAAACAAGAATCGGCTTCGGCTGGGCAGTTATCGCCCCGATAGTCAACATGTTTGTTTCGACCTTTATTTTCGGAACTCTCGCCGGATTGGCTTCAGACGGCAGTGCACCGTACTTCATAATGGTTTATGCCGGCAGTATTCCTTGGTCTATTTTTCAGAAAAATCTTTCTCAGACCTCTTCAACCTTTATTACCAACGCCGCACTGATGAAAAAAGTATACTATCCGAGAATTCTATCCCCTCTCGGTGCGGGCTTAGCCGGACTGTTTGACTCTATGATTTCTATCATTGTTTTGATTGCAATGATGCTTATTGTCGGCTACTATCCAACAGTCAGGTTTTTACTTTTCCCGATTTTCCTTTTGCTCAATTCGGCTCTCGGACTTTTTGCCGGATTGTTTCTTTCGGCTTTCAACGTAAAATGGCGTGACATGGCGCAGATAGTTCCGTTTGCACTGTCTGTTTTGCAATATGCCTGTCCGGTTTCATATTCAATCACCTCAATTCCCGAAAAATACAGACTTATTTATTCCCTTAATCCTGTTACGGGAATGATATCCGCATTTAAATGGTGTGTTATCAGCGATATGTCCTTTGATACGCTTTCGTTTTTGGTTGCAATGGCATGGCTTGTATTATTTGCCGTTGTCGGAATAGCTTTATTCAGAAAGACCGAACGAAACTTTGTTGATATTGTCTGACGGGGTGATTAAAATGAGTGAACAACCGATTGCTTTACATATTTCAAATATAAAGAAAAAATACGTCATTAAGCATATAACAAAAAGACCTGACAGCAAAATCGAGCGTTTAAAGCTTATGGGCTATAACCTGCTGCACCCTGTCAACGCAAATGCCAAAGAGGACTTTTGGGCATTGAACGGCGTTTCATTTGACGTTAAGCAAGGTGAAAAGGTCGGCATTATCGGCAAAAACGGAGCCGGTAAATCAACCCTTCTCAAAATTATTTCAAGAATAACAGAGCCTACCGACGGTAAAATTGAATTCTACGGAAAAATTTCTTCAATGCTTGAGGTCGGAACAGGCTTCAATACAGAGCTTACCGGCCGTGAAAATATTTATCTTAACGGCGCAATTCTCGGCATGACCCGAGTCGAGATTGACCGGAAGCTTGATGATATTATAGAATTTTCCGAAGTCGGCAAGTTTATTGACACTCCTGTAAAAAGATATTCAAGCGGCATGTTCGTTCGCCTTGCCTTTGCCGTTGCGTCTCATCTTGAGCCTGACATTTTGCTTGTCGATGAGGTTCTTGCCGTCGGAGACACACGCTTTCAAAAGAAGTGTATTGACAAAATGAAAAGCATTGCCAACAGCGGAAAGACCATTCTTTTTGTAAGTCATCAGATGAATACGATTCGTCAGCTTTGTGACCGTGTTGTTGTTCTAAAAGAGGGTCAGGTTATCTATGACGGCGAAGTTGAGGAAGGTATCAGGCTATACAACAGTGAATCCTATATGGAAAAGCGTAACCACTATGAGTTTAAAGATTTGGCAAGACTGCCGGGATACAGCCTTGATAAAGCTGAAATCCTTTCTCTTGACATTTTACAGAATGAAACATGTATATATGCCTACGATGAGCCTATAACCTTTAAAATCAGACTGAAAACCAAGATGCCGAATATCGGTGATATGAGCTTCAGACTTCTCGTTTGGCAAGCAGATGAAACTCCGATAGAAACCGCTTTTACCAAAACGTTTGCGAATATAAACGATATCGGAGAATACGATGTTGAAATCACGATAAACGATCATCATCTTGCTCCCGGTCTTTATAAACTGACAATTATTCTTTCCGGCGGAAATTCAAGTGCAAACAGCGAAAACCTTGACTATGTTTACCCCGCTTTTGTCTTTGAGGTTTTGAATGCCGACGGTACTTCGAGGAACTGGTCAAGATCATGGGGCTGGGTTCATATGGATGATGTTGACGTTAAGCTTATTGGGGAGAAAAAGGAATGAGGTACGCTTTCTATTCCCACGGCGGATGTGAAAATCACGGCTGTGAAGCGATTGTTCGAACTCTTTCGGCAATGATTAAGAATACACGTCCCGAGTCAACGATAAAGCTTTATACTCTTGATTCGCAAAGCGATAAATCGGGTGATTTGCCGAACATTGACGAGTCGGAGGGATTTAATTACACCCTCCCTGTTTCCAACACAACTGCGGTGCAAAAGATTAAAATATCTTTTTTAAGCAGGAAATCTCAAAAGGCGGCAGACGAATATTTCTATTCGCTTTCGTGTAAAAATCCGTCTCTCAAAGAGAACGATGTTTATATCTCGGTCGGCGGCGATAACTATTGCTACGGCGACGGTCACATGGCGGCCGCTTTTAACCGAGAGTTAAAAAAGCTCGGCAAAAAGACAGTCCTTTGGGGCTGCTCAATCGGCGAGGAGGATCTCTCGGAAGATAAAATCAAGGATTTGAAAACCTTTGACCTTATTGTGGCAAGAGAATCTTTAACATATGACGCATTGAAAAAAAGCGAAGCTAATAAAAATCTTGTGCTGTTTCCCGACCCCGCTTTTACTCTTGATATTGATAAAAAAGTTAGCGAAAGCTTTAACGTAAAACCAAACACACTTGGTTTCAACATAAGCTCTCTCGTTGGTGAATACTCGGCAAAGGGAACGAGCATTGAAGATATTTCAACGGAATTTCTTAGATATATTCTTGATAGCAGCGACAAGAATATTCTTTTGATTCCGCATGTTACAAAGCCCCTCGACGGTGACCAGCTGATTCTCGGCCGCATTGCCGAACGTCTTGGCTCAAGCAGAGTTTCCGTTGTCCCCTCAACGTTTACTGCGTCTCAATACAAGAGTGTAATCTCACGCTGTGACATGTTTATCGGCGCAAGAACTCACGCAACCATTGCCGCATACAGCACTTGTGTGCCGACTCTTGTTATCGGCTACAGCGTCAAATCAAGAGGCATTGCTAAAGACATTTTCGGAACGGATGAGGGCTTGGTTATCCCTGTTTCCGAAATTGACTGTACCGAAAAGCTTATAAAAGATTATGAAAAATTTTTAAGCAAAAAAGAAGTTTATCGCAAGCATCTTGAAAAATTCATGCCGGACTACATTGAAAAAGCACGGAACTCAATAAATGAACTTTTCGAAATATAAAAATTTATCCCGACTCTCGTTGAAAGTCGGGATTTTTTATGTAAAAAAAGCAGGTAATTGCCGGGGCAACTACCTGCTTAGTTTTATTTATTCTGAGAAATTATTCCTCTGTGCCGTAAAGCTTAACAAGCTTCTGAAGATGTGCATAACGATCCTTTGCTCCGTCCTCTGCCTTCTCGAAGAGCTTTTCTGCTCTCTCCGGGAACGAACGTGTAAGAGCGGAGTAACGAGCCTCGTTCATGAGGAATGCACGGTAACCCTCTGTTGCGGGAACCTTAGAATCAACTGTGAACGGGTTCTTGCCCTCTGCCTTAAGAGCCGGATTGTAACGGAACATATTCCAGTAGCCGCACTCAACAGCTCTCTTCATCTCAGCCTGGCAGTTAACCATGCCGCCCTTGATGCTGTGCATCTCACAGGGAGCATAACCGATAACAAGTGACGGTCCCGGATAAGCCTCAGCCTCCTGGAGAGCCTTAAGTGTCTGGTTCTGGTCTGCACCCATAGCGATCTGAGCAACATAGATATAACCATAGGACATTGCAATCTCGGCAAGACTCTTCTTAGCGATTGCCTTACCTGCTGCTGCGAACTGAGCAACCTGACCGATCTGAGAAGCCTTGGAAGCCTGTCCGCCTGTGTTAGAGTAAACCTCGGTATCGAATACCATAACGTTTACATCCTCACCGGAAGCAAGAACATGGTCAAGACCGCCGAAACCGATATCGTATGCCCAACCGTCGCCGCCGAAGATCCATACGGACTTCTTGGAAAGGTAATCCTTCTGAGCGAGGATTTCCTTAGCATCGTCACAGCCGCACTTCTCAAGCTCAGCTACAAGAGCATCTGTTGCAGCGCCGTTCTTCTCGCCGTCATTTACTGTTGCAAGATAAGCATCTGCGGCAGCCTTAATCTCTGCGCTTACGCCATCCTTAGCTGCAAGAGCTGTAACCTTCTCAATGAGGTTGTTTCTGAGAGCCTTCTGACCGAGGTACATACCGTAGCCGTGCTCTGCGTTATCCTCAAAGAGTGAGTTTGCCCATGCCGGACCCTTGCCGTTCTTATCTGTTGTGTACGGTGATGTACCTGCCGGGCCGCCCCAAATTGAAGAACAACCTGTTGCGTTGGAGATGTACATTCTGTCACCGAAAAGCTGTGTGATGAGACGAGCATATGAAGTCTCTGCACAACCTGCACAAGAACCTGAGAACTCAAGGAGAGGCTTCTTATACTGGCTGGAGATAACATTGATCTTAGCTGTAAGCTCCTTCTTCTCCTCAACATGAGCTACGCAGTAATCAAATGCTGCCTGTTGCTCATCCTGGCTCTCACGGGATACCATCTTAAGAGACTTAGTCGGGCAAACTCCGATACATACGCCGCAACCCATACAATCCATCGGAGATACTGCAAGAGTATATGTGTAGTTTGTCTTTACGATCGGCTTCGGAGCAAACTTTGTAACTGCCGGAGCTGCTGCCTTCTCCTCATCGCTGAGAGCGAAAGGTCTGATTGTAGCATGCGGACAAACATATGCGCACTTGTTACACTTTGCGCAGGTCTCAGCGTTCCACTCGGGAACCATAACTGCTACGCCACGCTTCTCATATGCCGATGCACCCTGCTCGAATGTACCGTCAACATGATTTGAGAACTTGCCGACTGAAAGCTCATAACCGTCCATATGGCCTACGGGCTTCATGATGCTCTCAACCTGCTCAACGAGCTTTGCCGGACCTTCGGTCTTAACCTCAGCCTCAGCGTCAACTGCGTTTGCCCAGTCGGCCGGAACGTCGATCTTAACGAATGCTGTTGCACCTGCGTCAATAGCCTTTTCGTTCATCTCAACGATTTCTTTACCCTTCTTCATGAACTTCTGTGCCTTTTCCTTCATGTAGCCGATAGCCTCGTCAACAGGAAGAACCTTTGCAAGGGCAAAGAAAGCGGACTGAAGAACTGTATTTGTACGCTTGCCAAGGCCGATTTCTGCGGCAATGTCAATAGCGTTAACTGTATAAAGCTGAACATTGTTCTTTGCGATATACTGCTTGGTTTCTGCATTCATCTTCTCAGCAAGCTCAGCGGCATCCCACTGGCAGTTGATAAGGAATACTCCGCCCGGCTTAACGTCCTGAACCATCTTGTAACCCTTTTCGATGTATGACGGGTTGTGGCAAGCAACGAAGTCAGCCTTGTTTACATAATAGGGGCTCTTAATCGGCTCATCACCGAAACGAAGATGGGAGATAGTGATACCGCCGGTCTTCTTTGAGTCGTACTGGAAATATGCCTGAGCATACTTATCTGTATGGTCACCGATGATCTTGATGGAGTCTTTGTTTGCGCCGACTGTACCGTCACCGCCGAGACCCCAGAACTTACACTCGATTGTGCTCTCGGCTGCTGTGTTCGGAGCCGGCTTCTCTTCAAGTGAAAGATAAGTAACATCATCGTTGATACCGATTGTGAAGTGAGCCTTGGGAGCATCCTTCTTAAGCTCGTCATATACAGCGAATACGCTTGACGGCGGTGTGTCCTTAGAACCGAGACCGTAACGGCCGCCAATAACCTTGATGCCGTCCTTGCCTGCTGCGTTGAGAGCGGCAACAACATCGAGGAAGAGAGGCTCACCGATTGAGCCGGGCTCCTTGGTTCTGTCGAGAACAGCGAGCTTCTTGCAGGAAGCCGGAATAGCCTCAACGAACTTCTCAACTGAGAAAGGTCTGTAAAGACGAACCTTGATAAGACCAACCTTCTCACCCTTAGCGGTAAGATAGTCGATAACCTCTTCTGCAACGTCGCAGATTGAACCCATAGCAACGATTACGTTCTCTGCGTCCTCAGCACCGTAGTAGTTGAAGAGCTGATAGTTTGTGCCAAGCTTTGCATTAACCTTGCCCATGTACTTCTCAACAACAGCCGGAACTGCGTCATAGTACTTGTTGCAAGCCTCACGATGCTGGAAGAAGATATCATCGTTCTCGTGAGAACCACGCATTACGGGATGCTCGGGGTTAAGTGCTCTGTGTCTGAACGCAGCAACTGCATCCATATCGCACATTTCTTTAAGATCATCGTAATCCCAAACTTCAATCTTCTGAATCTCGTGAGATGTACGGAAACCGTCAAAGAAGTTGATAAACGGAACTCTGCCTTCGATAGCTGCAAGATGAGCAACTGCGCCGAGATCCATAACTTCCTGCGGATTTGTTTCAGCAAGCATTGCGAAACCTGTCTGACGGCAGGCATAAACGTCCGAATGATCGCCGAAGATGTTAAGGGCGTGAGACGCAACGCAGCGAGCCGATACATGGAATACGCAGGGAAGAAGCTCACCTGCGATCTTATACATATTGGGGATCATGAGGAGAAGGCCCTGTGACGCCGTATAAGTCGTTGTGAGAGCACCTGCTGCAAGGGAGCCGTGAACAGTACCCGAAGCGCCTGCCTCGGACTGCATCTCAGCAACCTTTACTGTTGTGCCGAAAATGTTCTTACGACCCTGAGCGGACCACTGATCAACGTAGTCGGCCATCGGGCTTGACGGGGTGATAGGATAGATACCGGCAACTTCCGTAAACGCATAAGATACGTGAGCGGCAGCGGTATTACCATCCATGGTTAACTTTTTTCTTGCCATTCTTTGTTCCTCCTTGTAAAGTTAATAGCAATCTTATTACCACCCATAATAATAACACTTTCTTTTTGAGATGTAAACATTATTAAGAGAATTTTTCAACTTTTTATTCCCGTTTTTTCCATAAAATGCCCCTAAAGCCCCGATTTCACGTCTATGACGTCTTTTTTATTGAGAACAAAATCAAAATCCAACCGTTTATATACAAAAACCAAGGTCAATATTTGTGCAATAAAATTTAAAGAATTATTGATACATTTCTTCTTTTTTGTTATAATTTAGTTAACGCAACCGTCGGTTGACAGGTAAGCTGAGAGGTGCGATTGCAATAATAATGAATTCTGTCGGCGGAAAAAAGAAAAAATAATCTCTATAGAAGAGGAAAACAGATGGGTAACATAATTGAAATTAGAAACTTAATCAAGAATTTCGGCGATGTTAAAGCCGTTCAAGATATCTCGTTTAACGTTAAAAAAGGTGAATTGTTTGCTTTTCTCGGCGTGAACGGTGCAGGAAAAAGCACAACCATATCCATAATCTGCGGTCAACTTGCAAAGGACAAAGGAAGTGTTGAAATCTGCGGCAAAAGCATTGACGATTCTATTGACGAAATCAAGAGAAATGTCGGCGTAGTTTTTCAGAGTTCCGTGCTGGATCAGGCATTGTCGGTCTCTGATAATCTGAAAAGCCGTGCCGCTCTCTACGGAATAAAAGGGTTGGAATTTAAAAGACGTCAAGCCGAGCTTGCAAAAATGCTTGACTTTGAAAATCTTCTTAATCGAACCGTCGGTAAGCTTTCGGGCGGTCAGCGACGCAGGATTGACATTGCCCGTGCACTTCTGCACCGACCGCAGCTTTTGATCCTTGACGAGCCGACAACAGGTCTCGACCCCCAAACGAGGAAGCTCCTCGGTGACGTTGTAAACGATTTGAGAAAGAATGAGAGCATGACTGTTCTGCTCACCACTCACTACATGGAGGAAGCGGCCGATGCGGATTATGTTGTTATTCTCGACAGCGGAAAAATCGTTGCCGAGGGAACTCCGCTTGAATTAAAGAACAAATACACAGGGGATTTTATAACAATTTACGAAGCCGACGAAAGCGAAATAAAAAAGCTCGGTACGCCTTATGAGATACTCCGTGATGCGATAAGAGTTTCCGTTCCCGACACTGCGGCGGCAACAAAGCTTATTACGGAAAACCCGAAAATGTTCACGGATTACGAGGTAACAAAGGGCAAAATGGACGACGTCTTTCTCACCGTGACAGGAAAAAAGCTGACAGGAGGCGACGAAAAATGACAGGTCTCGGCAATTTAATCAGACGCAATATTCGTCTCTTTTTCAAGGACAAAGGAATGTTCTTTTCTTCGCTGATCACTCCGATAATTCTCCTTGTTTTGTATATAACCTTTCTTGCCAATGTTTACCGTGACAGCTTTGCTTCTGCTGTTCCGCAGGGCATTACGATTGACGATAAACTACTCAACAGCATTGTTGCAGGTCAGCTTGTCTCCTCACTATTGGCTGTCAGCTGCGTAACGGTGGCATTCTGTTCAAATCTTTTAATGATAAACGATAAGGTTAACGGTGCAATTCGTGATTTGACGGTATCCCCTATTCGCCGCTCTGCACTGGCTCTCGGCTACTTTATCTCTTCGGCGATATCAACGCTGATAATCAGCTTTTCCGCCCTCGCCGTCGGTCTGATTTACATTTATACACAGGGCTGGTACATGTCACTCGGCGATGTATTATATTTGATTCTCGACGTTTTTCTGCTGACCTTGTTCGGCACCGCATTGTCATCATGCGTCAACTTTTCGCTCACAACCAACGGTCAGGCATCGGCGGTCGGAACAATCGTCAGCGCCGGATACGGATTTCTTTGCGGTGCATACATGCCAATGTCGCAGTTCGGAAACGGGCTCCAAAAAGCTTTGTTGTTCCTCCCCGGCACATACGGAACAAGCCTTATCCGCAACCACGCAATGGCGGGAACTTTCCGTGAAATGGAAAAAATCGGATTCCCGAAAGAGCCGATCAACGGCATGCTGAAAGCCGTTGATTGCAGACTGTTTTTCTTTGAGCATGAGGTCGAAATTCCGACAATGTACCTCGTACTCGCCGCTTCAATCGTTGTGTTGATATTGCTGTATATTCTGTTAAATAAGTTCTTTTCAAGGAGAACAAAATGAGTAAATATGAACCGCTTTGGAATTATGTTAAATCACAGGAAGCAGATTTCACTCTGACATATGAGCAAATCGAAAAAATTCTCGGTTTCCCGATTGACCATTCCTTTCTCACATTTAAAAAGGAGCTTATAGATTACAGCTGGCAGGTCGGAAAAATCTCGATGAAAAATAAAACCGTCAGCTTTATAAAGAACTAACCTACGCCTATCCTTGAATGAACCGAGGATAGGCATTTTTCTCTGAATATTAATAAAAATATATTGATTTAATTTACAGTTTGTTTTATTATTAAGTTACAGATTTACAGAATGGAGAGTTGTTTATGGATAAATACGCAAGATTCAGATATCAGCCGTGCATACCCATGGGTGCCGACGGCAGAAAATTAACAGGCTCACCCGAGCATATTGCTCTCTCAAGAAAAGCCGCCGGTGAAGGCATGGTTTTGCTCAAGAATAGCGATAACGCTTTGCCGCTTAAAAAGGGCGAAAAGGTTGCACTTTTCGGCAAGGCAACCATTGAATACATAAAAGGCGGCGGCGGAAGCGGTGACGTTTTCTGTGCATACACCCACAATATTTACGACGGCTTTGCCCAAAAAGAGAAAGAGGGCAAAATCAGCGTCTATATGCCGACCGTTGACTTCTATAAAGAATATGTCAAGGAAGAAAGCAAGAAAATTCCGACACGTCCCGAGATTGAAAAAATTTGGGACAAGGTTAATGCAATGGATTTCTGTCAGAAAAAGGACGACATTATCTATGAAACCTATGCAAGTATGCACGTTGTCGAAGCGGAAGCCTCAGATGAGCTTATAAACACTGCGGCCGAAAACGCAGACACAGCAATAATCACGCTCAGCCGTTTCTCCGCCGAGGGCGTCGACCGTCGTGCCATCAGCGGCGACTACTATCTTTCCGATGCAGAAAAGAGCCTTATTGACCGAGTTTCGGCGGCTTTCAAAAAGACGATCGTAGTCCTTAACTCAGGCGGTGTGGTTGACTGCGAGCATTTTGCCGAGAATAACAAGGTACAGGGTATTCTCTGCGGATGGCAGGGCGGAATGGAAGGCGGCATGGCTGTCGCCGATATTCTCTGCGGCGACGTTAACCCGTCAGGCAAGCTCGGCGACACAATTCCAAAGTCATATGACGATTATGAAAACGGAAAGATATTTCAAACAGGCTATGAGCACCTCGATTATGAGGATGATATCTATGTCGGCTATCGATATTTTGAAACCATTCCCGGTGCGGCGGAAAAGGTTCGCTACCCGTTCGGATTCGGTCTTTCTTATACAAACTTTGACATGAGCGGTTATTTCTGCGGCGAGAGCGATGGCAAGATTGTTGCCGTTGTCACAGTTAAAAATGTCGGCGACGTTCCCGGCAAAGAGGTTGTTCAGCTTTATTACAGTGCACCTCAGGGCAAGCTTGGCAAACCGTCAAAAGAACTTGCCGCATTTGCAAAAACAAAGTCTCTTGCTCCCGGCGAGAGCCAGACCGTCGCTCTGAGCTTTGACATAAACGATATGGCAAGCTTCGATGATCTCGGAAAAATTCAGAAATCCGCATTTGTTCTTGAAAAGGGAACATATAAATTCAGCATAGGCAATTCCGTAAGAAACACAAAGCCGCTTGACTATGAGTTCATAGCAGATAATAATATAATTGTTAAGCAGTCAAAGTCGCTTCTCAAGCCGTTCAAGCTTGAAAAGAGGCTCCTTGCGGACGGAGGCTATGAGACACTTCCTCAGAGCGAACCGAGCTATGATTCGGGTAAAAACGTTTTAACAGATGCAAAGGCTCCCGACGAGGCCGTTATGTTTGACTATGTCGGCGAAAAAATCAATCTTGACGATTTCATCAGACAATTCACCGTTGATGAGCTTATCGACTTTGTCGGCGGACATCAAAATCAACCGGGCGTTTGCAACACAGGTGCATTCGGCGGTTTAAAACGTCTCAATATCCCACCGATTCCAACTGCCGACGGCCCTGCAGGCGTTCGCCTTGATGTTCAAACAGGTGCTCCGACAACAGCATGGCCCTGTGCAGCACTCCTTGCGTGCACTTGGAACACCGAGCTTATTGAAGAGATCGGTGCGGCAGGCGGAGCAGAGCTGAGAGAAAACAACCTCGGCGTATGGCTTGCTCCGGCAATGAATATTCACCGCAACCCGCTTTGCGGCCGTAACTTTGAATACTTCTCCGAGGATCCGCTCCTCGCCGGAAAATGCTGCGCAGCAGACGTTCGAGGAATTCAGTCGAGAAAAGTTGCGGCTTCGGTCAAGCATTTTGCCTGCAACAACAGAGAGTCAAACCGCTTCGAGTGCGATTCGAGAGTTTCCGAGCGTGCGCTCAGAGAGATTTATCTCCGTGGATTTGAAATCTGTGTCAAGGAAGCCGACCCATGGACAGTTATGTCCTCCTACAATCTCGTTAACGGCTGTCATACTTCAACAAGCTATGAGCTGCTGACCGAGCTTCTCAAGGGCGAATGGGGCTTCAAGGGCATGGTCACTACCGACTGGGGTGTTCACAGTCACCATTCCGATGAGGTTCTCGCCGGCAACGACCTCAAAATGGGTGAGGGTGAACCGGATGAGCTTAAGGAAGCATACGAGAACGGTAAAATTACAAGAGCAGACCTTGAGGCCTGCGTCAGAAGAATTCTCACAATGACAATAAAGGTTGCCGAATAAAAGCATATAACAAAGGGTGTGACGTTTGCCGCACCCTTTCATAATACACACATATTGAAAAACCTCTCATGGGCAGTTCACAAAGCCGATGAGAGGTTAATTTTATTATTTAATTTACGCAATTACGGCATATTTACATAGTCGAGCGGATCGACCGTTTCGCCGTTATATCTGACCTCAAAGTGAAGGTGAGGGCCTGTTGACCAGCCGGTGCTGCCGACTCGGGCAATAATTTGACCTCTTGAAACATGCTGTCCCTGCGAAACAAGGAGTGCGCTGCAATGGCCGTAAAGCGAAGTGTATCCATCGCCATGGTCAATTATAATATAGTTGCCATAGCCTGTGCCGCTCTCGCTCTCAAGTGACGAAAGGATAACCGTACCTGCTCTTGTGGCAACAATATTCTTGCCGTAAGCGCCGCTCATTGAAACGTCGATACCGCTGTGATATCTCCAGTCGCCGTCTAACGGATGATAACGGTAGCCATAATATGATGTGAGGTAAACTCCGTCATAAGGCAATGGCCATGCCCAGCCGGAAGCACTGACATTGGAGTTCATACTTCCTGCATTTGAGCCGCCGTTATGCGAACCGCTGTTATGCGATCCGCCGCTGCTCTGATTAGCCTTTCTTATGGCTTCCTTGATTTCGTTATCAAGTCTTGACATCTCGGAATTATATTCGCTGATTGAAACCTTAAGCTCCTTCGTCTGAGCATTCAGCGCATTGAGCTTTGCTTCAACCTCTTCCGTTTTCTCCTTGATAACATTCTGATTTTCTGTCAGGGTATCCTCTGTAGCCTGAAGGTCGCTTCGCTTTGATTCAAGCTCGGTCTTTTCTTTTTGGAGCGTCGCTTTCTTTTCTTCAAGCTCCTTTTGCATTTTCTCAATAGAAGCGATTTCTTTATTGAGCTTATTAACAAGGCCCTGATCGCTCTCCGTAACACGCTTGAACATTTCAAGACGATTCAGGAAGCTTGACATATCCGACGACGATGTGAATATTTCAAGAACAGAAGTTTCGCCTGCCATGTAATTGGCTCTCATTCTGTCGCAGAAAAGCTTAACCGTGTCCTTAATCTCCTGATCCTTTGCGGCGATCTCGGCATCAAGCTTTGCAATCTCGGCATTGAGGGAAGAAATCTTCTCCTCTGTTGCGTCGATATCCTCAGTAATGAGGTCTTTCTGTGCCGTGATGTTTTCACGCTCCTGATTGAGCTTTTGGAGCTGAACATTGAGTGCCGAAACAATCTTTGACTGGTCAGCCTGCTGACTTTCAAGCTCCTTTACCTTCTGCTCACTATCGGAAACCTTATCCTTGATATCGGAATATTCATCTCTTAAATCGCCGAGCGTTTTCGCCTGTGCTTTCGGAGCATATGACATAAATGACACGAAAACAAGTGCCACGCTCATGAGCAATGATATAATTTTATTCAGTTTCTTCATACACAACTCCTCCACGTTCCTTGAGGTATTTCTGTATGGAAATAAGACTTCCTATTCCGCCGGAAATAATACCTATTGCAAGGAAAGCAACAAGAAGGTATATTACATAATCGGTAAACGGCACAACGGTGAAGCCTCTGCTTACCATTGTGAGCATTGACGAAACCGTTGACTGAAGTGCTCTGTAAACACCCCAGACAATCGCAAGGGAGAGAACTCCCGAAATTGCGCCGAGAACCATACCTTCAACCATGAACGGCCAACGTATGAACCAATTCGTTGCGCCGACTGATTTCATAATATTTATCTCAAGCCTTCTGCTGTACATTGTAATACGAACTGTATTAGCAATGATGAACAGCGAGATAAGAAGCAGAACGGCAATTACGCCGATGCTTACATAGAAAATTGTACGTCTGATTCTGACAAGGGTCTGTGCAATATCCCTGTTGTCACGAACAGAATCAACTCCGTCAAGCTTTTGCAGCTCGGAGACGGTACTGTCGAACTTTGTCATGTCGCTGACGGAGACCTTGAAAAGATCGGGAAGCGGATTATCAACACCCTCAAAATAGGTTGCATCCGTGCCAAGCTCGTCAAGCTGCTGCTTAAACGCCGTATCTTTGTCAACGTATTCACACTTTTTGACGTTCTGCATGAGTGTGATTTCTTCTTTCAGCTGAGTTATTCCCTCGCCCTGCACCTCGTCCTTGAGGTAAACCATAACAACGTTCTGACTTTCAATCTCCGTCATGACGTTATTTACATTAACTATAACCATAAATGCCGCACCCATCATAACTAAGCAGGACATAAGCACTGCGATTGAGGCAATGGACATAAGGTGGTTAACTTTAATATTTCTGAAGCCCTCTTTGGTAAGATAGCCTAAGCGTCCTCTTTTTCTCACTGATTCTCACCTTCCTTTTCCGAATCCTGTTCAAGATAAATACGGTAAGAATCATTGTCGCTTATAATAGCGTCAAGAAAATCCTCGTCAACTTTTTCTTCTTTTTTCTCCTCGGGCTTTGCTTCCTCTTCCTTTGAAGAATATTTCTCTTCAATGGTTTGCTTCTCGAGGTTAAGATGTGCCGCAGACTGAACCGGAAGCTCCCCGTTTTCAATCATTCCGTCAGCAACAACCTCGCCGCTTTCAAGCGTTATAACACGCTTGTCAAATTTCTTAACAAGGTCATGCGCATGGGTAACCATTATGACCGTTGTTCCCGCCTCATTGAGCCTTGTGAGAAGCTCAACGATTTCAAGTGACATCTGAGGGTCAACGTTTCCGGTCGGCTCGTCTGCGATAATTATATCGGCGTTGTTGGCCAGCGCACGGGCAAGCGCAACTCTCTGCTGCTCACCGCCCGAAAGCTCGTTCGGATAATTTCTTGCCTTTGCAGAAAGACCGACAATGTTTATAACATACGGAACACGTTTTCTGATATCCTTTTCCCTTGCTCCGACAACTCTCATTGCGAACGCAACATTATCGTAAACAGTCATGGTCGGGATAAGACGGAAATCCTGAAAAACAATTCCCATGTTTCTGCGGAAATACGGGATTTTCTTTTTCTTCATCTCGTTAAGGTTATAGCCTTTAATGACGATTGTGCCCGACGACGGAACCTCCTCACGCATAATCAGCTTAAGAAATGTGCTCTTTCCCGCTCCCGATGCTCCGACGACGAACACGAACTCGCCTTTATCAATATGAATATTGACATTGTGCAAAGCCTTGGTTCCGTTGTCGTAAACCTTGGATACGTTTTTAAAATCAATCATGTTATCTGTCCTTAGCTGTATCAGTATTTGATCGGATTGGCATCAAGATATCTTTTTACCATGAGTGCGACTTTGAATACGATAGCGTCATCAAATTCACGAAGGTCAAGACCTGTGATTTTCTTAATCTTCTCAAGACGATAAACAAGGGTATTTCTGTGAACAAAGAGTTTCCTCGACGTCTCGCTGACATTAAGGTTATTCTCAAAGAACTTCTGAATTGTAAACAGAGTTTCCTGATCAAGGCTCTCGATTGAACCACGCTTGAACACTTCACGCAGGAAAAGCTCACAAAGCGTTGTCGGCAGCTGATAGATAAGACGGGCAATGCCAAGGCTGTCATAGCTGACGATTGTCTTTTCGTTGTCAAATACCTTGCCGACCTCAAGAGAAATCTGAGCTTCCTTGAAAGAACGTGCAAGCTCCTTGATACCTGCAACAGTTGTGCCGATACCGATAACCGAATGGACATAAAGCTCTGTTGAAAGAGAATCGGCGATTGAACGTGCAAGCTTTTCAAGATCCTTTGACTCTATGTTGCTCTTAACCTCTTTAACAAGTGCAATATCGGTCTCGTTAATGCTTACAACGAAATCCTTAGACTTGTCCGGGAAAAGATTTTGAACTATGTCATAAGCGGAAACATCCGTCTGGTTCGGGATTCTGATAAGAAGAACCGCACGTGTAGCGTCGTTAT
Source organism: Ruminococcus sp. CAG:563 (assembly GCA_000434915.1). Classification (GTDB taxonomy): domain Bacteria; phylum Bacillota; class Clostridia; order Oscillospirales; family Acutalibacteraceae; genus CAG-488. The sequence continues at coordinate 33,996 of FR882084.1, forward strand.
TGAAGCGAAGCTCACGAGCCTTGAGATAGATATCTCCGGGAAGAATGTTATCGAGAATAACATTCTTGATGAAGTTATTTCTGTCATATTTCTCATCAAAATACTGCTTGAGGTTGCTCAAAGCAACTGCACTGATATTGGTATACTTCTCGGCAAGCTCGTCATCACCGTCAATAAAAACCGCATACTCGGGATGAATCTGATTACCGAAGGTCTTATAGGTGCAGCCGTCAACAACACAGGCCTCCGTATCCATGAAAGCACTTGCTGCCGCCGTGGGTACTACCTCGCCTATTCTTCCAAGCTCACTGCACGAAATAATCGTACCGGTTTCATCGATGATTCCGATCGTTCTGTCGATTGCACTCCTCATCTGATGAATAACTCCCTGAAAAAGTCTGTTTGACATATAATCTCTCCTCACGATTGTTTTTCACATCATAATTCGCATCTCAAATGATTTTAGGCATGTTTATACAAAATGCCAATCTAAACATATACATTTTACACAATTTCAAAGAATATTTCAACCCTTTTGAGCATATTTTTTGAAAAATCTTTTCAAAATGGCCTTAAATCAAAGGATATTTTATAAATAATGCCCAAACTATTCCTGATTTTGCCGTCATTATGACTTGTGTAAAATCACCAAATATTGATAAAAAGCTCAAAAAACAGACCCGTGCATACAATATTTTGGAAAACTCTTGTCATTTTAACCAATAGGAAAAAGAGTTCACGGTTTTAGACCGGAACTCCTTTTATGCTATAAAATATTCAAAAAGCGAACAATATTAATATCCGCTGCCGAAGAACTGACTCCAATCATAGCCGCCCTGAGCCTGACTTTCGGTTGTTGTCTCCGTCTCGGACGAAGTGCCCTTGTCCTCAACAAGCGTAGCTTCAACCGTGAAAGTATCAACCGAATAATCAGAATTAATCCTGCAAAGCTCAAGCTTGAGTTTATCGCCTACCTTGCCGTTTTCTATCTTATCGAGAAGAACATCGGCCGTGTCAAGCTTTTCTCCGTTAACCGCTGTGATAAGGTCGCCGACCTTTGCCTTGCTGTTTGCGAGCGAGCTGTCTGTGCTGATTGAAGCAATAACAAGCGAACCGCTCGGGAGTCCCTTGAGCTTAACTACCATTGCATACTGCTGATATTTTTCCGCAGCTGCATAGGAGATGCCGAGCTTCGGTCTGTCTGTAACATAGCCGTTTGCGATGATATCGTCAATGATTGCCTTAGCATCTGAAATCGGAATTGCAAATGCCATTCCCTCATAACCCGTGCTGACAATCTTTGAAGAGTTGATGCCGATAACCTGGCCATACTCGTTCATAAGCGCACCGCCCGAGTTACCTGAGTTGATAGGCGTTGTGTGCTGAATGCACTTCATCTCATATCCGCTCTCGCTGCTGATAGGTCTGTCGATAGCGGAAACCATACCTTTTGTGAAAGATCCGAAGAACTCCGAACCGCCCGGATTACCGATAGCGTAAACGGTCTGGCCTTTCTTCAGGGTTGTAGAATTGCCAAACTCTGCGGCCGTGAGGCCTGTTTTTGCAATCTTAATTACACCGACATCTGTTTTTGAATCGTAGCCGACAAGAATACCGTCGTAATTGTTGCCCTCATAATCCGTAACCGTCATCGTGTAGCCGGAAGTTTTAACCGAACTGATAACGTGAGCACAGGTTACGATATAGGTGTACTTCTTTGAGCTGTCCTCACCCATGATGATACCCGAGCCTTCGCCGACAAGCGAATTGCTTGAAGATGACGAAGAGAATATCGACTGCGACTGGCCGTAAAGCTTAATGCCAACGTTAAACTTTTCTGCCTTTGCCGCAACCTCTTCACTGGAGGGAACACCCGAAGTATTCTTGGCAGTCGGGGTTTCGGAAAGCGTGAGCTGAGTCGAGTCACTTGATACTTTTGAAGTGTCCGCCTTCTTAACCAACGGATAAACTCCAAGAATAACGGCAACACATACAACAACCGCAACAAGTGCAATAACAAAGCCCTTGAATCCCTTGCTCTTTTTCTTCGCCGGGACTTCATTCACAGTCTTTGCATACTGCTGACTGTAATAGTCATTCTGAGCCGTTCCCGAGGTATTGTTTGAACCGTAGCTCTGCGAATTATACGGGCTGTACGGGGACTCCTTCGGCGTATCGTCCACCGTGTCGTTATAACGGCTGAAATCATTATAATCATTCTTATAGGTCTGTTCCTTATTCTCTGTAGATTCGGCATAGACCTTTTCCGGTTCACTCTGCTGAGCATATCCGGTCTCGTTAGGCTGATTGTTTTCAGCGGCGGATTCGGCAGGCTCCGGATTTCCTTCTGTTCCGTAATATCTGTTTTCGTCACTCATAACTTATTCCTCCTGCACTTTTAATAGGAACTGAATCGGTTTTTGTTCCTTATGTTGTTAACAAGTATAAACCCCGGTTTTTACGACGGTTTTTATAAATTGTAAACAAAAATTAAACGTTGGGAAGCCAAAATACAAATTGTGTGTATTCATTCAGCTTGCTGTTGCAGACAATTTGACCGCCGTGAAGCTCAACGATGCTCTTTACAAGGTAAAGGCCAAGGCCTGCACCCTTAACATCATAACTTCTTGACTTGTCAATCTTATAAAATCTTTCAAATATTTTGTCCGCTTCCTCACGTTCAATACCTGCACCGCTGTTTTTGATGCTGACAAAAAGCTTTTCCTTGTCACGGTAGGTTTTGAACTCAATATATCCGTTCTGCGGCGTAAACTTGACCGCATTATCAATAAGGTTATAGATGACCTGCATCATCATATCCTCATCGGCACTGACAATCATGCTTTCCATTTTGTCAAGACCGACAATTTCGATATCCTTATCATTGATCTTTCTTTCAAACGACAACAGCGTTTTGAAAATATCTGCACTGATGTCGAACTGCTTCATATTTATCTGCATCTCGCCGGCTTCAAGCTTGGACATATTCAGCATACCCGTAACAAGCCTTGACAGACGCTTAACCTCATCGGAAACGATTCGCAGATAATAATCATATTTATCCTCACTGATTGTTCCGTCAAGCATACCGTCGATAAATCCGCCGATTGAGGTCATCGGAGTTTTCAGCTCATGCGAAACATTCGCAACAAAGCTTCTTCGTGAGCTTTCAAGCGCCGAGAGCGACATTGCCATTGTGTTGAACGCCTCGGATAGCTGCGCCACCTCATCATGTCCCCGAACCTTAACCTTATAGCTGAAATCGCCCTGCGAATAATGCTCGGTCGCTGTCGCCATATCTCTCAACGGACGGGTAAGCCTGTAGCTGAGATAATAAACCGCTAAAAACGACAAAACCAACGAGAACAACGCCGCAACGAGGAATATCTGCAACATTCGTTTTGCATAGCCGTACCAGCTTGATGTTATTTTCTCGGTTGCGATAACGATTGCAACAGTCTTATTGTTAAGCTTTATCGGCGATGCGGCGGTTAACTGAGTTCTCACAAAGGTTTTTCCCAGCCTGCCGACCTCGGTATAATCCTTATCGGTTGCGGCGTCTATTATAGATTGGTCTATCTTATAGCCGCCGTGTACAACGCAGACTGCATTCGAATCAAACCTGAATCGGTCGCTCATCATTTCCTTGCAAACAACAACCTCACCATTCATGTTGATGATAAAAATATCCGCATCAAGTGCCGCCGACATATTATTGATAGTGTTGCAAATCATTGAAAGCGGAGAGATGTCAACTTCCTCTCCGCTGTTGTATTTTCCCGAAAACTGACTGAGAATTTTCTCTGAGTTTTTGGAAATGATTGTTGTATTTCTCTCGAGCGTTGAAAGCTGCTCGTCATTTCGATATTTTGAAGCAATTCCGAGATATGTCGAGCAAACAAGCAATACGCTGAACAGACTGACTAAGGTTATAATGGAAAGATATTTATAAAACAGTTTTTTGTTCTTGGGTTCATTTCTTAATCTTCTGCCCATGGATCATCAGTCCTTGGTTTCAAATTTATATCCGACGCTCCAAACGGTTTTGATTTCCCATTTGTCCGAAACGCCCTCAAGCTTTTCACGAATACGCTTAACATGAACGTCAACCGTTCTGCTGTCGCCGTAATAATCAAAGCCCCAAACCTCATCAAGAAGCTGATCTCTTGTGAAAACTCTGTTCGGGTTGCTTGCAAGGTGATAAAGAAGCTCAAGCTCTTTCGGCGGAGCATCTACCTTCTCGCCCTTTACTCTCAACTCGTAATTTGTGAGATTGATTGAAAGATTGTCGTAAGAAACCTGTTTAATATTGCTCTCGGCTTCGGGAGCGGAAGCATTCGAAGTTCTGCGAAGAACCGCCTTGATTCTTGCAAGAACCTCTTTGGCCTCAAACGGCTTGGTAATATAATCATCTGCACCCAGTTCAAGACCGAGGACCTTATCAAAGGTCTCTCCCTTAGCGGTGAGCATGATTATCGGCTTATTGGAATACTTTCTGATCTCTCGGCAAACCTGCCAGCCGTCAAGCTCGGGCAGCATGATGTCAAGAAGCATAAGGTCGGGCTGATGCTCGGCAAAAAGCTTTACAGCCTGCATACCTGTATTGGCGATAGTAACGCTGTATCCCTCTTTCTCAAGATAAAGTCTGAGAAGCTCGCATATGTTAGTGTCATCATCGACTACGAGAATTTTTTCTGTTGCCATAGTAATTCCTCCGTTTCAATAAGACCCTTTATTGTTGTCTTTATTTTAATTATACTTTTTATTTTGTCCATTTTGTGAACTAATCAAAAATATTCTTTAAAATACGTTTATTTCAAAAGTTGTTTTTGACTTATATTCCTCTCCTGCCTTGAATGTGCACTGCGGGAAATCCGGGTGATTCGGCGTATCGGGATAATACTGTGTTTCAAGGCAGAAGCCTGCGTGCTGAATGAGCGGAAGGCCGCCCTTGCCGATAACCGTTCCGTCAAGGAAGTTGCCTGTATAAAGCTGAACACCCGGAAGATCGGTATAAACCTTGAGCTGTCTGCCGCTGACAGGCTCATAAACAACTGCGTCCGCCTCGCCATCAACGTGGTCAAGGCAGAAATTATGATCATAACCCCTGCACATTACAAGCTGAGCATCTCTGTCATGAATTCTCTTACCGATTGAGGTCGGATTTGTAAAATCAAACGGAGTGTTAAAAACCGAACGGAGCTGACCCGTCGGTATACTGTCCTCATCGGTTGGAGTAAATTTCTTAGCGTTAAGCTTGAGCACATGACCGAGGACATTACTCATTGCCGAACCGCTGAGATTAAAATATGTATGATTGGTGAAGTTGATAACCGTGTCTTTGTCGCTGACTGCACTGTACTCGATTTCGACCTTGTTGTCCTCTGTGAGGGTGTATTTCACCTTGGCGTCCATCTTGCCCTCGAAGCCGCTCGCTCCGTCCGGGCTTGTGTAGGAAAGCTCGACTGCATTGTTGCCGACAGGCTCTGCATCCCAAACGGCATTTGAAAACTCGCCTGCACTGTGGAGACAGGTTTTTCCCTTTTCATTCTGAGTGAGCTGAATCTTTTTGCCTTTCATCATAAATGAACCGTTTGCGATTCTGTTGGCATATCTGCCGACGACCTTGCCTTGGTAATCCGTAAAATTGAGATGACCGTAAAGGCTGTCAAAGCCGACGGTGATATCATTCACTCTGCCGTATTTATCGGGAGTATAAAGTGCCTGAAGAGTTGCACCGAGCGTAATCACCTGAAGAATAATTCCGTTTGAATTTTTTATTGTAAAAAGCCTGACTTCTTTTCCGTCGGGCATGTTTCCAAAGAAAGAAACATTAACTGACATTGTAATTCCTCCTTACATTGTATCCGACGGAAACAGGAAAACATGAAGCGGCAGCCACTGCTGAATATTTGCGGGGAACGCCTCTCTGTCCGCCGGAAGATTTGAAAAAAATACTCTTGTTGCGGCATGGTGGCTCAGTTCATAATCCGCCTTGCCGTCAAATTTTTCGACCTTAACTTTATTATCCACCACTTCAATGCGAAGCTTTTCATCACCGTATTTACCGTGAATAAGCACTGTAAAAGCTCCGTCGCAAAGCTTTGCGTACCTTGCCTTTGCACCGAGATAAGCTCTGATAACCTTTTCAAAATTATATACAAGAATCATCTCACAGCCTTCAACATTAAAGCCGTCCGCATTCTCGGTAAAGAATTTGAGCTTTTCCGTCTCAAACGGAGCAACAATAAAGCCGACTTGAAGGGCCTCTGTCTTTTCCATAACCGCAGCAACAAGATTAGGATAATACTTTGGGTCGACTGTACCGAATTCATTAACATTGTTCTTTGTATAATCCAGCACAAAATATCCGACAAAATCGCCGTTGTCCTTGAGAATATACGGGCGATCTCTCCATGAACAGAGAACGTCAAAATAGCTCTCCGGCTTACGGTTTGACCTTATCGGAAGCTTTGAATAAATCTTTTCAATATTCGCAATGCTTTCCGCATCATTCGGACTGAGTTTTTCAATGTCCAGTCCGCAGGGCATGGCTTTAAGCGCATGTTTGTAGGCACTTCGGCTGAAATTGAAACGGTAGGATGTACCCGATGATTCAAATCCGAAATAGCCGTAACGCTGACGCTGGCCGCCGAGGTAAGCAACATCAACACCATTCTTGCCCATATCCTCGACCGAAAGCTCCATAAGCTCGATCATATAGCCCATTGACCTGTAATTTTTTCCGACGGCAACATTTCCGATGCAGCAGGCCTTGATTTGCTCGTCACCGACCGTCATATCGTTATAGAAACTGCCGATTGCGGAACGAAACTCGCCGTTCTCATCCTGAACGACAAAATTGTTATAGGCCGGTCTGTATTTATCCTTATAGCACTTTGGAAGCAAATTAAGAAAATCCCTTTCTTCCGGGTCATCGGTAAAGAAAACTTCGTCGAGAAATGCGATAAGCTTCTTGTTGTCCTCGTCCCTGCCTCTTCCGTAATATAAATTATTCGCCATAGAGTTTCCTTTCGTTTTACAATTCATACATTTGAAAATCAATATCCGCTTGCTTCTTCTTTCTTCACAAGCTTAACTATTCTGCTTGTGCCGAGCCGGTCCGCTCCGAGCTTTATAAAATCCTCGGCGTCGGCAAGCGAAGCAATTCCTCCTGCCGCTTTGATCTTAGTGCCGCCCGTAACGTGCTTTGCAAAAAGAGCGACATCTTCTCTTGTTGCACCTGCGGTTGAAAATCCGGTCGATGTTTTTATAAAATCTGCTCCGGATTCGGATACGATTTCACACATCTTTATCTTTTCGTCATCGCTCAGCAGGCAGGTCTCAATAATAACCTTAAGAAGCTTACCGTGACACGCAGCCTTGACCGCATTTATTTCATTGAGCATAAACTCATATTTTTTATCCTTAAGTGCGCCGATGTTGATTACCATGTCAATTTCTTCCGCTCCGTTTTTTACTGCGTCCTCGGCCTCAAAGCACTTCGCCGCCGTTGTGGAATAGCCGTTTGGGAAACCGATAACCGTGCAAACAGGAATCTTTCCGTCAACGTATTCCGCCGCATCTTTAACATAGCTTGCCGGAATGCAAACCGATGCACATCCGTATTTTATACCGTCGTCGCAAATCTGCTTGATTTCCTCCCATGTCGCCGCCTGAGAAAGCAAAGTGTGATCGACCTTTGAAAGTATATCATTAATATCCATGTTTTTTCCTTTCATTATGAAACTACCTCGCCCGTCTGAGCATTAACAAGATTTTGGAACAATGCTACCTGAGTAGCGGAAACAAACTTGTCCTCATGCAAACTGCCGAAGAACCATCTCTTGAAATCGCAGTTCGCACTCAGCTCCTGAAGATAGGCGTTGAGACCCGAAACCGTGAGCGGCTCATTATCCTTGAGTCGCAGAAAATTCTTGATTTTCTGTGCCGGTTCATGGGTAATCATGTAATCGACCTTATACTTACAGCGTTCAAGATTTTCTGCGCCCTCACGCATTTCCTCCTGCGTCGGTATTTCGGCTCTTGACCATGTGTCATGATCAACTCTCATGTCGATATCAGGGCTTTCTCCTCCACCCATGGCAAAGTATTTTTCGCCCTCGATTTCAAAAATCTGACCTCTCATCAGGTGATAAATATTATCTCGGATTTTATGTGCCTTACCTCCGGCAAAGTTGACGACAGGATATCTTGCGATCAAATCAAAATTCTCATGAGTTCCGTCGACAAAAAGAATCCTGTATTTCTTTTTCCCGAGCTTATCGAGAATTTTCTTCTCCTTTGAGTCGCCACGCCAGATAAATCCGAAATCTCCGCAAACAATAAGCGTGTCGCCCTCTTTTATATTTTTGAACTTTTTCTGAGAAAAGAGAGCATAATCACCGTGCATATCTCCGGTTACATAAACCATTGTCAGATCACTCCCCAAAATGTGATAAATTTTTTAAAAATCTTGTTTATTTTTATAGCCTAATCTGTTATAATATTTCCAAAGCCGCAACGCACAATTGATGTGCGTGCCTCGCTTGATTCTTTCCCCGTCATGCTGTGCCAAAATTTCTTGACTTGCGTTAGCAAACCTACAAAAATTTTGTACACCCTGACGGAAAATCTTACTGTGCAATTCGCACACCTCAGCTGTGCGTTGTTGCCTTAAGTAATATCGATTACATAATATATAATACTACAAGTTCAGGTGTCTTGTCTATGAAAAAATTTATAATTTTTATATGTTGCTTTGCTTTAATTGTCACTTCGTCGATTTTACCTGCCTCAGCGGCAGATTATACAGGTGATGTGGAGCTTTATTCAAAGATTGATTTGCTCATCAACCTTGACAGTAACACTGTTATCATTGACAAAAATGCAGATCGGCAGGCAGATCCGTCATCACTGACCAAGATTATGACAGCTCTTGTTGTTCTGCAAAGCGAAAAGGATCTCGGCAAGAAGATTACCGTTTCCGGCTCTTCTCTCGAAAGCCTTTACGGAACGGGCTGTATCATGTCCGGACTTCAGGACGGAGAGGTTATCAGCGTTTACAACTTGCTTTGCTGCATGCTTATCCCCAGCGGAAATGACGCTGCCCTTGTGCTTGCCGATGAATACGGCAAGGGAATAGCCAATTTCGTCAAAAAAATGAATGACGCCGCAAAAAAGCTTGGCTGCACAAAGACCAAATTTACCAATCCTCACGGACTTGACGACAATAATCAAAGATCAACCGCAAACGACATTGCAAAAATCACGCAGGCGGCAATGAAATACTCGGTATTTGAAACAATAGTCAAAATGCTGACATACGATCTTCAGAAAACCAACAAAAACGAGGAACGCACAATCGTCAACACAAACTACATGCTAAACTACGGATTCCCCGACTATTACTATGAAAATGCACGAGGAATTAAAACGGGTTCAAGCAATGCAGAAGGTGAAAGCATTGTTTCAATCGCCTCAAGGGACGGATACAACTACATGGCGGTTGCGCTTGGCGGACCGTATAAAGACACCGACAAGGACGGAGACACTGAAAATCAAGCCATTCTCGATGCAGTGAGAATGTTCGAATGGGCATTTGACAGTCTCAGCTATGAAATAGTTACCAAAGAGGCTCAGTTTGTTACTACGGTTCCCGTTAACTATTGTTGGGATATGGATAGCGTACGTTTAGTTGCTAAGAACGAGGTTCTCGCTCTTGTTCCGGAGGGTAACGGCTCCGAAAGCGTAAGCTTTGAGCCAATCGACATGCCGGAATCTCTTGATGCTCCGTTCAAAAAAGGTGATACGGTCTGCAAAGCCAAAATCATGTTTGCCGAGCGTCAGATAGGAACGGTTGAGCTTGTTGTTGCCGAGAATGCAAAATTAAGTATGCTTCTCTACCTTAAAGCGGCCGTCAAGAGAATGACCGCAAGCACAATATTCAAAATTTTAATTATCCTTGTTGTTCTTTTCATTGCCGCATATATCGCTCTCTACATCAGGGCAAATCGCAGACGCAAAAAGAACCGTGAACTGAAAATGTTTAAGTACAGTGAGCTTCAACAGAAGCCAAAAAGCAAAGATAAAAAGTAAACACCGCAACGCAGATAAATTTTTTCGACTTTATCTGCGTTTTTTCGACCCTCACCATATCCGAAATGCCAAAAATTAAAATTATTTTTGAAAAATAGTTATTTATTTTCACGTTTTTATTGACAAATTTAGAAAACAGTATTATAATAGGACCGTTATATAAATTCACGATAATTAAAGGTGAGAATATGAACATAGAATACCATATCACAAAAACTCATATTTCATTGGAGGGTCAACGTTTTAGCACATATGGCATAGCTGCCATTGACAAATCGTCAGCAAAAACTCAAACAAAAATTGTTGATGTCTCTCTTGACGAATCTTTTGTTCGGCATGTCGCAGACCTGCTGAATTCCGCCGAGGTCGAATTATGCCATTTTGCCGAGGTTGTGGACGACGAGCTTAATAGATAAAGACTGCAAATATTCTTTGCTGCCGCGATTTTTCGCCCGGCATAGTGTTGTATACTCTATTTTTCATTGATTAAAAGCATAACTTTTACTGCATACAAATACAAACATAAAAAGACGAAAATCAAATTGAGATGATTTTCGTCTTTTCTTTTTTTATTTTGTTATATGTTCTTTTTGCACTTTTGTTTTTTCTTCAATCTCTTTATTCACATCAAATTTCTTACCATGGTGATACGGGAATATCTTGAGGAATATCCATGCCGCAACAGCTCCGATAGAATTGAGAATTATATCCCCCATTGTATCCATGAGCGGCCATCTTTCGATATTCTTAGGATCAAAGAGAGTTGATTCCTTTGAGGTTCCTTTTGCAAGCTCGTAGCACCAATGCTGAGCATCGCCGATTGTGCCCTTTTCGGGGTTTGTCATAACCTGATCCATTGTGAACTCAATAAGCTCCCAGCAAGTCGAGACAAAGAAAGAGAAGCACAAGGCACAAAGCAGTGCAACCGGAATTGAAACAGGCTTGTTATCCCGCTTTTGCATTGCAACAACTACCTCATAACCGAGCAAAACGCAAAGCCCGCCGCTTAGCAGATGCATTCCGGAATCCCAAAATCTTGAATCATAATAGAAATTAAGAAACTTTCCGCAGAATGAAGCGGCAAAAATCATAACTATTGAAAAATCCTGTATTAGTGACGGCATATACCTTACAAAACATTTTTCGGGGAACAACATAAAAATTTCCCAAGCAAACATTGCAATAAAGTTTGCGCCGACCTGAAGCGGATCGGAAATATCAAACGGCTTTTTGAAAAATCCTGCGATAAAGGCATAGATCATGAGTGCCCTGAAAATCCACCAGAAAACAAGCTCCCATGTTTTGCAATTTGACTTAACACGGCCGATATACTCTTTCATTACATCACCCTTTTTAAAATTCGTTGATATGTGCGTCTTTCATAATACGACAAAAGAATGTATTTGTCAATAATTTATTCAAGCTCGTCTTCATAGTCTTCTTTTGAATAGTCGAAGTTTTCGTCTATCTCTACCCTGCCGAATTTTCTGCGTTTGGAGTAATCTCCCCTGCTCCTCTTGTAAATATTATTTGTGAAGCAGGTGCTGTGCTTTCCGTTATGGTGGCAAACATGACCTTTCTGCTGAACGCTCATGAGCAGAGCGTCACCGTCGCAGTTAAGGTCAAGCGACATAAGCCGCTGAGCATTACCCTTTTCTTCACCGAATTTATAAACCTTATCGGTTTGTGAATCATAATAATATGCCCTGCGCGTTTTGAGTGTATACGCAAAAGCTTCCTTATTCATATAGCCGAGCATCAGCACTTTTCCGGAGCCGTGTTCAACCGTTATGACGGGCATTGTTTTTTTATTTTCCCAAAGCTTGTAAAGATCAATCATTTATATTTCCTCCCTTATTAAAATCCAAAGAAGCTCATCTGTGTGCTCTGCGGCAATCCCTCAAGAGCACCGCATGAGTCGAGCGTTTCCATAACCGACTTGCTGATTCCGGCACGCTGCTGAAGATCGTCACGGGACATGTACTCTCCCTCGCCGTCATCTCTTGCTTTCATGAGCGCAACAGCCGCAGACTCGCCGGTGCCGGCCATGGACATGAACGGCAGTCTGATTTTTCCGTCCTCCAATTTATAAACCGTTGCATGAGATTTATAGAGGTCAATCGGCAGGAACTCAACACCTCTTGCCATCATTTCATTGACTACCTGCATTGCGACATACATGTTTTCTTCCTTTGCCGTCGCTTCGTGACCCTTATTTATAATCGAGTTCATAAGCTGCTTAACAGCTCCCCTGCCCTCCATGATTGCGACTGTATCCAGGTCTTCACCTCGAACCGTCATATAAGTCGCATAATATTCCGTCGGCTTATATACCTTGTACCATGCAAGACGCATTGCGGCACTGACATACGCCGCAGCATGAGCCTTCGGGAACATGTACTTAATTTTCATACATGAATCAATGTACCAATCCGGAACGTTATGTTCCTTCATGGCTTTTATATGTGCTTCCGTCAGAAGCTTTGTTGCGTTACCCTTACGGACAATCTCCATGATTTTGAACGCCATATCAGGCTCAAGACCCTTGTGCATAAGGTAAACCATGATATTATCACGAGTTCCGATAACCTCGGAAATCGTGCATGTGCCGTTTTTGATAAGCTCCTGGGCATTGCCGAGCCAAACGTCAGTTCCGTGAGAAAGTCCTGAAATCTGAAGCATGTCGGAAAAATTCTTCGGCTTTGCTTCCATAAGCATGCCTCTAACAAACGGCGTGCCAAGCTCCGGAAGCGAAAGTGTACCGGTTTCACAGCCGATCTCCTCCGCCGTTACCCCAAGCGGTTCCGGTGATGTCAGCAACTCATAAAGCTTCGGGTCGCAGATATCAACGTCGAAAACGTTGATGCCCGTTGAATCCTCAAGATGCCGATAAAGCGTCGGAACATCGTGACCGAGGTTATCAAGCTTAAGAATTGTATCATGAAGCGAATGGAAGTCGAAGTGAGTTGTTCTCAGTCCGCCGGAAACATCGTCCGCAGGGTGCTGAATAGGTGTGAAGTCCTCGGCATCATTGCTTGCCGGAACAACGACCATTCCGCCCGGATGCTGACCGGTAGTTCTCTTAACTCCGGTGCAGCCCTTTGTCAGTCTGTCTTCTTCGGCACGGTTAACCGTTATTCCCTTGACTTCAAGCCATTTTTTAACAAATCCGTAAGCAGTCTTATCGGCAATAGTACCGATCGTACCGGCCTTAAAGGTATGGTCTATTCCGAAAAGCTCCTCGGTATATCGGTGAGCATAGAACTGATATTCACCGCTGAAATTAAGGTCAATATCGGGCTGTTTGTCGCCCTTAAATCCCAGGAATGTTTCAAACGGAATATCGTGACCGTCACGATGCATCGGAATTCCGCAATTCGGGCAATCCTTAGGCGGCAGGTCATAGCCCGAACCGACAGAACCGTCCATAAAAAATTCCGAGTGCTTACATTTTTTACATATATAGTGCGGCGGAAGAGGGTTAACCTCGGAAATACCTGCCGCATGTGCAACGAAAGACGAGCCAACCGAACCTCTCGAGCCGACATAATAGCCGTGCTCCTCGGAGTTTTGAACAAGTTTTTGTGCAATCATGTAAAGAACGCCGAATCCGTTGGAGATAATTGATTTCAGCTCTTTTTCAAGTCGGTTTGCAACATTCTCGGGCACAGGGTCGCCATAATCCTTCTTTGTTCTCTCCCAGCAGATACGGGTAAGATCTTCATCTGCACCCTCAAGGCTCGGAGGGAACGTTCCTCTCGGGAACGGCGTCATACCGCTTTCGCAAAGGTCGGCGATTTTATTTGGGTTGGTAATAACAACTTCTTTCGCTGTCTCCTCGCCGAGATATGCAAACTCGGCAAGCATTTCGTCTGTCGTCCTAAAATAGAGCGGAGCCTGTTGAGATGCATCCGAGAAGCCCATTGATGTCATAAGAATCTCACGAAAGACAGCATTGCCGGGGTCGATGAAATGAACGTCGCAGGTTGCAACAACCATTTTACCGAGCTTATCCGCTATGTGAATAATCTGTCTGTCAACATTTTCCAGATCCTCAACAGTCTTGAAACGTTCGTAACGCTCATCCTGACTGCGAAGCATAAAAGCGTTGTTGCCGTTGGGCTGAATCTCAAGATAGTCATAGAAAGAAGCAATTCTGAAAATATCCTCGTCACTTTTTTGGTCGACAAGTGCACGGTAAAGCTCACCTGCCTCGCAGGCACTGCCGATAATAAGTCCCTCACGAAGCTGCATAAGTCTGTGGCGGGGAATCCTCGGTCTGCGCTTAAAAAATTTAAGGTTTGAATCCGTTATTAGTTTATAGAGATTTTTAAGTCCCTGCGTATTCTTTGCGATTATAATTATATGATAGGTTTTTTCGGCACGGACTTTATCAATGTATTCGGCCGGTATTTCATCATCAACGCCGAAGCCGTAATCATCATAGAAAGCGTCATCGTCAACGAGGTAGCCCTCCATGCCGTAAATAATCTTTATTCCTGCTTTGGCGGCAGTGTTGCACGCCTCCGGGAAAGCCTGAACAACACCGTGGTCGGTAATTGCAATAGCCTTGTGACCCCATGCTATTGCACGGCTGACAAGCTCCTTTGCACTCGTCATACCATCCATTGCCGACATATTTGTATGCAGGTGAAGCTCCACCCGCTTTTCCGGTGCGTTATCCTGCTTCTCTATTTTTTCAATCTCGGTAACAGCCCTCGCGGTGATGAGATATGTATGCATATAGGTGTCCATGTTTATTGCGCCACGGACAAGAACGGTCTTTCCGTCCTTAAGATTTTCTACCAAATCTTCACACTTTTTCTTCTCGCCGAAAACCTTAACCGGATATGATGAGGTATAGTCTGTTATGTTAAAATTGATTATGCTGTAGCGGCCGTCTTTGGACTCTCTCGTTTCGAGGGAGAACACATCACCCCAAACGACAACCTCTCCGTCCTCGGGCAAGCATTCCTTAATCGGCTTCGGCTTGCCCTTAACGAGCGTACCAAAAAGCGGCTTTGCATTCGTAATCGAAATCGGCAAATCGTCGTAAGTTCTTTCTTTCGGCTTTTTCTGAACAGGTGCTTTGGAAACGGCAACGGGATTTGCCATCGGTGAAGCAACGGCAATCTTTTGATTTTCCTTTTTCTGAAGCTCTTCAAGCACCTTGATATCGTCCTGAGCCGAAACATTGCTGACAAACTCAACAGATATCAACCTTTCAAATCGACGGTCAATCGTCTGACGGATAAATTTGTCACAGCCGAGATTAATAAGCACGTCCTTGCCATTCGCCGCAAGCTCTACGGTCAGTTTATCTCCTTTGAGGTTGTAGGTAGCTCCCTCAAGAATAGTTCTTGACGCCGGAAAATGCTCATAAATCTCCTTAACAAAGCTTGCCATGTAGTTTATATCAAAAGTCTCGGGAGGGAAATGCATTCCGAGGTCAAGCCGGTGCAAATTCATCACACGAATAAGCTCCGCTCTCGCCTTTTTGATTACTGCCGAGTCAATGGGTGCAGGAAAACTGACGAGCATGCTGACACTGCGTTCGGCAAGGCTCGCCTCAATGCTTTCAACCGTTGCAGAATCAAAATACGCCGCAACGCCCTGATCTATGTACTCGCCGAAAAGGCTGAGAAAACTGACTTCTTTCAAAATTACACTCCCAAATTATTTAAAGCAATACCGTACAATTCAGATGTGCGAATTGCTTTACATCTTATCTATTTCAGCCAGCAACTCACTGACAATATCTTCTTCTTTAATCTTCCTGATAATTTCGCCCTTTTTGATAAGGACTGCACAGCCGTCGCCGCCGGCAATTCCGATATCGGCTTCTTTCGCCTCTCCCGGTCCGTTGACAACGCAGCCCATTACCGCAACCTTTAGCGGCTTATGACAACCCCTGAGTGCATTTTCAACCTCACCGGCTACCTTGATAAGATCAATCTTGGTTCTGCCGCAGGTCGGGCAGGAAACGATTTGAACACAATCATTTCTGAGATCAAGAGCCTTGAGAATATCAAGTCCCGCATAGACCTCCTTTATGGGGTCGGCAGTCAACGAAACTCGAATGGTATCGCCGATTCCGTGCATGAGCAGACTTCCTATGCCTGCGCTTGATTTTATAAGGCCCATACGCTCCGTGCCGGCCTCGGTAACGCCAAGATGAAGCGGATAATCACATCTTTCGGCAACGGTTTCGTATGCCTTTATCATATTACCGACATTAGACGATTTAATTGAAATTACAATGTCGTCAAAATCGAATTTTTCAAGCAATGAAGCATGGTACATTGCACTTTCTGCCATAGCTTCGGGAGTCGGTGCACCGTATTTTGCAAGAATTTCCTTTTCGACCGAGCCTGAATTTACACCTATACGAATAGGAATATTTCTTGAACGACACGCTTCAACAACCTTTTTCACCCTGTCGTCCGAACCGATGTTGCCCGGGTTTATGCGCACCTTGTCAACTCCTGCCGCAACGGCTTCGATAGCAAGACGGTAATCAAAATGAATGTCCGCAACAATAGGTACACTAACTGCTTCTTTGAGAGCGGGAATAAGCTTCACTGCGTCCATATCGGGAATTGCACCACGAATAATCTGACAGCCTGCTTTTTCAAGCTCGACAGCCTGCTTAACGCTCGCCTCGATATCGTGTGCAGGTTTGTTGAGCATTGACTGCACCGTTATCGGAGCGTCACCGCCGATATATGTGTTGCCGATTTTTATTTTTTTCGTTTTTCTTCGTTCCATTTTAATACCTCGGTTTAGGTAAAAAGTTTTTCTGTTTTTCTTTATCCCCTCCGCCGCTATGCGGCACCTCCCCTTGATTCCAACAAGGGGAGGCTGATATAGCAACAGCCTCAAATTATAATGAGTGTTTAATTATATCATCAATATAAACGCAAACGCCATCAAAATTATTTCTTATGGCATCATTGGGGATACGTATTACTTTTATTTTATATTTTGATATAAACTCCGTTCGTATTTTATCCTTTACAATCTCTTTCTCCTCATAGTGCTGTGAACCGTCCAATTCAATAACTGTTTTTGCCTTTGAGCAATAGAAATCAACAATATAATCTCCGATTGGCTTTTGTCTGTAAAATTTTACGGGATAGTTTTTTAAGAAATCATACCACAAGTGTTTTTCTTCTTGTGTCATGTTTTTTCTCAAACACTTTGCAGTTCCGACAAGCTCCTTGTTATACATCGTTTTCATAATCTCATGCCTTTAAAATTTATTCAAGCCTCCCCTTGTTTGAATCAAGGGGAGGTGTCGCATGAGCGACGGAGGGGATAAAGACCCCATTAAAAATCTTTGATTCCTCACTTCACAATCAGCGAGTAGATATCCTTAAACGTAATTGCCGCCATGAAGAGCAGGAGAATGACCATGCCTATAGCATGAACAAGGGATTCGTACTTCTGCTTTATCGGCTTTCTTCTGACAAGCTCAATGAGCAGGAAGAAAAGGCGTCCGCCGTCAAGAGCGGGAATCGGCAGAAGATTGAACACCCCGATATTTATCGTAATAAGAGCCATTATACTGAGAAGTCCGGTGTAATCTGCGGTTTTGACCGACTCCTGTGCCGCATCTGAAACATAGTCCACAACGCCGACGGGTCCCGAAACATCCTTAACGGAATATTTTCCGGTGACAAGGTCAAACAGGCTCAGCCAAACCATTCTGAAAATGCTGACTGACTCCTTAAAGGTATCCTTGAAAACCGTGCCGGCGGTCTTATCAACGCCAACCATAACTATCTTTGAGTATGGCATTTCAACATCGTTGATTTCAACCCTTTTGCCGTCACGCTCAACAAGCAAATCAGCTGTCGATCCTTCGTCACGGCTGAGAAGATATGGCACATCTGTGTAATAATAAACTCTTTTGCCGTCGATTTTAATTATTTTATCCTTGGCCTTAAGTCCGTTATACTCTGCGACCTGCTTCCCGTTGTCATTGAAGAAATTGACATAGTTCGTTCCGGAAAGATTATCCGAAGCACCAAGCATTATCGCAATTATAATAAGGCCGAGAATTATATTTACCATAGCGCCGGCTACAACAATTATTATCCTCTGCCAGCAAGGTTTATTGTTGAACGCACGCTCGTCCGTGCTGTCCTCATCCTCACCCTCCATGCTGACAAAGCCGCCGATCGGCAGCAATCGCCATGAATATTGAGTTTCGCCCTTTTTCTTTTTAAGCAAGGTAGGACCCATACCGAGTGAGAATTCATTTACCTTTACGCCGAAAATCTTCGCAAATGTAAAATGGCCTGCCTCATGTACCATGATTATTATGCCGAAAAATATTATCGCAAGCAGAATCGTCCATTTGCTCGCCAGTGCAGATAAAAATCCTATTTTAATCGCCTCTTTCGTGAGCCGAGCGACCTCAGCCCATTATTTTTTCTTTCACATAACCCCTCGCCCAGTTATACATATCCAAAACGTCGCCGAGTTTATATGTATCAAATCGCTGAGCATTCTCAACGGTCTCTCTGACCAGTTCCTCAATCTGTAAAAACTTAATTTTACCCTGCCTGAAAGCAAGATTCGCTTCCTCATTTGCCGCATTTGCACAGGCCGGGAAAAGTCCGCCGTCGTTGATTGCCTTTCGGCAGACATCGATCAAGCCGAAGGTTTCATAATCAGGTTTATCAAAAGTAAGCGTGCCGTAGTCCGTCAGCGAAAGCTCCTTGACGGGCGACGGAATTCTGTTAGGATAAGTCAGCGCATACTGAATCGGAATTCGCATATCGGGAACGCCGAGCTGAGCAATAACGGAATTGTCGCAGAACTCAACAAGCGAATGGATAACGCTCTGACGGTGAACAACGATATCAATATCCTTGGGATTCATTGAGAAGAGCCAAACCGCTTCAATCAGCTCAAGACCTTTGTTCATCATTGAAGCGGAATCAATGGTAATTTTTGCGCCCATGCTCCAGTTCGGATGATTGAGAGCCTCTTTTACCGTTACATCAACAAGCTCGCCACGCTTTTTGCCGAAGAACGGACCGCCTGAAGCGGTAAGGATGAGCTTTTTAATCTCCTTTTTGTCTCGGCAGCCTTGCATTGACTGAAAGATAGCCGAGTGCTCGCTGTCAACAGGGAGAATACTTACGCATTTTTCTTTAGCAAGACCCATAACGAGCTGACCTCCGGCAACAAGTGTTTCCTTGTTTGCAAGAGCAAGCTCACTGCCTGCGTTAATTGCCGCTATTGTAGGTTCAAGACCGGCCATGCCGACAATGCTGTTGAGGACATAATCCGCTCCGCACGCAGCACATTCGCAAACACCCTCCATGCCCGAAAGCACCTTTGTCGGAGTGTCCGCAACTCTTGTTTTAAGCTCGGCCGCCGCTTTTTCGTCAACCATTGCGGCAAGCTCGGGCTTAAATTTTCTGATTTGCTTTTCAATCGTATCAACGCTGACGCTCGCCGTCAACGCCTTGACCTCATAGCCCTGCATTTCAATGACTTCAAGAGCCTGTGTTCCGATTGAGCCTGTTGAGCCGAGAACGGCTACGGTTTTACTCATAGTATCACCTTAAATTTTATTTTTAAAATGTCTCGATTATGCTGAGTATTCCGTACATAATCGGAAAAACAAACAGCGTACTGTCAAATCTGTCCATAATTCCGCCGTGGCCTGGAATCAGCTTGCCGTAATCCTTCACGCCGTAATTTCTCTTGATAACCGAAGCAGAAAGGTCGCCGAAAATGCTGATAACGGAAAGTACAAGCGAAATCGGAATGACCGCCCACCAATCCCAGAGGAAAAAGCTTCCGTCCGGGAAAAATTTCTTTGCAAACACAAAGTATAATCCGACATTCAACGCCGCAGTTAGAACAACTCCGCCGATTGCTCCCTCCCAGGTTTTTTTCGGACTGACAACGGGGGTCATCTTATGCTTGCCGAAGAATACGCCCGTGAAATAGGCGAACATATCGGTAAGCCATGCGCAGAAAAGCGTAAACAATATGAGATAAACCACGTTCGCCTGAGTGTATCTTTCGTCGATAAGCTGAAGATCGTTTATTCTTACCCAACAGCCGAGCGATTCGGGAACGGCGATTGAGCAAAGAACAGAGATTGCAACCTGCTCAAACTTAACCTTGCTGTGCCACTTAACCATCATAATGAGCATGGCGATAATATATACGGCAAGAGCCGCAAACGGTGTGACATGAATTTTTTCAAGAAAATGATATCTGATTTCTATGGGAATATATGCGCCGACAATTATTGACGGAATTGCAAGCGGAAGCTTGACCTTCGCAACATGATTAAGCTCATAAACGGCAACACCGCAGATGAACGCCATGAGTATCGGCAACGCCGCCGTATTCATGAAAAACATTACGGCGATAATAATGAGGGAATATGAAACTCCCGAAATAATTCTGGTTTTCATGTGATTTATCCTTTCATATGCTGAGACAATCGTTCACAGTGCTTTTGCAATTCGTGAGCTGTACAAAGGTACTGTCACGAACA
>FR882085.1:0-20424 GCA_000434915.1 Ruminococcus sp. CAG:563
TAATCCTGAATCTAATTTTCTTGACTTTATTAACCTTTCAACTTCATCAAGATAATCATTATAACTTACTTCGTAAACCATTTTTTCACCTTTTTCTGTGCTTCCACACATCGGATGTAATTTTTTTGTTAGATATAACGTTTATTTGCACTTTTGGATATTGCTTTGAGAACTGTTTCATTACGCCTTTACAACTGTCGCACATACCTCGTTCAGAAAGCATTGTAATTGACTTAAACGGTTTCTTCTCATATAAATCTGCGAAATATTCAAAAAGCTTTGCTTCCGTGTCTTGATAAGTTTCTCCTCTTATTGAATTATCTTTATCAATAACATCAATATACGAAAATCTGCGTTTATCTTTCAACAACACAAGGTTTGATTTTCCCTTATAACCCTTGGTGCTGTCCGACAATCTGCTATGTGCAAAATACATATTCGACTTGTCACCGTCGATGTATGCTCCCGCAATGTTACCACTCTTTTTAAATTTACTTGTAAACATCGTTCTTTTTTCGGTAATCACGACATCATCGAGCCTGAGTATTTCTTCAACACCCAAATCACCTGAGTCAATCTTGTACTGATTGACAATTCTGTATTTTGCCTTTAGCGATTTCCATAATTCAGGATCTCCGTATTTAATCTTCTGAAAATCCTCAAACTTTGACGGGAACAACTCTTTAAGCGTTGCCTTGTATCTGAAAAACTGCTCTCTGTCTGTGCTTAAATTATAATATTTTTTGGTTTCAATGTCAACAGTTTCCGCAGCCGGATTGCTTTTTATTTCTGTCTTCCGTTTTTCCCACTCATTGAGCTTTGTCTGATATTTCGCAATATTGGCGGGATCAATGCTTCCGACCGTCAGCCGCTTGTATTTTTGGATCATGTTTTCAACATGTGCCCGGTTTAGCTCCTCCGTGCCGTATTCGTTCAGCTTGTTATCTTCCGTTTCATAGTGAACAATATCCTCAAGCTCGGGGTAATACGTTCCGAGACCGTGACGGCAGCGAGGGTGAAATAAACCTTCCGCCATGGCCTGAGAGAGCAGCATATAATCTCCGTCGTCAGGCGTTCCGCCCGAATAGACATCATCAATCAATACCTTGTTTTCAAACGGTTTACACAGCTTACACGACGTCGCATGACTGGATATAATAACAAGCGTTTCGCCGAGATACTTCCGAAATTCGCCCTCGCCTGCCATATATGCACGCTGATTGACTGTCCTGATTGCCATTGACGTGTAATCGGCAATGTTGACCCTGCGCCCGTCCTTGTACTCAATACAGTTAATGCCACGGCTGAGAAAGTCCTTGACCGCCGCATCGTATGCTTGCTTCTCGGTGTAAACTCCGTTCGTAACATACATACTGTATTTAAAAATCGTGCTTCGGTATGTATCGTTCATCATTCGCAGCACGGCTTTATCTGCCCTTGAAAAGTCCGATTGAACCGAATTTATCAGCGCATCAACCTTTCGGGTGTTGATTTTAAAGAAGCCGTCTTTCATGGCTACGGCTGATTTATAGCCTGCGCCCTTGGCTTCCTTAAACCGCTTCATTTCGTGCAATGAACCCTGCTTCATCTCGTCCCGGATATGGTCTTTGATATCTTTCGCCATACCTCGGGTGCTGTTTTTAAGCAACATTTTATTGTGCCGCTGATATTTCCGCAGCTCACGGATTTTAATTGCCTGCCACTGCGGATAATCAATACCCGCTTCGGCTTCCTCAGCCAAATGTAAGCCGAGATTACGTTTCATGGATTCAATCATTTTGAGTTCCATGTCCTTGTAGATCTCGGCTATTTCCTTATCAAAATCACTCATTACTCAATACCGGCGAAAATTTCATCACCTACTGACGGCTCGTCCGCCTCGATAATGCCTTTTTCTTCCTTAATGCGTCTGACTTCCTCTTCCTTCCAATCCTCGTCCTTATCGTTGCCGTAAAGCTCACCGACGCAGGCTTCTGTTGACATAATACCTGCGGCCGCCGCCTTGCTAATGGTTTCAACCTGAGCTTCAAACGACGGGTTGGCATATCCGCCACGGGCAACGGTGATATCAATATGATCGTCCGTTGACTTGTTCTGAAGCGTGTCGCTGAATTTGAGAGCCGTAATAATAACGTCCTTTATGATACCGTCAAGAACGGAAAGAACCTTGTTTCGGGTGTAGAGCGTTGTTTTCTCCTTTTCACGCTGTGCATCGGCATTGTCAAGCTTCTTGACGTCGATACCGAGCGTTGACGGCGAAATGATACCCTGCAAGCAGAGATCAAGAGCCGTGATATATGAAGCCAAAAGTGCCTCATGCTGTATTGTGCCCTGTGTGGTCTCAACCTTGTTGACCGCACCCTCTCCGCCGTCCGCTTCAAGTACGATATATTCGTTGTCGAAGTCGTTGCTTTGCAGAATTTCACCTGTGTACGGATTGGACGGCAAAAAGTCTCTCGGAATGTACTCCTTGATCTGACCTTTACGAACAGCAAGCATCCACTGAGAATAGACCTCGTCAAGGCTGTCAAAATTATCGTATTTCCGTGAAAAAATCGACTGTCCTCTGCCCTTGAATTTTGCCGACGGCGTAAAAATAACGGGGACAGCAGGAAGAAACTCCGCCTTGTTCATCACAGGCTTATACTCGGCAAGCTCGGAAAAATCCGCCATATTGACCTCATTGCCGCTTGAATTCTCAAGGGAATATGTAATACCGTTTTTCCTGTAATGCTCCTTGAACGTGTAACAGTTCTGATTCAGCACCTTTTTTGTTTTGAATATGACTTCAACCAAACGTCCTCGGTCATATTCAAAATCCACCCTGTCCGCCTCGTAGAACTCAATAATCGGATATTTGCTTATACTCTCATCAAACGAGAATTTGAAAGCGCCGTCGCCGAGAGCCAACGTCTGCGAAACACATTCTTTCAAAAGGTCTGTAAACTTGTTATCCTTTGCGATTTCATCCCACTCGTCCTGTCTGTCGGAGAGTATAATATCAAAAAGATCGTCAAGACACACATTTGTGAGCACATCGACGATCATTCCCGGCAAGCCCGTATGTATCTTGCGGATTTTACAGCCCCTTGTTGGCTTTGCACTCCAAAAATGCTGTCTGCTTATGCCGTCATCAAGGTTACCATAAAATTCGTGAAGCTCGTTCGGCTCACCCCTGTACCATATTCGATTTTTGAAAACCTCTGCATCGAAGCTCAGAAGCTGATCTATCTCTATGCTCAGGCTCTGCGGGTCTTTTATTCTCAGATAATTTCTTATCGCTGTAATCACCTTATCGTTCTAACTCATTGCTTAATCTCTCCTATCATCTTCACATACGGTAAAAATCCGTACTGCGAAGCGTTGATTGTATGGTCGTTGCGATCCTCGGGCTCGTTATCCTTATCCTGTGCCCAGGAATACGCCTCAAGCTCGGATATATGCACTCGGCAGGTATCGCATACAAGATAATCGCCTGTGTGCAACCAACCGAGCTGCATGTTAATTCGGTCAATAATCTTTGTTTTCTTCCATGCGCCGTTAAAATTATAAAGGCACGGATTTTGCCGCTTGTACTTTTTCAGCTCTGTAATGGTTGCCTGATCCGCCGAATCAATATACACCTGACGGGCGAAGCCCCACATTTCACGGTTACGCTCCAAAAAGTCAATAAAATTCCGCACCGTATCGGACGGTGCAATGGGATTTGACATATTTGCATTGTTATAGACACGCTCATCAAGCACGATCAGCTTTCTGTCCTGCGTGATTCCTTGGAAAATCATCGAGATCGTATCAGGTGATTTCGAAGAATAAGCCGTATCAAGCCCTGCCGAGAACTGAACAAACCGTATCTTCTTATCAAACGCAGCTTGCAAAAGCTGATTTCGGTTTACGATGTGCCTTGAGCGGTCAAAGTTGCTGAACACAAGACCTGTTGCCCTGCCTCTCAAGCCGAGAATTTTATTTTTATACAGCTTCGTCCCCGGCGGAACCATGCTGATAATTTGCTCTTTCTTTGCCTGCGGCAGCCCTGCATTGTGGTCGAATGAGAAATACCACCACACCCAGCCGCTTTTCGGCTCGGCATTGAGCATATTCAGCAGATCGGGCGGTGCATCGTTTGCATATCGATCTGTCGGGCGTGCATGATTGATATATTCCTCATACACGGGCAGGCTCGGATCGTCGGGATTCAGCGTCGCCATAAGATAATCGCATCTCATCGACGCCTCTCGGATATACTCCATATCGGCTATATTGATTTCGTCGATATACAAGCAACCGTACTGACCGCCAAGAGCCTTTTTCCAACGTGCCTTATTATCGTAGCCGAGAATATATACTACCTTGTCACCGCTCGGTGTGTGATATATAAGGTGCGGCATACTGTATTCGCCCTTTCCGGACGGATTATATTCCACAAGCTCGCCGAACACGTCAAGTATGCCGAGGTCTTTGTTGATGATATTTTTCTCAATCGTACCCGTGTCAAGTCCGCTTATTATGTGAATTTTCTTCACGCTCTCTGCAACCTTGAACATAAACTTAACAATGCCGACAGTCGTTTTGCCCGCCGCCGTCGTACCCTCAAGGAACTCAACGGGAGCTTTGTATTTCAAGAAGTCCTTATATTTCGGACTGAGGATAAGATTTTCACTCATCGTCGCTCAACTGCCTGAGAATAGAATCGAGCTTATTCGTCGTTTCAAGAGTGCCGGAAAGGTCAACCTTATCCGACGGCTTGTCACCTGCACGGTCAAGAATATCCTTGCAGGCGGCGAGAGCAGCCTTGTCATCTGTACTCTCAATAAGCTCGATCAGCTTATTGATTGCGACCTGTGCGGCACCCTTGTATCTCCGCTTTCTCTCACGCTCCGCTTTTGCTTCTTCTTCATCCCTGATTCGCATAAAAAGCTCATCGTGATTTACCCATGAAGATAAGGTCTGTTGGCTCACTTTAACCGCATTTGCAACATCCGTTTGGCTCAAGCCTTTATAAACCTACAGTTCAATGGCTTTTTTCTGCTTTGATTTTAGCTTTTTTTCTTCAAATTTCTTCAAATTTTCATTACTCACCTTTCCTCACCTCTTTCGTGTTATTTTTTGGTGGCGGAAGTGAGAGTTGAACTCACATGCCAAGAGCAGGAAATTTAGAGTTTCCCATGTCTCCCCATTCCATCATTCCGCCTTATTTTTCATAATAATTCTTAAGCCTGTCATAATTACTCATTGCTTCGTTATACATATCCTCAAACACAGCACGCTTGTATTTCAGCTTGTAGTTGTCCGTGCCCTTAGGTATCTTATTCAATTCTGATTTCAAGTGATTTGCCTGAAGCAAATATTCTTCGGCAAGCTCGGCGAGTGTTTTCATATTTTCCACCATAAAAAGAAGCCGCCGCGATGTGCGACAGCTTCAAAATATATTTTAATGATATTATTATAAACGCTTTTTTGACCACCTCTTTGTCACAAATAGCTTAAATGAAGTTCATTTTCACCGAAATGATATATAAAAACTGGTTTTTAAGTCGATAAAAGGTCGAGCAGCTCATTCCATCAATCCCGGAATAAGTAAAAGTGAAATTCCGACCATCAACACACGATTGAAGTAGAGCCTGTCTGACTTTCAAAGAATATTTGAAATCATCGTACTTGAACACTTCACTCATAGAGTTTTCAACCGTCTGAACACATCTGTATTTGTAACTGTTATGTAATCGTTCAAGCTGCATTGCCTGATCCTCGGTTGGAGAGCTCGAGCCGCCCTTTCCGCTCGGCAGATAAACACGCTCTTTTCCGACTGTTTCATAATGACCGCTGCCAAACGAAAGTATTCTGTTTTCTTCGTCCTTAATATCCTTTTTATACGCTTCGTAGCTTTTAACAACCGACAATGCGGACGATCGTGCATAATCGGGAAGTTTGTATTTATTCTGCATAATAGCTCCTTTCCACCGGTTAATCGCCTTTATAAATTAAAAATGTGCTGTATTCATCAAGAAAGCTCAAGACTTTACCGCTTTTTAGTTTTTCAAAATCACCATCTGTAAGTTCAAACACAAAACCACCAAAAAGCGAGCAGTTGAGGCACATTTCATTTTGATTTATAACTGTAAATTCACAATCAGGTTCAAATCTTCCGATTCCATTGCAACGCATTCCTTTAACCTTGCAAAAATTATTTTCTGCCCTTTTGCTTGCCTGCGGACAGATTGGATTATCTTTCATTTGTTCACGCTCCGTTTCTCAGCGTTGAATTAAGGCTGCTGTCGGACTGCACTCCGTCGAACCAATTTTCAAGTTCTTCTTGGCACTTCGGACATAAGTCAAGATAATAAAATCCAACGGTGGATTTTTTTTTAGCTATTGTTGTTTTGGGCATACATTCTCGTTTAAACAGCGTGCCGCATCGGTCACATTCATAAGCTGTCACTATTATTCACCCCTCAAATATCTTTCAATTTCTTTTGCCGCCGCTTCCCAGCCTTGACACCAAACGGCACGGTTTCCGAAGAGGTTAAGATTGTCGAGCCAATTGAGCTGTTGCAAGCTCGGCTTTTCACCTTTTCGCTTCATCTCGATATATAAAGCGTGATATTTACCAGACGGTACTGGTAAGCATAGATCGGGTACACCTTTTTTCAGGCCTTGTCGGCGCATAGCGGCACCGTTATAAACGCTGCGTTTGCCTTCGTTTGGAATGTGATATAAAAATTTGATTTCGGGATATTTACCCACGGCGAAATCTGCCCATCGGAACAGTGCTTCCTGCTCCTGAGCTTCCGTGGGTCTTGGCATTTGATTTTGAAGCTTATTGCTCATTGACTCACTCCTCATGCGTATTCTCTGCTGCGTAAGATATATTTACTGTTTTTTTTGTAAAGGCGGATCGTTATGTACGGAAAATCTATCTTTTCCGCTTCGCCGTATTCATTGATGTCATACATATCGAGACGGGGATCAGCATCAACAAACACGTATCCCGGATATAATTTTTCAAAAAGCTCGGCATTGTATATGTCATTCCTCATCTCTTGGAGCTTTCGACAGCTGATGCGTCCGTCACGCTGACTTTTGGGTGGTTGTTTTAAATTCTTCGAGCAAACATACGATCGGTAGCAAAGCCTCGGATCTTTCGACAAGTAAAAAGCAGCTCCCGCAAGACCTGTCTTGGTGAAAATGAGATGTGATGTGTGAATATAGCTCACTTTTGGATTTTTAGTAAACCGCTTGTTCCATTTTTCTCTGAGGATCTTTGCACCGAGCTCGCCGGAACAGATAAGGTGATAGTGCGGACGGCCGTTTTTCTCTCCAAGCTCGGTTGTATACATGCTGCGGAAATCAATGTTTGCTTTTTTATAAGCATTTTTGACGTTTCGGAGGAAACACGCAAACTCTCTGCCTTCGAGAGCCTTATCATACGGAAAGTCCGACGGATATGAGAGCTCGCAAAGATAATCCTTCGGCCCGAAGTTTTCCTGAAGCAGCCAAGTAAACTTCCGAGCCGCATTCCGTTCGTTGAGCTTTTGCTGAGCAGCTCTTGTCGGCTTTGCTTTTGCCGAACGTCTGCCTGTCAGCTTCCGAACGGGGAAAATATCAACCTCCATATAATCACCTGATTTATGGATGCTCTCTCGGTTAAGTTTTCGCACGTGTTTTCCTCCTTTCGTTTTGTTGATAACTTAATACACCATACTTTCCCGTTACGGACTTTTCAGTCCGTCATCTTTTAGCACCGAGGGGCTCGGCGGAACCGAACCCCGTGTATTAAGTTTTTGAGTTAAGAAGTTTTATTTAACTTCAACGCTCGGAATAACGTTTGTGTCAAAAAATACTTTATAATGATATGGGTCAGAGTGTGTGCCTCCGATATCTTCGACTACATATAAGGTGTAGTCATTAAGATAGACATAGTTCTTTTTATATGTATCTTTTGAGGTTTTGGCGGTAACAACAAGCTCGTTAGTTGTATTGTTTGAGATATCGATATATCCTTCGATATAAAGGATGATCTTATCGGTTCGGGCGTTGTAAACAGTTACCCTGCGTTCACAGTCGAAATAGTTTGCCTGCCTATTCAAGTTGTGATTTACGCGCTCTGCTTCGGTGCAACCCTGAAACAAGCCGCTAACAAGTATGATCGCTAAAATTACAGCGATACATTTTTTAAAATACTTTTTCATAAATAATACTCTCCTTAATATTTTTCATTTGCTTTCAATTCTTCCGTATGACCGACTGTGCGCTTAACGGAGATTGAGCCTTTGCCGGATTTACTGATTTTAACTTTGCCATGACCGACGGTCGTAACAGTCAGGTCAAAAACCTTAGCGTCAGCAATCAAGCGAGCTGTTTTCTTGAGAATGTCGATTATTTCATCATTCTCAATTTCCGTCATGCCGAGCTCGCGCGCATTGGCAACGCAAAGCGACTCGATGTTAAAACAAGTTTCGTCAATCTGCTTTTCCTTACTTCGCCAAGCGCGGGCGGCTGGGCAGTTGCAGGTTTGTAACGCAAGCTCGGCGGCTTCGGTATCAGTCAAAGTTCGATCATCCTCATTCATCAGAGCCTGTCCGCATTTTGGACATGTTACTATCATTTAGTTCACCTCCCGTTCTTAAATATTTTAAAATTATTTCGATTTGCCTCTGCATTATATATTCCTCAAAGGCTGTCCACGCCTTTTTAATATATCTACAGTATTGCATCTCGAGTAATGCTCCTGAACTTTCTTTATAATCCGGAGCAAAAACGACTATATCCGATGAGTCAATCATGGCGAAACAAATTCTTGTATAATCAGCCGGGGTTAAGCCCTGCGGAAGCTTTGCGGGGTTAATTATGACCGTTCCGGGCATTTTCAGCAGTTCTGATTCCATGTTTGCAAATTTGTCTTTGTAATTCGGGTCACCGGTAATCTTCCCGGCAATATAAATTTTAGTCTTTAGCATTTGTTCCGTCACTTTCCTTTCTCGCAGCCTCAAATTTAATAAATCGTTTTAGTTTCCGCGAACATTTTCGGCACACAGTTCTTTTTCTTGCAAAGACCATGATATTATTGCCTATCTCAACATCTCGCTGATCCAAAATACTCTTTATTTCTTTACCGCACATATCGCAGCAGGTCATTTTTCTTCACGCTCCCTCGCCTATAAAGTCAAATAAAGTCGGTGTGTCGTACTGTTCTTCGGCGCTTTTGAGATATCCGACGCCGTCACGGAAATAATCAGCGTTAAGCTCAATTCCGTATCCTCGGCGGTTCATCTTTACGGCCGTGTACGGCACCGTCATAAGTCCGCCGAACGGGTCAAGGACAAGGTCGCCTTCGTTGGAATATCTGTTGATAATTCTTTCAACGATATCCAGCTGAAGCGGACAAACATGCAAATTTTTACAGCGTTGACTCTGAGTTGTATTGAGCGTTCGCATACGATTGATATCATCCCATATCTGATCCGACCACGACGCAGGCGGCATCATCATAAACGTTGCCGGGAGTTTGCCGTCCTCATCGAGAGCTTCGGTCATTGCTACGTGTTGATTAAAGTTATAGACATTGGATTCTGACTGCTTTTTATATGCTTTTTGGATATCCTTAACGCTCATTTTTTTGATTTCTTCCTTTGTCAACAAACGATCTCCACTCGAACGGTAAAAAGCGTGTGCGTCAAGCTGCCATTGTGCACGGGTATAGTCTGTCTTATCCTTTGTGACAGGTATATCCGCGTATGCTTTCGTGGTGTCCGTCGGCAGCTTTCGGAATAACAAAACATATTCGGGACAGCCGATGCCCATCTTGGTGCCGTCTTTGCACTGTTCGGTCCAGCCGAGGCGGTAAGTCTGATTGTTTTCTCTGACAACGTCCGTTAGAACTACAATTCTTCCCATATAACGGAATCCGTGTTTTGTGAAATGCATAACCGTCATGTCACTAAATGGATCAACCGTCGGCATTCCGTCACCGGTTGCATTGCCGAAAAGAATTCTGTCTTTGACATGGATCGCCGCAATTCTTCCTGGCTTTAAAATCCTGAGAAGCTCCGGCGTAAGGAAATCCATCTGCTCAAAAAATTTATCATTATCGGAATTGTGTCCGAAATCGTTGTAACTCGGTGTGTATTCATAGTGATTTGAAAACGGGATTGAGCTGAGAATCAAATCAACCGAGTTTCCCGGCATTGTCTTTGCTTCTTCAACACAGTCGTTGTTGACTGCCGTAAATCTTTCGCCTTTAACTTCCACTCTTTTCACTCCTTTTGACCTTCTCATTTTCTCCATAATAACTTTATGGCTTATTCCGTTTTTACGGACAATCTCAGACATCTGCCGAGATTGATGATTAAATCTGTCCCACTTCGCAAGCAGCTCGTCAAGTATGCTTTGCTCATTTGCGGTGTAGATAATGTCGATAATTACCTTCTCCGTCTGCAAAAAACGGTAAATTCTATGTATTGCCTGGATAAAATCATTGAATTTGTAATCTATACCGACAAATATTGCCCTGTGGCAATGCTTCTGAAAATTGCAGCCCGAACCGCTGATTATCTTTTTTGTTGCAAGAAGTCTGATTTTGCCCTCAGAAAAATCAATTGTGTTTTTCTCTCTGATGTCGAGATCTTGCGAACCGTAAACCTCAACAGCTTCCGGCAGAGCTTTTTTAATCGCTTTTCGCTCACTTTCAAGGTCGTGCCATAAAATAAAATGGTCGTTCGGTGCGCTGTCAACAATTTCTTTCATGCAAGCTATACGGGCTTCGAGGCTGTCCTGTTTTTCTCTCGCCGCCTGTGTAAGCCCCTGCGCCGCATCAAGTTCAAATTCAACCTGACCGTTTCTGCGATCAGTCTGATATCTGATTTCCGATGTCAGCTTGTGATACCGTATATCCATCTGTGGCAAATCATATCCTGTTGAATCAAATCCGAGATCAGCCGGTGAATTAAGGAATAAAGCCCACGAGGATACCCAAAGCCAAAACTCCTGTTCCTTGTGAGGGTAAAGCGTGAGGTTGTTTGCTTTTGTGCTGTCTCGCTTAAAAAATCTTGTCAAAGCCTGTCCCGTGTCCATAACCTCAAGATATCCTGCATAATGTATAATCTCTTTGTATTTGTTCGGGTCTGGCGTTGCCGTTGCAACAAGCTTATACTTAATGCCCTCGAATTTCGGTAAAAACATCTGATATGTTTTCGAGCCAAACGAGCGCAAAACAGACGCTTCGTCAAGGCAAACACACGAAAAGTATTTCGGGTCGATATCACCATCACGGACACGTTCATAATTTGTCATGCATATTTCATCGGTACAGTTTTCAATCTCATCCATTGTTCGGACATACTTCGGCGGATCAATACCGAGTAAATTCACGGCGTCATGTGTGAACTCCTGCCTAACGCCGAGCGGCAAAACAAGCAGCGCACGACCGCCTTCATGTTTCAATACCAAGCGGCAGAATTCAAGTTCCTGTACCGTCTTTCCGAGACCGAAAGACTCAAACAATGCACGTCTACCGCCTTTGCAAGCCCCTTTTACCGCTTCTCTCTGGTGCGGTTTTAAATTTGGATTTATTTCATCGTCTGCAACGTCAAAGCCGCTGTCCTCCGCAATGCAGACTTTGTTATTTAAAAAATCGTCGTATGTCATTTTTGACTTTCACCTGTTTTTCGTTGTGTCTTATATATAAATTGTACGGAACCTACATCAAAAGCCCCGGTTAATTCACTGCCGTGGTGGACGATGTAGCATTCGAGTTCTTCGTTTAACTCAATTCGGTCACCCTCAATAGTGTAAGAGACGTCTTTTGTAGTTTGAACATAAACCATATCCTCACCTAATCCTAAAAAAAGCTGTAATTGTGTGAAATATATTGTCAAGTGCTTGCTTGATTTTGGATATTGCAGGAGGTGCGGTACCTGCGGTTGAACGTGCAAGCTCGGCGAAATAAGCTTTCAGCTCCGGGCGCTCACGGAGAATCTTGTTGACTGCCGTATCAAGCGCACCGATATAGGCGTTCCAGGCTTCAAGCTCGGCAGTCGGTGAGCCGACCGAAACAATCAGCTCATTTTCAAACATTTTAGTTTTCTTGTTGTACTCGGACTCTATGACATAAAATTGATCTCCGTCATCGTCCTCACGCAACATCATTCGAGCGAGATGCGTCGTGTCGCACGGGAAGAGCTGTTTTTCTTTCATTTTGCCTTTTACACTCCATGTAATAATTAAGTAGAAATGATACTTTGCATTGTGCTTCGATTGTTTTAAGTCCGATTTCAAGTCCGCCGATTTTTTTGAGATATTCAGCGAATTCTTTTCTGTATTTTTTTGACATATAAATTTCGAATTCGATGTGTTGAATATCCGAAAGCGGAAAATGTGAAGGTTCGCCGATTCTCTTGCAATATGCATCACGCTCAAGCTGCATCGTGTGATCGCACATGTTGAGCGTCCGGCCGTACCTGTCCGGAGGAAACTTAAAGTAAGTTTGCATCGTCCTTCGTCCTATCGTACAGCAAGCGAGCTTTGAGATCTTTGTTTTCCTCGGCAAGTTTTTGGTAATTCTCAATCAGCTCATTGTGGTCATCAGTTACCTTTTGATACTCTTTAAGGATGACAGTGTTAAGCTCTTCAGCTTTTTTGCAGCTGTCGTTCATTACGAAAAGTGCAATCGTCAAAAAAATTGCAATTACAAAACAAAATATATAAAGCAAGGTAAGTGTGTTCATCTTATTTCTCTCCTTTATTCGGCATGGGCATTGTTACGATATATTCGGCACCTGTGTTTCCAAGGTCTCTAAGCATTTCATGAAATACTTCCATTTCATTGGTGTCAAAATCTTTTTTGATGAAATCAACATATCTCATCATGACCGCTGCAATAAACGGCCTGTTCGCCTTCGTTAAGGGACTTATGGCGGTGCCTATTTGTGCTGAAATTTTGTTTAACGCTTCAACAAAAAGCTTGTGATCAGCCGTAAGAGCGGATTTTTTAAATAATTCTTCGGCTTCTAAAATAAGATTATTATTCATTTTCACACGTCCTTCCGTATATTTCATGTGTTCCGTCAATAAGCCGCTGTTCTTCCTTGGTAAGCTTAAATCCGAGACTTTTAAGAGCTTTTACAGCGCACAAGCTGAAAAGATTTTTGTCATACTCTCCGGAGTATGATTTATATGTTTTAATACTTTTCACACACAATATCGCTTTGAGAAGAAAAGCAGCAGGTTTTCGGTCGATGTTATAGAGGATTTCCGGATTGAGCTTGCCGGCGATGATTTCTTCGTCGGTTATATTTGCTTCTTCCCAATCAATTCCGGCAGCTTCGCAAAACTCGGTATCTTCCACCGATCTATAGCAGCTGCCGCTCATTTGTATTTCAACAAACAGCCTTAATACGATTGGCAGTGTCTTTTTATCTTCGGAAAGATCGTTCACAAACATCATTACTCTTGTGTTAAAGAGGTCAAACATTTCATCAAGCTCGGCGATTTTGGCGGTTCTGAATTCCTCAGCTCTTTTCCTGTTTGCTTC
Source organism: Ruminococcus sp. CAG:563 (assembly GCA_000434915.1). GTDB lineage: Bacteria > Bacillota > Clostridia > Oscillospirales > Acutalibacteraceae > CAG-488. The sequence goes on from FR882085.1 coordinate 13,529, forward strand.
TGCTTCGTCATTCACCTCTGTCTCGGGCTTTTTCTTGTAAAAATATATCCAATTGCCCCATGCCTCGAATTTATAGAAAGTTTCGTTTGGCGACGTTCCATCCGGCAATTCAAGTTCTTCGGGTTTTACATCTGAATAGCTAAAGCTTTTGATGCTATTGTATATTTTCCATGCATCATGGAGTTCTTCTTCCGGAATAGGGCAAATACCTTTGCTTTTGAGATAATCAATCCACTGCTGCTTTTTCTTTTGCTTTTCAATGTTCTGCAGTTCTTGGTCAACAGCGTATTTAATGTAGCCGTGCTTATTTTCTTTTATAAGCTTGTTTCTGATATTAACGTCCGAAATTTTTTCAAGATATGTGAAGTCTTCGAGTGTCAGATCACTGTTTAAGATGTTGTCTTTATCAAGCTTTGCGATTTCAAGGCGGTGCTTGACGGTATCCTTGCTAAATCCCGACATTTCTGAAATACTTTCAACGGTTTCGCCGAGATCAAGCATGAGCTGAAATCCGTCCGCCTGCTCAATGTAGGACAGCTCCGAACGTTGCATGTTTTCAAGCAGCATCGTTGACAGCTGTGTTTTACGGTCCATGTCAACAACAGCGCACGGGGCAGTTTCAAGTCCTGCGAGCTTTGCGGCTGCAAGTCGGCGATGTCCGATAACCGCCAAGTAGCGACCGTCATCTTTTGGAACAACGGTCAAGTTTTGCATGATTCCGTTAGCTTTGATGCTTTCGGCAAGCTCGGTGAGATTTCCGAGGTTCTTTCTTGGATTTTCGGGGTGTGGGTCTATGAGATTGATTGATAGTTGTTTAATTGTTTCCATGTTTAGTGCTCCTCTCTGACTGTTTTCTGCATCGTGTATTTAATGAGTGCAAGGCGGTTGACCTGCAGCTTCCTGCCAATTTTAATTAAAGGAAAATCGGGACGGCTCATGAATTCCTGTGCTGTCTGCTTGCTCCAGCCAAACATCTCGGCGACATCGTCGGAATCCATAATCAACCCCTCGCCACAGTCCTCGAGAGCTTTAATTGATGAGATTATTTCTATAAGGTCGCGGTTAAGCTCCTGAATGTTGTCGGTAGTCAATTCCATCTCTTGTCGCCTCCCCTGCTGAATTTACGTTTATGTATTCTGTTTTGCATAAAAATCACCTTTCTTTTGGTAGTGCGTTAAATTTTGTTTCTTTCCTCGGTAGTGCGTTGAATAAGATTAAAATATGCCGCTCAATTTAAGAACAACAACGGCCGTTATAAAACCAATCCATAAGATCAGAACGGAAACAAGCTTTTCCATTAAATCACCTCCTGTTTAATTATGTGAATTATTTTCATCTTTGCTATAATGTAAAATAAGGGCGAATCCTCGGTTTACCGTTAATTTTGTAGATCCTTCTTTGCCACTGTTTGAAGCTCTGTGAGAATTTCTCTCTTACTCCACTCGCTTACATCGGAGCAAAGCCATATAACGGCTGCAATCTCTTCAATCGGTGTTTCTACATCAACCATGCGAAACATTTTGCAGTACTGCTCCTTTGTTCCCTGTGTAAACCACCGATGTTTGTTGCAAAGTTCGTAAACATTGCTAAAATTAAGTCCGTACATTTTAAATTCCTCCTGTTTGTAGTGCGTTGAATGTGTTTGCTCTCCGCCACCGTAGCGGATGCAGGGAGTTGGGAAGATTGGAACACTATTCAGTCATGTTTTTATTAAGTTTTTTTGATATTGTTCCCTGCACCCGGTACGATGGCGGAATGTTGCGTTTTGCAACTTACTGTATAAAAAAATAAGAGCCAAAGTGTTCCGGAGAAATGTCAAGTATTTCGCAAATTCCGTTTGCTTCATCAAGTGTCAGCTGCCTTGTGTTATTGAGCTTCTGGCAACACGTGGGCTGAGAAATATTCAAGTGCTTTGCAAGAGCTGCTTGAGTAATGCCCTTTTCTTTCATACGTCCTTTTAACTTATTAGAATTTATCATTTTGTCGCCTCCTTGTTGCGTTTTGCAACTACATAATAACACACTTTTAAAGTTTGTCAATAGCAAAATGCAACTTTTTTTAATCTTTTTTTAAAAAACTATTGCATTTTGCAATTATTTGTGCTATATTCTTATCGTAATAGCGAGGTTGGTGAATTTAATGAACGATATTACAATTAAAATAGGTGAACGTATTCAAGCAAGACGAAAAGAGCTTGATTTAACACAAGAAGCGATTGCAAATAAGCTCTCACTTAATAAGTCAACAATTGCAAGGTATGAAAGCGGAGCTGTTGAGAAGATTAAACTCCCTATTATACAGGCTATGGCACAAATTTTAGATGTTAACCCAGATTGGTTAGCTTTGAAAACTGACAAGAAAGGCTGCTATGCAGATTGCGCGGATATCACAAAGAATATTCAACTTTCAAAGCACGAGGCATATTTAATACTTGCATACAGAGAACACCCGGATATGCAGAAGTCGGTTGATAAGCTTCTCGGTATTGAGCCGGAGGAAAAGCTTTATATAATAGAAAAAGCCGCCCGTAACGGAGATAACTCTCCACTTGTAGTCACGGACAGCAAGCTCAAGGAACTTGAGAACTTACCTGAAGTTCCGCTTGAGGACGGCTAAAATTTGTTTTGTTTTATAAAGGTTTCAAATTGTGAGTAGACTTTCTGCTCAAGCGGAGATGTCAAAAAGCGATTGCGTTTGTAAAGCTCATTCATCCTTTCCGCTCTGTACTCTGCGGCGGTTCGGCTGATCTTGCAAAGCTCTTGTATTTGCTCGGCGTCCCGAACATTGCACCCCCACAGCACGCAGGCGGGAGCTAACAGACGACTTGCGAAAACATTCGCTGCCTGCTCAACCGGATTATCGTCCGGTGACGGCTCTCGGTTTACAAGCTCAAACTTCCCGACGTGACCGAGAATAACGTGTCCGATCTCGTGAGCAGCAGTAAACCTTCGTCGCTCAGGTGAAACAGCAGAGCTTACGAAAATGTGCGGCACGCCGTTAATGTAGCAGCTCATGCCGTCGCTTTCCTCGGTAGGCTCATAGTAATGTAGCTTGATTCCAAGCTCGGCGCAGACTTTAACGGTGTTGATCGGCAGTTCTGAAATGTCTAAATCAATCAACAACTGCCATACCGAGTCTCTTGCATTTTGATAGTCTTTATAATTCATATAAAATCACCTCACTTAAGATTTTAAGTGAGGCAAAGTGTAAAATCCACAGGTAAGTATTGGTAATTAAAAGTGTGCGCTAAAAATCAGGGAAGGACGATTTTATGTATTTATTGATAATCATAGCTATTGTTGTAGCAGTAGTTGTTTTTCAAAAGCAAAAACAAAAATCAAAATCAACGACACAAAATGTAGGCGGCAATAGCTTTTCTAAAAATAATAATAGTATTAAAAAGGCATATGATTTTTCAACTGTTCAATCTATTATGAGTATCCCCGTTCCAACATATGAGCCGCTTCATGAATTAACTTCTCCTGTTGATAATATCGAATACATTCTTCAAAGAAAGGCAACTGAATTTAAAAGAAACGGAAGAATGGATCTCGCCATAGCATGTTTAAGAAAGTCAAATGAAATCATGGCGCATTCCAACTTTTCATATCAAAAAGACGATTATCTTCGACTTGTAAAATATTTACAGGCTGATGGGCAGTTTGAACAAGCTGAAAAAGAGTTAGAAATTATAAAAAAAGCCCACCCTGACTTATTCTTTGGTAATCAAATGACTAACCCACAGATTTCTAAAATCACTGAAGATTTAGTTTGGTTTAGTGCAAGTCGCCTTTGTCCTTACTGTTCAATTTATAATGACAGAGTTTATTCTAAGAGTGGCAAGGATCGCCGCTTTCCCTCATTTTCGCTTCTTCCGAATGATTTAAAAGTAATAAATTGTCCTCAATGCAATACATTTTTAGGCTTTTCTAACTATTATGATCTTGATATGGACAGCAGTCTTAAAAAAATCATAAAAGACAGTAACCGACCGTTTAAGGATTTGAGAACAAAAGAAGAAAAAGAATATTACAAAGCCAAAGTAACTAAAAAGACAAACGCGAAACACGCTGAAGCTGAATACCTTTGGTTATGTCAAAATCTTCCCGATTTAGCTCCGAAGTCTTTATCGGGATACACCCGAATGAAAAACAGTAAATCAGCTAATTATCAAAAAATCGTTTCCGCCGCTGAAGAGGCAGGGTATCAGATTGTTGATAATATTTAATATAAAAATGTCGCCCGGTGCTGGAACACCGAGCGGCGGACACAATTCAACGCACTACCGAAGAAAGGTGTAAACTTATTATACCGCCTTTCTTGGATTTTTGCAACCATTTTTTGAAAGGGCGGCTATTTTTATGGCAAAAAAGAGTAAAAACGGAAACGGAGAGGGAACAATTTACTATTCAGAAGCTCGGCAAAGGTGGGTAGGTCAGGTTACGACCGGTCGCACCGAAACCGGCAAGCTCCGCCGCCACACACTTTATGGAAAGACAAAAAAAGAAGTCCGTGAAAAAATCGTCGCTTTGCAGTCCGAAGTTTTTACGGGTCAGTATATCGAGCCAAGCTCGATTACTGTTGCATCGCTGACGAAGCAGCTTATTGAGGATGACCGAGAATTTAACATTATAAAAACAAGCACCTATAACCGCAAGCTCGGAACATATAAACGACTTGAAAAATCATGTCTTGCAGATCTTCCCATTCAAAAAGTCAGTGCTGAAAATGTAAAGGCATTTTTGAAAAATATAACTTCGTACTCCGATTCGGTAATTCGCAAAGATTATGAATTATTGAAAAGATGCTTTAAAGAAGCTATCAATAGAGGCTTAATAAATCGTGATCCGATGTTTGGCATCAAATGTCCTAAATCAAACCAAAAAAAAGAAAAGGTTCGAGCTCTTACACTCGACGAACAAAAGAAGTTTGTTGAAGTGCTCAACACTCAAGACATCCGATATACCGTCCAGATGAAGCTCATGTTGCTCACCGGCATGAGAATGGGAGAAATTAACGCTCTTGACGTGAACGACGTTAGCCTCCCCTTCCGTACAATAAACATTCGCCGAACATTAACTCGTGACGATGACGAGCGTATGGTAGTCGGAGAAACCACAAAGACCTACGCCGGAATTCGTAAAGTACCGCTCCCAGACGCTGCCGTGAAGCTTTTGAAAACATATCTTGAAAATGAATACAAGCCGAACCGTGACAATTTGCTGTTTTGGGATTGGAAGAAAGATAAGGTTGTTTCAACCTCTCAAATAAATCTGCAATTTGCCCGCACACTTGAAAAGTACGGCGTCATTGATAGAGAGCAGCATGGCAAAGTTTCTCTGCACTCTCTCAGACATACCTATGCGACAAGATGCATTGAGGCAGGTATGCCACCTAAAGTGCTTCAAACGCTCCTTGGACATACAGATATAAAGGTTACGCTTAACACTTATTGTGATGCATTCAACGAGTTTAAAGACGATGGCATTTCAAAATTTGTGACATACATGGAAAAGCAAAACATTGCAATTTAAACTCTGTTGCAGTCACGTTGCAGTCATCGCATCAAGAAACAACGTATTATAGCCGTTTTCTACGGTTGTATATGGTCATCTCCACCATAACAGATCTAAATCGATTTTCGATTTGGGTCTGTTTTTTTCGGTAATCGAAACCGCATAGTCCATATTTTGCGGAGCAAAATGGACATATAAATGCGAAGGTTGCGCAGCAACAGCCGAAGCGAAGCTTCGGTTGACGACATCTCCACCATAACAGATCTGAATCGATTTTCGATTTGGGTCTGTTTTTTGTTAACAGGCTAATTTATCTGCGTACATTGAATCTGCTTTTTTCTTTATCCCCTCCGTCGTCAAGAACGCCGGATTAAAGATTAAATAATTCAATAAATTTCAGTGCAGAGTTTAACCGGAACGCTCGGATTATATTCTGCTAATCGTAAAACAAGAAAAACTTCCCCACTCGGAGAAGTTTTTTCGTTTAAATTCAATTATTCAACGGAATCAATGTAATCGCATGCAGCGAGGGCAGCTATTGCGCCGTCAGCGGCAGCGGTCGTAACCTGACGAATTTTTTTCGTGCGGCAGTCGCCCGCAACAAAAATACCATTAGTCGCCGATTCACAGCTTTCATCAATAACGGCATAGCCTCTGCCGTCAAGCTCAACAACATTGCTGAAAGCTTCATTCTGCGGAATTAGGCCTATTGCAATGAAAAGTCCGTCAATCGAAAGCTCTTTGCTCTCCCCGGCCGAATTTTTAATAATAATACCCTCAAGCTCCGATTCGCCGGCAAAGGATTCGACGGTAACTCCGGTTATAACCTCAACATTATCGAGCTTATAAAGCTGGTCTGCAAGCTTCTTTTCGCCGGTCAAAAAATCAAGATTCTGAACAACATAAACCTTCTTTGCAAGGTCAGAAAGCAAAATTGCTTCCTGCAATGCGGAATTTCCGCCGCCGACAACCGCAACGGTCTTGTCTTTATAAAAAGCTCCGTCGCATACGGCACAGAATGAAATTCCTTCGCCGACGTATTTTTCTTCACCGTCAACGCCGAGCATACGATGCTTTGCACCCGTCGCTATGATTACAGTCTTGCCCTGATATTCGCCGTCATCAGTCACAACGGTTTTAACCTCGCCGTCCTTGATTTCAAGAGCCTCGCAGGATTCAACGTCTGCACCCTGCTCAAGTACCTGTTCAACAAGTTTTTCGGCGAATTCATTGCCGGTTAGGCTCATAAATCCTGGAATATTTTCCACCTTCGGGGAAAAAGTTATCTGTCCTCCGAAGGTTTCTTTTTCGATTACAAGTGTTTTTTTATTCGCCCTGCAAGCATACAGAGCGGCGGTCAGCCCCGCAGGGCCGCCGCCA
>FR882085.1:20450-101519 GCA_000434915.1 Ruminococcus sp. CAG:563
CGCCAATTATAATTATGTCGTACATAATTGCTCCTGTTAATTTTTATTTATTAAGGAATTTCTTAATATCGGAAACGCCGGTATACTTAGTAGCTTCACCGTCCTTGATTACAACAAGTGTCGGGGCCTGCTTGATTCCAAGCTCCTGTGCAAGCTCAGCGTTTTCGTCGGCAAGAAGCTTAGTGTATTCATAGCCTGCCTTATCAAGGGTTGCGCAAGCAATCTTGCAGTTCGGGCATGTTGCGGTTGTGAAAAGGTAGCTAACGTTCTCGCCCGCTTCGGCTTTAACGCCGTCATCGGCCTTTGCGTCTTTCTTTACACCGTGATGTGTAAGATGAGAATTTGCAATGTCATAAACCTTACGGTCTGAGAACTCCTGAGCCTTACCGTCGTTGAAGTTCTGAACAGGACGATAGTAGCCGGTGATACGGCTGTAAACCTCTGTGTGCTCGCCGCACTCGGGGCAAACATACTGCTCGCCTGTGAGGTAGCCGTGGTTCTTACATACGGAATATGTCGGTGAAAGAGTGTAATACGGAAGCTTATAGTTCTCTGCAATCTTTCTGACAAGGTTCGCCGCAGCCTTCCAGTCCGGAAGCTTCTCTCCGAGGAAGGCGTGGAAAACAGTACCCGAGGTGTAAAGCGTCTGAAGCTCGTCCTGAATGTCAAGAGCCGAGAAAATATCATCTGTGTAGCCGACAGGAAGATGTGAGCTGTTGGTGTAGTACGGTGTGTCACCCTCATGCTGAGCGGCAGTCTTGATGTCGGGATATCTCTTAACGTCGTGCTTTGCAAGACGGTAAGCTGTGGATTCTGCCGGAGTAGCCTCAAGGTTATAAAGGTCGCCGTACTGAACCTGATAATCGGAAAGTCTTTCTCTCATGTGGTTGAGAACGTCGATGGTGAACTGCTGAGTTTTAGGATCGGTCATATCTTTGCCGAGCCACTTAGCGTTGAGACCGACCTCATTCATGCCGACAAGACCGATTGTCGAGAAGTGGTTGTTGAATGTGCCGAGATATCTCTTTGTGTAGGGATAAAGTCCCTCGTCAAGGAGCTTTGTAATAACGGTTCTCTTAACCTTGAGCGAACGTGCGGAAATGTCCATAAGTCTGTCAAGACGCTCATAGAAGTCCTTTTCGTCCTTTGCAAGGTAAGCGATACGGGGCATGTTGATTGTAACAACGCCAACCGAACCTGTGCTTTCGCCGCTTCCGAAGAAACCGCCGGACTTCTTGCGAAGCTCACGAAGGTCAAGACGCAGACGGCAGCACATTGAACGAACGTCGCTCGGCTCCATGTCGCTGTTGATGTAGTTTGAGAAATACGGAGTACCGTACTTTGAGGTCATTTCAAAGAGAAGTCTGTTATTCTCTGTGTCTGACCAATCGAAGTTTCTTGTGATTGAATATGTCGGAATCGGATACTGGAAGCCTCTGCCGTTGGCATCGCCCTCGATCATGATCTCGATAAAGGCCTTGTTGACCATATCCATTTCCTTCTGACAGTCTTTATACTTGAAGTCAACTTCCTTACCGCCGATAATGCAGTTAAGCTCGGCAAGGTCATTCGGAACAACCCAGTCAAGAGTGATGTTCGAGAACGGAGCCTGAGTACCCCAACGGCTCGGTGTGTTAACGCCGTAGATGAAGGATTCAATGCACTTCTTGACCGATTCATAGTCAAGGTTATCATATTTAACGAAGGAGGCAAGGTAGGTGTCGAAGGATGAGAAAGCCTGTGCACCCGCCCACTCGTTCTGCATGATTCCGAGGAAATTAACCATCTGATTGCAAAGAGTTGCAAGATGCTTTGCCGGAGCTGAAGTGATCTTACCTCTTACTCCGCCGAGACCCTCCTGAATAAGCTGCTTGAGAGACCATCCGGCGCAGTAGCCGGTGAGCATGGAAAGGTCATGGAGATGAATATCGGCATTTCTGTGAGCCTCGGCGATTTCCTCATCATAGATTTCGGAAAGCCAATAGTTAGCCGTGATAGCACCGGAGTTGCTGAGGATAAGTCCGCCGACGGAATAAGTAACCGTGGAATTCTCCTTAACACGCCAGTCGTTAACATGAAGATAGTTGTCAACGATCTCTTTATAGTCAAGAACCGTTGCGTTGATATTTCTTATTTTTTCTCTCTGCTTACGGTAAAGAATATAAGCCTTGGCAACGTCATCGTAGCCGGCCTTGATAAGAACCGATTCAACGCTGTCCTGAATGCTTTCAACCGATATCTTGTCGTTCTTTATCTTCTGCTCAAAATCTGCCGTAACCTTGAGCGCAAGGAAATCAACAGTATCGGAATTATACTGCTTCTGACATGCGTCAAACGCCTTGGTTATAGCATCTCTGATTTTGTGAAGGTCAAAGCCTACGACTTTGCCGTCACGTTTTACAACATTGTACATACCTCTGTCTCCTTTATTTAGTGTTCCGTCAGGGATTATATCATATATATAGTGGTGATGTCAACACTTATTTTACAATATATTGTGTTAAATTCCGCGAATTTCCGTTTGCGGCACAAAATCTGCCGCAGCTTTCTGCATTTCAAGCATTGTTTGCTTGCCGACTCCCGTTACACTGCCGTCAATCAGGTTGCCCGAATCGACAAAATTCTGAAGAAAATATCTTTTTGCGCCCTTTATCCATTCTGCGGCATTGCGAATATCCTCAACGGTGTGAAATTCATTGACTATCGTGGTTCTGAATTCGTAGTCAACCGTGCCGCTTTTGAGGAAATCAACGCTTTCTTCAATCCTCGATAAATCACAGCTTTTCAGGCCTATCGTTTCGGCATATTTTTCCTTACAATTTTTAATGTCCATTGCAACGTAGTCAACAAGTCCCTCGCCGACAATGTTCTTAAGTCTTTCGGGGTAGCTGCCGTTTGTATCAAGCTTAACCGAATATCCGAGGTCACGAACCTGTCTGATAAAATCGGCAATGTCGGGATTCATCAGCGGTTCGCCGCCCGTTATCGCCACTCCGTCAAGAAGTCCGCATCGCTTTTTCAGAAAAGAAAAAATCTCCTCAATCGAATAATCGGGATTCTCGGGCAATTCCGTAACAAGAAGTGCATTATGGCAAAACGGACAGCGAAAGTTGCATCCGCCTGTAAAAACAGTGCACGCAACTTTCCCCGGGAAATCCAATAATGTCATTTTTTGAAGTCCGTCAATACGCATCACAGCACCTCCGAAAGCATATTTTATCGTTCCGAAGTATTCTACCACAACATGATATGGTTTACAACAAGAAAGAAATAAAAATATATACAAACTTTCACTTCACTTTTTGCACAAAATATAGTATAATGGCAGAAAAGTAAACACAAGGGAGTGAAATTATGGAAAAAGAACAAATGGATTTTACCGACTATACCGATCCGATATGCCCTTTCTGCACGGATCAATTTAAAAAGCAGCCGCCTGTTCGCCCTATTCCAACCGGGAGAGTGCTTGAAAAGCTTGACGGGCACCTTGGCAGAAACGATTACGATTCGGCCGAAAGGCATCTTCTCTATTGGCTCGGTGAAGCCGAGGACGGCAGGGACAAGCACGGTATGCTGACTGTCGAAAACGAGCTTATGGGGCTTTACAGAAAGACCGGTCGCAAAGAAAGGGCACTTGAAAGCGTCGACAAGGCATTATCTTTGATTGATGAATTAAAGATTAATAATGCCGTTGCTGCCGGAACAACATATACCAACGCCGCTACGGTTTACAAGGCATTTGCAATGCCCGAAAAATCTATCAAGCTTTTTGAGCAGGCCAAAATGATATATGAAAAGGAACTGTCGGCCGACGATTCACGTCTCGGCGGGCTTTACAACAATCTCGGCCTTACTTTAACCGACCTCAAACGCATTGACGAAGCGGAGGCATACTATAACAATGCAATAAAAGTAATGTCACAAAACAAAAACGGCGAGCTTGAAATTGCAATTACATATCTGAATCTTTGCGATTTATATGAAGCGAAACTCGGCTCGGAGAAAAGCGAAAAAATCGTCGACGAATATATAGAAAAAGCGTATGAGCTTCTCAACAGAGAGTATCTGCCGAGGAACGGCTATTATGCCTTTGTTTGTGAAAAATGCGCTCCTACCTTCGGATATTTCGGACGCTTCATTTATGAAAAAGAGCTGAGCGACAGAGCGAGGGAGATTTATGAAAGGAATTGAAATATCAAAAGCTTATTTTGAGGAATACGGCCGGCCGATGCTCGAAAAGGATTTTTCGGACATCCTCCCCTATCTGTGCGTCGGGATGGTCGGCAGCGGCTCGGACTGCTACGGCTTTGACGATGAAATATCAAGAGACCATGACTTTGAGCCGGGCTTTTGCATATTTATTCCGAATGAAGACGTTGTTGACAGACGAAAAGAATTCTTGCTTGAAAGAGCATATGCAAAGCTTCCCAAAGAATTCATGGGTCTTAAACGAAGCCTTGTAAGCCCCGTCGGAGGAAGAAGAAACGGAGTTATACGAACTGACGGGTTTTACACAAATAAAATCGGCAGTGCCGACGGCAAGCTTAGCGTCATTGATTGGCTGACGATTTCCGAAAACTATCTTTTTGAAGCGACAAACGGCGAGATTTTCTTCGACAACTACGGCGAATTTTCAGAGATTCGTAACAGAATCATGAATATGCCCGAGGATATAAGACTCAAAAAGCTTGCAGGAAATATGCTTCTTATGGCACAATCGGGTCAGTATAACTACGGCCGATGTCTTTCACACGGCGAAACGGGAGCGGCACAGCTCGCTGTTATCGAATTTGTCAATGCCGCAATGAAAACGGTATTCCTCTTAAACAAAAAGTATATGCCATATTATAAATGGAGCTTCCGTGCAATGCGGAATCTAAAGCTTTTTTCGACCTTTTCCGACTCGTTTGAATATCTTCTGACGAGCGAAAATGACAGCGTAACGGCACAAACAAAGACTGATGTAATCGAGGATATCGCAAGCATGATAATCGGTTATCTTGTTGATAACGAAATGACAAAGGCAATATGCGGCGACCTTGAAAAGCATGCATACTCGATAAACGATTCAATATCAGACCCTAATATAAGAAATATGAATATTTTCACGGCAGTATAAAAGCAGGCAGTCCGATCAATTAATCAGACTGCCTGTTCCTTATTTTTCAATACATAATTTAATTAAAACTTTAACAACATAGCCTTATTTTATAATTGAGAAAATCAAATTCCAAAGATATCTTACAGCCTTGTCAAACACCTCAAAGATAACATAGTATTTGCCCATGAAGTGCTTGAGCACTCTGTTGAGAGCATCTGTGCTGAAAAGTGTTTGTGAAGCATCGATATCCGAATATGTAAAATCTGTCTTTTCGATAGTATATTCGTCAATGAGCTTGTCGCCCTCAACCGTATATGTTTTAAGATTGAATGTCGACTCGGTGAACTCAACCTCACAGTAAATAAGCTCGGGGCTCATGTAGCTGTAGTTTATCCACGAATGATGATAAGGCTCGTCATAAACACGGTTCTTGCCCGATGCGGAAGCGGTCGTGATATAAAGCGTTCCGTCAGGGTCTGTTGCTTTATTGGACGAATAATCAAGGTCAACCTTTTCGTTGTTAAGCATATTGTAGGAACGTCCGTAGTAGTGCTCATGTCCGTCAAAGGCGAGATCAAATTCAAACTTATCCATGATAGCGGAATAAACACCCTGGAGCATATAGTTATCGTTGTCAATCGCATGGTGACCGGTTCCGTATATATCATGGTGGAAAACGGCTACTCTCCACTTTGCGTCGGGGTTAGCGAGTATCGCTCTTTCGGCGAGTGCATGGCTTTCAAATACATTTACATTTGTAGTGTTGAAAACAACAAAAAGAACGTCACCGTATCTGAACCAGTAAGGTGTACCGGTCTTGCTTGTGGAAATGAGCTGTGAATTCGGGTTGTTAACGTAGTGCTGATAAGTTGAGCCCTTGTGATCGTGGTTGCCGATGGTTGTCGCCATCGGGAGATTACGCATAGCCTTCGGTGAAAGCGTAGCTGCCCATTCCGTTGCGCTTGCTCCTGTCTGTGTCTGGTCGCCGCAGGAGATGATAAAACTTGTGTCGGGATACTTCTTCAAAGCGGTGTTGAGCGTTGTATTCCAGCTTGTAGCGTCCTTGTAGCCTGTGCCGTCATCCACTGCAGAACACTGGATATCGCCGACAAGCAGAGCCTTAAACGAATCGGTCGCATGAGTTATGTAGAACGTCGGTTCGCTCCAATTATCCTTGCCGAGAGAATATGAATAATAGTATTTCGTGTTTTCCTCAAGACCGGTAACCGTAACCCTGTTTGTCTGCTGATCGTTATCGGCAAGGGTGCTGTAACCTAAGAAAAGCTTAGCATTTTCCATTTTCTCGTTATCGGCAATCTTAACCATAGGAACGGAAACCTTTCTTTCCGAATGCCAGTTGAAGTTAAGCTCGGTTGCATCTGCACCTGGTGTAAGGGCAATTTGCGTATTGTCGCCCTCGACTGTTTTCCAATATTCATCCCACTCCGTTTTTGACATTGTGTAATCGGGCAGAAGAAGATTATCGGCAGCATTAACGCTCAAACCGATACAACCCGTAAGCAAAGTAACGATGAGTAAAATAGATATTATCTTTCTTGTGTGAACCATAACTATCCCCTTTCAGAATTGATAATTAATAATAACATACTTTTCAAAAAAAAGAAATAGACAAAATAAAAAATTCGGCACGAAGAGGAAAATATCTCATCGTGCCGAAAACTTTAAATTAAATCAAACATCCCATTTGTAATGTCGGAGATTGGAGTCAATGAACAGTGCACCGACATCAAGAGCATGAATAACGGTTCCGTCCTCCATAGGATAAACGGTAACGTCCTCCCCTTCTCCACCGAAGTTGTCAATCCACTTCCACTGATACATGATTCTGTCAAAGAGCTTTTCGACCTTGCCCGTCTTGACGTCAATCGAGTAGACGGCTCTTGTGCTGTCGTTTGAACCGACATAAAGCTTACCGTTATAAACCTCGCCGCCCTGAATTGCGTCAATCGAATCGGAAAGCTTAATTTCGCCTGTATACTCAAAGGTTGCAAGGCTAAAGCAATAAATAACCTCCGCAGTCTTGCTGTATGATGAATAAATCAAACCGTTATCGGCATCAACCGCAACCCACGAAATACCCCTTGTCAGAATGTTGTTGGGCATTTCATAAGCCTCACCGATAAATTCAAGCGTTTCAGCGTCGTAAAGAGCGATAACGGGATGTGCCCAAACCTTGCTGTCCTCAAGAGAAGCATAAATCAACCCGTTATAAAAGCTGATTCCGCCGATATGCTTTGAACCGTATTGCTCAACAAGCTCATCGGTCAATGCCTTGTAATTGTAAGCATAAACCGTCTGATTATCAAGGCCGATTTTAACAAGCGATGTTTTGCCGCTGAAATACCAATATTCGCCGTCAGTCGTAACTCCCTGAGCACGCTCAAGAGTTTCGAGTCCGACTACCTTTGAATTTGATTCGTACTTGTAAATATCGCCGTTAAAAAAATTGTTAAGCCCGTTGCTCAAGGTCATTAAAAGAGCGATAAAAACGGCAAAGACCTTGTAAAAAAGAGACTTTACATAGTTATAAAAAGGTAACATAGTGAAAGCTCCTTACTTTATAACACAGTCGCAGAATCCGATAACATCATCGTAAACGTGCTCCCTGTCAAGCTCATTGAGAATCTCGTGTCTGTCGTCCTTATAGAGCTTGCACCGAACATTGTCGTGGCCGGTTGCTTTGAGCTTTTCAAAGACCTCGTTAACGCCCTTTGAATATGCACCGACCGGATCCTCTTCACCTGCAATGAGGAGGATCTTAAGCTCCTTCGGAACCTTTCTGTACCAGCCGTCCGTTGAAACGGAATCTAAAAGCTCGAACATGTTTTTATAGCCCGAAGCAGTGAACAGAAAGCCGCAGTCATCATTGTTTATGTACCAGTCAACGTTCTCGGTGTTCCTCGAGAGCCAGTCAAAGGCTGTTCTGCCCTCCGTGCGTTTATTATATGTGCCGAAAGCTATCTTATCGATAAGCTTGCTTGGGTGCTTCTCGCCCTTGACCTTTGAAATAAGCGAAGCAAGGACGATTCCTGCGCCTGCACCGGGATTTTTTCCGCTTGTGCCGCAGATAACGGCGGCAGCAATATCATCGGCATATTTTGTGATATAGCTTCTTGTAACGAACGAACCCATGCTGTGGCCGAAGATAATCACGGGCTTTTTGAATTCGTCCTTTGCAATGAGCGTGAGCTGATGAGCATCATCAACAAAGCCCTTGCCGAAAGCGTTTTTCTCACCGCCGAAGTAACCCTTGACTCCGTTAGGTGCGACTGATTTTCCGTGACCGATGTGGTCGTTCATGATGAAAGCGAAGCCTGCATTGCAAAGAGCCGTTGCAAACTCCTCATATCTTTCACCGAATTCCGCCATGCCGTGAACGCCCTGAACAACAGCCTTTATCTTGCCGTCGGCAGGTGCCCAGCTTCTTGCAAAAATGTCGGCCTCACCCGTGACCGAAGGATAGGAATACTCTTTTCTGACGATTTCCATAAAACGCCCTCCTGATAAATATTTATATTATTCTACCGGGATATCAATGTCATATTCGGGCATATAAAGACCCTTTGCAAAGTTTCTTGCTCTGAAGAGAACGTGGCTGTCATAAGCCTCCATTACGAAGCCGATACCGTTATCGTTGCATTCGCCGTCCTTATTGTCGATTGTAAGCGACGGAAGGTTGATTGAATGGAAGTTGCCTATCTTCTCATAGGTAAACTTGCCGATACCTGTATGAAGATGACCCGTGATAAGGAAAACATTATCATACTTATTAAGGAAATACTTAAGCGAATCGGACTGAGCACCTACAGAGCCAGCCGAATCAATCGGGCTGTTCCATGTATCCGGAAGGCCGTGTGTCAACTTAAGCGGCTGATGAATCATAACGAAGATAGGCTTACCTGTCTTTGAAGCCTCGATAAGCTGTGCGTCAAGCCAGCAGAGCTGTGCCTCGCTGATATACGACTCCTCAAACTCCGTTCTGTCTGTTCCGAGAACGATGAATCTGTAGCCGTTGATTTCGTATGAATAGTGGAGCGAATCCATTGTGAAGTCACTGCCGACAGCCTTGTTGAGGTCATTTGTAAAGCCGGTAAAGGTTCTGACAGTCTTCTTGTAGCTTGCCTTGAGTCTGACGTCATGGTTGCCGACTGCATTAAGGAAGCAGTTTGTTCTTGCGCCTGCAAGCTTCTCTTCAATGTACTGATACTCGCAGAGAAGTCCGTTTTCGGCAATGTCGCCTGCATTAAGTATAGCGTCAACCTTGCCGTCGATATTGTATGTAACGTCCTCGCAAGCGGCGTCAAAATACCTTGTTCTTTCAACAAGATAGTTTGAAAACTGCGGATCTGCCCACATAACGGCCGTGAGGTTTGCACCTGTCTGCTCGTTTGTCTGAATCGGGTCATCGCTCGACGGACCGACATACGGTGTCAAAGTATAGGAGATGGCTATAACGATAACCATCAGCTTATAAGCAATGCGTGAAAAAAAAGTTGTTTTCAAAAGGTACACCTTCCTGTGGATTAAATTTCATCTAATTTTAACACGAAAGAAACGATATGTCAATTTTATTTGTGCAAATCAATTAAATTGACAAAGAAAAAACCGCAGCTGAAAATCAACTGCGGCAAAATTAATTCAGTTCTGCTTATTCGGGTTATCGAAACGGTAAATCTCTCTGTTTTCAATATCCATATCCGGAATCATAATCGGCTGAATTCCCGCATTGGCCGTTATCGTAGTGATAAATGCTCTTGCGTACGGGAAAAGCTCCTTATAGGTCTGGATATGAATAATCTCTCTCTCGAGCCCGTCCGGATAAGAGAAAATTCCTGCAAGCACAAGCTTAACGGAGAAAATTTCGGGATTTTCCTTATCGGTAATCGTAACCGTGAATTTGCCCTCGCAGATATTGTTGTTAGTGTATCTGACATTATAGGCATAGCTGTTCTTCAGCTCAATTTTGGTATTGCCTTTGATTTTATTAACAAACTGAATCTCATCAATTTTATAAGCATTAAGCTTAAGATCTTTCATTGTAAAGTCCCCCTTTGTTTTATATATATTATCACAAAGAAGAACAATTTACAAGTGTTATTTTTTCAAAGCCGATACAATATATGTGCCCGAAAGGACAGTGTTGATGAAAACTGCGGCAATCAGAACACATTTGGCCGCCTTGAGCACGGTCAGGAGCATACAGTCATACCTTGCCATTTTCATAAACAACTTTGCATAGTGTGAGCTTTTCATTTCCTTACCTCCCGTCCGTCAGCAAAATTCCGTGAGCTATTCCGGGAATACTCTCACCCTGAAACGGCGAAACGGCGGAAAGAAGCGCACCCGTAGCAAATACAAGAACCCTGTGAAGCTTTCCCTCACTCAATTCTCTCATGATTTTTGAACATAATACACTTCCACAGCAGCCGCATCCGCTTCCGCCGGAATGAACATCCTGCTTGTCAAGAAAGTACATCATAAGGCCTGTATCGTTGTGCTTTTCTTTTATATCAATATTGTACTCCTTTTCAAGTATCTCATATAAAAGTGCTGAACCTACCTTTCCGAGGTCGCCCGTGAGTATAAGGTCATAATGCTCGGGCGTCGTCTGTGTTTCGTTCAAGAATGTCGCTATCGTGTCCGCAGCGGCAGGTGCCATTGCAGCACCCATGTTATTTGCGTCCGTAACTCCTTTGTCGACCATTTTGCCGAGAATCGCTTTTTCGATTTTCGGGCTGTTCTTTTCCGGCTTTGACGAGATCATTGCCGCACCTGCACCGGTAACCGTCCATTGAGCCGTCGGAGGTCTCTGACCGCCATATTCAAGGGGAAACCTGAACTGCTTCTCGGCTGAACAAAAATGCGATGATGTCGAAGAAATTGCCGTATCCATTTTACCCGAATCAACATAGACAGCGGCATTAATCATTGCAAGAACCGAGGTTGAGCATGCGCCGTACACTCCGAAATAAGGTATTCCGAATTCACGGATACCAAACGCCGAACCCGTGCATTGATTTATCAAATCCCCGGCAAATATTCCGTCGATTTCTTCGCTTTTTTTGCCCGATTTATCAAGAACAAGCCCAACTGCGATTTTCTGAATATGACTCTCGGCCTTCTCCCATGTGTCAAGGCCGCATCGGTCATCGTCAAGAACCATGTCAAAGCACTTTCCGAGAGGCCCCTCCCCCTCTTTTTTGCCCACAACGGCAGCATAGGATATCACATTCGGTTTATTCTCAAATTCAATTACTCTTCCGCTCATTTTCCCATCACCTTTTCGACGATAAAATAAATCAATCCGTAAAGTGAAGCGGCAGTTGTTCCGTAGAGGATTACAGGGCCGGCTATCTTGAATATGCTTGCACCCGTCCCCATAATAAAGCCCTCGCTTTTGAACTCCAAGGCCGGAGAAACAACCGAATTTGCAAATCCCGTGATCGGCACTATCGTACCTGCACCGGCATGCTTTGCAATTTTATCAAATACGCCGATTCCCGTCAAAATCGCAGTAATAACAATCAATGCCATCGAGACCAGCGAGCGGCTCTCATCAAGGCTCATTCCGCTTTTTCTGAAAATATAAAACATCAGCTGGCCGAAGCAGCATATTGCACCTCCGATTAAGAATGCTTTTATACAATCCAAAACTATCGGTGAATTCGGAGAGGCTTTTTTTACCATTTCATCATATTGCTTATTTGAAATTCTCATCTTCTACGCTCCTAAATATTATTCGATAATAATATTTGCAAATAAGCGAAAAAAATACAAAAATAAGGACGACCGAAGCCGTCCTTAAAATATTTTTTAATTAAGCACCGACAGATTTGCGAAGAATAAGCAAAGCGTCAAAGCTGTTGAGTGTTCCGTCGGAGTTCATGTCGCCTGCGTTGAACTGAACGGATGTAAGCGTCTTGAGACCTACAACGTGCTGGAGAACCATGAGTGCGTCATAGGAATTGATCTTGCCGTCGTCGTTAACGTCACCCTTTGTCGAAGCGGTTACAAGAGTTATTTTGTAAGAATCATAAACCTTTGTATTCGACTTGAAATAAACCTCAATGATGTTTTCACCAAGCTTGTAGTCGCCCTTCGGTGAAGCTAAAATATTCTGACTGACGCTTATACCTGATTTTGTCTCTTTATAAGCGATGTTTTCACTTGTTCCGTCCGAATAAGTGACCTTAACCACAAGACCAGTCATATCGATCATTCCTCTGTCGGAATAATGCGAATAATAACCGCCGTTGTGATGGAAGGAAATCATTCCGTCTTGCTTGACAAATTTTCCGAGTCCGTAGCCCTCGGGCATGTCATAGTAGCCGTAATCCCAGTCTGTTCCCTGGACAAAAACGGTTTTGGTCGGATAAGAAACAATTTTAACTGCCGTTATTTTTGCCGCAGCCGACGCCGAAACAACGGATGCAAGTCCCGAACAGGTCAAAGCGACAATAATTGCCATTACATAAGCAATGATTCGTCTTGTATTTTTCATTTAACGGTCTCCTCCATTCATTTTTTATTATTATAAACCTAATATTCGTTTTTGTCAATCAAAAATCAAACACCCGTAAGATCAAAATCGGGAATATACTCCTGCGAAGATGAATCAAGCTCCTGAATGTATACGTTTTCAAATCCGAGCTTTTCGGCATGCAAAATAACAGTATCATATTCCCTCTTGCTGATTTTACGATTGATTGTCGGATAATCCGCAGCCTTTGCGCACGGCATATACTGACCCATCAGGCTGATAATTGTTTGATTTGATAGATTTTCGTCAACCCAATCGAGCATTTTCATGCCTTGACTGATATTTCCGGGCAGAACAAGATGACGAATAATCATTCCTTTTTTCATAAGACCGTTTTCAAAGATATCCTCGGGCTGCTGACGTCGCATTTCAAGAACAGCCTTTGAGCAAACTTCAAAATAATTCTCGGCACGGCTGTATTTTTTAGAAACCGACGGGCTTACATATTTCATATCCGTCAGATAGATATCAATCAAGCCTTCCAAAGCCTTCAGTGATTCAACGCTGTCATATCCGCCTGTGTTATACACAACGGGAATGCCCGGCTTATATTTTGAAAGAGTATCGGCAAGCTGCAGTGCATATTGGGTCGGACTGACAAGATTAATGTTGTCAGCTCCGCTATCTTCAAGCTCTTTGAAAATCTCAATCAATCTTTCTTCGCTGATTTCTTTTCCGAAGCAGCCGTCGCTGATCACACTGTTTTGGCAGAAAACGCATTTAAGCGAACAGCCGGAAAAAAAGACAGTTCCGCTTCCTTTTTCGCCGCTTATGCATGGCTCTTCCCAATAATGAAGCGCAGCCCTCGCTATTTTATATTCCGAATTAACTCCGCATATTCCGGTTTTTGAATCTCTGTCAATATTACATTTTCTCGGACATTGGTTGCATATATACATTTTGAAACACCTCTGATGACAAAAATATTATATCATAAATTTTTTTCTTGTCTACTGTTTATATATGTGATATAATATTCGAGTAACATTATACACGAGAGAGGTTTTATTTATGAAAAAAGCAGTTTCGATAGTTATGTCTGCGGTTTTAATCCTTTTATGCTTCGCTTCCTGCGGCTCTAAGGGCATGAAGGGCACTCATCATGCGGAAATGGTAATCAAAAACTACGGCACGGTAAAGATTGAGCTTTACGGCGATCAGGCTCCTTTGACGGTTGAGAATTTTGTTAACCTTTGCAACAAAGGCTTTTACGACGGACTTACATTCCATCGCTATGTTAAAGACTTTGTTCTTCAGGGCGGCGACCCGGAGGGAACAGGTCTCGGCGGCTGTGAGAGCAGCGTTAAGGGCGAATTCTCGGCCAACGGTGTGAAGAATACCATCAAACATAAAAAAGGTGTAATTTCAATGGCGAGAAACCAGTTTGATTTTAACTCAGCTTCTTCGCAGTTCTTCATCTGCCTTAAGAATTCGTGCTCGGATGACCTCGACGGTCAGTATGCTGCTTTCGGAAAAATCACCGAGGGTATGGATATTATCGATAAGCTTTGTGCAGATCTTACGGAAAGCGATTGTCTCCCGAAGGATCAGCAGCCGGTAATCGAAACAATTAAGGTTATAGACTAAGAGGTGCGAGTTTTGAACAGCAATCTTGATTATTTGAATAGAGTTTATTTAAGAATTGACCTTGATAAAATCTGCAATAATATTAAAGAAGTTATAAATAAGGTCGGCAAGGATACAAAGGTCATGGCCGTTGTCAAGGCCGACGCTTACGGTCACGGAGCAATCGAAGTCTCGAAGGCTCTCAGCGAAATCGGCACATACGGCTTTGCCGTTGCCACCGTCGGTGAAGCGCTTGCGCTCAGACGTGCCGGTATCACAAAGCCGATTTTGATTCTTGATTTTGTTTTCCCGAACCAGTTTGAAACAATTATCAGAAATGATATCATGCTCACCGTTTTCCGCTACGAGATAGCCAAGGAGCTTAACGAAGCGGCAGAACAAATGGGCACAACGGCTCATATTCATATTAAAGTCGACACAGGTATGGGAAGAATCGGCTTTATCCCCGACGACGAAAGCATTGATGAAATCCGACGAATCTCTCAGCTCCCGAACGTTGAGATTGACGGTATTTTCACCCATTTTGCCTGCGCAGACGAAGCGGACAAAACTTCGATGAACCGCCAGTTTGCAAAATTCAAGGATTTTGTTTTGAGACTTGAAGAAATCGGCATAAACATACCGATTAAGCATGTTTGCAACAGTGCGGCAATTATTGACAGCGACGATAAATTCCTAAACATGGTCAGGAGCGGTATTATAACCTACGGTCTCTACCCCTCCGAGTTTGTTCATAAGGATAAGCTGCATATTGAACCGGCAATGGAGCTTCACAGCCTTGTTATCAACGTTAAAACAATACATAAGGGCGATACGGTCAGCTACGGTTCAACCTATGTTGCCGAAAAGCCTACTGTTATTGCAACGATCCCTGTCGGTTATGCCGACGGATATCCGAGATTGCTTTCCAATAAAGGCAGTGTGCTTATCCACGGAAAAAGAGCAAAGATTGTCGGCATGATATGCATGGATCAATTCATGGTTGACGTTACCGATATCCCCGGCGTTTCAATCGGAGACGGTGTAACGCTCATCGGCAAGGACGGCGACGAAGAAATCACATGCGAGGAAATCGGCGATATTTCCGGCAGATTCAATTATGAGTTTCTTTGCTGTATTACACGCCGTGTTCCGAGAGTGTATATCAGAAACGGCAAGACCAAAAAAATTGTTGATTATTTAGAGTGATTCAAATGGCTGAAACAAAAACAAACGTTATGCGTCTGCTTGATAAGCAGAAAATAAATTATATACCGCATTTCTATCCTCATGGCGATGAAATTCCGACGGACGGATTAACGATTGCCAAATTTCTCGGCAAGGAGCAGGCAACAGTTTACAAAACCCTTGTCACCCGCTCCGCTTCAAAGAACTATTATGTTTTTGTTGTCCCCGTTGCCGAGCATCTTGATTTAAAAAAGGCCGCAAAAGCGGTCAAAGAGAAGTCTATCGAGATGATTAAGCAAAATGAGCTTCTGCCTCTGACCGGCTATGTTCACGGCGGATGCAGTCCGATAGGAATGAAAAAGAGCTTTAAAACGACCTTTCATGAGGATATTAATTCGCTTGAAACCGTAACCCTGAGCGCAGGCAGAATCGGAAGTCAAATCGAGCTCTCCCCTGCCGATATCATTAAGGCAACAAGAGGACAAACGGCCGATATAATTGTTAAATAAGAAAAGAACAGCAGCAGAATTAATTTTCCGCTGCTGTATTTTTATATTCTGTTGACTTAATTTCCTCTGCCGAAATTAATAATTCTGTCAATCGCTTCGCTGACCGAGCTCTCATCGGTCGGGAACTCCTCATCTGCGGTTGTATCTTCCGTTACAGGCTCTGTGGTCTCAGGCTCGCCCCAAACGAAAAGGAAAACGGTTGTACCCTTTTCATATGATGCGCCCTCCTCAAGTGAAGCACCCTGAACCGTGTCGGGAGTTTCGTTATCCGTGTTAAGCTTAACGGATTTTTCAACCGTAAAGCCAAGCTTTGTCAGCATATTTCTTGCATCGTCATACTTCATTCCGATAATGCCCGATGTCGGGAAAACAATGCTCTGCTTACCCTTGCTGACAACAAGCTTGATTGTCGTTCCGACGGGAACCTTATCGTTAACATCAACGCTCTGGCTGATTACATAGCCTTCCTCAACGGTCGAATCGTAAGCCTCATTCTTTTCAAACTTAAAGTTTTTGGTGTTATATGTGTTGTCGACGATTTCGTTATATGGCTTGCCGACAAAGTTCGGCACCTCAACGGTTTCGGCAGCGGCTGTAGTCGTTGCATCATTATCAATCTTAATAACGCCTGTCTGCCAAAGAACAAGGAAAGCAACAGCAAGAACAATAATAATCGCACAAACCGTTATTACGGCCGAGGAACGGTTATGTCTCTTCTTCGCCGCTTCACGCTTATTATAGGTGTAGTCCTCCTCATCGTCCTCTTCGTCAACGATACGCTGAGCAACAGGCTTCTTGACATTTACGGGAACCACAGGCTCAAACTCCATACCCGAACCTGCTGCCGCACTCGGCGAGGCCGAAAGCTCGGCACGAAGCTCTTCAACGGTTCTTGTTCTGTCCTCCGGAAGAATCTGGAGAGCGTTGACAAGTCCGTTTATTACATAAGCCGGAAGCTGCTCGGCAAACTTGCCGGGAACCATAAGTCTGTCGTTTGTTACACGCTCCGTTGCGTCAATCGGGTCTGTTCCGATGAGCGTTCTGTAAAGAACGGCACCGAAACCGTAAATATCCGTCCAAGTGCCCTGACGTCCCTCAAAGCCGTACTGTTCAAAAGCGGCATAGCCGTTATAAAGCTGGCATTTAAGCTCGCTTCTGGCCGATCTGACCTGGCTGATGCTGAAACCTGTTATCCTGATTTTACCGTCGGACGCAACAATGAGCGTTGACGGAGAAATACCTCTGTGGATTATACCCGACGCATGAAGCGTGCCGAGAGTTGAAAGCACAGGCATAAGCAAAGGACGGGCCTTTTCCCATGAAATATAGCCGACATTGTTTCTGAGAAGATATTCTCTGAGTGTAATGCCGTCAATGTTCTCTGTAATCGCATAGCATGTGCCGTTGCCCTCAAGGGTATCCTTAACCTTAATAAGAGCGGAAAGTCCGCTGAGACGCATAAGCTTCCTCCACATCTCCGTGAAGCTCTGGAGGCATTCGTCAAATACGTTTTCGTTGCCCTGAGCAACGTAAACGCCGAGTGTTTTGGGGTCACGAAGTGCAATCCCCTCCGGGAAGAATTCACGGATATTGACCGGCTCTCTCGTTGAAAGGTCAAGTCCCATATATGTTGCGCCGTCTCCGTTATATTCAAGAAGCTTGCCTACAAGATATCTGTTGCCAAGAACCGTCCTAATCGGCAGGTAAGGCTCAATCTGCTTTGAATCGGCATGGAATCCGCAGTAGGGACACTGCTTTTCCGTTCCGATATCCTTCATACAGCTCATACATAAATTATCTGAATTAATCATCATATACCTTCTTCCGAAACTCAGATTTCTTTAGCTTATGATAACATTTAAGGATTAATTTGTCAAGTTAAGACAATTTACAATAGGTTACAGCTCAAGCAACTTTATATGAATTGCATAATTTATATAATCTAATGTATATTGAAATTATTACCTAAATGTGATAGAATAGTAAAAAATTCAAGGAACTGAGCCTGTGGATAAAAATGAACTTGATAAGCTTATCGGAAATGTTGAAACATTGGAGCTTAACGATAAAGAACGTGCAATGAACAGCGGCAGTTTTATTCCGTTACCCTGCGGAATAACTCATTACCAGATGGAGGGTAACGGTGAGCCGGTTGTTTTAACGCACGGCTACGCAACTCCGTATAAAATATATGACAAGCTTTTTGACACACTTGTTGAAGCCGGATATAAGGTTATAAGATATGACCTTATAGGCAGAGGACTTTCTCAGTGCACACATGACGCATGTACGCCGGAATTTTTCGCAAGGCAGCTCAACGAGCTGACGAAAAAGCTCTTGGGCGATGAAAAGTTTTATCTTATCGGCACATCAATGGGAGGCACGGTAACAACAGCTTTTTGCCGCTTTTATCCGGGCAAGGTTAAAAAGCTTGTTCTTCTTGCACCGGCAGGAATGGATAGCTTTAAACCTCCGTTTTATATGAAGCTGTGTGAAATTCCGGGCTTCGGCAAAGCTCTTTTCAAAACAATCGGCGGCAAAACGTTGATTAAAAACTGTGCCGGCGAAATGACACACACCGAGCAATCCGAGGTTGATGACTTTACCCGCTATTTTGCGATGTGTGCCGAATACAAAGGCTTTATCGGCAGCACTTTTTCAAGCCTTATTAATTGCATTCTTAACACCAAAGAGGCAACCGAGGGCTACAAAAGCGTCAATGAACAAAAAATCCCGATGCTTGTTGTCTGGGGTACCGCAGACAGAACAATGCCCTATTATCAGATTGACAGAATGAAAGAAGTTTGTCCGAATGCAGAGTATGTAACCTTTGAGGGTTCGGGTCATGTCTTTGTATATGACGAAGGTAAAAGGACAGCAGACGTCGTTCTCCCCTTTTTAAAGAAATAATAATTAAGAAAAATCTCCCCCGAGTTCACAATGAATTCAGGGGAGTGATTTATTCTATCGTGTTGAAATTATGCACCGAAATATCTCTTGAGAAGTCCTGCGAAAGCTTTGCCGTGACGGGCTTCATCTCTTGCCATCTCATGAACTGTGTCGTGAATAGCGTCGAGGTTTGCTTCCTTAGCTCTCTTAGCAAGGTCAAACTTGCCTGCCGTTGCACCGTTCTCTGCTGCAACTCTCATCTCAAGATTCTTCTTTGTTGAGTCTGTAATAACCTCTCCGAGAAGCTCAGCGAACTTTGCTGCGTGCTCAGCCTCTTCGTAAGCTGCCTTTTCCCAATAAAGGCCAATCTCCGGATAGCCCTCTCTATGAGCTACTCTTGCCATTGCAAGATACATACCGACTTCTGAGCACTCACCGTTGAAATTAGCTCTGAGATCCTCAAGAATATCATCCGATACGCCCTGTGCGACGCCTACAACGTGCTCGGCTGCCCAAGTCATACCCTCGTCCTGCTTGTTAAACTTTGTTGCCGGAGCATTACATACCGGGCACTTCTCCGGAGGAGTGTCGCCCTCGTGAACATAACCGCATACACTGCATACCCATTTTGCCATAATAATTTACCTCCAAAAAAATTTAATTTGCACCGAGACATTCGTCGCACACACCGCTGAAAATCAGCTCATGCGTATCAATC
Organism: Ruminococcus sp. CAG:563; assembly: GCA_000434915.1. Lineage (GTDB taxonomy): Bacteria > Bacillota > Clostridia > Oscillospirales > Acutalibacteraceae > CAG-488. The sequence goes on from FR882085.1 coordinate 39,983, forward strand.
CGTCCCTTTGCATATGCTTGCGCTTTTGAATTAATATCATCGAATGTGGGCATATCTACATCGGTAACTCTGCCGCATTCAAGACACTGAAAATGATAGTGAAGCTCCTTGTTGCCGTCGTAACGGTCGGCACCCTCAAAACTGATTTTGAGAATTACGCCGTCGGAAGCGAGCATATTAAGGTTTCTGTAAACCGTACCGAGACTAAGATTCGGCATTTCCGCCTTAAGCGTGAAGTACAGATCCTCGGCTGTGGGATGATCCTTCCGAGAACGAAGCTCCGAGAGAATAGCCTCTCTCTGTTTTGAATGTTTAACAGTTGCCATAGATTTACCTCATCAATAATAGTAATCGTTACTGTTATTATAACCGATTATTTTTAAAAGTCAAGTGTTTTTAAAAAATTTTTTTGACAAATGATATTTTTCATTGTAATATATTTTACAGAAAATGAAATTTTATAACAAGGGAGATATATTATGAAGAAAATATCGTTGCTTTTTATATCAATTTTACTTTTGTTGTCATTAAATGCTTGCGGCAAAAAGGCAGTTGATCCTCCCGTTTCAACCGAGACGACCAATCCTCCCCCGTACACCACGGTTATTGACGGCAAAACATACACTGCTCAAAAATTAGGCTCGCAGGACAATAATTACCAGATAGGATACTTTGACGACAAAAATCAAGCCGAGCGTTTTGAATATTACAAGGACGGCAAGCTGAGCTATTACTATATTTCAAGCGACTTTGACGAAAACGGAAATGACAATGTTCAGAAATATTACAATTCAGACGGCAAGCTTCTTGCGACTTTCGACAGAGGCAAATTTTATAACGCAAGCGGAAAAGAGATTTCAGAATCCGAAATGGACGCACTTATTCCGTCATAAAAAAGGCAGAGACAAAGCAAAACGCAATGTCTCTGCTGATTTTTTTCAGGGTTTACCACTTGTTATGTACTCTCTCTGCGAAAACGACCTTATCCTTTATTTCAATAACAGTGCCGTCGTCGAGAATTGCTTTGCCCGAAATTTTGCCGAAAACCTGGTGCGGAAGCATGCAGATAAGCTTAACGTCGAGCGGAGCAACACGGTCAATGATGGGCTCAAAGCTCATTTCAAACCTGCCGTCATTGCTTGTAAACGTCCATGGCTCGGTGTAATAATACTCGCCGTTTCTGTACGGAATATGGAATTCGACCTGATCAAGCTTGTGCGATTTGCCGTTATAGAAAAGCATATTTTCGCTCGCCGCCGAGGTATCGCCGAAACCGTAGCCGATATTGAAGCCAAAGCGGCTGCCGTCATCAAGAATCATCTGACCGCTGCCCCAATACCATGTATTGTCGTAGGTCCAAACTCCCCTACCCCAGTCAAGTGTAGCAAGCGATTGATTTTCCTCATCGAAAGTCCAGCGAAGATCACCGAAGGTCATCTTGCCCGAGGCTCTCATGCAGTTGATTTTTTGATTGTAATAAAAATGCTTATCCTTGTCAAACGGAGTTGCGATAACCATGCTCTCCTCGGGAATATCTGTCAGCGTTACGTCAAAAGTAAGGAGTTTACCGGAGTTGCAATAGTTGCCGTAGGTTCCGTAAAGGCGTCGTGTTTTACCGTCATTTTTAAAGGTCATATCGCATGTGCCGACCCTGGCGTGGATATCGCCCTTCTCGCTCGTTGACGGCAGATTCATCTTACCCATCGGGAAAGGTCCTATCTCGCTGTCATTCATCTGGAACGGCTTATCGCCGAAGCCTAAAAGTGAAATGCTCAAGCAGCTGACAAAGCCGCTGTCGGAAATTGTGAGGCAAAGACCGCAGTCCTGATTGCCTATGTAGTAGTAGTCCCACTCTTTGATTCTGATTTTGGGTGCTTTGATGTCGTTTCTGCTATACTCCCAGTAGAGCTTTTTGGCAAAACCGGGTTCGGTTATGTTGCCGTTTGCGTTCAAAAGTCTTTGCTTTGAAGTAATTTCATGCTGCATAAATCCTGACATTATTATCCCCTCTTTATTATTTTTTCATTTCGGCAAGGTCTCTGTAATTAATAAGCTTGAAGCCGAGCGATTCAATGTGCTGCTTGGTCTGCGGGTCTTTGAGAAGTTTGTATTCCCACTCACGTCTGAACCAAACGCCCGATGCACCCTTGAGATCCTCGGTCGGAAGTGACGGATGCATATATGTCTCCGTCACCGCATCGTCCGGGAATGTTTTATAAAGCTCAAAAATATACTCCTTGAATTTCTCGTAACTGTCGCTCTGAGGGCCGCTCCACTCATTCGGAATAAGATAATCCGGAATTGCGACGTGAAGAGCCTTTGCCTGCTCGACAACATTGCTCAAAAGACCGAGAACGACGTTTTTGTCAACCTGAATATCAAGCATTGAATTTGAGAACTGCTCATCGGCGAGATTAGCCGGGAATCTGAACGGCAGACCGTACTCTGCGGCCGCTTTGAACGCAACGTTCAGAAGCTCGAATCGGCCTGTTGCAACGCCGTAAATCGAACCCATATGATTGTCAAGATGGGACGGATCAAGTCCGAGCTTTTTGAGTAATTCGATCTGTGCGACCGCTTCGGCATAGACCTCGTCAAGATTGGCATACTTCTCAAAATCGTCGCTTTCATGATGCATGTAGCCATACTCGTCACGAAGACTCTCCGTATTGTTATGAGCCACCGGACCCCAGCGGTAGCCGCTCCATTCATTTGTAAAAGTCCAATGCACTCCGATGCAAAGCTTCGGATTCTTCTTTGCAAAACAAACCGCATCGGGTGCCCACGGACACGGAGCCATTATCGTCGATGAAGTCAGTGCACTGTTCGGGTCTGTGAGCAAATCGGAAATGGCAAGGTTTGCACCCTTGAACGAACCGAAATCATCGGCGTTGATTATCATATACTTCGACATTTATTTCTCGCTCCCATTTGAATTGCTTCTCTCGGCAATTTCCGCAACCATCTGCTGCTGCTTTTTCTCTGTGATGTTATAGAAAAGCATGGGAATAATTGTTGCCGCCATGCTGATTGCACCTGTGAGAATAAGCACGTTCCAAAGCAGCTGTCTGCCATCGGGAGTGATCGCCGGAGTTGCTTCCGGATTGATGCCTGCCCAGCTGTAGGAGAATACACCGACGAACGCTCCGACCGCCATACCGATCTTATTGATGAGCGTCTGCATTGCGAAGCAAATTCCCTCTGCTCTCTCGCCTGTTTTCCATTCAAGATAATCAACGGTATCGCCGATCATAGCGTAAGTAATGATATTGTTTACGCCCTGCGGAATTCCGAGAAGAACAAGACCTATTGCGTTAACAACAAGTTTCCACGGTGCATCATAGCCGATGAAGTACATTGCAAACATAACGACCGCACCGAGAATATGAACGTAGATATATGCCCATTTCTTTGTGAATTTCTTTGTCATCCACGGAACAAGAATTGAAGCAACAAGTCCGCCGGGAACAATAAGCATTGTTATAAGACTGAAAAGTCCTTCGTTATTGAGAACATACTTTGCAAAGTAAAGTCCGCCTGTATATGTATATACGGTTCTTGCGCCTCCGAGAATACCCGACAGAACAACGAGAAGCAGCTGCTTGTTTTTAAACAAAAGCTTCAGGTTATGGCCGAGTGACGGAGGAGCGTCCTTTGAAGTGAACCTCTCGGTTGTATTCTTGAAGCCATAGAAGAACATCGGAACCGAAACAACAACAAGAACAAGTGCACAGATAAAATAAGTCCATTTGAGCGTTTCCGCATTCTGAGAAATATACTGCGGAAGAACATTTCCGTCTGCGTCCTTAAATTTTGCGGTAACGGCGTTTGTAATAAGAGGAACACCGACCGTTACAAGACCGGCGCCGAGTGTGCACACAAGACGTGCAAAGGTAAGAACCTTGCCTCTGACAACCGTGTCGTTCGTCATGCAGGTTGAGAGTCCCCAATAAGGAACGTCAGCAACGGTATAAACCATCGACCAAATAACGTAGAGAACCGAGATAACAACAAACGTTGCTTTTGACTTCGGCTCAAGAAACGGGCAGAAGCAAAGAACCGTCGTTATTGCAATCGGAATCGCCATCCATTTAAGATACGGACGGCATTTGCCCCATTTCGTTCTCGTTCTGTCAACAATAGAGCCCATGATCGGGTCATTAAGTGCGTCATAAATTCTTGTAAAAAGCATAAGAAATGCTACAGCCATTGCACCCGACATACTCTTAAAAACAGTCCCCTTTTCAACCGCACCGAAAAGAAGAGCATCGGTCATGAAAACCGTCAGGAATGAACCGATAATCGTGCAGATGAAATTCTGACCGAATCCGGTTACGCTGTATGCAATAACCTCCTTCGGCTGAATACCCTTGCCCGGTGTTGTGCCGAACATATTGTGCCAAAAGTTCTTTTTAGCCATCAAAAAACCTTCTCTCTTTTGAGTGAGAATTACTCACATTTTATCGTATATAATTTTATCACAACAAATGACCGTTTGTAAATTAAAAAACAAAAAACCTACTTTTCATACAAAAATAAAGCAGGTTTTTTATTATATATTACTATAGATATTCGATTGATTTCCTTTTAAAAACTGTATATTTTAAACAATTTACAGTGCTTGTCCTGTTCTCTCAGATATCGTTTCCCTTATCTGCTCATAAATTTCAACAACCTTGAATCTCGGCTCATATTTCGGTTTGCTTTCAACAAGCTTTATTTCCTTATCCGTGAACACATTTTCAATTTCATCCTTTTTGTCGGCTGCCGGAACGCACATCGGCGGAAACATAACGCACCACCAGTTATGCCCCTCGCCGGAGCCGATAACAACTCTCAAAGCAAGATATTTCCCGGCCGGCAGAGTTACGCTTTCGTATGTCCTTGTTGTGAAATATTCGTTTGAAAGAGTTATTTTAACGTCATAATCAAATCCGGCGTTTTTAACAAAAGTCTCAGCCGACTTTTCAAGCTCCGCCAGCTTCGGCTCAATTTTTTTAACCGCATTTTCGACATTCACGCTTCCGTCAAAGATATCCTCGCCCTCTTCGAGAATATAATCACGAAGTCTGAGCTTTAAATTCTGGTCAACGCTTGAATCTGAATTTGCAATAACATGAAGCCTGAGCACATCGGAACGGATTTCCTCCGAGGTTTTCGCAAAAGAACAGATTGAAAAAATAACGGCCGTAACAATACCAATGGCAATAGAAATTCTTATTTTTCCCGAAAAAGACATACAGTCAACTCCTTACTTGTTTTGCAAGTAAATTGTTGACTGTACTTTTCTTATTTATTCATACATTTCCAAAATTTGGCTCGCTTTTTCCTTAACGGCTTTCATGAGTGCTTTCGGCTGAATAACCTTGATGTCCGTTCCGTATTGCAGAATCCAGCTTACAAGGCCCTCGCTCATCTCAACCTCGGCCTTGATGCGGAAACGGCCGTTTTCGTCAATTTTAATCGGAACGTCGTCACCGAACTTTTCGATTATTTCATCAAGGATCGAATTTGAGCAGGAAAGAGTTACGTTTGCCTCCTCGCCGGAGAACATATTGAAAAGCTTGTTTGAATAGTCGGCGATATCGAACTTATCCGTATATTGAGATACCTTTGAAAAATGCTTGGCCGGAGTGTCCAGCAGCTCGATATCAAAAATTCTGTCAAGACGCAGATGCATAAGGTTTGAATACTTATTGTTATTGCAAATGAGGTAATAATGGTCATTTGACCAAAGCATCGCATAAGGGTTGACAAGAAAGGTTTTGCCCTCGTTGCGAACAAGGTATTTGTTTTCTATTGAACGTCTTGCATATCTGAGCATGACCTGCTTTTTACCCTTGATAGCTTTGTCAAGAATGCGTATCGTCTCGTAAAGGTCTTCCTTGTCGGTTTTGAAGCTGCCGTCAACATAAATCTGCTCCCTCAGCTCCTCCTCCTGATACTCACTGACAAGGCCGCCTATTTTATAAATCAAGCTCTTGGTATTCTTCTCGGAAATGAACTTTGCGGCCTGAACGGCGTCAATCAGCAGTCTTGCTTCCGGCGGAGAGAATTTTCTTGACCTGAGATAATAACCTCTGAGAGGTGTTCTGATATTAACGATGTCCATTCCGTACTCTTTAAGATCATCAATGTCACGGTAGATGGACTTTCTTTCACATGTTATGCCGTATTCGCCGAGCATTGAAATGAGCTGAATTGCGGAATAGACATGATTCTCATCAGTCTGCCTGTTAAAAATATCGGCCAGAAAAAGAAGCCGCAGATTATGATCACCCGTGTTCATTAGTTTCACCTCAGTATTTTAATTTTGAATTGAGCTCTCTTATTGTATCTGCATCAATTTTAAGAAGCTCACGGTCATATGTATAGATTCCGTTGACCTCGAACTCAACATCGCTTACCTGAGTATATACCGTTGCGCTCAAGCCTTTTTTGATGTTAGGAATAATCTGCTTTTCAAAGAGTTTTTTATATGCGTCGGTGAGTGTTTCTTTGGTCTTGTACATAATATAGCCGAAGCTCTTTTCCATGTTCCAAACATGGTTTTCGATTATACGGCTGTAACCGCCGAATTCGCTGAGGACAAGCGGTCTGCCGTCACCCTTCGGGGGGATAAACGGAAGAATATACTGGTGTACGCTCTTGAGCTCCGGACCTTTCTGATCATGCCAACCGCTTGCGTGATCAACGATTCTCGTCGGGTCATATTCCTTGACAGCCTCGCCGATTCTCTTTGCGTCAAACTGTCCCCACGACTCGTTAAACGGAACCCAACAGCCGATCGAAGTGCAGTTATAAAGATGGTCTATCGTCTCAAACGTTGCCTTTTCGTGCTCTCTGCGGCATTCCTCATTGTCAACGCCGAACCATTTGTAATGGCTGTCCGGAATGCTTCTGATAAACATATTCGGCAGCACGCCGACGAAGAACATATCGATCTTCTTTGCGCCGCATACCATGTCCTGCCAAACGATCATGCCCAGCTTATCGCAATGGTAATACCAGCGTCTCGGTTCGATTTTTATATGCTTCCTGAGCATGTTGAAGCCGAGATTCTTCATCTCTTTGATATCAAAAATCATCGCTTCATCGCAGGACGGAGTCATTCCGCCGTCCGGCCAATAGCCTTGGTCGAGAAGTCCTGTCTGGAAATACGGTTTGTTATTTAGATACAGTCTCGGTATAGCTTTATCGTCATATCCGATGCTGAATTTTCTCATGCCGAAATAGCTTGAAACAACATCAAGAATTTCTTCATTCTCATCACAAAGAGCAATTACGATGTCATAGAGGAACGGATCCTCGGGGCTCCATAGTCTGATGTCCTTAAGCTTAACGGTTTCGTCGGGTGATATTTTTCCGGCAAAAACAATCGAATCGTCCTTTTTGATTATGGCTCTGAGTTGAGTATCCTCGGCGTATTTCAATTCGGTCTCGATTCGGATTGAAGATGAATCAACATCGGGAGTAAGACGGACGTTTTCAATATGCTTCTCGTTAATAGGTTCAAGCCAAACGCTCTGCCAAATTCCGCTCGTTGCCGTGTACCAAAATCCAGTGCTTTTTCTGACCTGCTTGCCTCTGTCCTGCCAGTTTGTCTCCGTCGGGTCATTAACACGAACTACAAGCTCATTATATCCCTCTCTGAGATATTCGGTCACGTCAAAGCTGAAGGGAATATATCCGCCCTGATGCGTTCCGACAGGCTTGCCGTTGAAATAAACAATACAACGCCAGTCAACGGCCTCAAAATGAAGAATACAGCGTTTGCCCTCAAAGCAGTCGTCGAGTATAAACTTTTTACGATACCAAAGATAATCCTCAGGTTCAATCGTTCTCTCTATGCCCGAAAGATAGCATTCCGGTGCAAAAGGAACAATTATTTCTTCGTCAAAATTCTGCGGAATATCATCCGTCATACCCGTTATCGTGAATTCATATTTACCGTTCAGGCATTGCCAGTCGTTTCTGACAAGCTGAGGTCTCGGGTATTCACTGAGCGGACAATCGTAATTAACCTTATCTGTCCAGCGTGTTTTCAAATTGCTCATCGCTGCACCTCCCTGTTTGATGCCATGAATTGCTCCAGCTCACTGAGCAGCCATTCCTGTGCCTCAAGAATTCCCGCTGCCGAAGCTTCAAAAATTTTTTCTGTCACTTTTTCCTTATCGGTTTCATCGTAGCAGTCATTGCCGGTATAATGCACGGCCTTGAATTGTTTTTCGTCGTTCTCGTCCTTTTCAATCCATGCCCTATATCTGAACGACGGCCTGCCAAGACAGCCGAGATACGGGTCTGTACCGTATGAACCGGCATAGGTATTTCCCTTTCCGCCGAAGCCCATAAGTCCGAGAAACCATTCGAATGAGGGTAGTTTTATCAAATCAGTCATGTAAAAGCCTGCTCCTTAAATCAAAAAGTTTTCTCCAAATCACAACTCCGAGAGCCATGCGCTTTTTCAGAAGTGTAAAAAAAACTCTGTCATAAAAGCACTTAAATTCGGAATAATTCGCTTTCAAATACAATTCGTAAAAATCACTTGCGAGAACCCTTTTAACGTATTTGTATGAGCCGAAAAATGTTCCGTAAGTGATTTCCGAATTAACAGTACAAGTTGTATTAAAAATATATTTATCCAGCACTACCGCAGATATTTCATCTTTAAATTTTGCAGATGAAAAATATTCATTTTGAAAAACATAAATCGAATGCTGAACGTCAAATCCGTTTTTTACGACGGAGGTAGTGTTATAAGGGTTAATATTGTAATGATAAAGCGGTCTGTCGATAAATCTAAAAGAATCACAATGCCTTAAATATTCAAAAACAAATTCCATATCCTCGCCGTATTTCACACCGTGAGCAAATCTGATATTGTTTTGATTAATTATCTCTTTTTTGTAAAGCTTGTTCCAGCAGGAATAGAACTCCTCACGAATAATTTTTTTGCAAAAATCCAAATCAAAATTCTTCCTGAAATAAGCTTTGTCTTCAAAGATTGTTCCGAGATGTTTTTCGTCTTTGCTCTTTTTGAAATAATCGCAGCAAACAAGGTCGTATTCGGATTCAGCCAGCATTTCATGAATAAAACCCGAAGAATATTCGTCATCACTGTCAAGAAAAGCAATATACTCCCCTTTTGCCCTTTTGATTCCGTTATTTCTTGCAACAGATACGCCGGAATTTTTTTGATGTAAAACCGAGATATTGGCATTTTGTTTTGAAAAATCATCGCAAAGCTCGGCTGAACCGTCGGAAGAACCGTCATCAACGAGAATCAATTCAAGAAGTTCAAAATCAGTCTGTGCAATAACAGACTTAACAGCCTTATCAAGAAATTTTATACAGTTGTAAACAGGTATGATGACAGAAACCTTACAGCTCATTATCAGCCCTCATTCTTTTTGAATATCTTGTTAAAAAATCCTTTTATTCCGCCCTCGGAAGCATTTTCCGGAACATCTTCAGTGTTTGAAGCCGTCTCTTCGTTGCCGTTCGATGAATTAACTCTGACACTGTCGGTTTTAAAAACAAACATAACGCTCGACGAAGCATTCTGAGCCTTTTTTGTGAAGATTGTATAGGTCTTGCCAAGCTCAAGCCAAGCCGTCATCTTTGCCGAAAGTGTGTTTGCGTCAACACCCGATATCGAGGAAAGGCTGTCCGTTGCGATAGATCCCTTAAGGTTCGAAAGAGTGGAATCTATCGAAGAAAGTGCATTTGATTCCGAAAGTGCCTGAAGCGCATTAATTAAATCCTTGTTTTCTTCAACAGCTTTTTGAAGTTCCGAAAGAGTATTTACGGTCTTCGGTAGGTTATCAATAGCCTTCTGAACCTGCGGATCATTGAGGTCGGAGGACATTTCCTTAAGAAGCTGCAAGCCTTGATTAATCGTCTCCTGGCTTGCATCGTCCCCGAAGATGCTGTTTATAACCTTTAGCGCATCCTCAAGGCCGTTGAAATCGGCCGTTCTGATGTACTCAACAAGAACCTGAATTGTCGCAAGATTCTGCGGCGTGGTATATTTATTGAGAACGTTTATCAAAGCTGCATTTTCGCTGTAAAGGCTTGATGCCTGCTTAACGAGCGAGCTTAAATTATTGAGCTTGTCCGGATTAGAGGACAATGTGTTCAAAAGCTTTGAAGCGTCAATCTGCTGAAGACTTTTCTGTACATTCTGAAGTTTCTGAAGATTACTTCTAAGGCTGTCAACGGAATCGGAAATATTATCAAGACCGATATCAAGTGAAGCTATCGGAATGGCCGAGAACATAAAGTTTCCGATTTCAAAATTATTTACATCGGCTGAAATAACAAACGTATCGTTAAATTTATACGTTGAATCCGCATCGGAGGAAAGAGAAGAAAGTCCGAGACTTTCATTAATTCCCGGGAAGCCCGCCAAAACAGCGTACTGAGTATTACCACTGCCGACAACCCTGCCGTTATCAACCGCAATATTCTGGAACTTCATCTCGCTGAGTGAAATTCCGCCGACAACGAGCATCGGATTATACATTGTCATGTTAACGCCGTTTACCTTAACGGAGTAAGCGTCAACATTGTTCATTTTTATCGTGATTTTAACCTTTCCGCTTTTACCGGCTATATCCTTGGCGGAAATCGGCTGACCGTCAAGAGTATAGCTTATCTTAAACTCAAGGGGAAGCTTTCCGCTGTAATCCCCCTGATAATAGAGGTCGGTCATACTCATGTGCCAGCGAAGGGTCGAACCGTTAACCTGCGGCTTTGAATCATCCTTAACGTTTACAACCGATGTAAGATTCGTTACATCGTCAACATACACTCCGCCCTGCGGAACATGAAGCCAGTCGCTGACCTTTATGCTTTTCTGCGTTCCGGTGTTATCAAGATTAACGTAAACCGTTTCCGTCTTTTTTACCGAAGCGGCCGGAACATTATATCTAACCGAATTTACATCTTCTTCGCTGTCGTCCTGAGAATTATCTCCGCAGGCGCAAAGGAAAATCATTGCAAAAGCAAGAAGAATACAAAATATACTTTTAAATTTTCTCATATCACTCATCCTCTCCGTCATCGGTAAATGTGAAGCTTGTTTCTTCTTCAAATTCATATTCGTCAATATTCTTCTTTACCGCAGCCGGGGCAACCGGCTCGGGTTCAGGCTTGTCATCATGAGTGCCCCAGCCCTTTGTAGTTTTTGAAATCAACTTTTCGCAAAGAAGAAGAATAGGTGTAACAAAGAGCACAATCACAAGTGCACTGATAAGAGAGCCTCTCGCAAGCATTGCGCAAAGCGACTTGACTATTGAAATGCTGCATACAAGATAAACTCCGAATGTTGCAAAGAAGAAAAGCATTGCACTCTGGAATACAGAGCGGATAGCTTCATTAGCCGCCTTTCTCATTGCAGCGGTTCTTCCCGCCCCCCTTGCAAGCTCCTCTTTAAACCGTGAGGTAAGAAGAATTGCATAGTCAACCGTTGCACCGAGCTGAATACACGAAATAACGGTCGGAGCAATAAACGGAATCGCCGTTCCGAACAGTGTCGAGATGCCCTGGTTTATCCATATCGCAACCTCTATTGCAATAATCAGGATAAACGGAATCGAAATCGATTTGAAAACTATTGCAATAACTATAAAGACGGCAATAATTGAAATCAAACTTGTAACGGCGAAGTCAACCTTTGTCGTTTCTATAAGGTCCTTATAAAGTGCTCCCTCGCCGGTTACATATCCGTAATGCTCGGAGCCTGTATATTTCTGAACAATATTTTCAATCTTTTCGACCTGTTCGTTACATTTATCCGTTGAGGATTCATAGATAGAATTGACGAGCATAACCTGCCGTCCGTTTTGCTTGACAATATCAATCACATCATCCGGAACAATGGAATCGGGAATCGAAGTTCCGACGAACATATCATATGCCAGCATACTGCTGACTCCCTCAACATTGCTTATCTCATTTTCCATTCTCACAAGTTTACTTGCCGGGATCGAATCGTCAACAATGATGAAATGTGATGTCGTCATATTAAATTTTTCTTTAAGCAGAGCCGTTCCGACTGTCGTAGTCGCATCGTCGGGCAGCTCGGCATTAAGATTGTAATTTTTCTTTACATTGGCCGAAAGTAAAAGCGACGGAATTATAATTATGATAAACAAAGCGGCAAAAGCCTTTTTACGCTTTATAATATGATTCACAAATTTTCCGAAATCGGGTGTAAAGGGTTTATGCCTGTGACGATTGATTGCACTGTCAAACACAAGCATGAATGCCGGGAGAATAATTACAACCGAAAGCACGCCGATTATAACGCCCTTTGCCATAACTATACCGATATTGAGTCCGAGCGTAAGCTGCATAAAACAAAGCGCAAGGAAGCCGAAAAGCGTTGTCAAGGAGCTGCCTGAAAGTGAAATAAACGAACCGTGAAGCGCTCTCGCCATTGCCTCCTCTTTCGTTCTTGAATACTTACGTTCCTCGTTGTATCTGTTAACAAGGAAAATAGAATAGTCAATCGTAACGCCGAGCTGAAGAATCGCCGCGATGGATTGCGTGATATACGAAACACCCATGAAGAAGTTCGTTCCCATGTTGTACATAACAGCAATGCCGATAACGCCGACAAGAATAAACGGCATTACATACGACTCCATTGTAATCATCATTGTGATAATCGCAAGGGCAACCGCAATGAGAATATAGATAGGCGTTTCTCTGTCGGTCATTTCCTTTGTGTCTGAATTCATAGCGGAAATACCGCTGAGATAGCAGTTTTCGGGAAGATTTTTTTTAATTTCTTTGACCGATTTAATAATGTCTTTTGATGAAGCGTCCTCCGAGTAGCTGACGAACATCATTGTATATTCGCCATCGCTGCTGTAAAAAACATTTTTTACGTCATCGGGTAAAATATCGCCGGGAACGCTCGTGTCCATGATGTTATCCGCCCAGAGAACATTGGAAACATTCTTGATTTCCGAAATGTTGTTTTTGAGCTTCATAACCGTATTCGGAGAGATTTTTCCGCCGTTATCGTCAACCGTTTTTACAAGCACAATAGTCATTGAACCGCCGCCGAAATCCTCCTCAAGAATGTTCTCACCCTTTACGGAGTCGAGCTTCGACGGGAGATAGCTCAGAATATCGTAGTTAACATTCGTAAAAATATAGCTGATTGTAGCCGGAATCAGCAGTAGCAGCGATATCAAAACAATCAATTTTGGTTTGTTAACAACCAAATCGGATATTTTTTTCATTTTCAGTCTCCTTATTTAAAAGCCAAATAGGTTAAAAATCGCAAGGATATAGGTGATAAGTCCTACAACAATTACTCCGCCGAGAGCAATGATAAGAGCTTTAACCTTTTCATATTCATCTGCGCTGAAAATATATCTCATAACAGAGCGGAAATTCTTTCCGAAGAGGTCAAAATAGCCGATTGTGTAGGTTTCAAATGTGCTCGGGTCGTTTTCGTCTATCACAAAAACTCTTGTTCCTCTTGAAATCATGTTACCGTAGCTTCTGAACGAAGCACCGGGCGTCTGAATAATGTTGACGCCGTCGATCTGACCTGTAAAGCAATTCATGTGGTCGTGACCGAAAACAAGACCGCATACGTCGCCGCACTTTTTTATTGCCGTGAGCTGGCCGTAATCCGGCTCATCATTGCCTTCTATCTCAAAAGCGAATCCCCTTGCCTTTGTTGAATCGAGTCTGACGTATTCATCATCGCCGACCTTAATTGCACCCTTATCGTCTGCATTGCATTTTTCATAGAACTGAGCCGTTTCGGCTATCGGGATATGCTGGAACATCAATGACATAACGGGGCCGTTGTTCTCAAAGCGCAGCTGACGGCTCTTTCTCTCATACCATTCAATCGTTTCCGGCTGAACCCTGCCGAATGTCGGCCTGCCGTTCTCATCCGAACCGGCCGAATCAAGCATCCATATGTTATATTTCATCTTGCCGTCATTTGATGAATAAATCGGAATATTATATGTGTCACATTCAACGCTGTCGTCCTCTGTATTGTAGGGAACGCAGTATTTATATTCGCCGTAAATTTCCGCCTGCTCCTTCTTTGAAATAATATTCATATCATCATGATTGCCGTATATAAATGCAAACGGAATTTTTCTTTTTTCAATCGGGTCAAGCACCAGTCCGAGAGCCTTTTTCATTCTTTTGAGTACGGCCTCCTTGGTAGTTGCACTCTTTTTTTTGCCTATAAGAGCATCGTCAATATGATTGCCGAGAATATTGTCGCCCGTAAGAACAATTAAATCCGGCTTAACCTTGTCATAGGTCTTGTCCAACATTTTAAACATTGCTTTTCTCGGAATATGCATATCCTGAGCGTCGCTGACCTGAAGGATCGTAAATTTCCCGTTTTTATTAAATTTAAGCTTTTCACTATACATTATTTTAGCTCCGTCTTTTAGTGATATTTAATTTATTTTATCATATAACAACGAGCATTGCAAGAAAAAAGCCGTCATTTAGACGGCAAATGAGTAGATTTTACAATTATGTAATATCGTTTTCCTTCTTTATTCCGAAAAACAGTCTGAGAATACCGCTCCAGAATTTAGGCTTGTCGATCATGATAACTTTCATAAGCACCCTCCGTTATTTGCTGATGATGAATCCGAGAATTATGACGGCACACGACAGAACAGCCACAATAAAAGACTTCGGACAAATCATTGCGACAATCATTCCAAGCCCGAAAGCCGAAAAATAATAGCCGAATCTGCAGCTGCACCGCCTGCCTCTTCTCATAAAAACACCACCACAGCATTTTTTGTAACCGACAAAATCGGTTGCTTATTACATACTATGGCGGTTTTGATTTTTTGTTACAGCTGCCAGTCTTTAATATCCTTGACCTCGTTATACATCGTCACATAGCTTTCGTGACGTGAACGCATAACATCACCGTTATTAACGGCTTCAATAAGTCGGCAGCCCTTGTCATTAACATGAGCACAGGTTGAAAATTTGCACGAATCAATATAATCGGAAAAATCAGGGAAGCAAAATGCAAGCTCATCCTTTTTGATAAGATCATTTGTCTCAAAGTCAAGCGAGGAAAAGCCCGGAGTGTCGGCAATATATCCGTTGTTAATCTTCAACAATTCAACATGGCGGGTCGTGTGACGGCCACGTCCGAGCTTTTTGCTGATTTCGCCTGTTTCAAGAGCGAAATCGGGATACATTCTGTTTATAAGTGAGGATTTTCCGACACCCGAATTACCTGTAAAAACGCACACGCCGTTCTCAATAACCGCTTTAATTTCACCGATACCCTCGCCTGTTTCGTTAGAAACGGCAAAGGTTTTGAATCCTGCATTTTTATATATTTCAATATATTTATCTGCACTCTGTAAATCATTCTTTGTGAAAACAATAATCGGCTCAACGTTCTTGTAAACGGCAACTGCCGTCAATCGGTCGATTATAAGAAGATTCGGTCTCGGGTCACAGACTGAAGAAACAATAACAAGCTTGTCAACATTGGCGATAGGCGGACGCTTGAACATATTCCGTCTTTCGTAAATCTTATCAATGGAATTCTTGTTGTTTTCATCAACGCTTATTTCGACCCTATCGCCTGCAAGCGGAGTAATCTTTTCCTTACGAAAAACACCCCTCGCCTTGCATTCGTATATTATGCCGTCAGCGGCCTCTACATAGTAGAAGCCACCGATTCCTTTTATTATGATACCGTCAATTTTCACTGCCGCCACCAAAGGTTATTTTTATCTGAACATCCGGTGAAACGCTGACGCCGCTCGCAGGCTCGATCTTTACAACCGTTCCCGAAATAGGGCCTTCGGAAATGATATTTTTGAATCCTGCCGCTCTGAGCTTTGCCATTGCGACGGCATAGGTATCGCCGACAACGTTCGGAATTGTATATAAAACAGGTTCAAAGGTAGTCGTTACACCAACATATTCGTATGTTGTTTCGTTGCTCAGGGATACGGGTGAAGAAGTGAAGTTGACATTGCACTTATAAATCAGCTTACCGTCAACGAAGAACTTGAAAACGGAAGTTGCTTCATAGCCTCTTACGGTAACTTCCACATTCGAACCGTCAAGAGTACATGTACCCGTGAAAACAGTGGTATCGTCAAGCGTTGCCGTTACGTTACCTTGACCGTTATATTTCGGAAGCGTAACGGAAATATTAGTCGATTGCTCTATAAGCTTGCCCTTACTTACGGTAATAACAACATTCGAGCCTGACGGAATCTTCGAACCTTTGAAGGTATTCGAAATAACATAGCCCTTTGTTACCGTGTCGCTGTACTCTGATTTTGTCGAAACGGTAAAGCCCGAGGAAGTGAGAACCTTCTTTGCGTTCTCTTCATCAAGGTTTGATACATCAGGAACAATAACAAGCTTCTCCTTTGTCTCATCATATGAAACATATTCGAGTGTGACGGACGTGCCGACAGAAACCTTGTTTCCGCCCTTGGGGTTTATGCTTACAACCGTACCTGCGGGAATTCCGGGATAATCCTTTTGCTCAACTTCTTTTTCTTTTATCTTGAAGCCGAGACCGTTGAGCCTTGTAACGGCGGTAACGTAATCAGTACCGATCAAATCATCCGGCACTTCAACAAGCTCTGCATTTGTTGCGATAACAAGCTCAATCTTCGTCTTTTTGGGATCAATCTTCGTTCCCTTTTCGGGTGTCTGAGAAATAATCTCGTTCGGAGAAACATCAGCGTCAACCTTTTCGGTAACGTCAAACACATAGTTCGGATATTTATTTTTAAATTCTTCCTCATCGTAGATAATTCCGACAAAGTTTGGAACTTTCACTTTGGAATTGCCTGTAAGATATCCCATTTTGAAGAGCACACCGAATGCAACCGCAAGCACAACAACGAGTGCCGTGATTACACCGACAAGAATCGGAATTGTTCTGTTCTTGACAACAGGCTCTTCCTCCTCATCGTCCTCAACCTCAACAGGATCAATATGCTTTATCGAGCCGGTGATGTTCGGGATATACTTTGTAGGCTCTGTGTTCTTATAATCATAGTCAAACTGGATCGATGGGTTGCGTCTGAATTCCTCAAGATCGAGAAGCATCTCTGCGGCAGACTGATATCTGTCGTTGACATTCTTCTGCATAGCCTTGAGAACGATCTGCTCAAGGCCTACGGGAATAGAGGGATTGATATCTCTCGGCTTCACCGGATCCTGCTGAAGCTGCATAATTGCAACGGAAACAGTATTATCCGACTCAAACGGAAGCTTACCCGTGAGCATTTCATAGAGCATTACACCGACGGAATAGATATCGGCCTTGTCGTCTGTGATATCTCCCCTCGCCTGCTCGGGACTTATGTAATGAACCGAGCCGATAGTTGAATCCGTCATTGTCCTTGTTTCGCTGCGGGAAAAACGTGCAATACCGAAATCCGTAACCTTAATCGCACCGTTTTCAAGCAGCATAATGTTCTGCGGCTTGATATCACGGTGAACGATTCCCTTATCATGAGCATGCTGGAGAGCACGAAGAATCTGAGTTACAAAAAAGACGGCTTCCTTGTAATTAATAACGCCCTGCTGCTGAATATACTCCTTGAGTGTAATTCCGTCAACGCATTCCATTACGATATATTGAATCCTGTCGCCGTAGCTAACATCATAAACCTTTACGATATTCGGATGAGAAAGAACAGCGATAGCCTTTGACTCATTCTTAAAGCGGCGTCTGAATTCCTCATTTGCGAGGAATTCCTCCTTGAGAATTTTTACGGCAACAATTCTGTCGTCGATATTGTCATATGCCTTATAAACTACGGCCATGCCGCCGACACCGATTATCTCCTGTATTTCATAACGACCGTCAAGTCTTTTTCCTACATAATTTTCCATAAACAGAATCCCTTCTTAATTACTCGCTTACGGTGACAACTGTGATGTTGTCTCCGCCGCCGTTTTCATTTGCAAGTTCAACAAGCTTATCGGCAATTTTATATCTGTCTTCGGTTTTACAAACCTCAAAAATTACTTCGTCATCAACGTAATTCGTCAATCCGTCCGTACAGAGCAGTACCAAATCATTTTCGTTAAGCTGCTCCTGAGAATAGTCTATCCTTACCTCCGGATCAACACCCAAAGCTCTGGTTATAACATTCTTCTTCGGGTGATCCTTCGCCTCCTCGGGGGAAATCTCACCGTTATCAACCATCATCTGTACAACGGAGTGATCCGTCGTCACCTGAGTTATGCCTGAATCGGAAACAACATAGATTCTCGAATCACCGACATTGGAAATATAGAGAGTATCGGCACTCCTGACAGCCAAAACAACCGTCGTACCCATACCGCTTAGCTCCTCATTGTTCTTTGCCATTGAATATAAGGTAATATTTGCAGCGTCGACCGATGAAATGAGCAGATTTTTAACCGAATTATCGTTCATTCCTACATGATAGCCGGAAGTCAGCTTATCTGATATAACCTTAACCGCAGCTTCACTCGCTATATTACCGCCGTTTGCTCCGCCCATTCCGTCGCAAACAACGGCCCACGAAACCTCTGAGGTGAGGTCACCCGCAGCATAAGAATCCTGGTTGTTGGAACGAACCTTTCCGACATCGGTTTTTGCGGAAATCTTCATTTGTTTCCCTCCTTTTCGGAGATCTCTCGGTTATGACGGCTTCTCAGCTGTCCGCAGGAAGCGTCTATATCCGAACCGAGGCTGCGTCTGACTGTCGCATTAATGCCCCGTGAATTCAATATCTGTATAAATCTTTCAAGTCTTTCGTTTGTGCTTCGCTTATGTGAGCTTTCAACAATCTCATTTGCGGGAATCAGATTAACGTGACAGAGCATTCCCTTTAAAAGAGATGCCAGCTCATATGCGCAGGCGTCGCTGTCATTAACGTCCTTAATCATCGCATATTCAAACGAAATCCTTCTTGATGTTCTTTTTGTATATTCACGACAAGCCTTCAAAAGCTCCTCAATCGGATACTTTCTGTTAATAGGCATTGTCTTTGAACGCATTTCATTATTAGGAGCGTGAAGTGAAACCGAGAGTGTCAGCTGAAGATGTCTGTCCATCAAATCGTAAATTCTCGGCACTACTCCGCAGGTGGACAGTGAAATATTTCTGAGCGAAAGATTAAGTCCCTTGTCGTCACCGACAAGCTCAAGAAAACGCATTGCATTATCAAAGTTATCAAGCGGTTCGCCCATTCCCATCATTACGACGTGCGAAACACGGATATTCATATCTCTCTGCGCCGCATGTATCTGGCCGATCATCTCGGACGGATAAAGACTTCTTACACAGCCGCTTTTAGTTGATGCGCAAAAAACGCAGCCCATTTTGCAGCCGACCTGCGACGAAATGCAAAGCGTATAGCCGTATTTATATTTCATCAAAACGGATTCAATAAAATTACCGTCGCAGAGCCTGAAAAGATACTTAACCGTTCCGTCAATTTTCGAGACCTGCTTCAATTCGATCTCACAGTAGCGTATCGGATATTTTTCGCTCAGGACTTCTCTGAGCTGCTTTGAAATATTCGTCATCTCGGAATAATCCATAGCTCCGTGAACCTGAAGCCATTGATAAATCTGTCCGGCTCTGAATTCGGGCTGACCGAGTTCATGCATAACAGACTTTACCTCGGGCAATGTCATTGATTTAATGTCGTATTCTGACAAATAAACACATCCTCACTTAACTCTTTCAACGCAGGAAACAAAGAATCCGTCACATCCGTGAATATGCGGCATGAGGGTCAGATAATCCGTATCCTCGGCATATCTTTCAAGTTCCGGCAAAACACGAACACTCTTAAAATCTTTATGCTCCGCCAAAAATTTATTGATAATATTCTCGTTTTCCTCCGGGTTGAGAGAGCAGGTCGAGTAGACCAATTTTCCGCCGATTTTAAGATATCGGCTTGAAACACACAGTATAGAATACTGCAAATCCGCTAATTTGTCAACTTCCTCACTTTTTTTGAACCGAATCTCCGGCTTTTTGCGTATTACGCCGAGACCGGAACAAGGCACATCGCAGAGTATTTTATCTGCCTGCGGAAGTGAAGAATTGAACTCTGAACCGTCATTTTGAACGGTTCTTATATTGTTTAAACCGAGCCTTTCGGCTCCGTCGCCAATAAGCTTTAATCGCTGCGGATATATGTCGCAGGAAACGACCTCACCCGTATTGTGCATTAATTCGGAAAGTGTAAAGGTCTTTCCTCCGGGTGCGGCACAAACGTCAACAACCGTCTCACCGTCGTGTACGGCAAGGGCCTTGCAGCATAGCTGAGATGCAGTGTCCTGAACATGGAACAGGCCGTCACGGTATGCCCGGGTCTTATGGATCGCACCGCCGCTTTTAACAGTCAGCGAATTCTCGACCGTATTATTTTTCTCGCACCGAAAACCTTCTTCCAAAAGGATGTCGCAAAGCTCATCGGTATTTGTTTTAGTTGTATTCACTCTCAGTGTATTTTCAACCGCTCCGAAAGAAGCCTCAAGAAGCTTTTCGGCACTTTCCTTGCCGTAGCTTTCGCTCCACATCTTGCAAAGCCACTCGGGAGCGGAAAAATTCACACTCATGCTTCCGTCGGTTCTCAGTCCGTTTACGGTGATTTTATGTAACACGGCGTTTACAAGACCGGAAGCAAAAGCCGCACCGTTCTTCTTTACAAGCTTAACGCTCTCGTTGACGGCGGCGGAATCAGGAATTTTGTCCATAAACAAAATTTGATATGCACCGAGTCTGAGTGCAGTCAAGACCTGCGGTTTCAGCTTTTTAAGCGGCTGTGAAAGATAGAGTGAAAGATTGTAATCAAGCGTAATTCGTCTTTCCGTCACGCCGTAAACAAGTGCAGAAACAAATCTTTTGTCCTTGATGTCAATCTCTGCCCTGTCGAGCGAAGAATCAAGTGCAAGATTGGAATAGCTCTCGTCACGCTGTATTTTATTGAGAATTTCAAACGCTGTCTGTCGGGCTGATTTCATATAGTTTTCCTTTTAATTTCTTTTTGAATTTCCGAGAAGTCTCGACGCATAATAAAGAAGGTTAACAATAGCCGTTGCAAGAGCAGCAACATAAGTCAAAGCGGCGGCAGTAAGAACGCTTTTGGCAGCATTGCATTCCTCTCCTGCAAGAATTCCCGTTTCGTCAATTACCTTTAAAGCTCTTCTGCTCGCATTGAACTCAACGGGCAAGGTTACAAGCTGAAAAACCGCAACAAAGCCGTATAAAAGAAGTCCTGCGATAATAACATAATATCCAATCGGTGAATTTGAAAAATAAGCAAGGAAATAGCCTGCAAAAGCAATTATCAAGCCGAATCTTGAACCGAAATTTGTCATAGGAACAAGGGCGGATCTGATTTTATTCGGCAGATAATCCTCGGCGTGCTGAGCGGCATGACCGGCCTCATGACACGCAATGCCGACTGCGGCAATCGATGTTGAATTATATACCTTTTCGGAAAGCCTTATAACCTTCTCGTTCGGCGAATAGCTGTCGGTCAGCTCACCTCGGCAAGGCACGATTTGGACATCTGTAATGCCGTAATGCTTTAAAATCAGCTGAGCGGCCGCAGCACCCGTCAATCCCCTTGAATTTCTGATTTTGGAGTATTTTGAATATGTCGTTTTAACTCTGATCTGCGCCCAAATCGCAAACAAAAGCACCGGAGCGGCAAAAATTAAATAGCGTATATACTCTGAGAAAGAATAAATCATTTTATCACCTTATTCAAATTTTTCTCCGACCTCAATTTTATGTCCTCTCAAAAAATCGGAACAGCTCATGGCCTTTTTGCCCGGAGCCTGAATCATTAAAATTTTTACACCGTTTCCGTCGCCGCAAGCAACTGTCAGTCCGCCGTCCGTTGAAACGATTTCGCCGGGTTCACCCTTAGTTTTTCCGATTTTCTCTGTCTTATGAAGCTTGTAAATCTCACCGTTTAAGACAGATGTTGCAACCGGCCAAGGCGAAAGTCCTCTGACCTGATTATGAATTTCTTCGGCGGATTTTGTCCAGTCGACCGGACAAAGCTCCTTTGAAAGCATCGGAGCGTAATTGGAAAGCGAATCGTCCTGCTTCTCTCTTTCAAGAGTTCCGTCGATAATTTTTTTAATTGTTTTTGACATGACCTTTGCCCCGAGCGTCGAAAGCTTATCGTGAAGCTCACCGGCGGTCATGTTTTCGCCGATTTCCGTCTCCGCCTTAATCAGCATGTCTCCGGTGTCAAGCCCTGCGTCCATCTGCATGGAGGTTACGCCGCTCTTTTTCTCTCCGTTGAGAACACACCACTGAATCGGTGCAGCTCCCCTGTATCTCGGAAGAAGCGAAGCGTGAATATTGACGCAGCCGTATTTCGGCAAATCGAGAATATCCTGCGGAATTATCTTTCCGTAAGCGACAACGATTATAAGCTCGGGAGCAAGCTCCTTCAAAATTTCGTATGCCGTGCCGTCCTTCATCTTTGTCGGCTGAAAAACGGGGAGATTATATTCAACAGCCTTTTCCTTTACCGGCGGAAACTGCATTTTGTGTCCTCTGCCCTTCGGCTTATCGGGCTGAGTGAAAACTCCGACAACCTCATGGCCGTCGGAAACGAGCCTTTCAAGGCAAGGAACGGCAAATTCGGGCGTTCCCATAAATACAATTCGCATTTGCGACAGCTCCTTCTTATCAGTTGTCCTCAAGCTCACCTACAAGATGGCTCGTGTAAAGAATTCCGTCAAGGTGGTCGATCTCGTGGCAGAAGCATCTCGCCTTAAGGTCCGAGCCTTTATAAACACACCACTTGCCCTCACGGTTCTGCGCTTTAACCATAACGCTCTTCGGACGCTCGGTTACGCCGAACTTTCCGGGAAGAGAGAGACAGCCCTCCTCCTCGTGCTGCAGTTCGGGCGATCTGTCCGTAATCTCGGGATTAATAAGCTCAAGATAACCGTCGCCGCAGTCCATTACGACAACACGGCGGAGAATTCCGACCTGAACGGCCGCAAGACCTGCGCCCTTTTCCTTATAAAGAGTATCCTTCATATCGTCAAGCAGTGTAAAAAGCCTGTCGTCGAATTTTTCGACAGAGCGGCTCTTTTTGTTGAGAATCGGATCTCCGAATTTAACAATATTTCTGATTGCCATTTCAATAATCGAACCTTTCAAATTCTAAAGTATATTTTCGGGATTTATATCTATATAAACGGATACATCATTGTATGCCCTGTCCGAACCGGTATATTTCAACAGCTCGTTCATCAAGGCTCTGAAACGCTTTGTATTTTTGCATTTCAGAATCAATCTGTATCTGAATTTATTGCTGATTTTGGAAACTCTCGCCGTCATTGGGCCGAGAGCTATAATTTTTAAATCGTTGTATTCGCCGCCGAGCTTTTCCTTGAGCTTGTCGGTAAATTTTTGCGAAGCAACCCTGACCTTAGGTTCGTTTTCGCCGATAAAGCCGATAAGACAGATATCGCAATAAGGCGGATAAATGAGCATTTTTCTTGTTTTCAGCTCATCCTTAAAGAAAGCGTCGTAATCCTGCCGTGCGGCAATTTGAATAACGTCATTTTCGGGGTTGCAGGTCTGTATGACCGCCGTTCCCTCATATCGGCCTCTGCCGGCTCTGCCGACAACCTGCGTGAGCAAATCGAAGGTTCTCTCCTGGCTTCTGAAATCGTCGTTATTGAGCTGCTGATCGGCATTGATAACGCCGACGAGCGTAACATTTTCAAAGTCAAGACCCTTTGCGACCATCTGCGTGCCGAGGAGGATATCATATTTGCCGTCGGCAAAGTCTTTCAGCTTGTTCTCATGCGAATAGCGTCCCATTGTGCTGTCGGCGTCCATTCTGAGAATTCGTGCTTCAGGGAATAACGTCGCAAGCTCATCCTCAATCTTCTGCGTTCCCGTGCCCGAATATCTGACGTCATGCGAGCCGCACTCGGGACAAATTTCGGTAAATGGCTCGGAATAACCGCAGTAATGGCACATGAGCCTGCCGTTTGCATGATGATAGGTCATTGAAATACTGCATGACGGACAGGTCAGAACATGACCGCACGCCCTGCATTCCGCAAAGGTGTTGTAGCCTCTGCGATTGATAAGTAAAATCGACTGCCTGCCGTTTTCAAGGTTGTATTGCAGTCTCGATCTCAGCTCCTCGCTGAAATTGGAGGATTGCGACAATGCTTCCGTCAGCATATCGACAATCCGCACCTCGGGAAGAACCGAGCTTGAATAGCGCTTTGTAAGTCTGTTGATTGTATACTGCCCCGCCTGTGCCTTTGCAAATGTTTCAATGCTCGGCGTTGCGCTGGAGAAAACAAGAAGTGCCTTATGATAGGCACAGCGAAAACGTGCCACGTCCTTTGCGCCGTATCTCGGCGTCTGCTCGGATTTGTATGTATGCTCCTGTTCCTCATCAATGATTATCAGACCGAGGTTTTCAAGCGGAGCAAACACGGCGCTTCTTGTGCCGACAACAATCCTGACATTTTCATTTCTGACTCTTTTCCATTCGTCAAGCCGCTGACCTGCCGAAAGTGCGCTGTGAAAAACTGCGACCTCCCTGCCGTAGCGGTTCATAAACAGATTAAGAGTCTGCGGTGTAAGAGCAATTTCCGGCACCATGACGATAACGTTTTTGCCCCTATCGAGCATCTCGTCGATCAATCTCAGGTAAACCATGGTTTTGCCGCTGCCCGTAACTCCGTAGAGAAGCGAAGCTCCGCCCCCGCCCGAGAAATATTGCCCAAGCATGTTTTCAAAGGCTTTTTGCTGCTCGTCATTGAGAATGATTTCTTCTCGTTGCGGTGCAACAGTCTTATTTTCGTAAGGGTCACGGTAAATCTCGTTGTCGAAAATCTCAACAAGTCCTTTTTTCTCGAGAGCCTGTACTACTGATGCCGTAAATCCCGTGAAATAGCAAAGCTCCTTGACCGAAACGGTTCCTATATCATTGAGAACATCGAGAACTTCAAGCTGTTTTTTGGTCAGCTTTTCTGTCGTTTCAAGGATTTCTCTGCCGCCCTCCGTCAGTCTGACTGTTTTAACTGTCAGGTCGCCTGTTTTTCGCACGGAATCAAAATTTCTGATCAACAGACCTTTCTTTACCATCTTTTCAAGAAGTGAAATTTCAGGCGTGAAGCCAAGCTTTTTGAGAAGCCTTTCACCCTCAACATAGCCCTTTTGAGAGAGAAGAAAATTATAAATCTGCTTTTCGTCCGCCGAACAGTCGTCTAAACTGACATTCGGAACGGCTGTGTAGGTAGTAACGGTTCTGTGGCACATGCCGGACGGCAAAACAGCCTTTGCGGCTTCAAAATAGGTGCAAAAAGTTCTTTCCTTAAGCCATTCGACAAGCTTGAGCATCTCGTCATTGAGAACCGGAGCTTCGTCGATAACCTGAGAAATTCGTTTTAATTTTTCTTCACCGTTATAGCTTGAAACAGCGAGGACAACGCCCTGACGGCACTTGTTTCCCCTGCCGAAAGGCACAAGAACACGGCAGCCGGGAGAACATTCCTCGTCGCCGAGGAGGTATGAAAAAGGCTTGTCAAAGGAAAACGCAGAGTTTTCCACGGCAACAGCCGCAACTTTTTCGACAGTCATTTTGTACCTCCGTAATTATTTAAGAATTAACGATATTAAAGATCCTTGATCTCGTCCGGCTCAACAATTTCATACTTGTTGTTAAGGATTTCGTCAAGAGCGATGCTTACCGGCTTCTCAACAAGGATAATTCCATCCTCTTCGGCTTCCTCGGAGATCTCTCTTGCACGCTTTGCAGTTGCTCTGACAAGAGAATAGCGGCTGATGTGATTTGAAAGCACTGAGCTTAAATCCGGATTGAATTTGAAATTTTTGTTCTGATCAAACATTTTTACATACCTCACTAAAAAATTTATTACATCTGCTTACTTTGTGTGTTTCGGCAGTGATAATCGTTTTTATATCGTCAACGGCGTCCTGAAGATCGTCATTGATAACAACATAGTCATATTCGTTGCGGCATCGCTCAATTTCCCTGATAGCGATTTTCAAGCGGCGGAGAACATCGTCCTCCTCCTCGCTTCCACGGTTGCGAAGCCGAGTTTCAAGAATCTCCATGCTCGGCGGCATGATAAATATACTGACGGCATCGGGATACATCCTTTTGATATTTCCTGCTCCCTGCACGTCAATTTTCAAAATTACAATATGTCCGTCATCAAGCCATTTATCGACAGGTCCTTTCGGAGTGCCGTAGTAGTTAACGCCGTAACGTGCATATTCAAGCAGCTCGCCGTTTTCAACCGCATCCAGGAAATCCTCTTCACTGACAAACATATAATCTATTCCGTTTACTTCGGAATCTCTCGGCTTTCTCGTTGTCATTGAAACCGATTTTGTAATATCAATATCCGATTTAAAAAGCTCGGCAATGACTGTATCTTTTCCGGAGCCTGCCGGACCCGAAAGAATAACCAGCATTCCGTTATTCTTCATCGTCCTCATCCTCCTCATAATCCTTGTCCTCATCGAGTCTATTGGCAACCGTCTCGGCCTGAAGATAGGTCAGAATAACCTGATCGCAGTCCGTAATGATAACCGCTCTCGTTCTTCTGCCGTGGGTTGCGTCAATAAGAGTACCCTTCTCCTTGCAGTCCTGAACTATTCGCTTGATCGGAGCCGATTCGGGGCTTACGATAGCAATAATTCTGTCCGCATTAACCATATTGCCGAAGCCGATATTGATAAGCTTCATACTTTCACCCCGTTATTCGATATTTTGAACCTGCTCACGAATTTTTTCAACCTCAGACTTGATTTCAAGAACGCGTCTTGCAATCTCAACGTCGTTTGCCTTTGAACCGATGGTGTTTGCCTCACGGTTGATTTCCTGAACAAGGAAGTCCATCTTTCTGCCGATAGCCTCGGTCGAATTGAAGAAGTCCTTGAGCTGAGAAATGTGGCTTCTAAGACGCACGGTTTCCTCGGCGACGGCAATCTTATCAGCATATATTGCCGCTTCGGTAAGAAGTCTCGCTTCTTCAACGTGGATATCGCCGAGAAGCTCCTGCATTCTTGCAAGCAGCTTTTCGTTGTATTCCCTGACCGTCTCTGGAGAACGCTCCTCAACGAATTCAACATAAGAAAGTATAAGGTCGGCTCTTGAAACAATATCGTCACGGAGCTTTTGGCCCTCAACCTCACGCATATTGATGAATTTATCCACAGCCTTTTCGGCAACTGCTTTAACAGCGTTCCATATCTTGTCCTCGTCGGCCTCCGCCTTGCGGATAACAAGAACATCGTTCATTCTTGCAAGAAGACCTGCATTAAGGTTGTTCTCGATTCCGTAGGTCTCGGAAAGCTCATTGAAAGCCTTCACATATCCGTCGGCAAGGGATTTGTTAACCTCGACAACAACAGTGTCGTCCTCAAGGTTGTCCACCTGAACGTAGCACTCAATCTTGCCTCTTGAAACCTTTGACTGAACAAAGGATTTTAGCTTCTCGTCAAGAAATCCGTAATTTCTCGGAACTCTTGACGAAAAATCAAAATATCTGTGATTTACGCTTTTAATTTCAACGGCGACATTCATTCCGTCAACCATTTCCTGACATCGGCCGTAGCCTGTCATGCTTTTAACCATAATAAACCAACTTCCCGAATTATTTTTTCTTGCAGCAGCTTCCCGCAAGCAGCTCGGGGATCTCCCCTTCAAGTATATTATCTTTATTTTCTTTAAAGCCGAGTGTTTTCGCAACATTAACACCGCTTACGGCCTTGTAATAAGCAATATAAACTCCTCGGTTTGCTCCGTAGTTCAGCGAGCTTCTGATGAAGCCCTCAACCGTTTCATCGTCGCTCTCGGTCACAACGTCAATGATTTCCATCGTGTAGCCGTTGAGCCTGAAAACGGAAAAGCCGCACTCTGCACCGCCATTAGCTATATCAAAACCCAAGTAACCGTTTAACGTTTTGTCATTGCAAAACGGCTCGGGGAGCTTATCGCTCGCAACAGGTGAAAATTTAATCATATTATCACCTCAAAATTTATTAACCTTCATGCCCGATGAAACCATGAGCTTGTGAACCTCGTCCTCTTTAAGCTCACGCCATTTTCCCGGAGGAAGCATTCCGAGCTTCAGGGAACCCATTGAAGTTCTCTTGAGCCTTGCGACCTCAAGACCGAGCGATTCGCACATCTTTCTTATCTGACGGTTCCTGCCCTCGTAGAGAACGATCTCCATAACAACTCTGTTACCCTGCTTTTCGATAATATGAGCGTCGGCCGGAGCGGTAATTCTTCCGTCGATTTCCATGCCTGTTGCAAAAGCAGTAAGCATGTCCTCCGTCACATCGGGACGAACCGTAACACGGTAGGTCTTTGGAATGTGCTTTGACGGATGTGTCATGTGATTTGCAAATTCACCGTCATTCGTCATGAGCAAAAGTCCCTCTGAGTCCTTATCGAGTCTGCCGACGGGGTAAACCCTTGCGCCGACGTCACGGACAAGCTCAGCAACACACTTTCTGCCCATTTCGTCATCCATGGTCGTAATATAACCTCTCGGTTTATGAAGCATAATATAATAATGCTTCCTGCTTCCGACAATTTTTCTGCCGCTGACGGTAACAGTGTCATGCTTCGGGCTGATTTTATCGCCGATTTGTGCAACCTTACCGTTCACCTTAACCTTACCCTGGGCGATAAGCTCCTCTGCCTTACGGCGTGAAGCAACCGCACACATGGAAAGGTATTTTTGAAGCCTGATTCTATCATCAGTCATTTTAAAAATCTCTCCTTAATTCTTTGAAAGAAGCTTTTTTCTTCCTGCTTTTGTTCCTGGACGTCAATATTCTCCGCCGCAACAATATCCGCTGAACCGATATTTTTTCCGTCAAGGTAAAATTTAACCTCACCGAGTCTATCGCCTTTTTTGATCGGGGCATATGCGAATTTATCAACAACGAGCTTTTGAACCGGATTTCTTTGTTCCGAACTGTCATATTCAAACTGTGCACAGCAAAGCTTGCATTTTTCAACATTTCCACCGACGACATCTATCGTTTGTGGAATTGCAGGTTTGAAAACATACCTTTTAAGTCTTGAAAAGCCGTAGTCAAGCATAAGCTTGTGGTCATTCCAGTCGTTCGGGGCATTGAGCGTCACGGCAACAAGGCCCGTTCCATCCTTTTCGGCATAGGAAACAAGGCAGCGGCCGCTCTTTTTCGTAAAGCCCGTCTTGATTCCAAACGCATATTTGTAGCTCTCCAAAAGCCGGTTGTGATTATACAAGGTTCGCTTGTACGGCGGGTTTCCGTAGCTTAATGTTACCTTTTTCGACGAGCAAACAGATCTGAACACTGGATCATTAACCGCATATCTGCCCAAAAGAGCCATATCGTAAGCGGTCGAATAATGATTTTTGTCATCAAGACCCGACGGTGTTACAAAGTTCGTATTATCCATGCCGATTTCTTTAGCTTTGGCGTTCATTTTCTTTGCGAAGTTTTCAACATTTCCGCCGAGATAATATGCCGTAACGTTTGCGGCGTCATTTCCCGACGGCAAAAGCATACCGTAAATCAGCTCGTATAAAGATACACTGTCACCGGGAAGAAGCCCCATTGAGGTTCCCTCAACCTGAATCATTTCTTTTGATACCGTGATTTCGTCATGCAATTTGCCCGACTGCGCCGCAAGAAGTGATGTCATTATCTTAGTTGTGCTCGCCATCGAATGATGCTCATAGGCATTTTTCTGAAATATGACCTCGCCCGTCTGCTGAGATATCAGCACGGCACATTCTGCTGATACGTCGGAACTCTCAAGCGCAGAAACACTAACCGTCATCATACAAAAAACAGTCAAAAAAAGTATTATTTTTTTTAGCAAATCCATCACCTGCCATATAAAAGCTATATGCACAGGCAGGGTTAAATATTAGTCCTCAACAAAAACGGAATCTTCCTTGTCGTCCTTTTTGTCGCCGTTGAACTTATTGACAATATCGCCGACCTTATTAACAACGTCGGGAACCATACCGATAATTCTCTCTGCGGAGCTTTCGGAGCCTTCGCAGATGTACTTAACGCTGACTTCGCCCTTATTGATAACAAGGAATGCAACGGGAGAAATCGTTACTCCTGCTCCGCCGCCGCCGCCGAAAAGCTCCTTAGCGCTCTTTGACGGAAAATCCGAACCGCCCGAAGCAAAGCCGTAGGTAACCTTTGAGATCGGAATAACCTTGATTCCGTCGCCTGCGTCGATAGGATCACCGATAATTGTTTGGCAGTCAACCATGTCCTTAATCTTATCGATGGCTGTTGCAAGAATTCCTGATGCTGACTGATCTTTCATGTTTAGTCCGCCTTTCTATTTGTATTATTGTTTGAAGATTTATTATTTGAAATAACAACTTTTAAAAGCTGTTTCAATAAGCTGAAAACAAGTGCAATTCCGGCATTTATCAATGCTCTCGGAATAAATGCGGTCTTTGTAACAAACTCAACGGTCGTTTTTTCGCCGCAGTAATCGGCAAAAACATTGACCTTGTAGTCCTTGACTTTCATATTAGAACAGATGAATCCGAGCGACGGATACAAGGCTGAACAAACCTTGCCGTACTTTATCGCGGTTGCGGCTGCGTCATCCTCCGTGATATGAATATCAAGACGGAACTTTTTAATTATAACGGCACGCTTAATGAATTTGACCGAGAATCGTTTAAGTGCCGCCACGCAGTTGTTGAGAAGCTCGATAACTCCCGCCAAGCCCTGATTATTGTAAAAGGTCTTGAGGAAATTTTCCTTCTTGGGCTTCGGCTTTTCTTCTTTCTTCTCTTCTGGCTTCTCCTCTTTCTTTTCCTCTTTCGGCTTTTCTTCTTTTTTCTTTTTTTCCGGGAAAGGATAAAGATCGAATTTCAGGAAAAGCCACGAAACCTTACACCGAACCGCATCGGTGTATTCAAGATCAAGAACGACAGGAATGCTCAAAACTATAACAAAAAATGCAATAATTCCGAGAATTATGTATAATGCTGTCATTCAATCACCTCCGTGGTTTATTCTTCGGCCACCTTGACCGGCTCACCTGTTAGCATTTTATTTTCTATTATTTCACCGTCGTCAAGATTAATTTCAAGCTGACCGTTTATCTCTTCACTCTTGGGCAGATCCTCATGCTCGGGAAGATCCGGCAGATCATCAAGGCTTGTCACGCAGAAGCATTTGAGAAATTCCGGCGTTGTGCCGTAAATAAGCGGTCTGCCGGGCAGCTCCAGTCTGCCGCGTTCCTCGATAAGCCCTTTTGCAATAAGTGTTCCTATAACACCGGAGCAGTCAACACCTCTGACCTGCTCAACAAAAGATTTTGTGACCGGCTGGTTATAGGCAATTACTGCCAGAACCTCAAAAGCGGCCGCAGAAAGCGGTGTGTTTTTCTTTATTTCAAGCACAGCTCTTACCTTGTCGGCGTATTCCTGACGTGTACAAAGCTGATACATATCGTCCATTTTAACAAGTCTGATACCGCTGTTGATTGACTTCAAAGACTCATCAATACCCTTAAGAGCATCCGCGACAGGTCCTTTTTCACATTCAAGAGCCTGACATATTCGCTCAATTTCAAGCGGTTCGCCTGCGGCAAAAAGTATTGCCTCAACGGCTCCCTGCAATTCATTCATTATCATCTGTGTAGTCGTCCTCCACATCAAAGTTTATATCGGAATCTAACATCTCAACCTCAAGATCGTCATCGGTCTGCGTCAGAGTGATTTTTTTATCCTTGGCAAGAGAAAGTATCGCAAGGAAGGTTGCAACCATCTCCGAACGTGATTCCGCCTTTTCAAAGAAAGCTGTAAAACGCTGCCTTTTCTTTCTGAAAAGACTGCCCATAATATAGCTGACACGCTCTCTTATCGGAACGATCTTGTGTGCAACAATGCCCGAAAAAGCCTCAATCGGCGGCGGAAGATTACGTTTTCCTCGACCGACGGCGTTAATATACGCCTTCAAAAGCTCAATCGGCTGATGCAGCCGTGTATAAGTCATGTCCGGAGGAAACTTTTCCGGCTCTCTCGAATACTGTTCGAAGCCGTCCGCCTGTGCGGCAAGCTTTTTTGCCATGATTTGGCAGTCCTGATATTCGAGCAGCTCACCCTGAAGCTCTTTTTTCAGCTCATCTGCCTCCTCCTCATGCACGGGAAGGAGCGAGACGGTTTTTATATATATCAGTCTTGCCGCCATCTCGAGAAACTCGCTGGCAACCTCCATATCCTCCTCTTTCATCTGACGGACATAATCAAGATATTGTTCGACAAGAAGAAGAATCGGGATATCGTTTATATCAATTTTATGCTTGCTTATCAAGTGCAGGAGCAGATCCAAAGGTCCCTCAAACACATCAAGCTTATATGATATTGCTTCCATGCTTTCACCTTTTAAAAAATTGAATAAAACAGCTGATTAAATGCGTTATAAATTAGCTTTGAAAGATACGACAGCGGTGTTGTCAAAACGCCTGTGAGAAGTAAAAGGAACATAGCAGCCATGATATATCTTTCATATTTCATGATACCGAAATAAAATTTGCTCGGGAGAATCGCAAAGAGAATCCTTGAACCGTCAAGCGGCGGAATAGGAATTAAATTAAACACGGCGAGATTTATATTGATTATTGCCGAATACTGAAAAAAGATATTCAAGGCGAAAATTGCCGTCGTCATTTCTCCTCCGTGCTTAGATGCGGCAACAATGATGATGTAGCGAACCATAACCGAAAGGAAGCCGATTATGAGATTAGAAAGCGGACCCGCCAAAGCAATCAGTGCCATAGCAGCCTTTTTGTTTTTTATCTTTGTATTGCGAACATTAACGGGCACGGGCTTCGCATATCCGAAACCGACAAGAAGAATCATGATTGCGCCCCACGGGCTGATGTGAGCCATAGGATTGAGCGTCAGCCGACCACTGAGTCTTGCTGTCTGGTCGCCGAGCTTTGTCGCAACAAGTGCGTGGGAATATTCATGTATCGGCATTACGCAGAAAACAACGAATGCGCTGACGCACACGCCCATAAATATTGACAGCGCATTGCCGCCTCTTATCAAATCAAGTAACATAATAAACTATTCTCCATAATTATATTAATGCAATTACGCCTCTCGGAAGTCCGCTCAAGTCGTTATAGGCTTTAACGACCGAGGCATGTTCCGAAAACAGCTCGGAAATATATTCCGTCTGATCCTCGGCACATTCAACGGCAATAGCTCCGCCGCTTTTGATTTGTTTAATCCAGTCGGATGCTATTACACGGTAAAAATCATAACCGTCCTCGCCGCCGTCAAGTGCCGTTATCGGTTCTTTTTTAACCTCGCTTTGCAATCCATCGATATCGCTTGAGCGAATATACGGCGGATTTGAAAGAATCAAATCGGGAGCAATGCCGGAAAGAGACGTTTTATCAAAAACATCACCTTTAACGGCTTTAACATTTTTAACACCGTTAAGCTCAATGTTTTTCATCAAATACTTGAAAGCATCGTCCGATTTTTCAACGGCATAAACCGTTGAATTCGGGCAAAGCTTTGCGACGCTTATCGCAATACAGCCGCTGCCGGAGCACAGGTCAAATACAATGGGATCATTCTTTTTTTTCAGAAAATCGAATGCAAATTCCGCAAGTATTTCCGTTTCCGGACGGGGAATCAACACGCCCTCGCCGACCTTGAAAGGCAAGCCCATGAATTCCCATTCTCCAAGAATATATTGAAGCGGCTCACCGCTCAAGCGGCGTTCAATCAAGCTGAAATACTTCTCAACGGCTTTCTCGTCAAGCTCTTTTTGAAAATCGAGTCTTAAAGCGAAATAATCACAATTCAGAGCATATTCTGCCAAGCAGCGTGCGTCATATTCCGCATCGTCTGTACCGGCTGCTTTCAGCCTCTCTGCACCCGACTTTAAAAGCTCACTGATCGTCATTTTTATCCTCATTGTCGCTTTCTTCCGAAGCGGGGTCAACCGGATCGTTTATATTTTCCTTTTCCAAGCCGAGAGAAACCTTCAAAGAAGCAATGCCGACTTCAATAATATCATCCGTCGGCTCCTTTGTGGTGATTCTTTGAAGCCAAAGACCGGGGGCTGAAATTATCTTGGTAAAAAGATTATTCTTTTTACCGGCAAGCCGGATCGCTTCATATCCGATACTCATTATTATCGGAAGGATAAGAATTTTGATAATCATCCAAAGTGCCTTATAATCACGCACACCGGGAAAAATCATGACGACAATCGTCGAAACAAGTATGCTGATGATAAGAGTAAGGAAGATGAAGCTTGTGCCGCATCTCGGATGAAAACGGCGCTGTTTTCTTACGTTTTCAACAGTCAAATCAAGTCCGTTTTCGTAGCAGAAAATTGACTTATGCTCTGCACCGTGATACATAAACAGCCGCTTAATATCACTCATCAGCGAAACCGCCCACATATAGGTGATGAAAATTATAATTCTCATTACGCCTTCAATCGCCGGCTTCCAAACGTTGCTGTCGGCATTGCGAAGAATGAGGTCCGCAACCTGACTCGGCAGCCACATAAAGAGGAAAAACGCAAGGGCAAAACCGATAATTCCGGAAATAATTCCGATAACGGTCATCATTTTAGGTCCGAAATGATCCGTAAGCCATCTGTCAAGCTTCGACATTTCCTCTGTTCCGTCATCCTCAAGAGCCGTCGTCTTTTCGGCGGATTCCATAAGGCATTTATAGCCGAATATCATCTGCTCAACAAAACTGATAGGTCCCCTTATAAAAGGAATTCTTGCAAATTTATATTTATCCTTTAAGAAATGAGCTTTCTTAAGTTGTGTTTCAATTCTGCCGTCGGGCAGTCTGAGTGCCATTGCAACACCCTTTGGGCCGTTCATCATAACGCCCTCCATCAAGGCCTGTCCGCCGACGCTGATTTTGTTTTCTTCAGGCATCTTCATTTTCCTCCATTGCCTTTTTCTCGTTTTCGGCAGCTATAGCTGCGTCGATATCCCATACATCCTCAAGCTCAACATGGTCAATGTCGAAGCTAATCGTAACGGTTGTTCCCTGACCGAGAACGCTGTCAATATCGAATGTTCCGTGGTGAAGCCGAACTATTTCGTCAACAACGGCAAGTCCGATTCCCGAACCGTGAACAGTCATGTTTGTCTTGTAGAATTTTTCTTTAACGTGCGGCAAATCCTCGGCGGAAATTCCGCAGCCGGTATCCGAAATCACGATTGTAATTTTATCGTCCTTAATCTCCGTTGAAACAACGATTTTTCCGCCCTGCTTTGTATATTTGAGAGCATTATCCAAAATGTTAACAAAAACCTGCTTGATTCTGTCCGGGTCGCCGTCCATCGGAGCAGGCAGATTCGGCGCATTATAAACAAGCTCAATGCCCTCTCGCATCGCCCTGTCCTTAAAGGCAAAAACAGTTTCGTCCAGCTCTGCAAGAATATCCATTTTTTCGTTTTTAAGAACCATTCTGCCGCTTTGCATTCTTGAAAAATCAAGAAGTTCTTCAACAATTCCGTTAAGCCTCGAGGATTCGCTGATTATAACATTCATGCCTCTTTTGGTAAGATTCGGGTCGGTATCTCCGATCTGCAAGAGAGTTTCTCCCCATCCCTTTATTGCCGTCAGCGGCGTTCTCAATTCATGAGAAACCGTAGATATAAAGTCATTTTTTATCTTATCCGAGGTCTTGATTTTCTCAGCCATCTCATTGATTGTGTTGCAAAGCTGACCGATCTCATCTTTATAGAGATAATGGTCTATTCTCGCATCGTAGTTGCCGTCGGCAATCATTTTCGCCGTGTCGCAAACCTCCTGAATCGGCCTTACAATCGAGTTGATAAATACCGTTCCCGAGATAACAAGAAGAAGAACAAGGATCAGGAAAACAAGCGATATTATAAAATACCATGTCCCGATTTGGTCATCGATTTCGACTAAGGAAATCATGTATCTGACCGAACCCACCTGCTTGTTTTCTGCGTCGGTGATAATTTTTGTCAGAGCTATAATTTTTTCTCCCGAGGAATTTTCTCCGTGCCAGACTGCGGAATTCATGCCGTTGGTCATTGCATCTTCATATTCCGGAATCTGAATCTTGCTGTTAACGGGGAAACCGCTTGAGGAGATAAACACACTGCCGTATTTATCGAGCACCCAAACCTCAACAGAGGATTTATCGGTGAAATCGCTTATATACTCACGAGCACCCTTTTCAAAAACGGCATCATCGTTTGAAGCATAATTTTCAAAATAAATATCAACTATGCCGTTTGCATATGATTCGATTTTTCGCTCAACCGTCGAATAGTAATAGGAATGAATAAAGTACGCAGCGGCAACACAGATGATAAGCAGAACGGAGACGATTATTGTTGATGTCTGAAAAAGCCAGCGTTTAGTCAGACCGCCTTTGAAATTGAGTTTGCTGTTTTTTTCTGCCATCCGTATCACCCCTTTGCAAGTTAACTGTGTACTAAAAATCAGATCCAGGCATATCCGAAGCCCCAGCGTGTAAGCAAATGCTTCGGATTTGACGGATCGGGTTCAATCTTCTTCCTGATTCGTCTTATATTAACGTCGACAATTTTTTCTTCACCGAAATATTCTGTACCCCAAACATGGTTTAGAATATCCGTTCGGCTGAGATTCGTTCCCTGATTGCGGAAGAAATATTCAAGAATCTGGAACTCGACCTGAGTAACATCAATCTTTCTTCCGTTACAGGTCAGTGTCCGGCTCTTGCAGTCAAGCTTAAACTCACCCGAGGTTATAACATTCTCATCATCCTCTTCGCTGTTACGCTTCAGCGACGAGGAAACACGTCTTGCGAGAGCATCAACCCTTGCGGTAAATTCAGACGGAGAGAACGGCTTTGTAACATAGTCGTCTGCACCGAGAAGCAAGCCGTTAACCTTATCCATTTCCTGAGTTTTGGCAGTAAGCATCATAATTCCGATATTGTTGCTCATCGCTCTGAGCTTTTTGCAAAGCTCAAGTCCGTCCATTCTCGGCATCATAATATCGAGAACGGCAATGGAAATGCCGTCGGGATCGAGCTTGTATTTTTCATAGGCGTCAAGTCCGTCAAAGGCTTCAACAACCTCATAGCCCGCTCTTTTAAGGTTGATAACAATAAATTCTCTTATTGTTTCTTCATCCTCGGCAACCAGGATTTTTATCGGTTTCATTTTTTTCCTCCTAAAATCGTTGTGTTAAAATTATTAGTGAGATTTTCGTCCTTTACTCCGAAATCGGTTCCGTCCTGCGTTATCGTGTAGACATAGGTCGTGCTTCCGTATGAAGTAAGGAGCTTTGAGTTTTTATATTTTGTCTTTTCCGGTTCATCGTTTTTATCATAATAATAAATGCTGAACAGAAGATTTCCCAATTTTTCCTCGTAGCTGTCCCAATGGTAGAAATCCCATTGTCCCTCATTTCCGAGAACGGTTATTCTGCCGACCCAGCTGCTCGGAATATTAAGAATGTAACCGCCGTCCTCGTCAACAACGGAATATTGAACGGCTCTAAGCTTGTCATTGCGAAATTTAACCCATTTGGTATAGTAAAGATTTTTTGTCGGGGTCTCGACTTTCTCATTCGACGAATTCATGATAAGACCATTCGAACTGTTGTCAACAACCGACGAGCCGGGCATATCGACGCTGACCGGAATCTCTATAAATCCGTCCGAATCAAAGTCCTGTGCAAAAAGCTTATTGTGACGAAGAGTTTGCGATGTTGTTTGTGTTGCATCATCAAAGAGCGGAGCGACAAGAGTGTTCTTGTCATCATCCCAATAGATAACCTCGGTTATCATATCGTTATCGCCCTTAAACGCTTCGACATAAATAAGTCGCAAATCGTCAACCTTTTCAACCTTGATATTCGAATATGAGGAGATATTTCCGTCAGTTTTAATCGAACTGAGCATTTGAAGCGAAGCGGACTTCGAATCAAACGTATATGCGGTTGCAGCCGAAGTATAGTGATCGGAAACAGTTGAATCAACGCTCATTGCAAAAATATCATCTATTCCGTCGCCGTTTACGTCGATGATATCAAGATACGAATACGGGAAAGATGAAATAAGCTTCAAATCTCCGGCAGAAATATCATAAACGGCAAAAGCTTTATTCGTCTTACTTGAAAACAAGTTCCAACCGATTACGATTTCCGAAGTCCCGTCCCGATTCAAATCGGCAAACTTAACCTCATCAACCGAGCTTCCGAGTCCGTCATACGAATTAACCGGGACCCAGTTGTCCTCCTTGTATTCGAAATAATACATTTTAACAAGGTCGGGCTTTTTCTTTTCGGTATAGAAAACGATAGCTTCCTCGTCCTTATCCATATCAAAATCGTTGACTATAAATGCCGAACGATAAAGGCCGTTTTCCGGAGTTGAAAGGCTATAATCCTTATCAACAAGCTTTTCAAAGGAATCCTGAAGTCCCTGATATTTACCCGAAAGCCTCGGCGGTCGGAGAAGATTATCAAAAGAAGAAAATCTGAATGAGCAGCCGCTGAGCGAAACCGAAAGCACAATAACAAGCGCAACCGCCAAAAGTCGTTTAAGCTGTTTCATTATGACCTCTCCTTTTCGCTTATATTTGAAAAAGCATATAAACTTTTCCCATATTAACAGTCATTACATTATAGCACACTGTATGTCACTTTTACAACAGAAAAAGAATAAATTTCTGAATTTTTTAATGATTTCATAAATAAAAGACCGACTGAACAACTTAGAAGTCATTTAGTCGGTCAAATAATCAGTTTTGTATAATTACAGCCGTGTAGCTTCCGCTTACCCAGCAATTTTTTGAGTTTTTGAGAGTCACGGTAACAGGTACGCTGTTCTCCCCTTCCTCAAGCTTAATGTTTGTCAGATTGATACTGATTTCAAGCATATTGGCATTAACGCTTTTGAGAGCCGTCTGTGTTCCGACAACGGTTATCTGCCCGATCGAATCAAGCTCAACATTGCCTGCACTGACGCCGGAACCGCCTGTAATCATTATCGAATTAATGCCCGGCTCAAGTGTCTTTGTCGAAAGGCCGTCTGTGTTTACTTCAACGCTGAAAGACGATGTACCGTCCAAGAACTTAGCTGTTTTAACATTCGATGCAAGGAAGGTAAAGCTTCCGTTTGACGGCGTAATCTGAGTGAAATCTATTGAACCGATTTCAAGCGAGTTAGTCGTATCCGAACCGTTTTGAAGTACGGCAACTCTGACCCTGCTCGGAGAAATACTGTAAACCAACGGGCTGTTGATATAGTCCGATGGTGTGTTCTTGAACGAGACGGAGACAGCCGACGTTTGCATCTTGTAAACAGGAAGCGTAACGGGAATCTTCAGGTTGCTTTCGCCGTTGATTTTAACATATTTTGAATCGAGATCGCTGCCGTTGCTGAGCACAACAGATGCGTCGATCGTTTCGCTTTGGGTAAGTTTTTTTTCAATCGGAATGTCGGCATAGGCCGCAGTAATTGAATTGACCTCGGTCTGAGCACCCGAAACCTTGACGGTTTTCGTATCATAGATTATATCCGCCTTATCGAACATATAGTCGTCTGCAGTATAATCGTCAAGCTCCGAAATAATCCTCGGGGTAACCTCAACCTCTTTCTCGGCGTATTTATCAAAGAAAACCTCGATGTAATCGGCCGATTTGGAGACAATTTCATAGTCCGCATTGGCGTCCTTTGCCGTCACCTTGACAACAAGGCTGTGCTTTCCTGCCGAATCAACATAAGCAGTCTGCGCAGTTGCTTCGAAATCATCGGCAGTTAAAAGATCTCCGCCGACAATGTAACGGTTTCCGCGAACGGTAACATTGATCGTATAATCGCTCTGGCCGAAAATCTGTAAGCCGAGCTTATCGGGAACGCTGTTATTCATGTCGATTTTAACAGGAATATCCTTGATTTCGTTTTCGACTACGGGAGCATATTCCAACGCTACAACGATCCAAAAAATAAACGCAACAACAATAGAAAATACTACAAGAAATTTTGTGTTTGAAAAGAGCTGTCTGAGGCTCAACTTTTTTGCTTTCATTTCTTAAATTTCTCCTTTACATTGGTAAGAAGAACCGAGAAGAATGATTTCTTCTCCTTGTTTGCATTGTCGGGCAGAATGTAATCCATGAGTCTCTCCATCAAGATTCCGTCGGAAACGCCTCTCTCAAGCTCACCGCCGCAGGCAATGGAAATCTTGCCTGTTTCTTCTGAAACAACAACGGCAACCGCGTCGCTCTTTTCGGAAATTCCGAGAGAAGCTCTGTGCCTTGTACCCAACTCACTGCTGAGAGAATTATTATCCGTCAGCGGAAGAATACAGCCGGCCGCAACAACTCTTCCGTCACGAATTACGACACCGCCGTCGTGGAGAGCCGAATTTGGGAAAAAGAGTGCATTAATAAGCTCCCTTGAAACCTTTGCGTCAACGACTGTTCCTGTGTTGATGATATCGCCGAGCATTGTATTACGCTCAAAGATGATCAAAGCTCCGATTTTCTTATCGCTCATATCACGACACGCCTTGCATATTTCAAGCACAGCTCTTTTCTTTCTCTCATAAAGAGCGTCGCCCTGCTGTGCGCCGAAAAAGTTCAGGAAAGCAAAACGACTTCGTCCCATCGTTTCAAGCGCATGCCTTATTTCCGGCGTGAACAAAATTATAAGCACAAGAATAAAATCACGCAGAATCGTCTTAAAGAGATATGTGCTCGCCTGCATGTTCAAAAGGCTGATTATTGCATAGATAACAGCGACGATTACAAGACCTTTAACAATCTGAATTCCTCTTGTTTCCTTAAGCATCTTAATTGCGCTGAAAACGAGAAAAGCGACAAAGGCTATATCGAGCGTATCAGTTGTTATATTATAGGAAGAGAACAAAGCCAGCAGTCTGTCCCAAAGGA
The DNA here is from genome assembly GCA_000434915.1 of Ruminococcus sp. CAG:563. Lineage (GTDB taxonomy): Bacteria > Bacillota > Clostridia > Oscillospirales > Acutalibacteraceae > CAG-488. The sequence continues at coordinate 80,981 of FR882085.1, forward strand.
CACTGACATTTTCCATTAAAGCGTTCATATTTTTCTCCGATAAACATTATTTTATTAATTATAGCATATAATTTAATTTTTATCAATAAGGCAGACACAGTGAGCTGAAATTCCTTCTCCCCTGCCCGTGAAGCCCATTTCCTCCTCGGTAGTTGCCTTAACGCTGATATTGTCAATCGAGGTTGAAAGAGCGGCAGCGATATTCATTCTCATTTCGGGAATATACGGCTTCATCTTCGGCCTCTGAGCGATAATCGTTGCGTCAACGTTAATTACCTTATAACCGCTTTCTCTGAGCCTTTCAAAAACCCTGCGAAGAAGCACAAGACTGTCCGCATCAAGGAACTGAAGGTCATTATCAGGGAACATTCCGCCGATATCGCCCATTGCGGCTGCACCTAAAAGAGAATCGCTCACGGCGTGGAGAAGAACATCGGCGTCCGAATGACCCAAAAGGCCCTTTTCATAAGGAATTTTAACTCCGCCGACAATCAAGTCACGACCCTCAACGAGCTTATGTACATCATATCCGTGTCCTATTCTCATAAAATCTCCTCCGATTCAACAAGTCTTTTGTATTCGTCATATGTGATGAATGTGTTTAAAATATCAAGCATTGCTTTCGTTGACATTCTTTCGGGCAAATCGAGACTTTTGAGCAAAGCAGTTCTTTTCTTCTTACTTTCCGCACCGCCTGTCAATCCGTCGTCAAAAAAATCGTTAAGCGTAATTTTCTTTTTTTCTGTCGCTTTGCTTTGAGAAGTTCCGATTCCCGCTTTGTTAAAAGCATCCTTTAATATCTCAACCGAAACGCCCTCAACGCCAAGCTTGCCCTCTTTAGAAGCCGATTCCTTGCGCTTCTCCTTGCCGTAGATATCGGGAATATAGACATTTGTAATATACTCCTTCGGCACGATTGAAGTGATGAAATTTCTGATTACAAATCCGGCTGAATCGCTGTCCGTCAGGATTACAATACCCTTTGACTCGGCAAGCTTTCTGATAAGTTTTTGCTTATCCTTATCCTTAAAGATTCCAAAGCCCTCGGTTTCAATAATTATTCCGTCAATCATTGACGAGAGTTTGATTTTATCGTATTTTCCCTCAACGATGATAATCCTGTCAACCTTAATCATATCTTTTCACCGTTTGAAACAAGAAAGAGTTTTGTAATGGTCTGCTCAAGCACAAGTCTGCCGCTGACCGAGGTTGACTTCAAGAGCCTGTCGGCATCATCGAGAACGTCAAGAAAGGTTCTCAACTGAGTAACGGAATATTTTGAAGCGGCTCTTGCACCGTTTGTAAGCCTGAATTCCTTATTGCGATAGTTAAAATCCTTGCCTGCGTCCTCGGGTCTCAAGCCTCCGCTCGAGTAAACCTTTGCACGGTACATATCGACATATGGCGTTATAAGCGCACCGAGAATATTAATCGGCTCCTCCTTCATGGCAATGAGAGTATCGAGAATATACATTGCAAGGTCGCAGTTACCCGATGTCAAAGCCTTTGTGAGGTCAAATACCCTCGCCTGCACAGTCTTGACAACAACGGCGTCAATGTGCTCTTTCCCGATTTCTCCCTCTTTTCTGTAGGCGCAGATCTTGTCAAGCTCATTGATAATTACGGTCATATCGTCGCCGATCAGCGTCAGTAAATAACGTGCATTCGATTGAGAAATCGTGCAATTTCTTGACGCCGCACCCTTTTCGATAAGCTTAATCAGCTGGTTTAGCCCTGCATGCTCAAAGGAAACCGAGCAGCCTGCCTTATCAATTTCGGCAAGCATTTTTTTACCCTTTGCGCTTTTCATATTAACGTCGGTGCTCGGATTCGAGATAAGTATAACCGTAGTGTCGGGGATATCCGAAATGAGCTTAAGGAACTTTTCCGAAGCGTCGGCATTGAGACTGTCTGCGGCAAAATCCTTTATCAGGATAAGGGTTCTTTCGCTCATCATCGGCAAGGCTTCGGCCGCTTGTGCAACCTTGTCAAAGTCAACTTCTTTACCGTCATATTGATGGAAATTGAAGTCGGCAAAGGCCGGATCGACAGCCTTTTTCTGAATGAGGGCGGTATAATGCCTTATAAGATATTTTTCGTCGCCGTAAAGAAAATATAAGCGAGCAAAATTTCCCGAGCTGATTTGTTTTTTAAATTCGATCTCACTCAGCTGTGGCATATCAACCCTCCTCAACAATTATTTTATAATTATTATCCTTAATTTTTATATCAATGTTTCCGAATTCACCCGTTGAAACCAATCCGTTTTTGTCGGTCTCTCCGGATATAACAACGTTTTCAAATTCCGATTCATCATACGGCTCCGTTCCGATATAAACATCACCGACAAGGTATTCCTCGGGAACATTTTCAATGTCGTCAGCACGAAGAAGAATGCAAATCGTCACATTCTGAGCAGTGCAGTAAGCCACGCTGAAATGCTGATCGGAAACAAATTCAAGGCTTGTATCTTTAAAAAGATTTACTTGTGCATTTGTGGCTTTTATTATTTTATCATCCGGCAAAACCGATGTCAATGAGCTGTCGATTTTGGGAACGACCAGCTTTTCGGGGTTGCTCTCTTTAATAACCGACAATACTCCCGGAGAGCTGCTGCCTTTAACGTCGGCAATCATCATATCAGACCTGGCATCATCAAGAGCCGATGAAATGTATTTATTCCGGCTTTGAGAACAAACCAAAGCGTTTTTGCCGTCCTGCGAAATCATTACGGCAATGCTGTCATCAACATTTAATACCTCGAAATATGTATAACCGGCATAGTTAAAATGATAAAGCAAGCAACAAATCATTACAGTCATTGCACACCCTAAGCAGGAAAATCTAAATGCCGTCTTGTTCTTAAAAACAAGAAATGAGCACGCAACAATCGCATAAAATGCAATCACGCCGTAAGTCCAGTATTCATTGGACGTATCTATTGTCGCAAGAGGCCAATGTGCAACATCTCCGACAACCTTCACAATATATTTTGCAAAACAGCCTGTCGCAACGGCAAAGAAATCGCCTGCCGCGCCGAGCGGATAAAGCAAAGCCGTGAAGCCGCCGCATAGCATGCAAAGAGATGCAACATAAGTTATTGACAAATTTGAAAAAATCGAATAGACCGAAACATAGCCGATGAACACAATTATAAAGCCCAGTGATGCAACGGTTGCGCAAACAGAAACAAACACCGACTCAACGGCAACCTTAATTAAAGCCTTTATAAATCCGCCGTTAAGCAACGGCTCAATCCGTTTTCTAAGCCACGGATTCAACGCAACTATGCCGAAGGTTGACGAAAAGGACAGAAGAAAGCCTATGTCTGCAACAATCAACGGATTAACTATTCCGAGAATAAGTGCTGCAAAGCCGAGCGAGTTTACCGGATCGGCCTTTCGCCTGAATAAATTGCCGGCAAGAATCACCAAAAGCATAATTCCGGCTCTGCAAACAGACGGTGAAAAACCTGTCACACCCATAAAGAACAAAGTAAAAGCAATTCCGATTGACGAATTCAGCCTTTTCTTAACGCCGATAAGCTCAAGTATCGCATATAAACCCATTACCCAAACGGATAAGTGCATACCCGAAACGGCGAACACCGGTGCGACTCCCGCCGCTCTGATATTTCCGAGAAGCTCGGTTGAAATATAATCCTTGTTGCCGGTCAGCATTCCTACGGTAATTCCCCCGTAATCGTTCGGCAGCTTGTCAAGTATTCTGCTTTCAACAGTCTTTCTGAATTTAAGAAGATGATAAGCCAACGGTTTATTTTCCGTCCTGATAATCTCAATCGGATAATCGTCGTAATTGCCGACATAGCCCCCGAGGAAAATCCCCTTGGAATGATAATAGAGCTTTATATCGCTCGAAAATGAGCCGATTTCATAGATATGAACTTTAAGCTTTATTTTATCATACGGTTCTGCATTGATGTATTGCGAGGCGGATAGCCACAGCTTAACGCCGAAATCCTCGCCGTCAACGGATTCGGTTTTGAGCGTGTAGTAATACTTGGAATGTTTAAACTCCGGCTCGTCAAGGACCGTCGCCTCGATAACGGACTCCTTATCCGTCAGACTGTCGGCATAGGATATTTTATAGTCGCTGAGCACCTCAAAGGATACTCCCGAAAAAATAAGAGCCGCCGCAATAAAAAACGGAGTAACACGTTCACGGAATTTACGAATAAATAACGTAAGCAAAAGTATTATAATTCCTGCACCGATCGCTGCGAAGGAAAATCTGTCGTCAAAATAGGCACAGAGAAACAGAACCGATAATGATGAAAAGCCCATGATTGCCATGGGCCTGTATCTCAATTTCATTTGAAGATGAGAGGAAGCTTCTCAAGGAAAACAATGTCCGTTCTGTCCGCAGCATCGCCCTCGGCAAGGACTGCCGCCTTGGCAACGATATCAACATCGAACTTGTTAACAAGCTCCTCAACGGATTCAAGCGACTTACCGGTGGAAATAACATCGTCGAGAATAACAATTTTCTTTCCTCTGATCTGCTCGCCGTCCGCACCGTCAAGAATGAGCTTCTGCTCTGTGGCGGTCGTGATGGACTTGACCGAAACAGAAACCGGATTTTGCATATAGAGCTTCTCTTTTTTGCGAACAACAAAATATTTCTTGCCGCTCTGGCGTGACATTTCGTAAGCAAGAGGGATACTCTTAGCCTCGGGAGTTACAATATAATCGAACTCGGGGAGCTTTTTAAGAAGCTCGGCTGCGGCCGCAACGGTAAGCTCAACGTCACCGAAAATAATAAATCCTGCAATGGAAACATTTTCGTTAAGCGGACAAACGGGAAGCTCTCTTTCGAGTCCCGCAATTTTCATTTTGTAAGTTTCTGACATATATGATACTTCCTTTCAAGCTTTTGACAAAGAATTACTTGCAATAATTGTTTCGTTTATCAGCCTGCCGGCCAGCCGAATTCTCTGCCGCCCATAAGGTGAAAATGAAGATGCTTGACGGTCTGTCCTGCGATATCACCGCAGTTGTTGACTATACGGAAGCCGTCGTCAAGACCTTCCTGCTTTGCAATTTTGGCAGCAACCTCAAAGATGTGAGCCACAACAGCACTGTTGCTCTCGTCGATCTCGGCGGCCGATTTGATATGCTGCTTCGGGATAATGAGAATATGTGTCGGTGCCTGAGGCTCGATATCACGGAATGCGAAAACCTGATCGTCCTCATAGACTTTGTTTGACGGTATTTCCCCGTTAATTATTTTACAAAAAAGACAATCCATAACTATCCTCCTGATTTATTTAATAAGAGATTTGACGATATCGGCAACCGCTGCGATTGCTTCATCTACCTTATCTATATCCTTTGCACCTGCCATTGCGAAATCCGGCTTACCGCCGCCGTTTCCGCCTGCTAACTTGGCAACTGCACGAACAACGTCGCCCGCCTTAACTCCGCTCTTAACAGCTTCGGGAGCACAACAAGCGGCAAAATTAGCCGAGCCTTTTTCTTTATTAACCGAGCCGAAAACAGCAACAATATTGCCGCCCTCCGCCTTAGCTTTATCGGAAAGCTGGCGAAGCTCGTCCACGGTTACCTCTCCTGCGTTTGCGGCAATAACCTTGAGCGAACCGACCTCAACGGCATTGTCAAAGAGACTGCCGGAGCGCATCTCGGTAAGCTGAGCGGTGAGAGCTTCTATTTCCCTGTCCTTCTCTTTAAGCTCATTTGAAATCGAAACGGCTTTCTTCTCGATATCCGACGGATTGGCAACCTTGAGAGCCGCCGCAGTGCCGAAAATCCTTGAATTGAGCGAGTCGATATAATTGAGAACGCCGGTACCGGTTACAGCCTCGATACGTCTTACGCCTGCGGCAACCGAGGTCTCCGTAATAATCTTGAAAAGTCCGAGCTTGCCTGTGTTGGAAACATGTGTTCCGCCGCAAAGCTCGGTCGAGAAATCTCCGGCCTTGACTACACGTACAACGTCGCCGTATTTCTCTCCGAAGAGTGCCATTGCACCTGTTTTCTTAGCCTCCTCAATCGGCATTTCCGTCATTGTGACGTTCTCGGCCGAAAGAATGATATGGTTGACCTCATTCTCAACGGTTTTCAGCTCGTCCGATGTCATAGCAGAGAAATGCGAAAAGTCAAAACGAACCGTATTTTCGTTAACAAGCTGACCTGCCTGCTCAACGTGCGAACCGAGCGTCTTTCTCAAAGCCGCCTGAAGAAGGTGCGCCGCCGTATGATTTCTTGCGATTGCGTCTCTCCTCGTTGCGTTGATAACCGTCTTTACTCTGTCGCCTGTTTTTGCGTTGTCGCCGTCAATGATTCTGCCGTAATGAAGGAAAACACCGTCGTTGGTCTTTGTAGTGTTCTCAACCTCAAATGTAAAGCCGTCGCCGTAGATATAGCCTGTGTCGCCGACCTGTCCGCCGCTCTCGGCATAGAAGGAGCTCTTGTCCGTTACAAGGAACGAATCCGCTCCGTTTTCGAGAACGTCGCATCTGATACCGTCTGTGATAAAAGCAATTATTCTGCCCTCGGCTTCGTATGAATCATAGCCCTTGAACTCGGTCTTGGCAATTCCCTTTGTAACGACGCCGGTATCATCCCATCCCTCGGCACCTGCGCCCTTGTGAGCGTCACGGGAGCGCTTGCGCTGAACAAGAACAAGCTCCTTGAACCTCTCCTCATCAACGGTCATTCCCTTTTCTTCAAGGATTTCCTTTGTGAGGTCGATCGGGAAGCCGAATGTGTCCTGAAGCTTGAATGCGTCCTCGGCACTCAGCTCCTTTGACTCGGAGTCCTCAATCATCTTTGAGAGAACATCAAGTCCTGCGTCAATAGTTCTGTTGAAGCTCTCCTCCTCGGTCGAAATAACGTTGACAATAAAGTCACGCTTCTCAACAAGGTTGGGATAAGCATTCTTATTTTCATTGATAACCGTGTCGGCAACCTCGGCGAGGAACGGCCTGTTGATGCCGAGCAATCTGCCGTGTCTTGCCGCTCTTCTGAGCAGACGGCGAAGAACATAGCCTCTACCGCTGTTCGACGGCATAACTCCGTCGCCGATCATGAATGTTGTCGAACGGATATGGTCCGTGATAACACGAAGCGAAACATCGCTCTTTTCGTCGGTATGATACTCGACGCCCGAAATTTTGGCAATGTGCTTCATGATATTCTGAATAGTGTCAACCTCAAAAAGATTGTCAACATTCTGTGCAATACAGGCAAGTCTTTCAAGACCCATGCCTGTGTCGATATTCGGATGAGCGAGCGGCGTATAATGGTTGTGTCCGTCATTCTCAAACTGCGTGAAAACGAGGTTCCAGAACTCAACGTATCTGTCGCACTCGCAGCCGACCTTGCAATCGGGCTTTCCGCAGCCGTGCTCCGGTCCTCTGTCGTAATAAATCTCCGAACAAGGGCCGCAGGGACCTGCACCGTGCTCCCAAAAATTATCCTCCTTGCCGAAGCGAACCATGTGGCTCTCCTGAACGCCGATTTCCTTTGTCCATATATCATAAGCCTCGTCGTCGTCAAGATAAACGCTTATATAAAGCTTCTCGGGATCCATCTCCATTACCTTGGTGCAGAATTCCCATGCCCATGTGATGGCGTCATGCTTGAAATAATCACCGAAAGAGAAATTGCCGAGCATCTCAAAGTATGTGCCGTGACGTGCAGTCTTTCCGACATTCTCAATATCGGGTGTTCTGATACACTTCTGACATGTTGTAACTCTCGTTCTCGGCGGGGTGATCTCGCCGGTAAAATACTTTTTCATCGGCGACATACCTGCGTTGATAAGCAGAAGGCTCTTGTCGCCCTGCGGAATAAGCGAAAAACTCGGAAGTCTCAAATGACCCTTGCTCTCGTAAAACGAAAGAAATTTTTCTCTTAATTCGTTAAGTCCTGTCCATTCCATAAATACAACTCCCTGTAATTTGAGTTAATAACCAATTTATTATTATATGCTTATCGGCATATTAAAGTCAATCACATTTTGTAAATTCCTTTGAATTTGACTCAAAAACTATCGTCCCGAGCAAATCGGTGCGGAAATACTCTATTCCCATGCTTTCAAGCCGCTTTGTAACGACCTCATGCGGATGTCCGTAATCGTTATTCAGTCCGCAGCAGATAACGGCATATTTCGGATTAACGGCCTTGAGCCATTTCTCGCTTGACGAGGTCTTGCTGCCATGGTGGCCGACATTGAGAATCGTTGCCGAATAGTCAATATTCTTCTGCAAAAGGTCCTTTTCAACCGTCGTTGTTGTGTCACCCGTGAACATAACGGATGTTTTGCCGAAGCTCACCCTTGTGACCGCCGACATATCGTTCAGATTGTCATAATCACGCAGCGGTGCGAAAATTTCCATTGTCATTTCACCGTATGAATACGTCTCGCCCGGTTCGGCGGCAATGACATTCTCCGCATTGTCCGAAACGGCTGTCAGGAACTTTTCATAGGTTTTGCTCGTCGGAATAAGCTTCTCGGGTATCTCCGGCATTATAAAATCCTTGACTTTGAATTCATAAAGCAGCTTCGTCATTGCACCCATGTGGTCGGAATGCGGATGAGTCACAAGAACACAGTCAAGGGTGTCAATGTTTAGATTCTTTATGTAGCATATGACCGTCTGAGCCGCTCCGACCTCTCCGGAGTCAACAAGAATCGTTTTTTCTCCGCATCTGAGCAGTGTGCAATTACCCTGTCCTACATCAATAAAGCTGACATACATCTTGTCCGGATTGCTCTGCTCGGTATTTCTCAGTCCGGCTTCTTCGTAAATATCCTTAAAATCGCCGAAGAACCTTGTGCCGAGCACCGCAAGAACGGCAACAATCAGAACGATTATACATGTAACGGCCTTAGAATTAATATTTTTTCTTCTTTTTGTCATATCTGTTACCGTTATTGAAACCGCTCTTTTGAGGTCTGCCTGCGTTCGTTCGCTTCGGCGCAACCAAGCATTTTTCCGAATAGCCTATTAAATCATGCCTGCCGGCTTTTCTGAGTGCTTCTTCGCAAAGGTCTCTGTTCTTCGGGTCGTAATATTGCAAAAGCGCACGCTGCAAGGCTTTGTCGTGCGGAGTTTTCGCAACATAGACCTCTTTCATTGTATATGGGTCAAGCCCCGTGTAAAACATGCAGGTTGAAATCGTTCCCGGTGTGGGATAAAAGTCCTGAACCTGCTCGGGACGGATATGTCTTTTCTTAAGGAATACAGCCAGTTCAACCGCATCCTTTAGCGTTGAGCCCGGGTGCGACGACATTAGATAAGGAACAAGATACTGTTCCTTGCCGACGGAATTAGTTATTTCAAAGTATTTCTTTGAAAACTCAATATACGCTTCAATATGCGGCTTACCCATCTTATCAAGAACCGCCGCAGAGCAATGCTCCGGTGCGACCTTGAGCTGACCGCTGACATGATATTTGACAAGCTCACGGAAGAACGTATCGTCCGGATCTTTGAGCATGTAGTCATATCTGATTCCCGAACGGATAAACACCTTTTTGACCTTCGGCAGTTCACGAACGGTTCTCAGAATATCAAGATACTCACTGTGATCGGCTTTCAAAGCCTTGCACGGTGTCGGTGCAAGACACTTCTTGCCCTTGCAAAGTCCTTTTTCAAGCTGAACAAGACAGCTTGTACGCCTGAAATTGGCAGTCGGACCGCCTATATCATGAATATAGCCCTTGAAATTCGGCTTTTCCGTAAGCATTTTTGCTTCTTTTATAATAGATTCCTTGCTTCTTGTCGTAACAAATCTACCCTGATGGAAAGCAATCGAGCAGAAGTTGCATGCGCCGAAGCATCCACGGTTATGTGTAATCGAAAATTCGACCTCTTCGATCGCAGGAACGCCGCCCATTTTTTCATAGCACGGATGATATGTTCTCTCGTAAGGAAGCGAATAAACCCAGTCCATCTCCTCCTGAGTGAGCGGAGGCATCGGCGGATTCTGCACAAGCATTTTGTTGCCGTGACGCTGTTTAATGAGCTTACCTCTTATATGATCCTGCTCGTCCTGCTCAATTCGGCATGAAACGGCATATTCTTTTTTGCTCTTGCAAACGTTTTCAAAGGACGGACACTCTGCGCCGTAAAGCGGAGTTTCCCTCACATCACAGGCGTAGCAGGTTCCTCTGACGTCGGTAATTGAGCTTATCGGCTCGCCGTTGGAAAGTCTGCGGCAAATTTCAATCGTCTGATTCTCGCCCATTCCGTAAGAAATAAGGTCGGCCTGCGAATCAAAAAGAATACTTCTTCTGATTTTATCGTCCCAGTAGTCGTAATGCGCAAAGCGGCGAAGCGACGCTTCAAGGCCGCCGATTATGATGGGAATGTCGCCGTAGAGCTCCCTTATCTTGTTGCAATAAACAATTACGGCTCTGTCGGGTCTTAACCCCATAACTTTTCCCGGGGAATAAGCGTCCTGACTCCGGTGCTTCTTTGCCGCCGTGTAGTGGGCCACCATTGAGTCAATATTGCCCGAGGAAACCATGAAGCCGAGCCTTGGTCTGCCGAAGCGAAGAAAATCATCATTCGTTCTCCAATCCGGCTGACTGAGAAAAGCCACTCTGTAGCCTTCGGCCTCCATTACTCTCGTAATTATAGCCGCACCGAAGCTGGGATGGTCAACGTAGGCGTCGCCCGAGACATAGACAAAGTCAACCTCGTCCCATCCTCTTTCTTTAACTTCTTCTGCGGATATCGGTAAAAACATAAATTATTCCTCTTCGTCTTCTTCATATGCGTCCGTCTCAATCGGATTTTCGATCGGAGCGGAAGCGGTTCCGAGTGCTTTCGCTTCCATCCATTGCTGCTTTGACATAAGAACCTTTCTCGGCTTACTGCCCTCAAACGGGCCAACATAACCCCTTTGTTCAAGCTCATCTATGATTCTTGCCGCACGGGCATAGCCTAATTTCAATTTACGCTGCAAGAGCGTTGTCGAAGCCATCTGAGCCTCAACGACTACTTCAATAGCCTTCGGTATCATCTCGTCGCCGCCCTCGCCGGAATCACCGTCCGATGACGATGAAGCGGATGGCTTCTTTTCGATAACAGCCTGACGTTCGATCTCTTCCATAACCTTTTCGTCGTACTGCTTTTCCTCGCCCTGAGTCTTTATAAATTTAACGACGCTTTCAACCTCTTCGTCTGAGAGGAAACAACCCTGAACACGGATGGGCTTTGAAACGCCGACAGGACTGAACAGCATATCGCCGTAGCCCAAAAGCTTTTCTGCGCCGGCTGTGTCGATAATCGTTCTCGAATCGACCTGCGATGAAACCGAAAGAGCGATTCGGCTCGGAATGTTCGCCTTGATTATACCCGTAATAACGTTAACGGACGGTCTCTGCGTTGCGATAACAAGGTGCATACCTGCCGCACGGGCCATCTGTGCAAGACGGCAAATTGAATCCTCAACCTCGTTCGGAGCGGCCATCATAAGGTCTGACAACTCGTCGATAAAGATAACAATATGCGGCATCGGAGTGAGCGTTTCACTCGTAGCGGCAAGCTTGTTGTATCCCTTAATATCTCTGACGGCATTTTCGGAGAACATCTTATATCTCTGGAGCATTTCCGTAACCGCCCAGCCGAGTGCACCGGCCGCCTTTCTCGGGTCGGAAACCACGGGAACAAGCAAATGCGGAATACCGTTATAAATCGTAAATTCAACCTGCTTCGGGTCAATCATCAAAAGCTTGACCTCGTCGGGATTTGAATTATAAAGTATGCTGACAATCATTGCGTTAAGGCATACCGATTTACCTGAACCGGTGGTACCTGCAATAAGCAGATGCGGCATCTTGGCAATGTCGGCACAGATGGTGTTACCCGTAATATCTTTGCCGAGACCGACATTCAGCTTACTCTTTGCGTTTTTATAAACAGGTGTTTCGATGATCTCTCTGAGTGAAACCGTCGCTCTGTTTTTGTTCGGAATCTCAATGCCGATTGCCGACTTGTTAGGAATCGGAGCTTCAATTCTGACTCCCGACGAAGCAAGTGCAAGGGCAATATCGTCGGCAAGGCTTGTGATTTTGCTTATCTTAACGCCTGCCGCCGGCTGCAATTCATAACGTGTAACGGACGGGCCGCGGCAGATATCGACGATTTTTGTCGAAACGCCGAAGCTGTTGAGCGTATCAACAAGCTTGGTTGCGTTATTTTTAAGCTCCTCCTCATAGTTCATTGCACCTGCATTATTTGCATATTTCAGGCACTCGATCGGAGGCTTCTGATAGGTATGGAAAACCTGAGCGGGTTCATTTGCTTTCTCGGTCTTGTTATCCTTCTTAGGCTCGGCCTTGTCCTTTTCGGCAGGCTTGTCCTTCGGCTTAACGGAGCTGTTGACTTTCCTGATAATCTCATCAAGCGGCAAAGCCGGCTCGGCCGCAGAAATCTCAGACTCGGGCTTAACATCAATAAACGGCTTGGGAGTTTTGCTTTTAGGCTTAATATCCTTCTTTTCGGCGTTGCCGACAAGCTCTTCAATATACATTCCGTCGCTATCCGTATTGCCATAGGCTTCCGGACCGATATCAACCGGAACATATTTCTTTTTCTTCCCAACAAGGCGTTCTTCGTTTCCGTCAACGCTGTTTTCGATTCTTTCACGGTGCTTAACATTGGCAGAATCAACTCTTTCTTTGAAGAAAAGAAATACGCCCAAAATCGTGCTTCCGGTAACAAACATCAGCGTAGCAATGAGGAAAACAATGAGCACAACGGCTGCCGCCGTTTTTCCGAAAAGCATCTCGGGAACTCCGCCGAAAATCGCACCGATAACGCCGCCGCTGTGAACAGAAATTGTATCACGCATTTCCCAAACGTAAAGAATCTGATCCTTGAGATCTCCCGAATCTACCGCCTCAGAAAAGACATGAACTATGCCCGAGAGCATAGCCGTCGCAAGCGAAGCACCGATAAGCCTGCCTCTGAGTGCCTTAACGGACTTCTCGGAAACAAGCATAACAATAATATAAATCAGCATCAGCGGCCATACATAAGCGCATATGCCCGAAACGCCGAAAATGAACTCATGAAATGCAAGCCAAACTCTCTCGCCTTTTATAAATGTTGCCGCAAGAAGAATGGCTGCCACCGTTGAAAGAATTATAGCAGTACGCTGACGTAAAACAGCCTGAGGAACAGACTCCTTAACCTGCTTACCTCTCTTTCCGCCGTCATTTGCCGCTTTTGTTTGCTTCCTGACAGGCTGAGTCGGAGCAGGGCCTCTTTTTTGCTGTGAAGAATTTTTCGTTTTTGAAGATGCTGTTTTCTTCTTAGCTGACGACGTATTCTTTTTTTTGTTCTGATTGTTTGCCGCCATATTACCCTCCGTAAAATATCAAAATATGTAATCACCTTTAATCAAGCGATAATAGCCCAATATCTTGTATATAATACCATTTTTCGCTACAAATATCAATAACTTTATTGATTTTTTTTGATAGATTGTATATAATTGAATAAACAAACAAAGGAGTGGTATTGTGAACTATACTTTAAATAATAATTCGGTCAGCATTTCGGTCAAGAAATACGGTGCCGAGCTTTCGTCTTTTAAGTCGCTCGACACCTCAATCGAATATCTTTGGCAGGGCAACCCGGACGTTTGGCACGGTCAGTCCCCTATCCTCTTCCCGATTGTCGGCACGCTGCTTGACAACAAGTGCAGAATCGACGGCAGGGAATATGAGATGTTCCGCCACGGAATTGCGAGAAAGAGAGATTTTGAGCTTAAGGAACAGGGCGAGGATCACCTCACGTTAACTCAAAGCTGGAACAACGAATCACTCGAACGCTATCCCTTCAAGTATATTTTTGACATTGAATTCAAGCTTGACGGCAAAAAATTAACCGTTACTCACACAATAAAAAATGCCGACGATAAAACAATGTATTTTTCAATCGGCGCACACCCGGGATTCAACTGTAAAATCGGCGACAGACTTTCCTTTGCCGAGCCGGAAACACTTGTCTGCGAAAAAATTGATACGGATTCAATCCTTGACGGTAAGCATTATCCGACACTTAACAACGAAACCGATATCGTAATCACAAAGGACATCTTTGACGGCGATGCGCTCATTCTCTCCGGAATGAAGTCGGATACGGTTTACCTCGAAAGCGATAAGCGTCCTCAAAAAATAAAATTCAACTTCGGCAAAGCTCCCGTCCTCGGAATATGGGCAAAGCCGGGTGCAGAATATGTCTGCATCGAGCCTTGGTACGGAATAAACGATTCAAGAGAGGTTAAGGAAGATTTCTCTCAGAAGCGTCTCATTCAAAAGCTCGAACCGGGTGAAGAATTCGTATTCCCGTGGAGTGCCGAGATTATTGAGTAAAAATTTAATCCACAAGAAAAGTCAAAACAAATCAACTGCCGCATTTAGGTTTTATCCCAATGCGGCAGCTTTTTTATTTAATATATTCGATTTTAATGCTGTTTTCCTTTGCAAAACTTTCGGCCTTCGAGCCTGCTCTTACCCGAAGAACAAGATCCTTATCGTTCGTTCCGTCGGACTGTATAAAAGCGCTTTTGTCAATAACCTTAACAGATTCGGGAATTGTAACGGTTTTTACTCCGGATTTTGTAATAATAACCGAACCGATTTGAGTGACCGAATCCGGAAGATGCAGTTCCTTAAGTCCTGTACAAAGAACAAACATGCCCTGCGGAATTGATTTGATATTGTTCGAGAAGGTGAAACTTGTCAGCGTCGTGCAATTATAAAAAGCAAGTGAATTAACGGTTTCGACCTCACTCGGGCAGGTATAATCGCCGAGATTCGCATAAGGTAAAGCGAAATAGAGAGTTTTCATATCGGACGAAAGAAGAACGCCGTCCTTAATAACAAAATTTCCGCCGTCCTCAAGCTCAACCTTTTTTAGCGATGTGCAGCCTGCAAAGATGCTTCCGCCGAGCTTTTCAAGGCTTTTCGGCAAGGTAATTTCTTCAAGCGATGTGCAATCGTTAAAGCTGCCCTCGTCTATATTGAGCAATGCCTTTCCGAGCGTTACCGTCTTAAGAGATTTGCAGCCTCGGAATGCACTCATGCCGATATATGTGACCTTATCGCCGATCTCTATTGAGGTTATATCGCTGTTCTCAAACGCCAAAGTATCAATCTGAGTAACGCTCTTGCCTCTTAGCTTTGACGGAATTTTAATGTCCTTGCTTTCGCCCTTATAGCCCGTTATAATTACGGTTCCCTTTTCCGTACCGTCAACATATTCAAATTCCGATTTATCCCATTTGAAATAAACCATGAATGCCGATGTGCCGACAATAAGTACAGCCAGCGTAAAGCAAAGAACCTTAATTGCATTTTTCATATCATTTCACCTTAATTAAACTTATAAACTCTGACTTCATACGGCTTTGTAACAAATCCGTTGTTAACAATTTTGTTGTCGGAATAGTTGGAAAGTACAAGCTCGCCCTTTGAAAGGTCGTATCCTTTCGGAGCTTTGAACTTCACAGAGCCTTCCTTGAATGAGCAGACAACAAGAACCCTGTCATTGCCGAGAACTCTCTCATAGGTATAAAGAAACGGATTAAGATGGTCGTATTCCTTATATTTTCCGTAGATAAGAACCTCGTTTTCTTTCCTAAGCTTGATAAGCTTTTTATAGAAATTGAGAAGCGAATCGGGATTTTTAAGGTCATCCTCAACATTGATTTCTTTATAATTCGGATTAATATTGAACCACGGCTTGCCGGTCGTGAAGCCTGCGTTTTCGGACTCAGACCATTGAACGGGCGTTCTTGAATTCTCACGGCTGACATCCTTTGCGAGCTTCAAAAATCGCTTTTCGCTGTAGCCGAGCTTTTTGAAAATACGCCAGTTGTTGAAGGTCATAACGTCCTTGCAGTCCGAAAGCTTATCAAGAAGGATATTCGTCATTCCGATTTCCTGACCCTGATAAATGAACGGTGTTCCGCAAAGCAGGAAATACATTGCCGCGAGCATTTTACCGCTTTCGACACGGTAATTAATATTACCGTAGCGTTCGATTATTCTTGCATGGTCATGATTTTCGATGTAAAGACAGTTCCAGCCCTTACCGTACAAACCGTACTGCCATTTTGAAAGCGTTGACTTGAGCTTTATAAGATTGAACGGAGTTTTAACCCAGTCAACCATGAAGCAGTTGGCGTTCATATGCTCAAAAGAAATCATCATGTTGAGCTTCTGATTCGGTCCTTCGGTAACGAAATCCTTTGCCATCTTTATATCGGACATAGGGCCTTCGCCGACAGTGAAGCAGTCATAATGGTCATAAACATCACGCTTGAATTCATCAAGATACTCTTCAAGATGAGGTCCGTGCTTATAGTGCTCAACGCCCGTTGCAACAGGCAGAGGGAATCCGTCCGGCAGGCCCTCCTGCTTTGAAATAAACGTTATAACGTCCTCACGGAAGCCGTCAACTCCCATGTCGAGCCAATAGCGCATTATATCCTTAACTTCCTGACGAACCTTCGGGTTATCCATATTGAGGTCGGGCTGTTTCTTTGCAAAAACATGAAGATAGTATTCATCAATATCGGGATTATACTCCCATGCGCCGCCCTCGAAGGTAGAAAGCCAGTTGTTCGGAGGTCTGTTGCCCTTACCCTTTCGCCAAATATAATAGTCATGATAAGGATTGTCAACGCTCTTTGCACTTTCCTTGAACCACTCATGCTCATCCGATGTATGGTTGACAACAAGATCCATAAACACTCTCATACCACGCTCGTGAGCACCCTCAAGTATCTTTTTGAAGTCATCAAGCGTTCCGAACTCGGGATTGATATTCCTGTAATCGGAAATATCGTAGCCGTAATCGGCATTTGGAGACGGATAGATCGGCGAGAACCAAATTCCGTCTACTCCAAGCTCTTTGAGATAGTCAAGCTTTGAATAAACACCCGGGAGATCGCCTATGCCGTCGCCGTTGCTGTCGCAGAAGCTTCTCGTCCAGATTTGGTACACGCACATTTCTTTATACCATGTTTTTTTGATATCAGCCATATAATCACCCCGATTTTTTGTTATATTATATCATAACAATACCGTAATGGCAACAAAAAAATGGCTGAACGTGTCAGCCATTTGTGTACATATATTGTAAATCGTCATACAAGGCGGATTTCGGTTTTGGAACTCCTCTCTCGGGATGATAAAACCACATTGTGAACCAGCTGTGAAATCTCAACCCCTCCACCGAATGTCTCGGGAAGCCGCCGCTTTCGGCACAAAGAAATGTTTCGTCGGACATCCGAAGGAAGGCATGCTTAACCCTGCCGCCGCAAAGCTCACTGAGAGTATCAACACAAATTTGATTATCATTCATGTTGTTCTCTTTTATAACCTTATTAACCTTAAACGGGTTCATCCGAACACCTTCTTTCCGAGTAATCAACGATTACTGTATATATTTTATCACCTAAAAATTATATAGTCAAACAAATAACATTAAATAAAAAATAAAGAAAAAACTTTCTATCCTCTTCACAAACGAAACAAAATATATTATAATTCACTTAGATACTTTGTTGGAGGTAATGACATGAAAATGGTAATTTTGGACGCATACACTTCAAATCCGGGCGACCTCAGCTGGGAAAGGTTTGAAAAGCTCGGTGAGCTGTGCGTTTATGACAGAACATCACCCGATGAAATAATAGACAGGTGCAAGGACGCCGACATAATTCTTGACAACAAGGTTGTGCTTGACGACAGAATTATTTCTCAGCTTCCAAAGCTCAAATATATCGGAATTCTTGCAACGGGCTTCAATATAGTTGACATCGAATCGGCCAAAAGGCATGGCGTTACGGTCTGCAATGTTCCGACATATTCGACCACGGCTGTCGCTCAGCTCACGTTTGCGCTGATTCTTGAATTCTACAACCGTGTAGCCGTTCATGATGCGGCAGTCCATGCCGGTGAGTGGGCATCCTGTAAGGATTTCTGCTTTCAGAAAACACCGCTTATTGAGCTTGTAGGCAAAACAATAGGCATTGTCGGATTCGGCAAAATAGGCAATGAGGTTGCTAAAATCGCCGATGCTTTCGGCATGAAGATTCTTTGCAACGTTCATCACCCCAAGCCGCAGCCGGAATATAAGAATTTTAAATTTGTTTCCCTCGACGAGCTTGCGGAAAATAGCGATATAATATCCTTCCACTGCCCGCTGACCGACGAAACAAAGGGTCTTGTAAATTCGGAATTTATATCCAAAATGAAAAGCAATGCGATAATCATAAACACGGCAAGAGGACCGATTATTGACGAAGCGGCGCTTGCCGAAGCTTTGAACAGCGGTAAAATCGCTGGAGCTGCCGTTGACGTTCTTTCCTGCGAGCCGCCGAAAGCCGACAACCCTCTGCTCTCTTGCAGGAATTGCGTTATAACGCCCCACGTTGCATGGGCCGGCTACGAAACAAGAGTTCGCCTTCTTGACGTTGTATATTCCAATCTTAAGTCATTTCTTGACGGTTCACCCGTAAATGTTGTCAATAAGTAAAACGTGACCTCCCTTGCGGAGGTCATTTTTATTGCAGTCTATCGCTCATAAATCTCGTCCGTTCCTCATAAGTATTAACAAAAAACATTGAACCTGAACGGAGGAGAAAAAATGTCAGCTGCAAGTACAAGCATTTACAAGGACATTCAGACAAGGACGGGCGGCGACATCTATATAGGTGTTGTCGGACCGGTCAGAACAGGTAAATCCACATTTATAAAAAGATTTATGGATTCGCTTGTTATACCCAATATTGAGGACCCGAGCAAAAAAGAACGAGCAACGGACGAACTGCCCCAATCGGCCTCGGGCAGAACAATAATGACGACCGAGCCGAAATTCATTCCCGAAAACGCCGTTGAAATCAATCTTCCCGATAATGCTCATTTCAGCGTCAGAATGATTGACTGCGTAGGTTATATCGTTCCAAGCTCCCTCGGCTATATCGAAAACGATCAGCCGAGAATGGTTAAAACGCCGTGGTTCGAAAAGGAAATTCCGTTTAACATGGCGGCGGAAATCGGAACGCAAAAGGTCATCACGGAGCATTCGACCATAGGCCTTGTAATTACGACCGACGGCTCAATCAGCGACATTCCGAGAGATGAATATGCCGAGGCCGAGGAAAGAGTAGTCAACGAACTCAAAGAGCTTAACAAGCCGTTTATTGTGCTTCTCAACAGCACAGAGCCGGACAGTGAAGCAACAAGAAAGATGAGCTGCGAGCTTTCCGGCAAATACAACGTTCCTGTTATGCCGGTTAACTGCCTTGAGCTTGACGAGGAAAAAATAAAAGCAGTTCTCGCTCAGATTCTTTTTGAATTCCCGATTCAGGAGGTCTGCGTTGAGCTTCCAGGCTGGGTAACGGCACTTGAAAAAACGCATTGGTTAAAACGTGACATTTTCGATTACATTAAAAAAGAGGCATCCGAGCTGAGCAGAATCAGAGATGTAAACGCATTCTCGGCGAGCCTGAATCATTGCAAATACCTCAGCAAGGCATTGATGAAAAATCTTGATCTGTCGGACGGAAGCGCCGTCGTTTGTGCAAGCGTAGAGAGCAGCATGTTCTATAAGATTCTTGCCGAAAAAACAAAGCTTGATATCGAAAACGAGGAGGATTTGATGAACTGCATCGGAGAGCTTGCCGAAACCAAGAAATCCTACGACAGAATCAAAAACGCCCTTGACGAGGTCGAAGCGACCGGCTACGGAATAGTAATGCCGACGATGGATGAGCTTCACCTTGAAGAACCCGAAATTATGAAACAGGGCGGCAAGTACGGAGTTCGTCTGAAGGCCTCAGCCCCGTCAATTCACATGATGAAGGTCAATACCAATACCGAGGTTGCGCCGCTTGTAGGCAGTGAATCGCAATCGGAGGATCTTGTTATGTATCTCCTAAAGGAATTTGAGGAGAATCCTACTCAAATCTGGGAATCGAATATTTTCGGCAAATCCTTGCACGAGCTTGTCAACGAGGGCTTACATAACAAGCTGTTCAGAATGCCGACCGATGCAAGAATGAAGCTTCAGGAAACTCTTGAGAAAGTTATAAACGAGGGCTGCAGCGGTTTAATTTGCATAATTTTATAACACAACTTTTGTTGACATTCACGAAAAAAGTAGTATAATAACTCTGTGGACAAAACCAATCTGTTGTTTAATTGATTAAAGGAAGTAATTGAAATGGATTTTAATGTATTGAAAATTCTTTATTACCTCGCCATAATCCTGCTTGCAACAAAGGGCATGGGAATTCTTTCAAGAATTCTCGGTCTGCCGCAGGTTGTCGGTATGGTAATTGCCGGACTGCTCATAGGTCCTGCAATATTCAGCCAGATTGACGCAATAAGCTTCAACGGAATCATCGATCCGACCAAAGAGGAAATGGATGTTCTTAAAACATTCTCGCAAATCGGCGTCGTTTTGATTCTTTTCTCAAGCGGACTTGAAACGGATACAAAGGAGCTGAGAAAGAGCGGTTTT
>FR882085.1:101537-108573 GCA_000434915.1 Ruminococcus sp. CAG:563
AATGAGCGGTTTTGCGGCAACAATGGTCGCAACAATGGGCGTTATAGTACCTATCGCTCTCGGAACGCTTGTAACAGGCCTGTTTATGGGCGGAATCGGTACGCTTAAGGAACATGAAAGACTCATGAATGCACTTCTTGTCGGATGTATTCTTGCTGCAACAAGCGTCGGAATTACAGTTGAAACGCTGCGTGAACTCGGAAAGCTGAAAACCAAGGTCGGCACAACAATTCTCAGCGCCGCAATCATCGACGATGTGCTCGGAATTCTCGCACTGAGCCTGATAACAAGCTTCGACGGCGGCGGAAGCATCGGAATGACGCTGCTTAAATCCGTCGGTTTCTTCGTCATTGGCATCGGTCTCGGCTTCCCGATAAAATATGCGTTCGTTTGGATTTGCAAGCGTTATCCCCACACAAGAAGAACAAGTATTTTTGCTCTCGCCGTGTGCTTCCTTTATGCTTATGCCGCCGAAACATTTTTCGGAATCGCCGCAATCACCGGTGCATTTCTTGCCGGAATCATGCTCAGCGGACTTAAGGACACCGACTTCGTTGACAAAAAGGTTCTCACAAACGGCTATATGATTTTCTCCCCGATTTTCTTCGCATATATCGGAATCAGCGCAGATTTCAGTGCATTCAAGCCTTCGGATTTGCTTTTCGGCCTTGTATTTGTCGCCGTCGGAATAATCGGAAAAATTATCGGCTGCGGTTCTGTTGCAAAACTTTGCAAATACAACACCCGTGATTCGGCAACGATCGGATTCGGAATGATTGCCCGAGGTGAGGTTGCGTTGGCTGTTTACACAACGGGACATACGCTTATCAAAGACGGTGACGGAATCAATCCGCTTATTGCGACGATTATGCTTATAGTAATTTCGTCCATCCTCTGCCCTATTTTGCTGAAGCTTGTGTTCGGCTCTCATAAGCATGAGGAATCTCATCCGACAACACTCCACGATATACAAACTCATTCGCTTGAGGGCGGATATTGATTATTTAATATAGCTGTGGCTTAGTGTAAAGCGAACCCATTTGTACAGTCCGTACAAATGGGTTCGCTTCATTATTATCGTCATTCTTTTTTATAATTTTATCCGACAATTCCCTCAAGGAAGTTCGTTTCGCGAACAGAACCGTCCTTTGCGATTCGGAATGTCTTTGTCTCATTTGCGCCGAACTCGGCTTTAATATCTGCATTGAATAGTTTACATGATATTTCGGCATTAACCGATTCGCCATTGGCTTCGGTAAATCTCATGATAAGGTCACCCGAACCGTCCTCGCAGAACTTGAATGCCGACATAATTACACTGTCGCTGCTTGTTGCTATAAAGCCCTGCTTCTGCGGAAGTGTTCCCTTGTGGAAGCTCTCCGGGATTGCGACGGGACGGATATTGAACATAACAGCCTCTTCCTCTATTCTGCTCTTTTCCGATTCGCCGTCACAGGTGAAGATGCCGTACTCAAAACGCTGAAGTCCCTCATCCGTAAAGTTGAAGTTTGCCGCAGGTCGGTTTGAATAGTGATCGGCAAAGATTACGTTTCTTATAACAGTGAGACGAAAATCGTTATCCGGGCAGTCATAAGAATACTTAGAGTCATTGACAATCGCAAGTGTTCTTCTGCCGCCGTCCGTGAAGGTAATTGCACCCCACTTGCCTGCCGGTTCTTCCTCTCCGTTTGTCGGTCGCTTAATAAACGCACCGGGGATTTCATAAGTATTTATGCGATCTTCGCCTGCGACCGGGAATGACATTTTAAGAAGTGTAAACTTCTCCTGCCAAATTGCTTTGCACTTAACTCTGAGCGTTTTTTGCTCTGCACCGAGAATAAAATCCTGAGTGAGAAACGAGTTCTTGTATGTATGCGTTGTTCTGATAACGCTTCTTACATTGCCGCTTTCGACAAGCTCAATTCTTTCGAGCTTCATTATGCCCTCAATGTCGTGGAATGTAAAGACATTATGTGCCCAAGTGTCGGTGTCCTCATCGTGAATTACGGTCGGAACGGCAAGCGGTTTGTCTGTCGAAGCGTAATCATAGCCCGTTTCTTTATTTGTAAGAGATTTAATAAAGCCTGTTGATTCATCAAATGTAACGGAAAGATATTTATTCTCAATCGTGTAATCTTTTGCTTTAACGTCTGACTCAATGTGGTTTTCCCTGTCCTCGTCTTGCTTATTTTCGAGCCAATAAACAGCATAGCCGAGTGCGGGAATATCAGCAAGAAACACGGTATCAAGATGTGTATCATTCGAGCGAGAGGAACGCACATTGCTGAACACAACCGCATTGCCCTCTGAATCAGTAACAGAAGCCGACGGGTGATATGTCCTGACAGGAACCTTAACGTCAAACGAAAGCGGATTGAACATCACAATCGGGCGAGGGAACCTGCCGCAGGACTGATTTCTGACTTCGCAAACAGGCTCGGAAACGCCGTCAACCCAAGTATCAATCATTCCTGAAATACGCAGAAGAGCTTCATTCTGTAATCTGTCGGATATCGTGAGAGTATGTCCCATTGATGCATTGACATCGTCATATGCTTCCATAATCGAACAACCGCAAAGAATATCATGAAACTGATTGAAGCAAACATCACGCCATGCCTCTTTGAATTTCTCGGTCTTATCTTTCATACCGGCGAGTTTTGTCGCAACGGTTGTAAACGCTTCGGAAGAATAAAGGGAATTTTCAAGCTTTCTGTTCAATTTTTTAACCATACTTGTTGCCGAATAGCAGCCGCTTGCATGGTGCTGCAAATCATCGGCCCAAACAGGTAAATCAACCTTTTCAAGGCAAAGCGACTCAAAGAACGAATCCGGATCGGAGAAAATCATCTCGTGATATCCCTCTTGCTTAAGCTCCTTTTGAACGTACTCAATGACGCCTCTTGTCGGTCCGCCGCCGTGGTTGCCGACGCCGTAAAACAGCATAACTCCGTGACCGTCTCGCTTAATTCTTTCTTCGGCAATATTTCTTGCTCTCTCAAATCCTTCAATGTCCCCCGGGCCGTAACCGCAGGGATCCGGAATTTTAAATGTAGGAATTTCCGTTCCGTCAGAACCTCTCCACATATATGTATCGGGGATTTCGGCGTTTTCATGATGACCCGGACGCATCATAACATAGGCAGTCATACCTCCGTTTTTAATAAGCTGCGGCAGGTTGCCCGAATGTCCGAAGGAGTCAACGTTATACGCCGTACGGCAAATTTTGCCGAATTTTTCATAGTAATAAAGCTGTGAATAAAGTGCCTGACGGGCAAAGCTCTCGCCCGACGGCATGTTACAGTCAGGCTGAACCCACCAACCGTTAACGGGAACCCAACGACCCTCTTTCACTTTTTCAACTATCTCTTCGAACATATCGGGTGCAATTTCCTCGACCCACTTATAATAAGCGGCAGACGAGCAGGTGAAAACAAAATCGGGGTATTCGTTAAGTCTGTCAAGTGCGCTTCTGAAAGTCTGCAATACCTCGCCACAGCCCTCCTGCCAACGCCAGAGCCAAATCGGATCAAGATGTGCATTACCTATAAGATGAATTCTTGATTTTTCGGACATTTGCGTTCCTCCTTTTATGCTTCTGCTCATTTGCAAAAACTTGTGTTGCTATAAACACTATATTATAAAAGAAATTTATTGTCAAGCATTCAGTATTATTGACTTTTTTATAATATAAAAACAGACTTCAAAACGAGCATTTTTCGGTTCGAATTTTGAAGTCTGTTCACATTTTTAACAAACGGAATATACATACATTTACGGTTTGACGCAAGCTTAACGGAAGATTTTGAAAGAACAAACCAAAGCGAAGAAATATAAATGTCCGATTGAATTTTTGACTTTCTTTTGGAGTCTGCTTTTCCTTGTACGGTAGTTTTCATATGTAATGTTCAGCTCATTAACAATCAAATCCGGGCTTTTCTTTTCGATATACAGCTTTATAAAAATATCTCTTTCTTTATCGTTCAAAAGATTTAATATCTTCTTCTGAACATCGTCAAAGATTGCATCAATATCAATGTTTTCGTTTTCATAGTCATCAAAGGAGGGAATCTTAACGTCGTCAACACAAACAAAACTGTTTTCAATCTTCTGTTCTCTGAAATAATCATGGAGCTTATTATTCGCAACGGTAAAAAGCCATGAGCGAATATTTTTTTCCGTCAGCTCATCAAATTTGTCAACAAATAACAGAAACGTATCTTGAGTTATGTCTTGTGCAGCATCGGCATTTCTGCATCTTGAGCAGCAAAATTTATATACATCGGAATAGTATTTTTCCGTAATTTGCTCCGCTGACAACGACATATTTATCATTCCTTAATTTAACAATATAAAGTTATATTATCACTTTTTTCGTAAAAGAACAAGACCTTAAACAAAAAATTATATTATATTCAAACAAAAAATTTAATATATTCAAAAGATTACAATGATTCACCCCCCTGAGAAAACAGCTCACACGCTGCATGAAAATCACCACCTAAAACGATTCAAGAATAAAAGCAGACTTCTGTTAAAAACGGTTTGTTTTTAAAGAAGTCTGTTAATGCTTTTAATACTTTATTGCAAGGAGCTTTTACAGTAAATTAAAAATCAGCTAAAAAAAAGAAATCCTGATACCGTGTCAGAATTTCTCTTCTATGTTTTATATCGCATTTTTTGAAGCTTTCAACGTATGAAAGTGAGATTGTATTCATACCGTCGAAAAGAGTAAACGGGTTAAGCTTTTTGTCGAAAAAACTATATTCCGTTGATCTTACAGCTCTTATGCCCACGGATCGGCCGCTTCCGGAATACGCACACCTGTTAGCAGGTACTGCTCCCACAAGAACCATTTTCCGTCGCTTCCGCGTTGACGAAGTTTTATCGGACGCGGGTCGTCCGCGCCGCCGCACGGTATAAAGAGCTTCATATATCCCTGTTCTTCCGACGAAACATGATTACTTTCGACGACTATTGTATAGGGTTCGGATGGCGTGTAATTATTCTCGGGTGTCGAGCCCGCAAAATAAGTAAAAGGCAGATAGGTTTTTCCGTCACGAAAGCGATCGTTCAAAAAAGAAATCTCCATTCCGTTCAGCGGACGCGGACCTCTGAGCCAATTAAGCATCTCTGTTCCGATGTTTTTGTCGGCGGCGTATGCACACAGTGCCAGCACGGTGAGAGCGGCGGCTTGGAACGGCGTATCGAGGCTTGCCTCGGGGAGCGTCTGCATTTCGGCAAGGCTTTCAGGCAATGCGGAAAATGTAAATGTTTCCCTTTTGTTACCCGCAGATTGTACGGCAGAAACAACTGCCTGCTGTGCTGTGTTTTTTAATTTGTCAAAAATTCCCATTGTATCCTCCAATCTGATTTTCCTTCATTCCCTTAATCGGCATTGCAAAAATTTAGCAAGATTCAGCTTTTTATTTTCCACTTTAAGCTATCTTCGTGAAGGGTATAACCGCAATAAGAGCAGCATCCGTTTTCATCGGGCAGGAAGTTTGCTCCGCAGCTCGGACATTCTTTTTCAGTAAAGAAATCACCGTCAGTCTTTCTTTTTTCCGGATTTCTTGCTCTTTGCAGGGTCAATTTCTTTTTAATTTTTTTTGTAAACGGCTTTTGATTTTCGGGAAGGAATGTTTTGGTTCCGTAAATTTCAGCCGTAACCTTTGTTATCTCGTCTGTATTTGCAACCTTTAAAAGCTTGATTGTATCAACGCTGAAATCAAGCATATCCTTGTCGCTTTCATTTTCCAAAAAATATTCGTTCAAGCAGGCTCTGAGATAATTCTCCGAATATCCTGCGATTTTTTCCGCAAGGTTGTCTTGTTTAACTCTTTCGTAGATAATAGGTGAGACAATCACTCCCAAAGCAAGAATCGCAGCACCTACGCCGGCCGCAAGAGAAATCTCGGTGTCCTCGATTAAATATAAACAAAGAAAGACACATACGAAAAGTATGGAGCCGGACAGAATAAGCTGTAAAAATCTTTTCAGGTTAGTACTGATAGATTCATAGATTTCAAACGACTCGGTCTGCCAATCGTAAAACTCGTTTTTAATAACGGCGCCGCAGTATTCGCAGGTAACCTGCTGACTGTCAAGCTTAACACTTGCACCGCAGGACGGGCAGGTTATTCTTAACATATCGTTATAATAGCTTTTCTTTTTTTCTTTTTGATCGGCGAGGCGAACGTGTCTTGACTGGAGTATTCTGAGATATGAATTCTTACGGTATATCTCATGCTCTTTTGATCGGCAAGACGAACGTGTCTTGACTGAAGTATTCTGAGATATGAATTCTTACGGTATATCTCATGCTGAACCGTGTCGTCTTTGGTTGACTCGAAACGCTCCAGTGTGCTGCACTTTAAAACCGATTCACGCCATTCTCTGCCGTCATCGTTCCATGTTTCAAAGTCATTTTTTGGAACGGGAACAACATCCGTAACATAAATTTTGCGGCAAAGCTTATTCCTGTTAAGTCTGTTAATTTGACTGACGATTTTTTTTCGGAATGCCATATCCATTCTTGCCGGAAGAAGGTCTTTATCCGCTTTTCCGAGCGGTATCAGAATCCTTTCAAAGGCTATTCTTATATCTTTTCGGATTTTTGAATTCCGAAGGGGAGTGTCCTTTTTTGCAAGCAATCTTTCAAGCTTGGCCTTTTTTAAATTCTGCGGACGGTATGCCGAAAAATCTATAACAAGAATTTTATCGCCGATATAGTATGTACATAATATTGCAAAGGCAGCCGCAATAAACAGTGATACTGATAAACCCATAAAATTACCTCTGATTTATTGATTATCGATCATTTTGTTTTCATCTGTATTTTTCCGTTTTTCTTTTGAAATGTCGCATATCATTATAAAAACAAGGAACATACCGACGGGGATTGCCGCACAATAGAGAAGAAAATCAACAGGATTTCCCTCCGGGGCAAGTTTGTATTCTCCTTTGGAATTTTTGTAAACCTCGACAGGGCTTTTATCACCTTGTTTTATTTTATGAAAGCAGTGCATTTTTCTGC
>FR882085.1:108652-120794 GCA_000434915.1 Ruminococcus sp. CAG:563
TCAACAACATATGAAACTTTAAATTTATATGTTGTATACTTAACATCGCCTAAATCATCTTTAGTGTCGCTGGTTGAAAAGTCATCAATAACTGCTGAAATATTTCGAATATCGGTTGAGTTTTTATAATCTCTGCTTTCAATTCTGCTCGAAACAATTCCGTAAATGCCCGCAACTACCAAGCTGACGCCGCAGACTATAATAAATATAGTCATTTTAATATCTTTTTTTTCTTTTAATTTACTCATAACAAGATCTCCTTTTGCAAGAACTATCAAGCTGATGCCGACGACTATAATAAATATAGTCATTTTAATGTCTTTTATTTCTTTTAATTTACTCATAACAAGATCTCCTTTTGCAAGCAGGACTGTACCCGAAAATGCTCAGGTACAGTCCCCGAATTTTTAAGCCATAACTATCTTAAGACTGTCAAGAAGCTCTTTGATAAACGGGTCGTCAGCTTTGATATTCTTATTATTGATTTCAAGCTTGACAAGAAGTCCCGTAGTATCCGATGTACCTCTGTTTGCATATGTAACAAAGAAGTCCTTCTCATAGTAGTCTGTTGAAACATGAATAGTCGAATAGGTGTTTCCGCCGTATTGAACATCTTTGCCGATTTCGGATTTTCCGTTTTTATAGGTCTGAAGGTTGCAAAGCTTTATCGTGTTTTCAACAGCCTCTTCCTGACTGCGAACCATGTTTCGGGCTGTAGCGGTAAGAGTTGCAATAGATGAGTATGAGCCATCCTTATAAATAAACAGAGTAACATTGCCCTTGAGCGGATTTTTTGAATCTTTACTGAAAGAATCAACCTCATATTTGTAGCCGGACGGAAGTTTAAGAGTGATAAACTCGGCGTTGATATCTGCAGGTCCGTTGCCTTCGTCACCCTTCTTAATTCCTGCCGCTGTTGTTACTTCGGCTGTCGTGTCTTCGGTCTTATCAACTGCGTTAGTGTTTCCTGTTGTGTTTTCATTACCGTCGCCGTCAACCTTTCCGCAAGCAAAAAGACTGAGTGAAACAGCAAGAATCATGAGTAATGCAAGGATTTTTTTCATGTTAATCGACCCTCTCTCTTTTTTAATTTTTTATTTTTTTTGAATGGGATTTCCGTCTTTGTCGGTGAATTTGCCGGTAATAATTTTTATCAGGTCAACAAGAACACCGATGCCGAAAACGCCGGCGGTGAGAATATAAAGAATACCTGATCCAACTTTACCCGCATAGAAACGGTGAGCACCGATTCCGCCGAGGAAAAGGCAGAGAAGAAGAGCTACAAGCCAATCTTTTTCGTTCTCTCCGCCGTTGGCACCAACAGGTGCTACATAATCTTCAACCTGCTCTCCGTTGAGTATCTTTTTAACCTTTTCGGTCACCTCGTCAAGATACTCGCCTCTTACAATAGGAAGATTAGCTACACCTTTTATGCCTTTTTGCATTACGCTGTTTTTGTCAACGCGCATACCGTTGACGGTTGTTTTGTTCTCCTGAATGTTTGCCATAACTTTGATTTTGTTGCCGTCCTTGACAAAGACCCAAATCGTAACATCGAGATTCGGCTCTTTCTCAAAAGAAATGCGTTTTCCGGGAATTCCCTCTTTGATTTTGAATGGCATTTTAAAAGCCGAAGCACGTGCGCTGAGCTTTTCGTATACCTCTTCAATGGTGGTTGAATAAGAGAGCTCAAACTCTCTCGGGGCTGTTGCGGTTGCAATTGATTTAATGTCTGCCATGGTTTTTTCCTCCAATTTATTATTCCGTGCTTTAGTTCACACGGTAGGTTATGATTATCGGCACTTTTCTGCCAAAGTGCGTAATGCATTTACCAAATTTTCATTATATATTTCCGCCTTGATTTCTGTACCGTCGTTCATCTTAAAATAAAGATAGTATCCGCCGCCGTCGAGAACAAAGGCTTTGATTCGCGGAGGTTTATACTTCTGAGCCTGTAAAATAAGGTCTTGCTCTTTCACAGCTTCGAGTATTGCCGCAGCGTCCTGCGTACTTACTTTTTTATTCTCAAATTCAACCCTTGGATTTTCATAATCGTAGGAATAGTTTGCATCAAAAAACCATTCTTCATTTTCTTTTTTAAGAGAATAAACATAAGAATCCGTGTAACTCATTGACGAACAGGAAAAACTGATTACACTAACGTCTGCCGAAGTGTAATTTTTCTTTGCTCCACAGCCGAAAAGTCCTATAGGTAATAACAGCATAAGCAAAAATAAGCTCGCTTTTTTAATGCAGTCTGCTCGCTTCAAATTACAAGCGTGCTCCGCATTCGGGGCAGAATTTCGGCATAGGCTGACCGTTCGCCGGAGTCCATCCGCAGCTCGGACAGCGTGAAGGCATTGCGGCAGGCTTTGCACAGCCGCAGCCTTGGCAGAATTTGCCTTCGTTGCGTGTGCCGCATGATGAGCAAATCCAGGAAGCGTCGACTGCTTGCGGCGTAACGGGTGCAGCTGTATTATAGGTGTTGCTTTGAACCTGAGCGGATGCTGCGGCGTAGGTGGCATTTTGAACCGGGTTGCCTGAAAATCCGCCCATATTTTGCTGCGGCTGACCGTAGCCCTGATTCATTTGATTGAAGCCTTGATTTACGGAGGCTCCGCCCTGCTTGATTTGGCCGCAAAGCTGCATGACCTGTACAGCAGTCTCATAAGCATTCATAAGCTCCATTTGATTTCCTGAGGAAATTCCCGACGTTACATCAAAACCTATCGGGTTCGTTATAAACTGATCTGTAACACGGAAGCAAACTCTCACGTTGCACACCTCACGTATTTCGTTTGGCGAAGAGTATGAGCTTGAGTTACGTACAAACGGCTGAGCGGCAAGCGGAATGTTGAGCATTGACGAATTCATCATGTTGTTCATTCTGTTCATATTTCCGCCGAAGCTGTTAGAATTGTTAAGCTGTCTGTTGTCAAAATTATCCCTGTTGTCGGGGATACCGTCGTTGTCGGAGTCGTCAAGCGTTCTGTATTCCGGTTCAATCCAGAAATCCTGAAGCTGAGAAAACTCAAACACCTGAGGATTGCCGCTTTTGAAATCTCTGTTATCAATAGCAAAGATAAACCAGCGGTGATTGAAATCGACTTGAAGCGAACTGTATCTTCCGCCCGCCGTTGCAGTGCAGTTAAACTGCTGATACTTCTGCTTGTTCTGCTCTCTCTGTTCAAGATGATTTTTAACATCCTGAACGGTTCTCTGCTTCCAGCCGCTTGTGAATGAACCTAACTTGTGCTTACAGTCGGAGCAAAGCTGACCGTCGGAAAGCTTCTTCTGAGTAAGCATGTTAACTTTTTCACCGCAAATGTCGCAGAATTTTTTATCAAACAATCCCATAAAATGTTCCTCCCTTTAAATGTGCTTAATTATTTTTTTCAACCTTAATGCTCTTTAAGATAGCTTCTTCGATGTTTTTCATTTCGGAAATATCATCGTCATATAATTCTTCAAGTCTGAAGTTAACAACATATGTTTCATCGCCGCAAGGAACATCAAGGAAATATATATGCTGCGTTTTTGAATTTCCGGAATATGTGTTGACCTTTAAAATGCCCTTAAAACCGGCAATTTCGCAAGCATTATACTTTTTATCATCATTCTCTTCACCTTTATTCAGTTTTTCGGCAACCTCAAGGCTTGTTTTACCCATGAGGGAACCGTCTTTAATGATGATATTGAATTTTCTGTCATTTCCCTCGACGGTAATTGTCGAGTTGAAGGAATCGAATTTTCCGTCAGGAACAACAGAGCTTTCAAATTTGGCTTTATCAATTTTAACTGTATTTTCAAGCTTGGGAATTGTAATTTTTACGCTCTTGCCGGTAGTGATAAACTCGTCGGCTGCTGCAGCCGCTGTTGTTGTCACCGTATCGGTAGGTGCAACTGCTGTTGCCGAAGTTGTCGGGTTGTCGGAAGGGGCATTTCCCCCGTCTTTTCCGCAGGCGCAAAGCCCGAATGTCATAATTACAGCAAGAATTGCAGATATAATTTTTAGCTTTTTCATAATAAATCACCTTTTATTTTTCTGAATTTATCATCAACGGATAATCGCACTCCGGGGCAGAGCTTTTTCAAAGCTCCTCCGAAGGCTGCCGTGTATGACTCGTTAAGTCACATTATAAAGACATCCGAAAATTTATCCTCTTCCGAGAACTTCCCATTTGTCATTCAACGTATCGTAAAAATAAATAAGATTGTCGCAAACCCCGTAATAACGTTCTCTGACGAATTGGTCGTCTCTGTCTGTGCCGAGTGCAAAAATCCAGCACGGACGGCCGTCAATTTCACGAATCTGTCCTGTATATTGCACACTCATACCTTTATTTATATAGTATTGAACCTCTTGAGACTCCGAAAGAATCTCACGGGCAATTTCAACGTTTCTATCCTCGGGTTCGCTGTTGTCGCCGTAATCTGTGTATACGGAAAAATCATAGAATTTTTCAGCGACAAGATGTCCGTCCATTCCGGACAGCATCGGGAATACCGAAAAGGAGTCGTTCCCTTTTTTAAAATTCAGCGATACATTTGAGTGTATTTCACTTTCATTGCAGCGCAGTAAAAAATAATCAATTCCGTTTCCGCTGTAATTATAGATTGCATTATCGGTCTTTACGGAATATTCTCCGTTATCTGTTATTTCCGCCCGATAAACGGCTGCACTGTATTTACTATCGGCAATAACCACCGCATAAAGCTCAGCACCGCCCGCATTAACAAGGGGTGAATCGCTGAGAAAATCATATTTATCCGCATACCGGCTCTTCTTTACAAAATTGAGAACATCTTTTTCATTCGCCTCATGGCCGACATAACCGATATAGGCAATTCCGACCGCTTCTTTGTTGTCGAGAATTGTTTTTTGAAGCTTTGATAAATCAGTGTCGTTTTGCACGGTCGTCGTAGGTGAAAAATCGGTTGTCTGTTTTTCGGTCAAATCAGGGTTATCGGTCGGTTTTGCCCCGCATCCGGAAACCGAGGCAAGCATAATTAAAGCCATAAGCAAGGTTAGAATATATTTATTTAATTTCATTAATGTCATCCGCCTTTCTTTAAGCCTGCAAAATTTTTATAGTTTCTTTTATATGCTGTCGATAACCGAAGCAAAGTAGTTTTCGGAAACCGAACCGAAAAGAAAAGCGTCGATAAAACCGTCACGCTTTGCTTGCCGAACATTTTCCGAAAGCCCTATGTCATTCTCATCATTTACGAAAAAAATAATGCGGCATCCCGGAGTGCTTTTCCTGACCTTTTGGGTTATTTCCATCCGTTCCGGGAACATCCATGGAGAGTAAGCTTTAACCTCCATTAAAAGCACATCGGAATTATGCAGCTTGCACCATTCGGCAGTTGAATCGGGAGATTCGGAAACAATGACCTGGCAGTCTTCCAATTCCTGCATAAGCATTCTTTCCATATTGTGTGCATGAAGGGTACTTTGAATATCCAATACAATTTTTCTCATTCCCACCACCGCCTTGTTATTCATTTTCTTTTCCACTTATAATTGTACTTGTTTTTTTCCGTTTGTCACTGGCATTTGTGCCAGTAAACGTACAGGAAATAATTATTTTTCAAAATAATTTGTCAAACAGCACAAAAAAATCCTCGGCTTTTAAAACCGAGGATATAAGTTTTTATATTATTCATCTTTTAATGTTGTCACCATCAGCTTGTTTTCTATAGCAGTGGCAACCAGCGCTTCACGGCTTTCGAAGTCACCTTTTTCCACCATGTCGTCCAGATTCCATCGCACACCGTTTTTGGATATCCCGATTTTATCGGCGATTTCCTGATAGGTCAGTCCGCGAATATACAAACGCAATATGTCAAGCTGACGTGGCGAAAAGTCTTTTGACATGGCTTTTTCCATTTCGACCGACGGAGATGAGGAAGGGAAAACCTTCTCTCCGTCAAGGGTTCTTTTTATAACATTCAAAAGTTCTTCCGTTCCGTGATCCTTATACCACAGGCTGTCGGCGGCACCGTTTTTCGCTTTTGAAAGGACCTCTGGATCGACCAATGATGTGACGGCCACTATTTTTATATCAGGAAACACCTTCTTGATTCGTTCTGCGGCGGCGAGGCCGGAGTGCTTGTGCTGAGTTTGTATATCCATAAGAATAAGCTGAATTGATCCGTTGCAGTTTTTCTCCGCCTCAAAAGCGTCACGATATACGCCGACAAGGCGAAAAACATCATTTGATTTCAGCCGCTCGGCAAAATGCTTTTGAATATATAAATCATCTTCGACCAGTATTGTATTTATCATATGTTGTTCTCCTTTTCCGGAAGAGTAAGCAGTAATGCGAAACGGGGCTTGTATGCCGTGTGCATTTCACCGCCGGCGGATTCTATGCTGCGGCGAAGCGACGACAGTCCGCTTCCCTCCCTGATAGGTTCTGACGGGGCAGTGCCGTTGTTTGTTATCGTAATATCGAACAAATCATTTCGCTCAATTATGCAGATATATACTTCATTGCCTTTGGCATGCCTGATACAATTTGTTACGCATTCTTTCGCCGCAGCAACAGTGAGCTCTTCGACAAGAGAATCTGCGGGAAGGTATCCGTTTGCCGTTACCGTTACGCCGAGTAACTTCGCCGTCTGAATAACTTCGTCCATTGTTCCGCCGGCTGTTACCCTATCGCTTGTCAACACAGCGGTGGCTTCTTGTAAAGCTTCAAGCTTTTTATCGGTGTTTTCATCACTTTCAATTATGTCACGAATCGTCAGCAAACTTCTTCCGATTGTGTCATGGATATGTATTTTCAGGTCAAGACTTTCTTTTTCTTTTATATCATCGGCCATTCGTTCATACATTTTTTGAAGCTTACGGTTTACCTCTTTCAGCTCATCGATAATAACGGCTTGACTGACGTTGCCGTTATAAAGCTCCGTGACATTATGTGCTGTCATTTGAAGCCAGTTGTCATCATTGTCAACGGTGATGTGCTGTTTTCGGAATTGCCAAACTGTTTTATCGGGCAGAATGTAACAATCGCCGTTAACGGTAATGCTTTTATCGGGGTGCTCCAGTGCTTTTTCAAGATCTTCGGTGATTTGAAGCTCATGGCCGCTCAGTGCAAACGACAGACGGCGCATTCGGTCATTGCAAAGAATAATACGTCCGTTCGGGTCGGCATAGCATAAACCCATGGGCAGCTTGTCGGTGGCGTCTTTAACGGAAAACGGCGAGAGCATTTTTTTTCGACGGCGGTACTCTCTCGGCAGAGCGAAGGCGAAATGAACAATAACGAGTAAAATAACCGTAACGAAAATCTGCCAGGGAGCATCTAATAAGAACGCATCCTTGCCTTTGTACGGATCTCCCTGAGTTACCGAGACCAAAAGTGTAAGCAAAAATACAAAAATCACGAGACTCGGTAAGTTGACAAGTGATTTTGAGCGGTGAGAGATTTGATATATAAAAAGTCCCAATTCAAGCACGGCTTCCAAGAAAAGCAAAAGCGGTATTAAGGTCTGCAAAAAGACCGGAAGCGAAGAAAAGGCACTCATAAGGCGGCACCTCCTTCAAGAAGGAATGCAAGCTGCTGATATTCTTCGTCATCGTCCGTTTCATACCGTACGTTATCCTTGCACGCAAGTAAGGACAGGTCGGCTTTGCAGCATATATTTATCGATAAACGGAGTCCATCAACATCGGCAAGGCTTACTTGTATGCCGGATATATTTTCAAGGTCCGACTCAATCACCTGTTCGTAAAAATCAAATATCGCCGCAGCCGATTTTCCCGGGATCATGGAAAGCTCGCTGTCGGCATAGAATGTGCTGCGCACGTTTAACAGCTTCAATGTTTGAAGCGACTCGGTGAAGGCTCTTGTCAGTTCGGTTATTGCTACCTTATAGTCACGGTCGGTCAACAGTGTTAAATGCTTACGACGTTTGATATAGCTGCAAAGAACGGCAATTTCGGCGAGTAAAGTTTTTGCCCTTGCCGGATCTGTTTTATTAATTTTTTGATATTCCTTTGTGAGCACCGAGATCTTGTTGATTTGAGTTTGAGTTGCACTGCGAAGCAAATCATACAAACGGTTTTGCTCCTCGATCTTTTGCCTTTTTGCCTCACGTTTATACTCATAACGCAGCAGATTGTTGCGTTCGTTCAATTCCTCGGCAAGGCTTTCGGATTCCTCTTTGACCGCAAGCAGTGCAGACATATCCTCTGTCCAAACGGCATATCCTCCGTTCACGGGAATGGAATGAACCGTCAAGCCGTTTTCAATCGTCAGAGGACTGTGCTCCGCCTTCATCATATCTATTCTCGGAATCCGACGTGCGTTCAGTGCGGCATACCGAACATTGAAATCCTTATCGGTTATCACCGCAGATGTGCCGATTGAGGACGAGAACAAGTCAAAATGACGGCTGTTTGAGTGGATAAAGCCGCAGGTGATGCAACCTTCAAAGCAGAGCATATACATAAGGCTTTGAAAGGCTGTTACATCACCGAAAAACAATTTAAGCCAGTGCACATCCATATAATTAAGGCCAAGATAGACAAGTGACACAACCATCGGTATTACCGTCCAAAGTTGACGTCTGCCGTTTTTCAGTCTGCATTTTATAATCATAACAACGAGTGCCGATATCATGCAAAAGATCTGCCAGCCGATCACAATAAAACTGCCGATACCGTATCCGTTTGATTTATCGGACCACTCCCCCGCATCCTCGGGAAAAGTGAAAACAAACTGATGCAGGTCGTTTGTAAGCACCAAGAGAAGCAATACTCCCGAGATTATCCACAGTGCACAAGTTGCTTTCGGCAGACGGTAATCATCAGGCTTTCCGAGAGACATGGCAATGAGCAGAGCAAGTATCGGAATAAAAAGCATGGGTAAATAGTAAAGATACCATAGATATCTTATAGCGGTCGGCTGCCAAAAAATAAAATATTTTGCGCAGCGGAAAGTGAACCACAGAATAAGGAGTACGGATACGCCCGTCAAATATTGCGCAACCTGTTTTTGAACAATACGGCGGCGTATGGAAATACCCCACGCAATAAAAAGACCGATATAAATAAAGCTGCGCAGATAAGGGAACAGAACAAAATAATAATTACCGTTTCCGATGAGACGAAAAGTGTATGCAACTGCAACCGCAAGCATGACAATTCCGACTATCGTCAAATTCTTCTTTTTCCTTTCAGTCATACGGCATACCTCATTTTTTACGGAGACATTTACAAAATTATTATAGCATAATGCACGGCTGATTTCAACCGGTACGAACGAACAGACGTTTAACGGATTTGACAAAATACAAATTTGTATTTTGTCACGCCCCATTTTTTCGCAAAGCTTGTGAAAATCGGCAGTGATATTGTTTCACATATTTATATAAATTAAATCTTGTTTTTGTTTCATTAAATAATTCTTTGCAAAATTATCTTTTCAGCATTTTTTCTCTCTGCTTATAGTCCGGCAAATATTTTGCTATCAAATCATAGAACGCTCGGCTGTGGTCATGGTGGACGGTGTGTGCCAACTCATGAACAACAACATATTCAATCGCTTCAATCGGATATTGCATAAGAATATATGAATAGCAAATATTATTCTTTCCGCTGCATGAGCCGAAACGCTTCTGTGCAGATGTGATTTTTACCGTTCCGTAGTTTACGCCCATAGTTGCGGCATATTTTTCCGTCAATGCAGGCAGCAATGCCCTCGCCTGATTTTTATAAGCGGTTATCTCTTTTTCCGAAAGCTCAGGGTGATTCATTTTTCTTACAATGCTTTCGGCTGTTTTCTTCTCAATCCATTCGCTATGCTCTTCAATGAGCTTTTTTATTTTACGTTCGGAGAAACGCATCGGCGCGCGAACAATCAGCTCACCGTTTGCGTTGATTTGCAAGGCAACCGTCTTGCGCTTTGACCTGATAAGCGTGTATTCCATCAAATCACCTCGGAAATATTTTATCACAAGATAAGTCATTGTCAATCAATGAATTGCTTTTTTCAACAGCCTGTGATACAATGCTAAGAGTTAGGAGTGAAGAAATGATTACAGAAAAGCTTTATGATAAAGACAGCCATATAAAAGCATTCACCGCAAAGGTCATTGACTGCCGCAAAAGTGAAAACGGATTTGAAATTATTCTTGATAAAACCGCTTTCTTTCCCGAGGGCGGCGGCCAGTATTCCGATACGGGCAAAATCGGTGAAGCAACCGTTACCGATGTGCAAATTATCAATAACGAAATTGTGCATTATACCGATAAGCCGTTAAGCATAAGCGATGAAATCAGTTGTGAAATCGACTGGGAGCAGCGTTTTCGCCGTATGCAGAACCATTCCGGCGAACATATTGTTTCGGGAATCGTGCATACACTTTACGGCTACGAAAATGTCGGCTTTCATCTCGGCGATGACGTAACGATTGATTTTGACGGCGAACTGACAAGGGAACAGCTTCTCGACGTTGAAAAAAGAGCAAACGAAGCGATTTATAAAAATGTAAAGTTCATATGCGAATATCCCGATGAAGAAGCTTTAAAAAATCTCAACTATCGAAGTAAGCTTGAACTGACCGAAAACGTCAGAATCGTTACTGTCGAGGGCTACGATGTATGTGCCTGCTGTGCACCTCATGTTTATTCCGCCGGCGAAATCGGCATAATAAAGATACTTGACTTTGCCCGCCACAGGGGCGGAATCCGTGTTCATCTTCTCTGCGGCAAGGATGCACTCGAAGATTATGAAACAAAATACGATAATCTGCGTTCGGTCGCAACCGCTCTTTGCACCAAGCAAAATGAAACCGCACCGGCATTTAAAAAATTTAACGAAGAGCACGGCGCATTAAAAGCCGAGCTTGCCGCATTAAAAAGAGAGCTTGCACAGCGAAAAGCTTCGGAAATAGAGAATACAGACGAATGTATTTTGATATTTGAAGCCGACACCGATATGAATGACCTGCGAAAGCTCGTGCTGAACGGAGCAGAAAAAACAGCTAAGCTCTGTGCCGGTTTTTCGGGCAGCGACAGCAGCGGCTATCGTTTCGCCATAGCGTCAAAAAGCATTGACCTGCGAGAAAAGTCAAAGATAATCATCTCGGCATTGAACGGTCGTGGCGGCGGTTCTTCGGAGCTTTTACAGGGCAATTCCGAGTCGGAAAAAAATGAAATTGAAAAATTCTTCAAAGAAAATTTTTGACAGGAGGATTATATGAATATATGCGTTTACGGTGCTTCAAGCACAACGATTGACAAGTCCTATATCGACGCCGGAGAGCGGCTCGGTGAGGAAATGGCAAAAAGAAATATCGGCCTGGTTTTCGGCGGCGGTGCAAACGGACTTATGGGTGCGGCTGCCAGAGGTGAGCATTGCTATGGCGGAAGAATAATAGGAATCGCTCCCGAATTTTTTAATGTGGACGGTATTCTCTATGAGCATTGCACGGAATTTATTTATCCCGAAAACATGCGCGAGAGAAAGATGAAAATGGAAGAGCTTTCCGACGCTTTTATCATCACACCGGGCGGAATAGGAACATTTGACGAATTCTTTGAAATACTCACTCTTAAACAGCTTAACCGACACAACAAACCGATTGCAATACTCAACACGAACGGCTATTATAATAGTCTGCAAAAATTTATTCAAAACGGAATCGACAATAATTTCATGAATGAGGAGTGTAAAAAGCTTTATTTTATCTCCGACTCCCCTGCCGAACTGCTTGATTACATTGAAAACTACAAGCCGTCGGAAACACCGATTTCGAGATTCAAGGACATTAACATGAAATAAAAATTAAGGGGCTGTTTTTTGAAGCCTTTGGAGTGGAGCGTAGCGGAACGAAAAAGGCTTCAAAAAACGGCGCCGGCTCAAGTTGCGGCTCTTCTTCAAATTTTGTGTAAACACACCGGAATGGTATAAAAAGCGAAGTAATAGCGGGGCGTGTGAGCCGTGGAGGGGCTTACACGTCCTGATTGCATAGCAGCGGAAAATTCGGGGCATGTCAAGGGCGGCTGCCTTAGCAGCCGTTCATTTTACCCTTGATATGAGCCGGAGTTTCTGCTATTCGGGCAGCCTGTCGGCATAGAAAAAGGACAGTCGATTTTCTCGGCTGTCCCTTGTGCGTAGGGGGG
>FR882086.1:0-26585 GCA_000434915.1 Ruminococcus sp. CAG:563
ACTGCCCCGAGCGAAAAATCGGTTGTGGAGAAATTTAACCAATCTCAAACGCCGCCGAAACGACGGTTGCGCTTATTATAATCGTCTATCGCCTTGTCAAGGTCGGCAGGAGTAAAGTCCGGCCAAAGAATGTCCGAGAACCAAAGCTCGGAATATGCCGACTGCCAGGTGAGAAAGTTTGAGAGACGGTATTCGCCACTGGGACGAATTATCAAATCCGGGTCGCTCTGGCCGGCTGTGTAGAGATGTGCCGATATGTCGGATTCCGTTATATCGGCCGGATCAAGCTCACCGGATTTAATCTTTTCACCAAGCTGCTTAACGGCATCGACAATTTCAAGTCTGCCGCCGTAATTGATAGCTATGTTCACATCGTATTTTTCAGCGTCCCTCGACTCTTCTTCTGACGTGTCGAAAAGATTGAGAAGATCCTCAGGAATGACCTCACGATGTCCGATAAAGTGCATTCTCATGCCCTTTTGGAGATTTTCGGCTTTCCTATCTTCGGCTTCATGCATATATTCACGGAAAAGATCCATGAGAGATGAAACCTCCTCGGGAGGACGCTTCCAATTCTCGGTTGAGAATGCATAAAACGTAATGACTTTTATTCCGATTTCTCCGGCATAGTCGCAAATTTGTTTGAACACCTTTGCTCCTGCCTTATGTCCCTCGGAACGTGATAATCCACGCTGTTTTGCCCAGCGACCGTTGCCGTCCATAATTATGCCGATGTGGGCAGGTACTCTTCTTTCTTCCATAGAGCAATCAAGTCCTTTGATTAA
Organism: Ruminococcus sp. CAG:563; assembly: GCA_000434915.1. Lineage (GTDB taxonomy): Bacteria > Bacillota > Clostridia > Oscillospirales > Acutalibacteraceae > CAG-488. The sequence goes on from FR882086.1 coordinate 786, forward strand.
ATATTTTTAAATTTATATTTGAAATAATTTGAGATAAATTTTGAAATATAAAACAGCTTTTCTTTAAAGCTAAGTTCTTTGAGGAGCAAAAAATGCGGGACACATCAGGTCGATTTTTTGGTATTCTCCTCTATTGACAACAGGCAGACCGTGAAAGCCTGCCTGTAAAGTAATCAAAGCGTACGCAATTATATTGACATAACTTCCTTTTCTTTTGTTGAAGCGACTGCGTCAATCTCCTTGATGAATTCATCGGTGATTTTCTGAAGCTCTTCTTCGCCGTTTTTGAGGTCATCCTCTGTGATCTCGGAAGCCTTCTGCATCTTTTTGATTTTATCTATAGCATCACGGCGAATTGAACGGATTGCAACCTTTGAATCCTCAGCCATCTTCTTGATGTCCTTAACAAGTTCCTTACGTCTGTCCTCGGTGAGCTGAGGGAATGTCAAACGGATAACGGAACCGTCATTCTGCGGATTGATGCCGATATCGGAAGCCTGAATTGCCTTGTAAATCGGGGTAAGAGTGGACTTATCCCACGGCTGAATCACAAGGATACGAGCCTCGGAAACCGAAATTGCGGCCATCTGATTGATTGGCGTCGGAACTCCGTAGTAATCAACGAGAACCTTATCAAGTACGCCCGGGTTTGCACGGCCTGCTCTGATTGCAGCATAGTCCTTGCCGAGAACAGAAACCGTCTTTGTCATTTTTTCTCTGGTATTGCTGTAAACTTCTTTCATGAAAATTCTCCTAACTTGTTTATATTTTATTCTTTAACGAGTGTGCCTATATTTTCGCCCTTAACGGCTCTGATAATATTCTCGGGGTCTTCAAGATTGAAAACGAGAATTGCGATTGAATTATCCCTGCAAAGTGAAGCCGCAGTGCTGTCCATTACCTTGAGTCCCTTTGCGAGAACCTCTGAATGAGTAAGCGTATCATATTTAACGGCATCACTGTACTTGTTCGGATCTTTATCAAAAACGCCGTCAACATTTGTTGCTTTAAAGATGACATCTGCCTCAATCTCAGCCGCTCTGAGAGCTGCCGTTGTATCGGTCGAGAAGAACGGACATCCTGTACCGCAACCGAAAATAACAACCTCGCCGTCATTGAGATGAGCTACAGCGTCACGGGCAACATACTGCTCGGCAATCGGCTGCATACCTACCGCTGACATAACTCTTGCTTTAACGCCAAGCTGTTCGAGAGCCTCGCAAAGAGCAAGCGAATTCATGACCGTCGCAAGCATACCCATGTTATCGGCTCTGGTACGGTTCATTGTGCCGCTGCTTCTTCCACGCCAGAAGTTTCCGCCGCCGACGACAAGACCGATCTGAACTCCCATATCTGCAACCTTTTTAACGTATGTACAAACGTTGGTCACCATATCAAAATCAATACCGTGACCCTGCTCGCCGGCAAGGACCTCACCGCTGAGCTTAAGCAAAATTCTTTTATACATTCTGAATACCCCCGCTACCCTGATTGTAATATCAGATATATCGTATATATTTTACTTTAAAACGGCGGTTATGTAAAGTGAAAAATGATATTTTTCATGAAAAATTCAAAAATATTTTATTAGAGACAAAAAAACGGACAGGTCAAATCCCTGTCCGCATAAATTGCTATTTAATTCAGATTACGTTTCCAAGCAAGCCGTAGAACAAAGCTCCGACTATAAATCCTGCTATAAGCACACCGAGAGCAATTATCGGCAAAGCCTTTTTAAACTTGATATCCATAATTTCGGCAACCAGCGCACCTGTCCAGCCGCCCGTTCCCGGCAAGGGAATCGCAACAAGCACCAGCAGACCCCATGCACCGTATTTATCAATAGTCTTGCGGTGCTTTTCCGCCTTATGCTCCAGTTTGCCGACGATTTTGCCGAGCTTCTTTGATTTTCTCATCAAATCAAATATTTTCCTGAGAAAAAGAAGTATAAACGGAATAGGGAGCATATTGCCTAAATAGCAAACAATAAATGCTCTGACAATATCCATGTCCAAAAGCTTTGCGGCAATAAGACCGCCTCTAAGCTCAAGAACCGGAAGCACAGAAATGATAAAAACCGTAAGTTCATTTGGTATCTTATCCTGGAAAAAGGTTACAATAGACTGAATTAATTGGTCTGTCATCTTTTTTACTCCGTTATAATTTTTTTATTCAGAAGATATTTATAAGCCTTGGAAAGAATGTTTCTGTCATTCTCAAAGCGAAGCTTATTAAGAGCTTTTTCGTATCCGAGCCAAATATAATCTTCAATTTCTTCCTTTTGAATAATCGTTTGCGTATCCTGAGTCGATGCAAGAAAAATATTAACGTTTTTCTCGACCTTGCCCTGAATTGTATACTGGCTTTTGGTTATAAAATCGGGGTGAATATTTATTCTTATTCCTGTCTCCTCAAGAACCTCACGATAAGCCGTCTGCTGATCGTTTTCGCCCTGTTCAACATGTCCTTTCGGGAAACCCCAGTGAGCACTTCGCCTGTTCTTGATAAGCAAGAAGCGAATCATTCCGCCGATATTTCTGTAAACAACAGCTCCGCATGAGCGTTCATAAAGACAATCAAGCGTATGCTTCTTGTTTTTTACGGCAAAATCAATGCCGTTTGCAATGTCAATGTTGATGAATCTTGTACTTTTTGGTGCTACAACCCAATCTGTTTCATTACTGCCGTCATATCTGACGATGCCAACAACTCTTCCGTCAAAGCTGCGCACCGGATGGTTGATGCCCATGATGAATGCACCTTTAACAGAGGCGTTGAACTGCTTAGCTCCCTCAACCTCGCCGTAATTCAGCTCATAAGTGAAGCCCTGTTCATTGCTGTAAGAGTGGATCGGATGAGTCACCTTAATACGAACATATTTACCCAGCATGTTCCTAACTCCTCCACCGTGTGCCGAATGCGCACGGATTTACCGCAGACGCAACAAAATACATTGTTTTTTCGTCCGCATTCAATTTACCGTACCATTATACATATATTTCGGTGAAATTACAATAGGAAATTTTAAAAAATCGAGCTTGTTTTTGTTCTTTAACAAAAATCTCCACTCAATTTTCATTAAGCGGAGATTTTTTATTATATAATACCTTTATCAAGTGCCGATTCAATAAACTCGGCAAAAATTGAATTTGACCACGCAAACCACGGACGTGTGAAATCCGTCGCATCATCGGCGTTGAAGCCCTCATGCATATAACCGGTATCTGCGTCGGTTGCAACAAGCGTTTCGATAAGGCCTTTAATCTCCTCCGAATCTGTTGAGGTCAGGCCCTGCATTGAAAGAGCAATGTGCCATATAAAGCCATGCGGCGTATGCGGACTGCCGACTCCGGAAGCCGCTTTACCGGTGTAATAAAACGGGTTATCCTCGCTGAGAATGAATCGTCTTGTGTTGACATAAACAGGATCGTTTACATCGCAATAACCGAGGTACGGTGCACTGAGCAAGCTGGGAACATTTGCATCATCGGCGAGAACATGATTGCCGAAGCCATCGCTTTCGCAGGCAAAAATCCTACCGTATTTCGGATGGATAACCGTGCCGTATGTATTGATTCCGTACTCGATTTCTTCACGAAGATTTCGAACTTTTGCAAGAAACTCCGCATCGTCGATTCCCATGTCCGTGAAAATCTCATCAATATATCTGAGCACAACAACGGCGAACATATTCGATGCAATAAGATAACCGAAGGTGCAGCTGTCATCACTCGGGCGGAATCCGCTCCATGTCATGCCCGTAAAATTGACGGGATAGCCCATGCCGCCATTGTGGAGAGTATCAATCCAACGGCAGCCAAATCGCCGGAAAGAATACGGAGACTTTTCAAAATGGTGCTGTTCCGTTATCCAAAGGTCAACAACGATCTTTGCCGTCTTAATAAAATCCTCGTCAATTATTGTTCTGTCACCCGACTCTTTATAATAAAGATATGCGAGTCTGAACGGATAGCAAAGTGAATCGATTTCATATTTACGCTCCCAAACCCACGGGTCGTTGAGCGGCAGGTCGTCGGTGTGACCGTGACCGTTCTTCTCAATGTTAAACGCATTGGCATAAGGGTCGATTCTTATGTAAGCCAGCTGACGAACGATAAGTCCACGGATGATTGAACGGATTTCGGGGTCATCCTTTGTCAGCGGAAGATAGTGCGTGACCTGAGCTGTGGAATCCCTGAGCCACATTGCCGGAATATCGCCCGTGTAAAGAAATGTTGAACCGTCGGGAAGAATCTCCGCCGTCGTTTCAAGCGTGTTCGGATAGCAGTTGCGATAAAGCTTTTCAAGCTTCGGATATTTTTTTAATTTCTCCGCAACTTCATCAATATGAGCGATAATTGATTTCGGGATATTTTTCATGGTCGATCTCCTTAAAACTGTGTATAAACTTCTGAATATTTTTCAAGCAATTCCTTTGCTACTTCTACAGTGTCCTCTTCGGCGATTCCGTTTTTGCGCGGAATATAATTTTCGAGGAAATTGTTTTCAAAAAGTGCAAGGCGCTTTGCCTGATATGAACCGTTATATTCGTTACGGTCAAGAGGCTGTTTTTTCGAATTATCCTTGAGCTTTTTCGGATTGTCAAAGTACGCCGCAAGAGAACGGTAGTACATGTGCCATCTTGCTTCATAATAATCCTTTACCAGGCCGCCCCACTCGTTCCAAACCGTATCGTAAAGAATCGAATGATCGAACGGACCCCAAATTGTGTGGAGCAAAAGGAAATTAATCTGCAAGGATTCTTTTTCTTCCTGACTGCTGCCAAGCTCTTGAGCCTCAACATATTTTGTGCAAAAATTTGTTTCCTCTCTTGTTCTTAAAAGGCGGTCGATATCCTCGCATATTTCGAGAAAAAGGTTGCTTGCCTGCTCAAAATTTCTGACATTTTTTTCTCGGAAAAATTCCGTTGCTTTGATGTAAACGGGATACGCAAGATCCGAAAGAAATTGACGAACTATCGACTGAATATCGGCACGCATCGCATCAATTTTTTTATCCTCGGAGTTAATAATCCTCTGAGCAATCGGATAAAGCTTGTGGAAATCGTAGCTGCGTTCCATCGTATCATACGGTGCAGTGTGCTTAACGTTGGTACACGGACGGGCGCAGATAATCGAACCTGTACATTCATCGCTCGAACAGAGATCGATAAGCGAAATAATGTCATCAGAGAAAGAATCCGTTTTATATCTCTTAGTGCAGAAATCTCTGATGAAATCGTCCCGTTCAAAGCTGTCGGCGGCTGTTATTGCCTTTAACGCCGCAGCACAATAAACGGGGTTGATGTCAAACGTATCAAATGCAAGTGCTCCGCCAAGATCAGAATTTGCAAACGGATTGTCGCAAAGCTTTTGCACGTTTCCGTAAATGCCTGTCCTGCCATAACGATTACCGCTGACTTCGGGAATGTATTTTTTGTCGCTGAGGATGTCGGAATTTTTGCTCATCTCGCAATCATCAAGAAAAATATATTTGTCACCCGAACAGCTCTTGAAAAAGTCGGCATTTATTGAGCTTGTGTGAAGATAACAAACTGCGTCTTTGTCAAACTCATTGAGCATTTCTTCAAGTGCCTTGCCAAGGTCGGCAAGATGAGAGTTGTAGCCCTTTTTGTCGGATTCATACACGCCCTCAAAGATGTAGCTGTGAGTTTCGCCGAGAGCCTCACGCTGAACTGTCAGAAATTTTTTGTTGAACACCGAAAAGAACGCATTCTTCGGCCTGATAAAAAATATCGGCGGAAAATTGTGCCACATCGGAGCTTTAAAAATATCCATCTTGATGTATTTTTTCCTCAGGCTGAACGGCACGCTCGGAATTGCCGCAGGAAAAATCGGCTCGATTCCAAGACTTCTTTCACGGTCACTTATAAGCTTGCCGACGGTAATTTTTCTCTCAAGATATTCCTTGCTGTTGACTGAATTCGTTCCTGCAATATTACCCGTGAGCTGATTCATCAAAAACGCCGGTCCCGATGAAAATTCAAGGCAAAAATTTTCCGGCATACCGATATCCGTAAGCGTCCTGAAAAGCACACCGTCAAAACCGACCGGCTGAAGAGCACGATTGAATCCGTGCATTGCCATAAAATCAATTTCTTTTTCCCATCTGTCAAAGCCGCGAAAATTTCCGCTGAGTGAAAAAGCTTCATAGCTCGTCATTGCTCTGATTTTTCTTTTTATCGTGCGGTTGATTTTTTCCTCGGGCAGCGGTGCGGAAGAAATTGTTGAAATATCATAATCTCCGCTTGTTATAACAACGCCGTGATATCTGCCGAGGTAGTCATAATAAGCCATGGCCTGACTCAGCGGCGAATTGCCGGCAAGCACAACTTTTTTATCCTCGGAATAAATTTCATAGCAATCATATCCGTTATCCGAATCAATCGTTTTCAGCACAAATTGATCCGCTATTCTCGGTGTATTTCTTTTTATAAGGTCAACCATCGGTCTGTCTCCTTGTTAATAAGAATTTCTCGAAATAATATATTTATTATACTCTATTACATTGACAAAATAAAGCAAATTTTTTGTGAATTTTCAAAATAAAGCAAAAAAGAAGGACGGCAAAACCGTCCTTCAAATAATTCAATTAAAATTATTTCTTAAGAAGCTCTTCAAGGATGCTGAATACTGTGATGAAGAAACCGCAGATGATAACGCCCTGGCCCTTAGCCCAAGTTACAAGTCTTTCCTTCCATGTCGGAACATAAGGTGCATGGTAGAAGCAAGCTGTATCAAAAATGATTTCATCATTCTCGGATTCGTCAAGGAAAATACCTGTGAAGTTGCCTTCTGCATCCGTATAGCCTACAGAGCAGCCCGATGCATTAGGATCGGCAACACAGCCGTTCGGATTGCCTTCTTCATCTTCTGAGTAAAGGTCAAAATACGGGAAGAATACGATTCTGCCAAAGTCCTTACCGTACTCCTTGGGAACATCCTCGGTTGTAACAACGTCAATATAGCCGATAACGATACCTTCGTCGGATGTTGAGAAGAACTTGTTGAAATCAGCCTTCTTAATCTTGAAAGCCATTGAACCGTCCATGCCGTTCTCAAGATCTACCTGGTTGACAGCAAGCTGATCATCAGCAGCAATTTCATCAGAGAATCTGATTTTCTTAATCTCAACAATATCCTTCTCGCTTGTTGAGAAGCTGATGCCTGAGAATCCGAAATAGAATGTTTCTGCATTTTCGGGAATCTTCTCAAGATAATCGGACTTCATGGTGATTGGGATAGAATACTCTTTTGCAGCATCAATGTATGTATTTTCAATCGAGAATACAACCTTGCCCGGCTGCTTTGCGGTATCATAAGGCATATCCCTCTCCGGTTTTTCTCCGTCCTCGGCAAATGCTGCAACGCCAAGCGTGAAGAGCATGATTACCGAGAGAAGAATTGCTAAGAATTTTTTCATGAAAAAATCTCTCCTTTTTGTTTTTTTGCATTTTCATGCTTTTTATTTTGCGAAGTGAACACTCCGCTTTTTTATTATAATAGCACGAAAAAGATTTTTATAGTTTCTTTTTAGAAATATATTTACTTTTTCATAAAAATTTTTTGATTATTTTTTTGTTTTAGTATACTTTGTTTTTTTTGCTCACAATATATTGTGTCAGCCGCAAACCTCTTGCATAACTTCATTAACCACTTCGCCGGCAACAGAGAGTCCGGAACCGGATTTTTCAACAATGCAAACAACAGCATACGGTGTATCCTCTCGCTGAGAGAAACCGACAAACCAAGCATGTGAGCCACCCTCGACCTCCGCTGTTCCCGTTTTGCCGCACATCTGAAGTCCCGGGAAAGTTGAATCGGAATAATAATTCACAACGTTTGAACGCAGAAGCTTTTTCATCTGCGCCGCAATTTCGGGAGTAACATTTACAGTCTTATTGACAGCGGTTTTGCCGATAACATCGACCTTGCCGTCGGGCGACACCATGTTTTGAACGAAATACGGTTTTGTAGCCACTCCGTTATTGGCAATCGCACCCATAATCGTAAGCATATGATATGGATTTACCATTGTGGTGTACTGACCGATACCTGCCCAGCCGAGGTCGGTTTTTGTCGTTTTGCTGACATCAAACTTACTTGCCGAAACCGTTATCTGATCCATGTCCTCTTTTGTATTGAAACCAAGCTCGCCCGCAGTCTGCATGAGCTTTGACTGACCGAGCTGAATTGCAATCTGTGCGAAAGCTACGTTACACGAATGATTCAAAGCCTCTTCAAAATCAACCGTACCGTGAACGCCGCTGCATATAATTTTGCCGTCGCCGGTTGCGTATTCGCCCGTACATTCAAAGGTCTGTGAATAAATATCCGGAATATTCTCAATCGCACTGATAGCCGTTATAACCTTGAATATTGAGCCCGGGGTATACAAACCCGATACAAATCGGTTGAGGTAGACTCCTTCATATTTGTCAGGATTATCATCAATATCATCAGGCTTATTCTCCGGGTCGTATGACGGAGTTGACACCATGCAAACCATTGCACCGGTTTTATAATTGTAAACCGCAACCGTTCCCTTTCTGCCGTCCATCGCTTCATAAGCCGTCTTGCATATATCGGCATCAAGAGTAAGATTGATATCGTTGCCTCTGTTATATTTTTTTAGATTATAAACTCCGTTCACAAAATCATAGCCGGAAAGCTTTGAGCTGTAAACATATTGAACACCCGTAGCAATAAACGAAGAATTGTCGCCGACTGCGTGGAGCATTGCCTTGCGAATCGTCCTGTTATCATTGTAAATTCTCACGCCGTCCTCGGAATAAACAAGCTTTGTTCCGTTGCGGTCAAAAATTGTGCCTGCACTGGAAATTTCACCGTTTTTATAAATATGTTGATTTACCAGATTTGACGTCCATTCCGAACCGTGAACAAAAAAATTGTACATCATAAATCCAAGACCGCAGAAAAATGCGACTATAACAAAATAAAGAACAAAGGCTCTTCTTGTGGTATTTCTCATTTATTTAGCCCTCCCGTTCCCGGATTTTTTCCGTGATATCGGAATGTCCTTTGAATTCTGAGCCGATGGCGTCCTCTTTTTGCTTATCGGAACATCGCCTCTGCCGGTCGTTGTTCTCTTTCTGCCGACCGGAACATCTGCCGCCGAGCCTTTTACTCTGACCGGCTGTTCAACAACAGGCGGAACGTAAACCTTACGTTTGGTCCTCTTGCCTATCATTATATTGGGCGGATAAAGAGGGTGATCCGGCAGAATTGTCTGCGAAAGCTTAGGATAAGTTCTTATATCCGCCGATTTAATCAGTGCAAGCATGCCCCATGAAGAAATAACGCTCGAACCGCCTCGGCTGATAAACGGAAGCGTAACTCCCGTAAACGGCAGAATATCCGTTACACCGAAAATATTCAGGCTCGTCTGGAACAGCAAAAGTCCTGCCGCCGCACACGCCGTTATCGCATAAAAAGCCGACCGGGTATTTCTCGCAACTTTGATTGCATAGAGAAGAACGAAAGCATATGTAATAACTATCGTCAAGCCGACGATCATTCCCCACTCCTCACATATCATTCCGAACGCAAGGTCGGTCGAAGCGAAGACAACGTTTCTCAACTCGCCCTTGCCGATTCCGAGTCCGAAAAGTCCGCCGCTTGCCGAGTAGATAAGTGTTCTTGTCTGTTGCATACCTTCGTCATTGATAAGCTCCCAGATATGTCCGTACGCTTTAAATCGTGCTGCAACATGAGGTTTGAAATAGATAATCATTATCGCTCCGAGCAATGCCGCAACGCAAACGAGAGCAATGGTTCTCACGTCGCCCGAACGCATGAATGCGATAACTATAAATGTAAAGAAAAATATCAACGCAGTACCGAAATCCTTCATAAGGAAAAGTGCACCGACGCATCCGAATGAAAAAATAAGATATTTTGTGAGACTGCGTGCACTTTGAAGCTTGTCCAAAGACGCAGCACCGACAAATATAAATGCAAGCTTAACAAACTCCGACGGCTGAATCGACATTCCGCCGATTGTAATCCAGTTCAACGCACCGTTCGTATATTTTGCAAGCGCAAGGTTGGCAACGAGTAAGCCGACCGCAGCAAAGGCGACAGGCATTCGCAGCTTCATAACAATATCGGTTCGTCTCATGACGACAAGCATGAAGATAAACAGGAACAATCCGAGCACAATGGCGACAACCTGCTTGATTGCATAATCGTTGTCGACCGTGGCAACATTTGTTAATCCGATTCCCGAAAAAAGGAATCCGATTATTTCAAGCTCAAAATTATTTTGTCCGCAGAAAACAGAAGCAACAACAAAATACACCCATTCAAGCACCAAATAGCCTGCATAGACCGCAAAAAGCGTGCTGTTAAAACCGTTGGCTGTAATAACAACGGTTCCTGTCAAAACCTGAAATATTGTAACGAGGATAAGAGCAAATCCCCAGTGAAATTTATTGTTCATTTTTTCTCCGCTCACATAATTCCCCCTTCTGTGAGTACAATAAATCAATTTATTATAACGCATTCAGCGAAAAATCTCAATACATTTGATATTTTTTTACAATTATGCTATAATTTCAATATAAATAACTGCCGAAGTATTAAGGGGTGATTTGAATGAACAATAAAAAACTTGAAAAATTCGCCGAACTGATAAACAATTCTTCCAAAACGGTTTTCTTCGGCGGAGCGGGAGTTTCGACCGAAAGCGGAGTTAAGGACTATCGAAGTGAGGACGGACTTTACAACACCGTTAGTGAATACGGCGTTTCGCCCGAGACGATTTTAAGTCACAGCTTCTTTGTTTCAAAGCCTGATGTATTTTATGATTTCTATTATAAATATTTTCTTGAAATAAATGTTGAACCGAACACGGCGCATATTGTTCTTGCCGAAATGGAGAAAAAAGGCAAGCTTTCCTCGGTCATAACGCAAAACATTGACGGGCTTCACCAAAAGGCAGGCAGCAAAAACGTAATTGAACTGCACGGAACGACGGCTGTTCACTATTGCATGGAATGCGGCAAACCATATCCGCTCGAAAAATTGAAATCTCTCAAGGGTAAGGTTCCTCACTGCGAAAAATGCGGCGGACTTGTCCGACCCGATGTAGTGCTTTACGAAGAGCCGCTCAAAGAAAACGTAGTCGAAAAAGCAATCAGTGAAATCTCAACGGCCGATTTGCTCATCATTGGCGGCACATCTCTCGCCGTTTATCCTGCGGCTATGTATATTCGTTATTTCCGGGGTTCAAACATTGTGCTTATCAACAAAGGGAAAACCGACCTTGACTCAAGCGCCGATCTTGTTTTCAGAGACAGCATCGGTCAGCTTTTCGGAAGCATTAAAGAGAAAATATAAGGCGGTGATTTTTTGTTCAGAGAAATGAGAAGAATTAAGCAACAGCTCTCAAAAGAAGAATGCGAAGAAATTCTTGCTCGAGGCAAAACGGGAGTGCTCGCCGTTTTAGGCGACGACGGTTATCCGTATACCGTGCCGATTAACTATTACTACACGGACGGCAAAATTTATCTTCACTGCGCCAAAACAGGGCACAAGCTCGACGCAATCAAAAAAGAGCAAAAGGTTTCATTCTGCGTCGTTGCCCGTGACGACATTCTTCAGGAAAAATACACCACTCTTTTCAAGAGCGTCGGAGCCTTCGGCAAGGCTGAAATTCTAACAGACGAGGCCGAAATTCGAGCTTCTGTAACGTCACTCGCAGAAAAATACTGCACGGACTGCCTTGAGGGAATTCCGGCAGAGGTCGAACGCGGATTCGGCATACTTTGCATGATTAAAATAAACATTGAACACATGACCGGCAAGCAAGGAAAAGAACTTTTGAAGGAGGAAATCCGATGAAAAATAAAGTTATCAGGTTAACTTCATTTATTCTGACGATCATTATCGCAATGAGTACAATTTTCTACACCTCGGCATTCGATGAAACTGGACAGATAAAAATAACAGAGCCCACTCCCCTGCTTAAAGAGGACGGCAGTCTCACTCAGCCCGGATATTGCTTCACGGAGCTTTATCAATATGACCGCAGTGCTATTAAAGCCAACAAGGCCCGCATCAAGGAATGGGACTTCTATCAAATTTCAAACAGCCGCTATGTTATGCAGGTCACAATGGCTGATATCTCGCTCGGCGGAGCGGCAAACGTTACCCTCTTTGACATGCAGACCGGCAAAAGCTACAGCGCTGTCTCGCTCAGGCTGCTTAGCTTTGGCAAGTTCGGGCTTTCCGAAACGGCTATGTCACCGCAGACCTTTTCTCGCCACAAGTTCGGCTTCAACCTGGACGTTAACGTGACCGAAACACAGCGTACAATTAAATTCAACGGACGCACGGGAGGCAAGCCTTTCACCGTCGATATTTCAATGGATATGTTCCCGAACCACGAATACCTTGCAATGGCTCTCCCGTTCGGCGACAGAGACAGCAAAAAGTTCTATTACAATCAGAAAATAAACTGTATGCCCGTAACGGGAACGGTTAAAATCGGCGATATGACGGTTGAATTTGACCCGTCGGATACATTCTGCGTTCTCGACTGGGGTCGTGGAGTTTGGCCGTACCACACCAACTGGTACTGGGGCAACGGCAGCACGAGGCTTGAAAACGGTGATATTTTCGGCTTTGAAATCGGCTGGGGCTTCGGCGATATGAGTGCCGCTACGGAAAATACGCTTTTCCTCAACGGTAAGGCTCACAAAATCGGTGAAGTCTATCTTGAAAAAGACGAAAACGATTGGATGAAGCCGTGGAAATTTACCTCGTCCGACGGTCGCTTTGAGATGACCATGACCCCGTTCTATGACAACTACACAAAATCAAGAGTTATTTTTATCGGCAACATCTGCCACCAGGTCTTCGGCAAATGGAACGGCACCGTCACTCTCGATGACGGTACGGTTCTTGAAATTAAGGACATGGTTGCATTTTGTGAGAACTCGGATAACATGTGGTAAGGAGAAAGCACAGTGAATAAAAAACGAAAGCTTTTAAGCCCTGTTTTCAGTATAGTTTTGGCGTTGGTAATCGGTTTTGCAGCTACATACAGCCTATATTACTTTTCGGTTGACTGTTACAAATATTCGGGGAACAAAAATACACTCAGCTTTGAAGATCTCGGATCTATTTTCTCCGACAACAGATCCACACTTTCAACTTTTATTAAAAAAGGCAATAACTTTTCAATCGAAGAAGAGCAGGAAGCTCTGAAATGTCTGGAAAATGCAAAGTACACTGAATTGCCATTAGAAAAAGCATTCCCGATGTATTGGGCCGTTTTCAGAAATAAAAATTTTTGTTTTGAATTTTATGATGAAGCCGCCGATATTTCAGGCGAGGTTTATTTGTTCGGCAAGTCGGTTTATATCTGCGTGACGGATTACAACCTTAACGGGGATTTTCCTCTGCAAACAGTTTTCAAAGCGCAGAATATAAATGCCGATAAAATAAAAGAGCTTCAATCCTTACATAAGGTTAAGTTCAATCAATTTATAAGATACCAAAATCTTTACAGCGATTCGCCGGCTCATGATTGGCACGAAAGCTATGCTATTATCTTTATCGCCTTCAGCATTGCGGTGCTGATAATCAATGCGATTGTTAAAATCCCCTTAAAGAGAAACCCGAGGCACAGGAGAAAATAATAAAGAAACAACTTTCCCACAAGTTTTTTTGCAGGAAAGTTGTTTTTTATTTGAAAATAATTTTTATTTTATGCTCACCGGGTGCGGTTGAAATCCTGAAAATTCCTTTTCGTTTTATTGCAATTTCTTCGCCGTCAAGCGCGGCATATTTCGGCACGGACGGAACAAAAATTTCCGTCTTTGCTTTTGTTTCCTCAAGCTGAACAAAGCTGAGATTAAACTCTTTGTTTTCACGGTCGTAGCCGTAGCTTTCAATCTCGCCCGTGACAGCCACGGGATGCGGACGGGTAAGAACCTTTTTGTAAACCTCTGTATCCGTAAAGCCGCCGAAGTAGCACCAATAGGTGTTGCTCCACTTGTACGAATCGAAAAGATCAAGCAAGAATTCAATGTGCGGGAACCATTCGTCGCCCTCTGTGAAGCCGCCCCATTCACCGACTATAACGGGGACTCCGAGCCGCTGCTGAGAGCGTCTGTGCTCGGCAAAAATAGAGCCGACACGGTCATTGCTTGCGTACTTATACGATGGGGTATCCACCATAAAATCATAAGCGTGCGGTGAAAAAATAACATTGTTTTCCGTCTTACCCGAAAGTATCGGACGTGGGCATGAATAAGGAATTCCGAGATTGGAATAGTAGCTGTTTTCAAGAAAAACAAATTTTTCGTTGCCGCATTTTCTCGTCGCTCTCGCCATTTTATTTATGAACGGAAAATACTTTTTTGTGTCAAAAGTTTTTATAATATCATCGCCGGCACTTGTGATTTTTCTCAGGTGCTTGCCTGTGTAAAGGTCAAGCACTCTTGCCGGATCGTCACTCTTTGTTGCAAGCTCGATAAGCTTTTTCTTTGAAATCGTTTTATCAAAAGCGGTTGTTGAGACAAGTCGCCCGATCACTTCGCGGAAAACCTTTCCTCCGCTCTTGCCCGGAAACGGTTCGTTAAAGAAATCGAATCCGATTACCGCCGGATGATCGCCGAATTTTTCAATAACGTGCGACCACATTTCTTCAAACCAAACCTGTACGCCCTTGCCTTTAACCTCGGCATTGTCCCAAAAAGAATCAAATGCACTGTGAACCGCCTTGCCCCAGAAATAGCCCTCAGCCCAGACAATTTTTGTCGGCCGGTATTTATATTTGCCCGTCAGCGTCGCCCATTTCGGTGCACCGTCGCCGCAGAGAAGCTCTGCGCCCGAGAAAAGATCCTGGTGCATATCAAGATAAACATATACTCCCGACTCCTTGCATTCATCGAGAATACTGCCGATAAACTCAAGATATTCTTCGTTATATTCGCCCGGCTCGGGTTCGATGGCATCCCATGTTATTCCGAGACGTATAAGATCCATTCCGTGAGCCTTCATGTCGGCGGCAAGGCCTTTGTTCCATTGCTCACCGTAAACCCGTCTTTGTCCCTCGATATATCTGCCTTTATCGCACACATTAAGACCCGTCAGAATTCTTTCACGTCCGTGTGAATCGACTATTCGTGTGCCTTTAACCGTAAGCTTATCCATTTCTGCCTCCTTTATTTCTTCGCTGTTCCTTCGCTTTTGCGGCATATTCTTTGCGCTTTGCCTTGAGTTCCTCCTCCTCGTCAATGCGGCGTTGAATCTCTTCGTCGTTACGTTTCTTGGATTCCTCATAGCGTGATTTTATATCCTCATAATGAAGATAATTTTCTCTTTGCTTTAAGAGCTTTTCGGCTTCAATATACGGCTTTGCCGCACGAGTGTATGTCGAGTTTTCATCTGTTGCAGCCTTAATTTTTTTGCGAATTTCATCTCGATTTTTTCTGAGAGCCTTGATTTTTTCATTTGCCTTTTTCTCGGCTGTTTTATCCTTAACCTTCGCCGCTGCCCTCAGTTCATTAACCGCCTCTTTAATCATAGCGTCGAGCTCATCTTCCTTTTCGAAGAGCTGTTCAAAAATCTTGATGTCAAATATTTCAATCCCGTCGGCATATTTTTTTGCCAAAACCTTTTTGGAATCCTTAATCATGCGCACCCTGTTTATCGCATTGCGACGCATGTCTTTTTCCTCCTCAGTGGCTTTCGGCATAGCCCTTGCCGCTTTCATTGACGGAATCTCAAGAGAGTAAAGTCCCTCAAGTCCTGCGGAATAAATTTTCTTTGCTTCTTCAAGCTGAGCCTTAACCGCTTCCGAGTCAAACTTGTTTATCTCTTTGATAACATACTGAGCGATTTCTATTTTTTCATTTTCTTCTTTTTGATTTTTATAATTTTGTTTTGCTGCTTTCACGGCCGATTTATCTTTGGCTTTCTTCGCCTTTTTAATTTCTTCTTTTGTCGGCTTAATAATTTTTTTATCGTGATAAATCTTTGCTTCTTCAATAATATCAATCGCTTCAACAAGAGCGGCATCGGAAAGAACACCGTTACCGTAATCCTCAAACAAAGCTCTGATTTTGAGAACCGTCACCATCGCCTTTTGCTTAATCTCGGTCAAATCATAGAAGAAATACGGAACAACATTCAGCGTTGCACCCACAGTTGCAGCAATAATTAAAACTCTGCAAATATTTTTGAAATACCACGGGTCGGAAAGAACCTCATAAACATTTCTTCCGTCAAAACCGAGGTTTTTTGCAACCTCCTCATTAAGACCCGAACGGTCATAAAGCTCGGGGAGAGCGGCGTTTGTAATAAGAGTAACTATGCTTCCGATTGCGCCGACGGCGACAAACATACCGTCGATTCGCTCACCCGTTATATATTGCTGATAGTCTCTGATATCTCCGTTGACACCGGGCGTCAAGAGTGTTACGGCGTATGCAGCCATATAGTTAAAGAAGAAGCAGAACATCAACGGCCAAATAATCTGCGACGGATCGCCGAGCCTTATTATCGGCAGCATAAGTATAATAAAAATTACATTTATGATATTGCTGACAACAAGAATCTTTCTTTTACCGAGTGCACGGATAAGAAACGGAATAAAAAGCATCGGCCAAAGAGACGCATTGCCTCTTATCGTAACAATAAGCGAATATTCCGCAGGGCTGCATGCATCCTGATAGCTGTAAAGCCAATCCATAATATTCTGAACGGCATTCTCAAGGAATCCTATCCAGCCTGCCAGAGAAATTATCCAAAAATATTTGTTGCGAACAACAGCACGGAAAGCATCGGTAAATTTGATTTTTACCGTATGAGTTTTTGCCTGAACGATTTTTTCTTCGGTGTTGAAATAAACCAGCAGCCCGAGGAAGAATCCGAAAACAATCATCGGCGGATAGAATGCTCTGTAAATTCTGATATCTACGAGTGTGTTTTCGCCGGTTATTGCCCTTGCGACGAGCGGAAGAATTATGTTGCCCAATGTCGGTGCAAGTGAATTGACAACCGACTTGATTGACGTTACATCGCTTCTTTCGTATGTATTCGGCGAAAGAACATTGATTATGCTTTGATCAACATCATAATAGAACATATAAAAGAACTGCAAACCGATGTTGTAAAGCAAAACGGTAATACATTTTGCAAGCATCGACATTCGTTCATATGGCATATAAACAAATCCGATTGCAAGAATCGCCGTAGGCAGACCCATCGAAAGAATAAACGGGCGATAGCGACCCTTTTTGCTTCTTGATGAGTCAATAATTTTTCCTCTGAGTGCCGTCAGCGGAAAGCTGAGGATAACGCTGAGAATATAAATTATGTACAAAGGTTTCGGTGCAATGCCGATGGTATTGCTTATCAGCGTATTACCGATGCTGATTATCATATTCTGCGCACAGAAAACAACAAATTGGATTCCGAGACCGCCCACGGCGAGAGACACTATTTCTTTAAAGGACATATACCGTCCCATTGGCGGCTTCTTCCAGTAAAGGCGTAAATCGTCACGCAGAGTTGCGGCCTTTTCCTTTATATTTATATCCATGAGCATCACTCCGTCTAAAGTTGTGAATTGATTATATCATAGCAAAAAAATAAAGTAAATCGGAACATTATATAAAAAAACACTCCGATTTTTTATGATGTGGTATGCTGACGGCATACACCCGTATTTTTATAATTGACATATTCTTCATAAAGTGCTATACTTTGCAAAGATAAATTTTGAGGAGACGGTAAAATGAAAACTTTCAAAAAAATTGTGGCTGTTATTATGATTATCGTAACGTTGTTTTGCAGCTTTGCTTTTGTTGTTTCCGCCGAGGACGCAAATGCGACAGATGAAAACGAATATGTTGCAACGGTTTATGTTTGTCAAAAGGCAAGGCTTCATTATATGTCGGGTCACACATGGCTTTATTTTGTAAACCTCACCAACCATGATTTACAAGTCGGACTTTATACATTACCGAAAGGTCAGGGCGTATCCGTAGGAACTTACGGATACTCAATAAGAGGCGGCAGAGGTCTTTATTACAACGTTGAAGGCTACAGATATAATCACCCCAAAACCGACGACTTCGTTTGTCTGAAAAAAAGTCTTACCCAAAAACAGCTGGATACAATGAGCAGCAAAATTACACGCAGCGGAGTATGGAGCTATTTGCTTAATTGCAGCTTTTCTGCTTTCACAACTTGGGACGTTGTTTTCGGAAAATTTCTTCCTTATCTTATTTTCCCTCTTCTTGCAAGGCTTTGTATTCTCATGTATCCTCAGCACGAGAAAGGCTTTTACCTTTACAGCCCTAAATCGGATCAGATATTCAAGCAGGTAGGCTTCGGCAAAAATGCATATCTCATTCCTGCCGATCCAAAGGTTTAATATAATCAATAAACATATAAGGTTGTCGCACCGAGCGGCAACCTTTTTTATTTTGCTGTTGACAATGGATTATTCTTGAGATATAATAGCGTTGCAAATTATTCAACAATGTTCAGAAATGAAGGGGCGGTTCGGTTTTGGCAAGAAAGCAGATGTTTGAAGGCGGCACAAAGAACAGAATAATTGAAGTTGGAAACCGTCTGTTTTTTGAAAAAGGCTTCGACGGAACAGGTATTCGTGAAATCATGAAAGAAGTCGGTGCCGATGTCGGCGCATTTTACTATTACTATAAATCCAAAGATGAGCTTTTCGAAGATGTGCTGAACAATTTCTTTGCACCTTATGAAGTTGATTTTGAAAAAATTGCAAGCGAGGCCGAGCAGCGGCCATATCGTGCTTTGCTTAGATTTTTTGAATACGTCAAACTGAGCACAAGAGAATTCAGAGCAAAATATGACGGACATATTCACAAAACGGTTCGCTGGGCAATCAGAGAGCAAACGCTGACCGTGCTTGAACCGTATATTGAGCGAATTATTAACATTCTCATTTCTTATGGCGGAAAGCCGACCATGAACGCTCACACAATGGCGATATTTCTTTCACATGGAGTCGGCAGCGTTATTCTTCACGAGGAATCCGACTGGGTTGATTCGACAACAGATGACATGAGAAAAACCGTCAATTTGATAATGGGACTCGATGAAGATGTCTCAAAAAAGATGTTTGATAACAGCATTTCCGAAGAAGATTTTAAGAAAATGTTTCCGAAAATAAATCCATGAGGTGAGAATTAAATGGAACTGATAAAGGTCACAAAAGATAACCTCGAAAAAGAACACATATGCTGTGCAATTTCAAGCAACAATGATATTCAGGTTATATCTAAGAAAGCATGGCTTGCCAATCGTTTTGATGAAGGACTTGTCTTTTTGAAAGGCAACGTTCGTGGAAAATGCTTTATAGAATATATTCCGGCTGAATATGCATGGGCTCCGATAGAAGCGGACGGCTATATGTACATAAACTGCCTTTGGATCTCGGGTCAGTTAAAGGGGCACGGATATTCAAATCTTTTGCTCGACGAGTGCATTAGAGACAGCAAAGAAAAGGGCAAAAAAGGGTTGGTTCTTCTCTCCTCGGCAAAAAAACTGGGATTTCTCTCAGACAAAAAATATTTAGAATATAAAGGTTTTACCGTTGCAGACAGATTCGGCCCTTACTTTGAACTGCTGTATTTACCGTTTGATAAAATCGGTGCAAAACCACAGTTTAAAGTAAATCCGATCGAAAACAAATACGGATTGGTTTTATATTATACAAATCAATGCCCTTTCACGGCGAAATATGTTCCTCTTCTGAAAAAGATCGCCGAAGCCAAAAAAATTCCTATAGAAACGATTCACATTTCAACGCTTGAGCAGGCAAAAAAAGTGCCCTGTCCCTTCACAACATTTTCACTTTTTTACAACGGAAAATTCATCACTCATGAGATACAGTCCGAGAAAAAGTTTGAAAGAATTCTTGATACATTAAGGTGATAAAAATGTCATGGTTTAATTTTATCGGTTTAATCTTGGTTGTTATAATTTTGATTCCAAACATAATTTTTGCTTACACAAATAAGGATGGCTTTCAAAATTATTACGATAATAAGCTTGTAGAGGTGCTTGAACAAATCGGAAGATTTGGCAGCTTCTTATTTATGTTCTTTACGCCGCCGTTTCTCAATCTCGGCTTTAAAATAAACAACGCAAAAACAATATACATAATAACAGGTGCAATCTTGGTAGTTTTGTATTGTCTGGGCTGGATTGTTTTCAGGAAAGAAAGTAGCATAAGAAAATCTCTTGTTCTTTCGATTTTGCCGTCAATATTATTCATCGAGAGCGGAATTCTTTCGCTTAATTTTCCGCTCATTGTTTTATCTTTAATCTTCGCACCGTGCCATATAATTATCAGCTATAAAAATGCAGCTATGCAGGGGGAAAAGTATGAATAAACCGTTTGAAGAAAGACTTCCGTTTTTTTCATTGGGGCTTGTTGTTCTTGCAATTTTTTACGGAATATATTTCACAAAAATGCTCATACAAAAAAATCGCGGAATACAAACACGACAGATAGGCAAACGAAAAGAGAAAGAGTTGCACACGGTCGAAAAGCTTATGTCAATCGCAACGGGAAGTGTTGTTATTGCACAGCTTCTGTCAATCGCTCTCGATTGGAATTATATGCCGTCAAGCACACGCTTCACAGGATTTTGCATAGGTATGCTCGGCAATTTGATTTTTCTGATTTCAGTCATTTGCATGAAAGACAGCTGGCGTGCCGGTATTCCCGAAAGCGACAAAACAAAGCTTATCACAAACGGTATATACAAATTTAGCCGCAACCCTGCTTTCTTCGGATTCGATCTGATGTATATTGGCGTACTGCTAATGTTCTTTAACCCTGTTAATCTGATATTCTCTCTTTTCCCGATAATAATGCTTCATCTCCAGATTCTTCAGGAGGAAAAATACATGGAGACAACCTTTGGAAAAGAATATCTTGATTATAAAAAGAAAACCTTCCGCTATCTCGGAAAAAAATAAATCAGCAATGTAATGGAGGCACAATTATGATTCCGACATGGAAAATCTATCCCCGTTCCCAATCAAAGGATACGGTTTATTTAAAAAACGTTATAACGGACCCGACGATTGAAGTCGGCGATTACACATACTATGATGATTTTGTAAATGACCCCAGAGACTTTCAGAAGAATAACGTTCTTTATCATTATCCCGAATGCAATCCTGAGAGGCTTATAATCGGTAAATTCTGCTCAATCGGCTGCGGTGCAAAGTTTATTTTCAATTCTGCAAACCACGATTTGAACAGCCTTTGCAACTTTCCGTTCCCCGTTTTCTTTGAGGAATGGGGGCTTGAACCCGACGTCAAAGCCATTTCAAACGCATGGGAAAACAAGGGCGATATTATTATTGGCAATGATGTTTGGATCGGATATGATGCAATTATCCGTGCAGGAGTAACGATCGGGGACGGTGCAATCATAGGCACAAGAGCTTTGGTAACAAAAGATGTTGAAGCGTATACGATAGTCGGTGGAATTCCGGCAAAGCCGATCCGCAAAAGGTTCAGCGACGAAACAATCACAGAGCTTGAGCGCATACGCTGGTGGGATTGGGATGATGAAAAAATCAGGCAGAATATTTCCGTACTGCAATCGGGTGATCTCGATGCACTTTCGGCACTGTAATTATTCTAAGGGAATCAGTATAAACCCAAACAAGACGGGTTTGACAAAAGCAAAAAAACTTTTTTCTCGTGGCTCGGCGTGAGCTACTATCTATATTTTAATGAGATTGAAAACCTGCTTGGCGAGCTTACGGAACTCGGCTCGGAGGGGAGCACACTTCTCTTTGACTATGCCGACGCCGATCTTTTTGTCGCCGATGAAAAGAGAGTTAAAAATATGCTTGCGATGGCAAAAGCCGGCGGAGAGGAAATGCACTCATGCTTTGATTACATGAGCATAGAAAAAATTCTTTCAGACAATGGCTTCTTGATTTATGAAATGCTTATGCCGCACGATATACAATTCGATATTATTGACCCCTCGGGTTCGAATATCAAGGCATTTGAGCATATAAATTATATACAATCGGTTCTAAAGTGAGGAATAACAATGGCAACTTCTGTTGATTACATCGAATTTGTAAAAGAAAAAGTCGATAAATTCGGCTTGATTCGCACAAGAAAAATGTTCGGCGAATATATGGTTTATCTCAATGACAGGCCGATCCTTACGGTTTGCGACAATACGGTTTTTGTCAAAAAGCTCCCGGAGCTTTCCGAAATTATGAGTGCCGCACCTTGCGGATTTCCCTATGACGGAGCAAAGGAAAGCTATATTCTTGACATTGAAAATGATGAGCTTTTAGAAAAGGTAATTCCGCTTCTCGGCGAAATTGTTCCTCTCCCAAAGCCAAAGAAAAAGAAGTGAGCTTTATGAAATCAAGATACAAAATTGCAAAAAATTTTTTGATTTTCTGGACGCTGTTCATCGGGATAGGCGCAGTCGGCGGGGCTGTTATGATGATTGCAGATCCTTCCGGAAAAACAATGGGAATGGATGCGATGCTTCCCTATTTTCAAAAGCTGCCCTTTGCCGAATACGTCTTTCGTGATTTTCTGTTTTCGGGAATTGCTTTGCTCATTGTCAACGGAATTACGAATCTTACGGCGTCGGTTTTGCTTTTCAGAAACAAAAAGGCCGGCATCTACTGCGGCGGAATTTTCGGCATAACGCTAATGCTTTGGATATGTATACAGTTTTATATGTTTCCGCTTAACTTTATGTCGACCATCTATTTTATTTTTGGATTTTTGCAAGCTGTGACAGGCTATGCAGCATCGGTTTTCTACAGACAGGAAGATTTCTTTGTTAATGAAAATTGCTACTCAAATATCGGTACAAATTCCAAGCGATTGGTTGTATATTTTTCACGCATGGGTTATGTAAAGCTGAAAGCCTTTGAAGAAGCCGACCGAACGGGGGCAGAGCTTTATGAAGTCAAATCAACGGAATTAACCGAGGGCACAAAGGGCTTCTGGTGGTGCGGCCGATACGGAATGCACCGTTGGGAAATGCCGATTGAACCGATTGAAATTGACCTTTCCCATTATGAGCATGTTACAATTTGTTCGCCGATTTGGGTGTTTAATCTCTCGGCTCCGATGCGTTCCTTCTGCAAACAGGCAAGCGGCCAAATCAAAGAAGCGGATTACATACTCGTTCATCACAACAAAACAGACTGCAAAAACGCAGCCGATGAAATGGATTCCCTGCTCGGAATAAAACACACAGGCCTTAAAAGCTTCTGCTGCCGTGAAGGAAAGTTTAAGAAAGTGTAATAAATCTGTTTTAATTTTTTCTTTTATTGACAAACAAATCTTTGTAATATATACTCAAAATAACAGAGAATGAAAAGAGGAAATTTCATGCTAAGAATTGAACATCTTACAAAAATCTACGACGATTACAAAGCGGTTGACGATTTGTCGCTGCACATTGCACCCGGCGAAATATACGGCTTTATCGGCCACAACGGTGCAGGTAAAACAACCACCCTGAAATCCGTTGTCGGAATACTTCAATTTGATGATGGCGAAATTTTCATCAACGGAACGTCGGTAAAGGCCGACCCGATCAAGTGCAAAAGGGAAATTGCATATATACCCGACAATCCGGATATTTATGAATTCATGACAGGAATTAAATTTCTTAATTTCGTTGCTGATATCTTTGGCGTTTCTTCAACCGACAGACAGGAAAAAATCCGAAAATATGCTGAGATGTTTGATCTGACCGCTGACCTGGCTCAGCCGATTGCAACATATTCACACGGAATGAAACAGAAGCTTGCAATCATTTCCGCATGGATTCACAACCCGAAGCTCATTATAATGGATGAACCTTTTGTCGGACTCGACCCAAAAGCCGCACACATTCTCAAAGGAATGATGCGTGAGGTTTGTGATAACGGCGGTGCAATCTTTTTCTCCACTCATGTTCTTGAAGTGGCGGAAAAGCTCTGCGATAAAATTGCAATTATCAAAGAGGGCAAGCTTATTCGCTCGGGCACAATGGAAGAGGTCAAGGGAGACGACAGCCTTGAAGAAGTATTCCTTGAACTGGAGGAAGAATGATGCTGAAACAACTTCTGAAAAAACAGCTGCTTGAAATGTTTCAAAACTTCTTTGTTGACCGAAAGAAAAACAAAGGACGTTCCAAAGCTTCAAGCGCAATGATGATAGTCGGATATTTTGTTTTCATCTGCGTTGTTTTCGGTGCACTGTTTTCATTTTTTGCAAGCAGCCTGCTTCCGGTTGTTGACAAAGGCTATGACTGGATGTTCTTCTGCTTCATGGGAATCATCGCCGTTGCAATGGGTGCTTTCGGCAGCATATTCAACACATATTCCGGCCTTTATCTCGCCAAGGACAACGATATGCTGCTTTCAATGCCAATCCCTGTCGGCTACATAATGGCTTCTCGGCTTCTTGGTGTTTATATCATGGGCACGCTCTATTCGGCCCTTGTTATTATTCCGGCTGTCGTTGTTTATCTTGCACATTCTTTTACAGTAAAGGCGCTAATCGGTTCGATTCTGCTTGTGATAATTATTTCGCTGATTGTAATGGTTCTTGCCTGCTCACTCGGCTGGGTCGTTGCCAAGATTAACAGTAAGCTCAAAAACAAGAGCCTCATCACGGTTATTGTTTCTCTTGCTTTCCTTGCAATTTATTATGTGTTCTACTTCAAAGCAAACGAGATTATTCGTAGAATTATTGCAAACGCCGATGCATACGGAACAAAAATTAAAGGCTCTGCCTATCCTCTTTATGTATTCGGAAAGGTTGGTTCCGGCGACATGCTTTCAGCGCTGATTGTACTTGTTATTATCGGCGCTTTGTGTGCTCTAACATATTACATTATCGCGCACAGCTTTATAAAAATCGCAACATCTTCGCAAAATGTTTCAAAGAAAAAATACATTGAAAAAAGAGTTAAAGCCAAGAGTATTGATGCTGCGTTACTCGGCAAGGAGCTTCAAAGATTTTTCTCCAGCCCCAATTACATTCTTAACTGCGGACTCGGTATTCTTATTCTTATCGGTGCAGGCATTTTCGTCCTGATAAAAGGTGAATGGCTTGCCGACAACATAGCATGGATGCTCGGCAGCGAAAACTATATCTGTGTTGCCGCTGCGGCACTTATCTGTTTGATTGCTTCAATGAACGATATGTCCGCCCCTTCGATTTCACTCGAGGGTAAAAATATTTGGCTTGCACAGTCCCTGCCGATAACCTCATGGCAGGCTATTAGGGCCAAGAGAAGCATGCATCTTTTGCTCACCGGCATACCGGCAATCATTTGCAGCATATGTGCAATCATTGCTCTTAAGCCGACGATTCTCGGTGCGATAACGATAATTGCAATGCCGTTGGTTTTCATCCTCTTTTTCTCAATGCTCGGTTTGGTGCTCAATCTCAAATATCCAAATCTTAAGTGGACAAATGAAATCACCCCGATTAAGCAGAGCATGAGCGTCTTTGTTTCCATGTTCGGCGGTTGGATTTATTCAATCATCATTTTTGCAATCTACTTCCCGCTTAGCGGAAGAATTTCAGGTGAGCTTTATCTTATCGGAGCGGCGGCCTTCACCGGTCTGCTCTGTTTGGCACTTGATTCCTGGCTCAAGAAAAAAGGAACAAAAATTTTTGCTGAGCTATAAGGATTCATAGCACGCTTGATTTATCGCTTATTAAAATTCTTTCAATAATTTCGGCATTCCT
>FR882086.1:26614-30789 GCA_000434915.1 Ruminococcus sp. CAG:563
TCCTGCCGACAGACGAAATAATAACCTCCTTGCAAATTTGCAGGGAGGTTTTGTGTTTATTCTATTCACCATTTGATTAAAACGCAGCCGTTTTTTACACCGACCGTGGCGGTATTTTCTTTAAATTTATTGCTCACGCCAAGCGGAAAAAACGGCGTGAGTGTAAGATTATCCGTTTCATAAACAGCACCTTTGATTGATATTCCCTCGGCTATTCCGCCGTAGGCGAAAACAGAAAGCGTTTTCCCCTTTTCCGAGTGAAGCGTAATGGAAGAATTTTTAATAAGTGTAAAGCTTTCGTTCTCGCCGACAAGGAAGCCCTCTCCGCCGTGGTCAACAATATACGCCAACGACTGAATATTTGCAATCGTATGATCCGTTCGCTCGCCGCCGAGACCGCCGTAAATCGCAAAGCGTTTGTAGCCGCTGTTGAAGCCGTATTTTATCGCCAGCATGGTGTCCGTATCGTCCTTTAGAATCGGAAAGGTTTCAATCGGCGTATCAGTGCTCGGCTTCTCCGAGGAATCAAAATCACCGATTATAACATCGGGTCGCAAGCCTGCTTTTTGAACGTTCAGATATCCTGCATCCGCCGCAATTATCAAATCGTCCTTATCCGGCTTCGGAAAATTATTTTTCATCTCAACCGCTGAGAAAATATAACATGTTTTCATAACGTCACCATCATTTGTTTTAGTCTATTGTTTGATTATATTATAATATAGCTTCAAAACTTTTTCAAGAAAAACAAAAGCAGACATTGAAATCACATCAATGTCTGCTTAAATTAATCTAATCACAATTTGTATTTAGTTTTCTTTTAATATCTTTCCTTTATCCATGACAATTGTTTCGTCAATCATCAACTTATTACGGTCAACAATACCGTGAGATGCAATTATTATAATCTTATTCTTCCCACGAAATCCGTTTAAAATTTCATATATTCTGTTCAAGTTTTCTTCATCAATAGCATTGAACGGCTCATCAAGCAAAATAATATCGGGGTCTTCCATAACCGCTTGGCACAAACCTAATCTTTGTTTCATTCCGAGCGAATATGTTTTAACCTTTTTATTTTTTACATTATCCAAATCAAAGAGCTTTATATTTTCCTTTATTGTATCTTTGTTTATTATATTTCGTATTGATGCTAAGTAACACAGGTTAAAATATCCTGTTTCATTTTCCATAAATTTCGGCGTTTCAATCACTACTCCAAAATTGCACTTTTTGTCACAAATTATTTCTCCTGAATCCGGAGTAATCAATCCACAAAGGGCCCTCAACAGCATAGTTTTTCCACAGCCGTTATGCCCTGTAAGAAGATATATTTTTCCGTTTTCAAAGGTGTAACTAATGTTTGACAAAACTTCGTTTCCCTTTAAAACTTTAGTAATTTTATCAGCTTTTAACATGTCAAAACTCCTCCAATGAGCTTATGTAAATATATCTTTGTTTTTCAATTTTAATGTAATAATTATTGACAGCAAAATAATAACTCCCAATTTAATGGCAATCAGCAAAAAGAAATCCTGTGTATATCTTTCTCCGGCGATCCCCCAACATTGAAATATAAAATATTCAGACTTTGACAATTTGGGAAGCACAAGAGAAATCAGCATAAGAATTAAGACCGTTAGTTTAATCTTATACCCATATTGCAAGAACAAAAAAATAATCAAAAAAACAATATAAGCAAAAGTCAAGAACAAAAAGTAAAGCTTTATAAACGATCCGACATTTTCAAACAGTTCCTTCCGACAATATAACAAATCGGCAACCGATTTTGTTGTTGATAAACAAAGCGAACTTACCAAAAACTGAAAAAAGCAAAATCCAATGCTTTTCTCTTTTGAAAAACCAAATCGAGAACAAATCAAAACATTCATTTTGTTCATGTTTTCAATGCAAGAAGCTGCAACTACAACAATTGATCCGACAATAGCCGCTGAAAACAAACTGTTTATAATTGATATGTACTCAACATTTTTAAAGCAAAGTAAACTTATTTCTACAATATTGAATTTTGTTAAACCGGGAGCAGAAAACCACAAAGCAGTTAGCCAATTTATTCCCATCATTATAAAAAAGGTACCTATATAGCTCCTTTTAATCATAAACATTCCTTTCGCTTAACAAGAAAATATAAAACTCCATTTGCAATAATTGTTTCGATAATAATATAAACAAGATTTCCGAAATAATTATTTTGCAATTCTGTCGGTGCTCCAAGATGAAATTCAATTATATATGCAATAATAATTATTGCCAAATTTTTCAGACAAACGATTGCAGCGGAAAGGAAGTGATTTTTTAACAGGAAAAATGCAATATAGTATTCCGTATAACACATCAAACAGAAAAATGCCGTTTTAGCAAGCCCTGAAAACATGCTGAAATCTAAGCCAATATCGGAAATAGCCGAAAAAATCAAGTGTGCGGCAAATACATAA
Source organism: Ruminococcus sp. CAG:563 (assembly GCA_000434915.1). Classification (GTDB taxonomy): domain Bacteria; phylum Bacillota; class Clostridia; order Oscillospirales; family Acutalibacteraceae; genus CAG-488. The sequence continues at coordinate 29,071 of FR882086.1, forward strand.
ATTGAATAAACAAAACTATATATAATGCCTTTGGTTACTAATGAAAAATAAACGTCGCTTTTTAACCTTACTCGCAAAACAGGTTCAAAATATTCAACTCGCAAAATATAAGTTAATAGCACCATCCAAACAGATTGATTGAAATAAAGCTTTTGTTGGCCATACACCAAATTAGACATTGATACAGAATTAAGAGTAAAAAAATTCTCAGGTATTCTGACATATTGAATCCAAATGGCAGCCATACAAACCGTAAGAAATATGATATAAAGCCATAGGCTTTTCTTTTTAATCATTAGCATCATTTTATATAATCTTTCTCATATCTTTTTATATTGAAATACGTTATAATAGACAAGCACAATATTATAAATATCGGCAAAACCGCCATCTTAGTCAATAAATCTCTTACGGTGTAATTCTCACTTGAAACAACATAATAGTCTGCAATACAACCCAAATAAACAACCGGATGAACGTACTGCGCTATCTCCTGAACTTTTTCTCCTGCGACTTCCAAAAGATTCGGAAGAACATATGTAATCATAAAAAAGGCCAGAGGCAATGACATATTCAAATATTTATTTGAGACAAAAAGCGGTGTTACAGTTGTCAAGTTTACCAACGGAACAACATAAAGAATTATTATGGCAACCTGAGCGCAAACCATTCCGATAAACTGTGCCAAACTTTGAATTTCTACTCCAAGAGTTCCCTGAACCGGAATCCCGCTAATCGGGGGCTTAGCTAAAATCGGTGCAATTGTAATTACAGCCGAAACCATTGCAATAATAACCGCCATATATATACTTTGAGAGGTAAAAGAAGAAAAAACATATTTCTTGTATTTTTCTCTTGTAACTATCATATTGCCAAACCCGTAATGCAAGTTTGTAAACATTTGTGAACCGAACATCACCGAAAAACATATAATATATGCAAGAGGAATATATGACGCTGCCTCGCCATTAAAAAACAGCCGAGAAGCATAGCTTATACCCGAGAAGCCATCTACTATTTCCTGCAATTTGCTTATATCTCTTGTTGCCCCTTCAGCTTTGGCAATTTGAAGCTGCCTTTGTATGCCTTCTGCACTTTGACCGGCTGAGAAGAAACAAATAGCAACTATAATAACTACTGCCACAAAAAGAATTATATTGACATATGATTTTGAATATCTTTTCAGATCATTTTTTATCATACCTTATTCTCCTAAAACCAACCGAATACAATATGTATTCGGTTGGCAAAAACTATTAACCCGGATCTACCTTTGCAGTGATTTTATCTGTTCCAAACTGTGCTCCTCTTGGCTTAACTGCAACATAATAATTTTTATTTTTTTCGGTTCGGAAGCTTATTCCGGAATACGTAACATCGTTGTTTTTTATTGTTACTTCCGTTCCTTTATCATTGCCATCAGCATCAACTAACTTTGCATACGGGTAAGTCCACATTGTTTTCTTCTCCACATAAAGAAACCAGTTGTCATTATATGTAGTTTTTGTGCCACAAAGTGTCTTATGCGTTCTATACCCGGTACCGCTAGGAACAGATATTTCTACTAATTTTCCATATTTTGCAAACGCAGTTGTCAGCCCTGTTCCAATAAACAAACAGACACAAACAATTATTGCAATTATTTTTTTCTTCATATGTTTCCCTCCTATTTTGAATATGTTTTCCAAAAAAATTAATAAACCATTTCTATCATCCCCC
>FR882086.1:30821-109808 GCA_000434915.1 Ruminococcus sp. CAG:563
CTTTGCCACTTTATGGTTTAATTATATATTATTTTAACATTCCTGTCAAGTACCACAAAAAAATTTATATAGTGTGTATTTTTTTATGCATTAATTTTATAATATGGCGAGCATATTCTTGTAACAACGATCTTAAACATAAAAACTCCCACCCGTTCACTGAACGAGTGGGAGTGATTTTATATCTTTTGTCTTTGCTTGGCTTATGCCTTCTTACCTTTCTTTGAAAGGATTACGTTTGTGATGATACCGAGGATAAGTGCGCAAGCGATAGAAGTGAGCGTTACCTTGCCGAAGTTTACGGTAAGTCCGCCGATGCCGCAGATAAGGATAACCGCTACAACAAAGAGGTTCTTGTTGTCGTCAAGGTCAACCTTCTGGATCATCTTAAGTCCGCTGACTGCGATGAAGCCGTAGAGAGTGATGCAAACACCGCCCATTACGCAGTTCGGAATACTTGCAAGGAAGGTTACGAACGGTCCGAAGAAGGAGATGATCATGCACATGATTGCTGTGGCGAGAATCGTTACAACAGAAGCGTTACCGGTGATTGCTACGCAGCCGACCGACTCGCCGTATGTTGTGTTCGGGCAGCCGCCGAAGATTGCGCCGAACATTGAACCGACACCGTCACCGAGAAGCGTTCTGTGAAGACCCGGCTCCTCAAGGAGATCCTGCTCAATGATTGAAGAAAGGTTCTTGTGGTCTGCGATATGCTCTGCGAATACAACGAATGCAACGGGAACATAAGCAACTGCAACAGTTGCGAGATACTGAGCGTCGATTTCCTTAGCGCCCTTTGCAGCCTCAAGGAATGTGAAATCGGGAACGGAGAACAACTTAAGGTCGTGGAAAACCGTGAAGTCGATAACCTGAAGTGCTGTGTTGTCTGTCTTGATACCGATTACGGTGAAGATTGCAGCGGCAACATAGCCTGCAAGGATACCGATAATGAACGGAATGAGCTTTGTCATCTTCTTGCCGTAAACCGAGCAGATAACAACAGTAAAGAGAGTTATGAGTCCGCAGATAAGTGCAACATACGGACTTGCGGTTGATACGGACGAAACAACATCAACGATTTTGCCGTTTTCAACTGTCTGAGTTGTAACCTCGGTCATAACCTTACCGAGTGTGAGATCGCCGACTGCGTTGCCTGCGAGCGACAATCCGATGATTGAAACCGTCGGTCCGATAACAACGGCAGGCATAAGCTTGTTGATCCATTTAACACCTGCAACCTTTACAGCGATTGCAATAACAACATAAACAAGTCCTGCGAAAAGAGCACCGATGATGAGACCAAAGTGTCCGGCTGACTCGGAAATCGCTCCTGCAAAGGCTGCAAGCATCGAACCGATGAAAGCGAATGATGAGCCGAGGAAAACAGGGCTTTTAAACTTTGTGAAGAGAAGATAAACGATTGTGCCGACGCCCGCTCCGAAAAGAGCTGCCGACTGCGACATTCCGTTACCGATGATTGTCGGAACTGCGATTGTTGCCGCAAGAATGGCAAGAACCTGCTGGAAACCGAAAACGATAAGCTGACCGAATTTCGGTTTGTCTTTGACATTGTAAATAAGTTGCATTTGATATACCTCCGTTTTTTTCCTTTATTTCAAACACGTTCGTGTTTAAATCCTTAATCCGTGAGCAAATCCACGCCTGTTTCTCCGTCGATACACTCAACCTTGACCGATACCGTCTCATTCCTTGAGGTTGGTATGCTCTTGCCGATATAGTCCGCCTTAAACGGCAGCTCACGATGGCCTCTGTCGATAAGCACGGCAAGCTGTATCTGCGACGGTCTGCCCATTGTGAAGATCGCTTCGATTGCCGCTCTGACCGTTCTGCCCGTGTATATAACGTCGTCAACCAGGACAATCTTTTTATCCGTGACTTCAAACTGATTGTTTTCGGCATTATAGACCGGAGCATCACTCTCCTTAGTCAAGTCATCACGATAAAAATGTATATCCAAGGTTTGGAACGGGACGTCAACGCCCTCAATCTTCATGATGTTGTCATGAATCATCTGTCCGAGGTAGATTCCCCTGCGCTTGATTCCGACAAGCACAATATTCTCGGTTCCCTTGTTTTTCTCGATTATTTCGTGTGAGATTCTCATTACAGCTCTTCCGAGAGCCGCTTCATCCATGATTTTTTTGTTCATGCGAGCCTCCGAAAAAAAGAAAATGCCCTGTCGCACAGTGCGACAAGACACAAAATTACATAAGTATATATGCAGACCCTGCTCTGCTTCATGTAAAATCTTGTCGGCATCACTGTACCGCTCTTAAAGAGTTCGATTTATTTTATACCAGAAAGTATGATTTGTCAATCACTTATTTATAATTTGTTCACATTTTACGGTTTATACAAAAAAACAGACCTTGAATAAATCATTCAAGGCCATTTTGTATAAGCATCGGCGGTTCATCATCTTTGATAAGAGTAACCGTTTTTCTTGTATCGAGACAATCAAAATATTTTTTAAAACGAACGGCAACACGAACCTGCTTGCCGCATTGAGGGCAAACGTATGTTGCTCGGAAATACTGATTGGAATAACGCCAATTCTTTATGATTTTACCCTTAACACCGCATTCCTCACAGGTATAGTTGAGCAAGCTTTTATCAACAAGAGGGCTGTTGATATTGCTGATCGCATGAGGCTTGAAGAAAAGCCTTTCATAAAACGTATTATCGCACGGCTGAATGTATCTTTCAAAATCATCGTCACGGACACGTCTGAAACATTCGGCGGTCAGCAAGCTGTCATCCAACGCTCTGTGGTGAGAAAAGCTGTTTGGATCCATTCCAACGTCCTCGGCCGCATTAAAAAGACCAAGCTGCTTATCAACCGGGATATTCCTTTTAATCTGAAAATATCGCTGAACATCCGTGTAGTTTGACAAAAAAGGAACAGTCTCTCGACCCGTAAGAAGACGAAAATTTTCAATAATAACCCGGATATCACTATTGCCCCATGTCAGAATAACGTTCTCCCTGTTTCCTATCCAGTCCTCGAACTTTTTCATCACCGCTTCAAACGGCTCACCGCTTCGCATATCGTCGTTTGTGATATGAGTCAACTTTTTAATATTACTGCGTATTTTTTTGCCTATTCTCGATTTGACGAAGCAGGAAAATTCGCTGATTTCTTCAAGCTCCTCGTTAAGCATAACTGCACCGACCTCGATAATCTCGTTCATGAAGCTCTTTGTTCGGTGAACAAAAGCATTGTTCCACTCAAGGTCCATTATAATGTAATACATTATGTCTCCTTTCATATTCCCTTAGATTAAAGTATAACCTATAACCGACTATATTTCAAGGAAAAAGAGAAAATGATTCCATAAGTTTTTATAAAACCCTTTACAAAGGGAAAAAAGTATGATAGAATATCTCTGCTTTGAGGGTGTAGCTCAGTTGGTTAGAGTACTTGCTTGACATGCAAGGGGTCGATGGTTCAAATCCATTCATCCTCACCAGAGTAAAGTCCTGTTCTTCGGAGCGGGACTTTTTATTTTGATTTGTCTTTTAAGCTAAATTTGCCTAATTTGATTGTTTATGCTATAATACTTTTTACGGAGGTGACCGAATGATTCCCAAAAAGATTCACTATTGCTGGTTCGGCGGCGGTGAAAAGCCGAAATCCGTTAAAAAATGCATAGCAAGCTGGAAAAAATTCTGCCCGGATTATGAAATTATCGAATGGAATGAGAGTAACTACGACGTTAATTCAACGGGCTATACCAAGATGTGCGCCGAAGAAAAGAAATATGCCTTTCTCAGCGATTTTGCCCGACTTGAAATAATTGAAAAAAACGGCGGAATATATTTCGACACCGATGTTGAGCTTATTAAAAATATTGATTTTCTTCTTGACAATGACGCATTTTTCGGTCTGGAAAACCCCGATTACGTCGCAACGGGACTCGGCTTCGGGTCTGTTGCTCATGGGGAAGCCATTACCGCAATGGTTAAAGAATATGAGCCTTACCTTGACGGAAAGAGAGGCACGGTTACCTGTCCCCGGCTCAATACGGACGCCCTGCTTCGCCATGGATTGAAGCTTGACGGAAAAATGCAGACCGTTGCAGGTGCACTGATTCTCCCGAGCGACTACATGAATCCTTACGGCAGCAACACGGGAATCATGAGCAAAACGGAAAACACATTTTCTATTCACTGGTATTCGGGAAGCTGGATGTCACAGACGCAGCGTATGAAATCAAAAATCACAAAACCGATTCACAGAATATTCGGAGTGAATTTTTTGAAGAAAAATTAAAAAAGCGTGGCCAATCGGTCACGCTTTCTTTATTATTCAACTTAGGCAATGAGGTCGCTCATATCCATTGATTTGAAGCCCTCAAGCAACACACCGATAATTCTTTTGACCGAGGTATCCTCGACAGTTACCGTCATCTGTGTTGACTTGCCCTCTGTGTTAATTGCAGTGATTACTGCCGTACCGCCGGAAACGCCCTCAATAAGGCCGTCGCTGCTTACAACGGCAACATGATCATCGGAGGAAGTCCAGCTTGCTATTTTCTTTCCGCCGTTAACGGTCGGTGTGTAGGTCTCCATATATGAAAGAGCGACATTCTTTTCCGCAAATTCATATGGAATAACCTTTGGTTTTGCCTTCTTTGCAACAGTTTTTTTCGCTTTTTTCTTCACAGCGGCGGCACTTGAGGTCGACCTGTAAAGAGAAACACCATAGGTTACATCAGTAATATATTGATAGGTGATGTAATGCACGGTGCAGAGATACGGCTCAACATAGTTACTGTCAAAAACGTAGAAGCCGTTTTCATCGCACGAAATGAAAATTGACGAATGCTGCGAATATGCGGTTGCCCACTGAATATAGTCGCCCGAAGCGGCTTTATGCATGATGTTATAAAAATCCCGGTAGCCCGCTGAGCTGAGTCTTGCAAGCTCAGTTGCCTTTCGAGGAGTCGGAACATAATAGCTGTAAGCACCCGAATTGTAAGCACCTACGCCGCCGTTGCCGTAAAGCTCATTGAACATCATATCGGCAAAGCCCTTGCATGTAGTTGCCGTTCTGAACGAACCTGTCCAATAAACGCCATCCCACTCATTGATAAGCTGCTGGAGCTTCGCATTCGTACAATTATATCCCTTTGCACTCGCCGTGTTAAATGAGGCGATTGTAAGGATAGTAACTATTGCCAAAAGAACCGGCATTATTTTTTTAATTATTGTCTTCATAAAATAACTCCTGTCGGTAGTTTTTGCACAACGGACAGGAGTATAACACAAAAAGTTACAAAAGTCAAATTTTGAACGCCCAAAAATGTGATTTCAAGTCCATATTTATGGCCTGTTGCAGTCAAAATCAGCTAATTTATTGTATATAATGCTATAAAACTATATTCTAATTTGCTCATTAGACGTCATATTTGACAAATTTGAAAAAGTTACAAAAAGTTACAAATTGTAATCGTTTTATCTTAGATAATCTTTATATAGTCTGCCTTTCTCGGTGCGGCTTCTCTCGGCTCAACAGCGGGATATCCAAGAGCAATCGAGCCTACGCCCCGAAGTGTTTCCGGCAAGCCCCATTCACGAAGCAAAGCTTTTCCCTCTTCGCTATCAAAGATTTCACGTTCACGATGAACCCAAACAGAACCAAGACCCTCAGCCTCGGCGGCAAGCATGAGATTTTCGAGCACGCAGCTTCCGTCCTCAACAAAGGTATTGGCATTTCCGTCCGCAAGCACAAGAACAATCACCGGTGCGCCGTAATACGGGTCGCTGTCCGTACCCATGATTGCTGCATTGAGTGCTGAAATTTTATCTCTTGTTGCCTTATCCTTTATTGCGATAATCTGCGGCGACTGCTTCCCACGGCCTGTCGGTGCATATGTGCCGGCCTCAAGAATTCTCGCAAGCTTATCGGCAGGAATTTCGTCACTATTGTATCCTCTGATGCTTCTTCGTGCCTTAACAATACTGTAAAAATCTTTCATAAATATACCTCCATTCTTTTTTCTGTATACAATTATAACACAAATGTCAAGAAAGTATTGATTTCCGTTGTTTAAAAATGGTATAATATTTTTGGTATCAGCGGATACACAAATTTTTAAAATTCGGAGGAAAAATATGATAGTCAATTTCATGCAAAAGCTTATTGCGCTCATTCTTTCGGCCCTCATTTCTGCCGGAATAATTGCTCCCGTTCCGTTTCCGTCAGACGGAGTTAAGGCAAATGCAAACTTTATTTTTACAAGAGAAGAGGCCGGTTCTGCCGAAGGTACGGCAATGGTTACGGCAAACTTTGACGCAACCTATGAGCTTTACTGGGGCGACGCACAGGGCAACAAGCTTACCACAAGCTCCCCAAGCGGCAAAACTGTTCCTTACAGCTGGTTCGCTCAGGTTGACGTAAAGAAAGGTAAAGGCGAGCACGAGACAAATTCTTTCCTTGCAATTCCCGACGGTGCGGAAACCATACTTCTCTATTATCAGGATCAGCTCCTCGATACGGACAAAATCCCTGAAGAAAACATTCCCGATTATGGCGATATGACCTACAGCTTCGGCTCGCTTAGCGACGTTCACTTTGGAAGATACTTTGACGACGAAGGCAACGACTGGTCAGACACCTCCTATCCTCAGGCACTTAACTTCCTCGACGATATGGGTGTTTCAATCGTAGGCGTTTCCGGAGATCTTTCATATGAGGGCGAAACTTCCTCGTATGAATCTTTCCATAAGTACAATGATCAGCACGATTTCAACATCTTTGCCTGTAAGGGTAACCATGACTGCAGAGATAAGTTTAACTACGATTCATGGAAAGCAAACGTTAATGTCGGCGTATTTTCCGACAACAAGCCGGACGGTGTTCTGGATGTAGCCGATAACGGATATGATTTCGTTTATTCAGGCGAAGAAACTAATGGCGATGTATTCATTTTCTTTAGCCAGGTTAAAGACGCTTATGTTCCGTTTGTTCAGATCGTAACTGACGAACAGCAGGATTGGCTTGAGGCAATGCTTGAAAAATACAAGGACAAGAGAGTTTACCTCTATTTCCACACCTTCCTCAATGCTCCCAAAGGCAACCCGTTCCTCGGCGAGGGCAACATATACAACGATTGGGGTTTCTTCTATACGATCCCCTACTTTAAAGGCAACAAGGACGAAAGACGTTTTAGAAAGCTTCTTGAGAAGTATCATAACGTTGTATTCTTCAACGGCCATTCTCATTGGGCATATCATATGGAATGCTACAACCCCGACCTCAATATCTCGGACTATGACGGCACAACTGCAACAATGGTTCATGTTTCCAGTGCAGGAGCACCGAGAACCACAAGCTTCACTCATCCGACGAAAAAATCAAATCCCGGCACAATGTCAGAGGGTATTTACGTTCAGGCCTATAAGGATTGCATCATCACAAACGGTTGCGACTTTGTAAACGGTCAGTTCCTTGCTTATGCAATTTATAAGATTGATAACAAATAAACCTAAACAATAACAGCTACACCTCGGAGATGTTTTATTCAAATCTCCGAGGTGTTTTTTACATAAAATAAGACTGCCGGAATACGACAGTCTTGAAAATATTCATTTTATCCGACCGTTACAGTCACAACTCCGGTAACTTCACCTTTCAAATCGCCGTTTTGATACGCCTGCGCCGAGTATGAGCAATTATATTCGCCCGCCTTAACCACAGTCGAAAGCTTATCTTTTTCAAGGCACTGTCCGGGTTTAATCATCGGCGAAGTGTATATCATCTCGCCGTCATCCTTATAGATAACAAATTTAATATCATACTGACAGCTTTCGGGATTCTCCAGCATCACATTGCCAAGCGAATAGCTGTTTTCAAACATAATACGTTTGTTTATCAAATAGCGTATCTCGCCCTCCGGAACGCTTGTTATGTGTGCATCCGCTTCAACTCCGGCCAGAATCCCGTTGCTGACCTTTCCGCCGCCCGCAAGAGAAAGCCTTATGCGAGGCGCACTGCCGGTCAAAGCAACCACACACAACACAAACGCTATCACGGCAAAAACAGCCATCAATATTGATTTTTTTGATTTATTTTTCGCCATTGTACTCCACACCGACCGCAATCTTTATTTTAGCATATTTAGTGCCGATTTTTTTGTTTGTCTTTCGGTCATAGGCATTAACCGCAACCTTGACATCGTGTATTCCATAGCTCAGCTCGTCAAATAGCTTAACGTGGTTTATCTCCCTACCCGGCTCAAGTCCGAGCGAACGATAAAGAACCGCGTCATCCTTATCATACACTGTTGCAATAAGCACGCAGTCATTGGTCTTGGGGTTGCCAAAACAAAGGTCGTTCGTTGAAAAATCATCTCCGACATTAACAACCGAATTAAAGTAGAAGCTGAATTTATTACTTCCTCTTGCATTGAGAGCATCAACAAAAACCTGCTGTTGCTGTGCATTAAAAACGCTGTCCTCAGCAACCGTTTCGCTCTCCACTCTTCCGTTAAATTCCGTTGCTCTTATCTCTGAGGGAACATTTACCCAAACCGACCGAGATACACATATGCTCGCGGTAACAATCACGGCGATCGGCAAAACAATGCAAGTAAAAATACGAAAATAGTTCAGCGAAGAAAGAAACTTTTTGCTCGTATAGTATCGGAACTTTTTTATAAAACGAGCCTTTCGGCGTTTACGCAAAACCTTTTTCTTTTCTCTTTTTGACACCTTCTCGGCTACCTTGGTTTTCTTAGCCGAAGCTTTTTGTCGCTGCTTACGAATCTCTTCGCTGCGTTTTTCACGCTGCTTCTGCTTTTTTTCTTTTTCTTCAAGCACTCGCCGGGCGTTTTTCTCTGCCTCCGCTTTTTTCTTCTGTGCTTCTTTTTTCTTGTTATAATTGTTTTTGCCTGCGACAGTTTTACCTGCCACAGGCACATTTTTCTTATTCGGCATAGATATCAACTTCCATTATTCCCACGGTAATTTTTCAATATTCCAAAGCTGCGGATAACGGTTTGTCTGAACTGCATCAATTTCAATCAAGGCTTTGACCGATGTGCCTTCCTCAACGCCCGAAAGGTCAAACTTGCTCTCATCAAAGCTGTTTATAAGGAAAAGGGTATCAACTCTTGCTTTACCCGAGCGGTCACCGCCCATATAATAAACACAGTAATCGACACTGCGATTATCATACCAATCGTTGGTAAAAACATATGGAACATTTGTCGTGAACTGAGTAACAGAACCATCGGCAAGCTGCCACTCAAACACCGTCTTAACTCTAAGGCAACAGGTTGCTCCGCTGCGATTGATAATAACCTTGAGCTTTCCGATATAATTTTCATCGTCTTTGTTAAGGCTCAACGTGTAAAGTCCATTCTCATCCTTAAATTTTTCAGCGTCCACATTGTTTTTGCCGTTTGCGAAATAGACATTCGCCGAAGTTTTAATTCCCGAAAGAATGAAACTCTGGGATTTGGATGTTTGGGTAACGAACCACGCCAAAGAACTGCCTACTACGGCAATTATTGCGATAACCGCAACAATGATAACTATTGCTTTTTTGCTTATCTTTTTTGACATATCCGTCACCTCGATTCCTTTAATCAATTATTCCGTCCGTATTCTGTGTGGCGGTCATATAAATTCTTGTTGCGATGGTAAGCGACTCGCCTTTCATAAGCTCTGCACTTACATCATCATACTCAACCCAGCTTGCAATTCTAACGACCTTCGACTCACCGGGAGCAAGAAGAACATACTTTGAACTGTTGTATTCATCAAGCCCTGATTTTGTAAGATCCTTCACATTTGCTTTAATTGTCTCTTTTATGCTTCCGTTGATAAGCATATCATCGGTATATACAAACCAACGATAACCCTTTGCACCGTTTGTGACATCGATGTTGATATAAACCCTTGCCGGAACAGTTCCCGAATTGGTAACATTGACATCATCAAAATTAACTGCTTTGTCGAAGAACTTTTCGTTCTCATCGGCAAGCTTTGTTGTTGCTTCAAACAGGACGCTGTGGTTTATAACAAACTTGGTGTTAACAGAAAGATTTCCGAAAACAAAGCTGTCACCGCTGTCGATAACGCCGCTGTCATAGAACCATGCGGAGGTCTTTGACATTCCCGAAAAATATCCGATGCAAAGAACAAGAACAATCGCCATAACAGGCGTCATTATTCTTCTAATTTTATTCATCGCTGCCACCTCCGTTTTTCTTGTTTTTAGTGCCGGTTAAAATCATATTAAGTGCAATCAATGCAACCGCAACGATCGCTAAGATTATCAAGCCTTTTGTCTGGGAAACGCTCCCGAAAGATATGGTAATATAACCGAGAAGCGGCACACTGTACCACATCTTGCCTATAACTCTGTCCGCCGGTGTTGCCATCGGATCCTTCTCCGGGTTGTTGTCACCCTTCGTCTCAATCGTTTTGTTATCCTTGTCAATGCTGACAATTCGATGGGTAAAATATTCATCAAGCTCTTTGGAACCGACGGTTATAACATCACCGACCCTCAATTCTTCAAAGCTGACTTTCTTCGAAAAAACTATATCGCCTCTTGAAAGTGTTTTTTCCATACTTTCACTTGTTACAGCATATCCCTTTGCGCCTGAGACAATGTTAAAAAGCACAAACACAACAGCAATCAATGTTACAATAGAAAGAATATTAAATAATATATTGCCGATTTTCGGCCTGAATCTGCCGTTTTTCATGCAGCAGTTCCGGAAAGCCGGTATGAATCAATGCTGCTCCATGAAACATTATCTGCCTGCTTAGCCTCAAAGCTCACCTTTATGTTTACAGGCTGACCCGAATATGCCTTTGAAATATTATTCTTATAAGATATGCTTGAAATAGCATCCACATATGAAACATCGGAGCTAACCGCCGGAACACTCTTGAGATCATAAACCTCTGCCGAGCTGTAGCTATTGCCCATATAATAGAAGTAACAGACTCCGCTTGCATTCGTATTTTTTGACCACTTGTCAGCGGCGAAAGTGACTTCAATATCGTCGTTATTTCCGGAATAAAGCTTCTGCTCCGCCTTGCCGGAAGCATAGCTTGTGTATTCTATTGAAAGCCTGATTTGAACATCGGTTGTCGAACCGTTGTTGATCCTCAGCATTGCTCCCTGTCCGTCAAGATTTACAAGGTTGTCGCCGGGCATAATTATTCTTTTTTCACCGCTGTCGAGGTCCGTAAGCTTTGCCGTCTGTGCTGTGCTTACAACGGAAACTGAAATACTCTGCTTTTTTTCCAGCGTCGTAACAAACCATGCATATGATGTTCCGCAGTTCATAAGACCTACAACAACCGCCAACGATGCAACAAAAGCAATTATTCTTTTAGTCATTTGCTTTCTTCCTTTCCGCCATGAACAGCTCAATTTCAATCGCCGCCCAAGCGACATATATTATTGCGATTGCAACCTTAACGGCAGTGTATCGCAGAAATTTCACAAAATATCCCAAATAGGGAATAGACACTTCGACCTTGCCCTGAGCATAATCGGCCGAAATCTTACCGAGATCATTTTCCTTGTTCGCATCACCCTTAGTAACAAAGCTTTGCGTTTGCTCATCAATCTCTACAATCCTGTGTGTGAAGCTTTTTTGCTGATAGTTGTCTGTAAAAGTAACAATATCCCCGACTCTATAATCCTCGAAGCTGTCATAAGGCCTTATATATATCAAACTATACGGCTTGATTGTTGGAGACATGCTGCCGGTTTCGACAACTTTCATATCCATCTTTAATATTTTCGGAGTATAAACCACTCCGACAGCCACGACCGAAATGCAAATCACGATTGCGGTCAGAAGCATATTAATCTTTTGTTTGTGAAGATTTTTCATCTTCTTCATCCTTCTGATCCGAGAATTTGTATTCGGCAATCAATTTAGCCAAATTAACCGCTTCGCCTAATGTAATTAAGATTAGCGGCAACACAATAAAAATAAATATAATCTTCGGATTCCTCAACACGCCCAGAACCGAACCGCCAACCGTACCAAAATTTACAACAACTTTACCAATCAAGTCCATTTCAAAAACAGCCGCTGTATCGGCAGAGTCATTAGCATCGCCCTTTGTGTAAAATATTTTTTCACCGCTGTCACTGTCTTTGATTTCAATAATTCTGTGTGTATTGATTTTTCCGCTTATTTTTGTATCATTGGAATAGAACGATATAATATCGCCGACCTTTAATGATGAAGGGTTGGTCTTGTGAACTACAACAATTCCGCCAATTGGGATTTCCGGTTCCATACTTCCCGTTTGCACCTGAAAAACGCTGAATCCAAGCACACTTGGTGCTTTCCCCGCAGACGCACCAAGCACCGAAATGAAAACTGTAAATCCAAAGATAAATATCACTGCAGAAAGCACTGCCATGACTTTAGAAAAAACCTTACTTGCTTTTTTCATATATTATGATACCGGCTGAACGCTTATTTGCAACGTTCCGAGTGATGATGAAAGGCCTTCTATTGATGACGGGCTATCGGCCGAAAGTCCAATCTCATAATAAATAATGTAAACATCATTCTTTTCCGTTTGACTGTCGGCAAGAGATCTTCCGTCAAAAATCTTTCCGTTTGAGAGGTCTGCAAGGCTCATATAATCCGAGCTAAAAAGTAAAGCACCGTCATTAAATGTCATTACTCCGTTTTTCATCGTTTTTGTCGCTTTGTAGACGTTGTATTTTACCTGAACGGACTTTTTTAAATCTGAATTCATATTTGAAGGCAATTCGTTTATTGACATACTCAGCTTAAGCTTTTCGTCTGTTGCCGTCGTTAAAATCATCTTGTATTTTTTAAATGAACCCGATGACCAATTTTTCAGCTCTATATTTCCCGTAAGTCGAGAGTAATTTCCTTTGTTATCCGCCTCATAATAAGCAACGCTTGCATAAGTCGGACTGACAACCTCACCCTTAATTGACGGAACAAAATTTTCACTGGAATTGCTAAACCATGCAAAAGAAACCGCTATAAGAGTCAGGGCCGATGCCACAGCTAATATTAAGTTTTTGATAAATGCAAACTCTTTTTTCATTGTAACATCAACCCTCTACTTATTTACCAATAACACTCCAGATAGCTCTGATACCCCATTCGGGCTTTGACTCGTTAATTTCGATAACTATATCAACATTATCTGAATTATCTGTAGCAATAAATTTACCTTCGCTCATCTCATCGGTAACCTTAAGCGTCTTTCCGTCGGAATCAACCGCTCTGACACTGTAACCATAACCGTTCGGCAAGCTGAGGTCAACGTAAATTCCGCCCTCTGTAACGCCAATGCCGTTTATGGTTCTAATCTCCGAACCGATTGTCGTGAAGAAGCTAAACGAATTTGAACTGTCATTAAGCTTTGTCTTAAGCATAACTCCGACCAGCTTATCTGTCAGTTTACCTGTTTTATCGTTGATCGAATAGCTTATGGTTGTAAACTTGTCGCTCATCGGATAGGCATATCTTGCGATCAAATTATCCGTTGAAGCATAGTCTTTATTCTTCATAAGAGTAATTACAAGACCCTTTGATTTATCAACACTCAAAGCGTTTGAATTAACCTCGGCAGGAATCTTAATATCCGTATAGCTCATCGCTGTTCCCGCATTTGAACCTGACATATACTTCACAGCAAGTGCAGCAAACTCAACAGCCGTTGCAAATTTTGCTGAGCTTTCACTTGATTTGAGTGAAGCCGGAACTGCATAACCGGAATTCGTTGTAACAAAACCGATAATTGCTGCATCAGCCAACGCCTTTGTGGTCGATTCCTTCATGGAATCCGATCCTCCCTCTGCCGCAGCAAGATTGTTCCTTGCGGTGCGACCGTCAAAGAAAACATTCTCTGCCAAAGATGAGGTACCAAATCTTCCTACTATATTGCCCGCTTTTAGGGCAGTGGAATTAACCATATTTGCAAATACTGAATTGCTTACAGATGTATAATCGGCCTCACCGACAAGTCCGCCGGCATATCCGCCGGACGATACATATGCAGTTGAAACCGTGCCGCTGATTTTAGCGTTGTTCGTATCACCGACAAGTCCACCGGCCGCAAGAAGCGACGAGCCGCTTACTCTACCGGAAGTAATGCAATCCTTAATTTCCGTACCGTTTATCGCACGACCGGCAATTATACCGGCATCCTGAACCGTGCCCTTTGCATTAACATCGGCAACCACAACGCAATTTTCAACCGTTGCGCCGTTAAGCTCTCCTGCAACAGCACCGATTGAAGTTGCAGAATCGGAATCAATGTCAAAGCCTACAAAGCCGAGATTCTTTATTTCTCCGCTTACACCTGCAAAAAGTGACTCTCCGCTGAAATCATATACAACATGGTTTGTGCCGTCAAGTATTCCTGCAAAGCTCTCGGCTGATTTAACTGTGCTGAGATCAATATCATTTGTAACAACATAATAAACATCGTCACGGTCGCCGTTCTGCATCATAATTGCAAACTCATCCGCCGTTCCTACTCTGTAAGGATCGGATTTTGTTCCTGAACCTGCAAGAAGGGATGAATATGCGACCGGGATTGCTGTCTCAAGTCCATTTGAATATACAAAAACAAGCTTTGCACCTTCAACAGAACCGACAGCACTGACAGCCGATGTTGCTTGGTCATAAGCCAGAGCACCATTTGGATCAGACTTAACAGAAACAAGCTCAAACTTGTGTCCGCTCAGCTCAAAGGACTTATAGGTACCGTTACCGGCTGACAATTTGATATCCGCATCGCCAAGAACGGTGTTTTCACCGTTAAGTGTTATGAAGGATTTTTCTGTTCCGCCAAGAGTGCAGCTCATTGAGCTGAGATCGACTGCTGTAAAACCGGATTTCTGATACGAATTAAGCTCCTGCGTACCAAAGACACTTTCATTCTGATATGATGAATAATATACCTCGGATAAAATCTTAGAACTTGCTTTATCACTGTCTGAGAATGTATCCTTGTCTGCTTTAGCTATAACTGCAGCTGAATTTTCCGCCTCAGCCTTTGCCGCAACAACAGTATTCTTAATCAAAGTTTTATCTGTTTTAGCTATAAATTCCGGATTTCTTCCAATCTCCGCAATTACACCCGCACCGAGCTTTTCCCCTTTTACAGAACCGCTTACAAAGCAATCCTTTACAGAGGTTCCAAGCGGATTGTTGAGGTTTCCGATCATTCCGCCTGCCGTTTCGGCTGAAACGGTTCCGTTGAATACAACACCATCAAGCTGTGCGTTTTCTGCACTGCCGACAACGCCGCCTGCAACCGTGCCGGATTTAACCGTTACATCGCTCATCTGAACACTGCCGAGCGTACCGCTGAAAATACCTGCAATGCCGCCGGCAATCTCAACTGTAGCTGAGGTCGCTGTAAGTGTTGTGGATACTTTTGAATTATTTATTGTAATGTTTTCCGCTGTAAGATTTTCAGCCTTGCCGGCAATAATACCTGCAACACTGCCAAATTCACTTGAAACTGCGGAAGACGAATTAACTGTTACGTTCTTGATAACCGTGTCTTTTGCATTACCGATAACCACACCGGCATAGTTGAGACCGATTACATCTGCGTTGTTGATAATAATATCGGAAATAACTGCTCCGTCCGTTGCTCCGAAAAGTCCGCCGAGAACGTTGCCGGAAAGCTTCAATCCGGTGATTGAATGAACTTTTCCGTTATAAAGACCTGTGAAATTACCTTTGAATCCCGATTCGGCACTGCCGATTGTAACCACACCGTTACCGACATTATAGAAGCCACCGCCGAACTCAAAGTCCTTTGTGCTGAAGCTAATATCCGAAGCGAGAGCAAAATATTTGCCATAGCTGTCATAATATGCTACTGTCTCAAGGTCGTATGCATTTGAAATAAGATACGGAGACTTGATTGTTCCGTCACCCTTAAGCGGTGTACGAACATCGGACTTTATTGCAAAATGTACAGGAATTCTGACATCGCTGTCAGATGCCGATACATAGTATGCAACAACAGATATATCTGCCATGTGATTTACATCAAGAACAAGCGTATTCTCTGTCGACGAAACGACACTGATTCTCTCATCTGCTTCAGAAGACCAGCCTGCGTTACCGTCAAAAGCATAGCCCTTCACCTTTGGAAGATTAGAGAGTGTAATTTCGGTTTCACCAATTGTAGAAATTGTATCAACAGAGGGTTTAATTGCCGAGCCGTTCGGTTTATCCATATCAACGATATTAGTGCTCTTTATTTCTGTTGAAATGCCAAACGCCGGAACATTACCGAAATATGTTGAAACAATAATTCCACTCATCATTGAATCAATATTATCGGTATTTATTGACTTGCTGTTCTCTACGGAACCGATCACCACGCCGGCATTTTTGTTTGTACTCTCAGTCTTAACTTGAGCGGCACATACGGAATCGGAAATGACAGGCATCATACCGTTAAAGCTGCCGATTCCCTTTACAACACCGATCATACCGCCCACAGCGGCATTACCGATAATTGAGCCGAGTGCTTTGATGTTTTTGAGCTGAACATTATTGAGTGAAACAGCACTGAGCTTTGCAACAGCACCGGCCGCTGCCACAGCATCAGCCGAAGAGAGAAGCTCAATCTTTGCAAATGTTTTAGTATTCTCGGCAACAAGCGCACTTTCGTCACCTGTTACATCTCCTACAATACCCGAAGCCACCGCAGTTGACGTAATTGTCGACTCCGAATCAATATAGCAATCGTTTATTACAACTGCGCCGCCGGCATTGTGAACCGCCAAAATTCCGGCTGCAACCGTATTGGCGTTTTTAGACTGAATCTTTACACCGTAAAGATTTGCGCTCTTGATTGAAAGCTTTGCATCGGGAATTGCCTTTCCGACAACAGCAGAAGCAACACCCGCTTTCACTACCGTGTTTCTAAGCTCGACATCGCTGATTGACGAACCAAAACTTGAAGCAATTCCTCCGGCAACAAATGCTGAACTGTCTGCGATTGTCGCTACCTCGGAAGAAACGACCTTGACATTGGCAACGGAAACCTCACCCTTGCCTGCTGCAACACCCGAAACTTCTGATACACCTTTTATCTTCATTCCGTCAGCCGTTACGGATTTAACGGCAAGCTTACCCTCGGCAAGACCGACAACTCCCGCTACATATTCCGCTCCGTTGACAGTTGTATCTGCAATATTTACATTTGTGACCTGTCCGTCACATGAAGCATATCCTGCAAATGTGCCGACATAATTTGCCTTTGAAATTACAGAACAGTTATCTATACTGATATCGGAAACATCAATCGAACCGGAGTTGATTGAGCCTGCAACAATACCGGAATAAAGTCCGTCCGAGATAACCTTACTGTCAGTAATCGTGATGCCGGAAAGCTTGGTATTGCCCGTTATCTGTCCGGCAAGAATCGCTGAATAGAGACCCTTTGCATTAATCTGAGCCGAACTGATTGTCAAATTGCTTATCTCGGCATTATAAAGTGAAGCAAAGAGACCGGATTTCGATGTTCCGTTAATCTTTATATTGGAAATTGTGTGTCCGTTTCCGTTAAACTTCCCGCTAAACGGAACAAGTGTTCCGCCAATCGGTGAAAATGCTGAAAGCTCTGACATATCAATATCGGAATCAACAACAAAGCTCGCCTTATTAAGTTCCGAGATATTCTCACTGACATAGGCAAGGTCATACGCACCGGAAACAATATAATTTCCCGTGCTGTCCTTCTCAAGTCCGTTTGAAATCTTAACAGTTGTAAAAAGTCCGGTTGATTTATTTGTCACTGTGACTGCACAGCCCTTAACCGTTACAACTCCCGCTACACGGCTGACATTCAAAATAATTTCTCCGTCTTCAGCTTTTACTGCTGCCGAAAGAAGCGAATTATCCGTTGTAACCGAATAATCGGAAGCAGATGAACCTCTCAACGCCTTAACAGACGGAATGGTTATTCCGAATTTTCCGCCGTTGCCGGTAAAGAATGCAACCTCACCGTCATCAAAAGACCACTCGCTGAACTGAGTCCTGTCAGCTTTAGCAAAATCGACAGGAGTCTGCGTTCCCTTGCTCATATAAATATTTGAAATTTTAGTGTCCTTTGCAGCAATATTCGCAATAAAGGAATATTTTCCGGCATCATTTTTGCCCGAAACATAACAGTTCTCAATGACGACATCAGAGCCGCCTACCGAACCAATAACGATTGCCGCATTAGCCGCTTTCTTGGAAGCACTGATGTTCGATGCTGCACCGCTGTTTGTAATCTTAGTTCCGTTGCCGATTACAGATCCGACCAGTGATCCGAAAGATGTGACATCACCTGTGATTTTCACATCTGCCTTAACACGGCAATTATCAAGGGTACTGCTACCCACTACCGTATTAAACATTACACCTGAATTTATTCCCGATGCATTAAAAACAGCACCGTTTGAAATCGTTACAGCAACATTGCTCAATTTTACCTTCATAGCATTGCCGAGCACTGCTGACGAAATATCAGTCTTTGAAATAAATTCAACATTCTTAACCGATCCGCATACCTCAGAGAAAATAGGTGCAGAAATAATTACATTATGACCGTTTCCGTCAAAGCTTCCATTAAATGAAAACGCAGAAACATTCACGGAAATATCCTTGTTAAGCTTAGCATAAATGCCATGTGCATATTTGAGCATATGGAATTCGGCCGAGTTTCCTACGACAAGAGGATCGGAAGCTGTTCCGTTGCCGCTTGTTCCCGAGGAAACAACAAGAACGGGCAAATCAAAGCTCTGCGAAATTTTAAGAGATCCCGTACCGATTGTTGACGGCAAAGAAATTTCTGCTTTATAATTGAACCAGGATACTTTGTTTGCGGTAACGCCCTTTATACTTGAACCTGAAACAGTTATTCCGCTTCCGACAGCCTTAAAGCTGTCGCCGATTGAAAAGCTTGCTTTTCCCCAAGATGCAGAAAGTGTTGACTTGGAAACGCTTACGGTTTCACCGACCTTAACTGTCTTGAACCTGAGAGTGTCTATATCATTGATATCGGTTCCATAATTAGTCACAGAAGACGCTCTGCCGCTTACGGCACTTGACCAATAGCACTCACTGAGCATATGTGCAGTTGCACCTGTTCCGACAAGTCCATTGCCGGAAGCACTGCACTTGAGTGCAACAAGAACGTAGTTATTTACAAATTTTGCATTTTTTTCGGCACGACCTGCAAGTCCGCCAACAAAATTATCTGCCTTACCGCCGGTAACATTGCCCGAGGCAAAGCTGTTGGAAATACTGCCTGAGTTGGTTCCGGCAATTCCGCCGTAAACTGTTTTACCTGAAAGTGATGAATCAATAAATTCTCCGACATTGATTGCCGAAACTCCCGTAATCTTGCCGCTATTCAAGCCCGCAACTGCACCAACAGTTCCGTTTGCGGCAATTGTATGCGATGCAGCTGAAGCTCCGCTCACATTTGACTGAGTTCCCGTTACGTTAGTCCCGGAAATTGTACCGGCATTTACAGCTGCAGCTAAACCTGCATTTGCAACATTTTTAAGCGAAAGAACGGAATTCTTAATCTCACAATTCAAAATTGTACCGTCATTCTCAGCGGCAAGAATTGCACAGTTCTTTGCATCGGTATCAGCATTGATCGCACAGTTTTCAACAACAAGATTCTTGATTGTTGATTTTTCGTTTAAATAACCGAAAATCGCAAAATTCTCACCCTTACCGAAAGTAACGCTAAGTCCCTTTAATTTGTATCCGTTACCATCAAGAGTGAAAAATACATTTTTAGATGCGGTGCTGAGGTTTCTGCTTACAGAAACAAGCGCACCTGCATATACTGAATTTGATGTAAAATCATCTGCTTTTACACTTGAAAGATCAATATCATTCGTAAGCACAAAGTTTTTGTTTGCACTTGTTGTGAGATTGATTTTATCCTGCATCGCAATGAACTCGGCAGCGTCGGAAATCCTGTAAGGATCGGAAACCGAGCCGCTTCCTTTGTTTTCCGTTACAAGTTCACCGCCCTCGGTTGTAACCGTGGTTGATGAAATTGCACCGCCCTCCTGCGATACGGTTGTGGAGGAGTTGACCGTGGAGGCAGAGACTGCAGTTGTAGAACCGGACGTGCTTACCTCGTTGACAGCCAACGATGATGCTATTCCGGTTGAGGACAGTAACACTGCCACACTGAGCAACGTTACCGCAACCCTTTCTAATCTCCTTTTAATCATAGTAAAACCTCCACTGCTTTCAGCCATGCTTACTCCACGATTGTCACATGGCGAATCAACATGTATCGTTGTTAGGCTCAGCCGTTTTTAGCTGCTTTATCTGCCTTAAGCTTTTCTTCCTTGGCTCTTGCACGTTCTCTTGCAAGTCGCTCCTGCTCCTTGGCTTTTGCCCTTGCCTTTTCGCGTGCAATTCGCTCTTTTTCTTTAGCTTTTTCCTTGGCGGCACGCTCCTGCTCTCTAATTCTTTCACGAGCAAGGCGTTCTTTTTCTTTTGCCTTTTCCTTGGCAACACGCTGCTTCTCCGCCTCGGCAGCTCTCATTTTTGCAATACGCTCTTTCTCTTTAGCTTTTGCTTTTTCTTTGGCCGCTCTTTCCTTTTCTCTCGCCTTTTCTTTGGCTATGCGTTCTTTTTCAGCCTGTGCGGCTTTTGCGGCAGCTGCTTTCTAGCAATACGATCCTTTTCGGCCTGTGCTGCTTTCGCTGCGGCCTCTTTCTGCTTAGCCTTTTCTTTAGCTATGCGCTCTTTTTCAGCCTGTGCGGCTTTTGCGGCAGCTGCTTTCTGCTTTGCCTTTTCCTTGGCAAGACGTTCTTTCTCTGCCTGAGCTGCTCGAGCCTTTGCAATAGCCTCTTTTTCTCTTTGTTTTGCTGCCGCAGCTTTCTCTTTAGCTTTCTGAGCGGCTATCTCCTTAGCCTTACGCTCTTTCTCTTTTGCTTTAGCCTTAGCAGCCTTTTCCTTTTCTATCTTTGCAAGTTTTGCGGCCTTTTCTCTTGCTATGCGCATTTCTTCACGCTGCTTTTCTTTCGCAAGGCGTGCTTCTTCTTGTGCCTTTAGCTTTGCCGCTCTCTCTTTTTCTTTTCTTGCCTTTTCCTTTGCGAGAGCCTTCTCCTTTGCAATGCGAGCTTTCTCTCGTTCTTTCTCTCTCTTGATCCTTTGTCTCTCTTTTTCTTTTTCTTTTCTGATTCTTTCTTTTTCCCTTGCTATGCGGCGACGCTCCATTTCTTTCTCATGGGCAATCTTCGCCTTAATTTTATCCTCAATAGCTTTCTTGCGTGCGTTCTCTGCATCAAGGGCACGCTGAATAGCTTCCTGAATTTTCTTTTCGCCCTCAATCTTTTTACGACTGACACGCTTAACTTCATCGACAAAGACACGTTGGATTTCAACTTCCTCCATATCATAGTCCATAACAAGCTCTTCGGCCAATCTCTTGAGGAGTTTCGGCTTGAGCTTACGCTTCTTCTGCTTGCCTACGGCGTCCTCCGAAAGAGTGTTTGCCTTAAGCAGCATATAGTTCATTGCGGTCATGCGGTTAAGCTCATTCATATACTCCGCACTGACCATATCATTTGATTCTTTAACCGTTATCTCATAGCCCAACTCATTGTATGACTGAATAAACTGCCATAACTTAAGACAAGCTCTGAAATTCGGATTTTTCTGAATTGCATTTGTTCTCATGATGGGCGGTCTGACCGGAACGCAGTTTCTAAGCTCCTTCATGAAAGACGAATTTGCATATTCATTAATAATTCTTTTGACTCTTTCAATTCTCTGAAAAGCCGTTGCATTTTCACCCTCGGGACCTACCTCACCGTCAATATCGCTGCCGGCTGACTGTGCCGAAACTTCGAGCTTATATTGGATTTTTTCACGGCCTCTTGTGAAGTCACTCTCCATTTTAAGAGAGGCCATGTTATCGTCATCGGAAATATTGAAAAGAACATTATATCTAACATCAATAAATCTGACAAGGTTCTGCATAAGAGTGAAAACAAATCTGTTTTCATAAACCTCATAGCTTTCCTCACGGAAAACGTTAAGAATCTGATTTGGAGTAACGTCGTCACCCTCAACCTTTGCAATCATGTTTGTGTGCTGAGCAAGGTGGCGAATTGATTCGTTAGTAATCTTTCTTGCACGTTCAATAGGAACAATTTCTTCTTCCTGAACGATGAACTTTCTCGGAACACGAATGATATTGTCAAGGGGAATGATACACGCTTCGATTTCCTCAACCCACTTGAGGTCAATCTTCTTATCAAAATATCTGTTGAACAAGGAATAGCTGTTCGTACCGCTATTGATAGCAGTATCCATTTCATCATAGAACTCGTTATCGGTTGTTGCCGATGCAAGATAATCCTTGTATTCAAGATATAATTCAAGATACGATTTGTTCATTCAGTATGTCCCCTTTGACAATAGTTATAATAACGGTTTCGGGATTACATAAGTCTCTTAAGAAGCTGGAGATACTCTTTGCACTCGTTCATGTTTGCCTTGCCGAAGTGCTTATTAAGATATGTAACAAGTCCGTCAATTTCATCACGGATAAATGAAAGGTTCAAGCTTTCAAACTTACGGAAAACCTTCTTGGCAAGAACAAAGTCGATACCGTCGATTTCCGTTCCGCCGCAGCCGACATATGCAGGAACAAATTCCTTAAGCTGCTTAACAATACGGTTACCGAAAGCAAGACGGAAATGTTCGATAACATAGTCATCAAGTTCTTCAATCTTCTTGAGGTTTTCGTCGGATACTTTATACTTTGTCTGACACTCAAGGAACATGCCCTCAAGGTGCTTATAGCTAAGGTTAAGCTCCTCGGTATACGGTGCCTCAAAGAATTTACCCTTACTGTTAAGGTCAATCGGAATAGCACGGTCATAAACCTTATCCGAAACAGCAAATGTTGAGTCATCGTTATTGATTGTACCGATATACCACATGTTTTCCGGAAGCTTGAGCTTACCGTCGATAATGTGCTTCGGGTCTGTGGGCCAAACGCTCGGAACAAGTGAAACGACCCACTCGTCTCTTGACGGCATTTCGAGGATTGAAAGAAGCTCGGCGAAGTAATACTCAACACGAGCGATATTCATTTCGTCAAGAACTGTAATAAAGATTTCTTCTTTAAAAGTGGCCTCATACATTTTTTTGAGAACTTCCGTCTCGTTAAAACGCTTTGTAAATTCGTTAAAGTAACCGAAAATCTCGGTACGGTCACGCCATGACGGCTGAACCGAAGCGATTGTAACAGGGTTCTTGAGGAACTTACCCCATGCATAAGCAAGTGAAGTTTTACCTGTACCTGAAATACCCTGGAGAATTATAAGTCTTGTTGATGCAAATGCCGAAAGGAACAATCTGATAATTTTGATCTCATAGAAAAGACCAAGACGTGAACATGCAAAATTACGGAATCTCTCGCAGATTTCGGGAAGCGTAATTTCGTTATCAAAATCGGGAGCAACATAGTGTTCAATCTCAAGGTCAACCTGAGTACACTTGTAGAAACGGCTGTAGTCATCGGCCGTTTTATCGACCTCGCCGTCTTTCTTCTCTCCCTCTGCCGTCTCGCCGTTTTCATCATACGGGCTTTCGCCGGGATTGAGACCGAGCTGTGAAACCTTCATTGCAAGAATTCTTTCTTTCTCGTTGTTCAGCTTAATAACCTCTCTGTTAAGATTACCGACTTCCATAAGAAGCTCTTCCTGGTCAACAAGAGTTTTTCTTACTCTGACGTACTTTTTAACAAGTACAACTACGAGAATTACAATGGCCGCAAGAACCGCCACCGTTGCAATAACGGCGACAATAGCAAGGAGCCAGTCAACAATAGTGAACTTACCTGCCCACTCTTTAAAAATCTTAATATACTGCGGAATATTAAAAATATTTGCAATACCTAAGCCGATGCCCTTAAAAATACCCCAGACACCTTTTACGAAAAACTGATTTAAAAATTCTGCAAGGAACTTTGTGATTGTCATTTCGGTCACCCTCTGTTATTTAAAGTTTTATATTGTTAAGAGTTGAATGTTATTTATCTTCTTTATCTTGGGAGTTTTCTTTGTTTTGCTGAGCAAGATACTCTTCAATTACACGTTGCTTAGATTCTTCATCAAGGCTTTCCGCCTTTGCCGTCATAAACATTGAAATAAGCTTATATATCTGCCAGATAAAGAACAGTGCCAGAGGAATAATAATACATATCATAAATCCCGTTCTGCTTTGGAGGAAGCTGAGCGCCGAACCGAAGTTGGAAATCTTCATTCCCGTAAGCTTCTTACCATTTTCATCAATTCCGGAATTAACCTGCTTAGCAATAACTTCATCCGGAAGAACGTTAACCGTATCTTCCATTCCTACAGCATCACCGGCGGTTACAAAGGCGTAAACAGAACCGTCGCCGGCCTTAATAATATCGGTAATTCTATGCGTATTATAGCCTCTGATTTTCTTGCCGGCCGTTTCACCCTCAATAACCGTTGTATATGTTATAACATCACCTTTTTTGAGAGTTTCGGGGTCCTTAACCTCCTTAGAGATTATAAGATCGCCGGTTCCGAATCCCGACGGTTCGCCGGAGTCCATTGAGTCAGATTGTACGGCAAACGGAGTATATCCGAGAACGTTACCGATTCCCATGTCCGAATTTTTTGAGGTAAAGGTCATAACCGTTATTATAATTGCGATTATAATTATAATAATCAGCAATATATCGGAAATAACACCCCAAATGCTTTTCCCTTTTTCATTCATTTAAAACATTCACTCCTGTAATTTTTTACCTAAAAAGGTCATTTGCCAACACAAAACTGTGTAGACAAATCGCCCTTTTAGCTCCGGGTCACGGGTGACGCCCGAAGGCGTCACCCTCCCAAAGTGACGGGTTAATTTCGGATCATTGATCCGGAAGTTTTGAAATAAATAAATTAGTCTATTTCAAGAACAAGGTTGAAGTTGATTGTTGCACCTGCAACATCGTTAGCGCAGTCAACATCGTTGCCTTCCATCCACATGTATACTCTCATACGAGTAATGCCGGCACTAACGTCAATTTTTGCAGCTGAAGCTGCTGTTGCAATTGTTGTAGCGTATATACCGGTGAAGTTGGTGTTAGAAACGATATTGTTGTATGTTCCGTCTGTAATCATACCGCTTCTCTCTGATGTAAGAGGCTTTGTTGTCATAACGCCGCTTGCGCCAAGAGCTGTAGCAGCTGTTGTATGCTCACTTGCATTAAGCTCATACATTACCTTGTTTGCAGAAGCATTTGCGGGAAGAACACTGCCGATAGCTGCAGCGTCAGCTTTCTCAGCTACTGTACCGCATCTAACGAGAGCGATACGCATTGCCGTCGGAAGCTCCGGGTTTGCATCGCAGGTAACAGTTGATGAACCGAACTTAACGGTTGTTGCTGACTTAACCTTTATGAAAAGGTCAAATGCCACATAACCGCTTCCAACATCAGATGTTACTTTGCGGCAGTCCATTGTTCCGGCATCATTGATGGAACCATCATAGAATGCAGGAAGAGCACCATTGGTAGTAAGCGAAGATGAAGACGGCTTAACTGTCTCAGGAATATTGTTTTTGTTTCCTTCGTATGCAGTGAAACGTGTTGAAGATGCGCCCTTAATGTCATCAACTGTGAGCTTTGTTGTAAAAGCAGATGTATTAGCAGAAATCTGAATACCTTCAGGTGATGTGACGTTCAATTCCATGGACTCGACTTCAACTCTTTTTGCCATTGAGAACCATGCATATGTAGCTGACGTAAGAACGATAGCAGATACGATAAGCATTGCGATGGCAGAAATGAATGCGCGCTTTTTGAATGTCTTTTTCATTATCTTTACCTCCATAAAGATTTCATGCTTTGGCGACCGTTAACGCGCCGCCAAACGCACAATTTTATCCGAATTGCCTTTGACGTTTTGGTGGAACATTATTTTCAATAAAGCTGACTTGATAGGAATAAACTTCCCGTCACCAAGTTTATACGAAATCGTAATCAAACTTCATTGAAAGCTTAATGCTGCCGCCCAAAATGTCATTGACACAATCAGGATCCCAGCCCTCAAGCCACATTACTACCGTATATTTATGGTAGCTGCCGGCCTTTGTAAGAACGTCCTTGTCCTGCATGACTGTTGAATCATTGATGAACAACTTGTCGTCCTTATCATATTTGTCATTTATATCAAATTCGTCGGTTGTTCCCCTCTTCGGCTTTGCGTAAATCGTGGGGGTACCTCCGTCTCTGATTACCATTACTCTGACTGCCTCATCGGCATCAAGCTTAACGGACTCAATCTGAAGATTTGCCGTATAGTTGACGTCAACGTCTCCAACATTCTTAACATAGAATGTATATGCAAAGAATTCCTTGCCGTTTGAACGGTTATGAGAACCGTCAATACTGTCAAGTTCTGTTGCCGACGGAAGCCATGTATATGTGCAATCGCCCATATCATTAACGCTTGCGCCGCTCAGAACAGCAGTCATATCGGTGAAGTCTTTCGACTCTGAAAGCAAAAGACCTCTTGTCTGCTCCGATTTATTGATCATCGCAGTAAAATCGCCTGTATCGGTTACATTGGTCTTATTCTCAATGATTTCACGAATGCTCGTTACCTCACTGATGCTGGTTACCGGAACAATTGTAGTTACCTCAATCTCCTTGATGATTTCCTTGATTACTTCAACTTCCTTGATAACCTCTTTGATAACCTCTTTGATAACCTCGACCTCACGGATACTTGTAACCTCGCTGATGCTTGTTACCACCGAGTAGCTCGGAACTTCACTGTAACGGGTAATATCGCTGTATCTTGTGATATCGCTGTACCGGGTAACATCACTGTATCTTGTTACATCATTATATCTCGTTACATCAATGTATCTATAGCTTGAAACTTCTGTATAAGTTACGCTTATGCTCGGAACCTCACTGTAACGGGTAACGTCACTATATCTTGTTACATCGCTGTAACGGGTAACATCACTGTATCTTGTAACATCATTATATCTCGTTACGTCATTATATCTTGTTACATCATTATATCTTATGCTCGTAACATCGCTGTATCTTGTTACATCGCTGTATCTTGTAACATCATTATAACGGGTTACATCGTTATATCTTGTTACGTATGACGGAACCTCTGTATATCTTGTAATGTCTCTTGTAATGTCACTGTAACGTGTAATATCACTGTATCTTGTAATATCAACAGGTCTTACGCTTGTAACTTCTTTTTCAATAGTATTAATAACAGTTTCAATTCTCTCTACACGCTGTTCAATAACTCTTGTAATTTCCTGAATCCTTTGAAGAGTCTGAATTCTCACGCTTGTTACCTCACGGATGCTGGTGACTTCCTTTGCCGTAGTGGTTGCGCCGCCGATATCGCCAATATCGGCTTCAAGGATCTTATTAATATCATCTCTGATCTGCGTGAGCTTTGCTTTTATGAAGCTTATCTGACCCGGAGTAAGCTCAAGCGTATTGATTGCCGTGCTGACCGCCTGAGTTTCCTTGTCCATTTTTTCAACGACTTTTTTCAAATCGTCAAAGCTCTTGATGTCCTGAACATCATCAAGCATTGCATTCTTTATAATCTCGTCGTATTCTCTTCTCTCGTTTATGTATGAAGAGCATCCGAACATTACGGAAAGGAAAATCAAAAGAAGAACAAGAATTATAAGGAGAATTCTGATAACGGCTTCTCTTTTCTTAACCCTTTTGGACTCTCTTCTGACTCCGTATCGGCTCATACGATCCTGCTCGGGAACATTGCCGTCGCCTGGAAGCTGATTTTTCTTATCTCTCTTAGCCAAAGCCGATCACTCCTTAGTTGATTTGTTTTTCTTTCATCGCCTCGCCGAAATATGATCCGGTGAATTGATCCGTTCCCATTTTATTGAGAAGATCAAACATTTCCTTGGATTCTATTCCGTCGACCCTGACCTGCGCATCTATCTTTTTGCAGAAATCAATGATTCCCTGCACGGTGTTTTGAACCTTTTCACTCGTCATTATTCCGTCAAGCAAGCTCTTGTGGAGTCCGATGTAATCGACATCATAATGAGCAAGGTGCGTGAGTGAAGTATATTCAAGACCAAAATCATTAATCGAAACCTTAAGTCCCATTTCTCTGAATGCCATGATGTTTTCCATGACCTGATCCTTAACAGCTTCAAGAATGCTTTCGTTTATATCAAAACAAAATCTGTCCGGTGCAATTCCGTGTTTATCAAGAATTTTTTTGACCTGAGAAACAAAATTTTTCTTTGAGAAGCTTTTAACAGAAATCTGAACGATTATTGAGTTCAAATCGGCTTCACGTTCCTCGCATCTTTTAATAGCCTCGCAAGCTTCTTCAATCTCCCAAAGATTAAGCTGGACAATTTGATTGGTCTTTTCAGCTATCGGAACAAAAAGCTTCGGTAGCATGACTCCCATAACCTTATCATTGATAAGCATTGAGATTTCATAATCTATCGCCATATTCAAGTGAATGTCAAAGACCGGTCTGTATCTGAGCTCAAGGGTTCTGAGCGCTCTGCCGGATCCGGTTTTCTTTTTGTTTTCAGCCATATGCGACACTCTCCATCAATGTAAAATCCGCTAAAACTTTTTGCCTTGTGGCCAATAAACGACAAAATACTACATCTTGTACTTTTATACAAAAGGGGGCACTTGTCCTATTGACGCACTTCTACATATTTATTACTTTAACATATTTCAAACAATTAGTCAATAATTTTTTTATCAAAAAGAGCAAAAAAGTATTAAAATATCTATTCGATTATTAACTGTCTGTTAAACTCTCGTTTGCCAAATAAAAGGCCTTCTCTCCGTTCAAATTATATGGCTCTGCTTTATAACCGTATTCATCAGTTTCACAACCGACAATATTGTTGAATTTACCTCTGAAAGGTTATTATCCTTCGAAGAAATATATCCGCAAAAATCTTTAGCCTCTTCGCTCATTAAAATATGCTTTTCAATTTCGCCGACAAGCTTTTCTTTCGAGCCGTCATTATAATGAATTTCGACATCGGTCAGTTTTGATATCGATCCAAACGTCATCGTTGCTTTATCTCCGATTATTTGCGAGCCGGAAAAATCCTGTCCGATTTTTGAATATGTCAGCGTAATTTGTTTGTCGTCGTAATTAAGAATTGCTGCGCCGTAACCGTCTGCTCCCGTTGGAAGAAAGCCTGCCGATGAAATTATTTTTTTAGGTACGCCGAAAAAATCTATTGCGGGATAAAAGCAATAAATTCCGAGATCACGAAGGCAGCCTGTTTTCATTGCCGGGTTAAAAATATTCGGATTTTCTCCTCTGAGCAAGGCGGGATATTTTGAAGAAAGCTGAGAAAAATCGAAGTGAGCTGTTGAAATATTTCCAAGAGCTTTCAGCTTTTCTTTTATAATTTTTCTTTGCGAAAGATGCAGCATCATTATCGCTTCGGTATAAACAAGATTTTTGCTCCCGGCGAGTGCATCCAATTCAATAAATTCCTCCGGTGTTATTGTTATCGGCTTTTCACACAGCACATGCTTTCCGTTTTCAAGCATGAGTTTGCTTTGAGAATAGTGAAGCGAATTGGGACTTGCAATATACACAGCATCAATATCACTTTTTGCAAAATCATTTATATCGGTATAAACCGGAACATCGCCGAATTTTTCTGCAAACAATTTTCCTTTTTCATATGTACGTGAATACATTGCGGAAAAAATAAAACCGTCAACAAGCTTAGCCCCTTTTACAAACTCCTCGGCAATCCAGCCTGAACCTATAACTCCGAATTTTATCATCGAAAAACCCCTTTCTTTTAACATATAAATTATACACCTTTATATATCTTCGTTGCAAGAAAAAGACCTTGCGACTGCAAGATCTTTCTAAAATTATTTTGATGAATTACCAATGCTTACAACATTAACAATCCCGATAAATCCGCAGGTTACAAGAATCTGCATCAACAAGACAAAAATCTGCGGCAAATCGCATATGACGTTCATTGCCGAAAGTATCAGCACCACAACAAAGCCCATCAATATGCCGAGCATAGTCAAAAGGCCGGAAACCTTGAACATCTGCCTGAGCGTTGACGCAAGGCAAAGACTTTTCATGAATGTATACGGCGTGCCGTCGTGAATTGCAACGGCTCTTGCGGAAAGCTTCGGTCTTGATTTATATTTTTTGAAAATTCTGCCG
Source organism: Ruminococcus sp. CAG:563 (assembly GCA_000434915.1). Lineage (GTDB taxonomy): Bacteria > Bacillota > Clostridia > Oscillospirales > Acutalibacteraceae > CAG-488. The sequence goes on from FR882086.1 coordinate 61,123, forward strand.
GAGGACGAGTTAAGAATTTTAATATTGTTCAACCTCATATCAAAGCAGCTTGAGATCATCGCTTCATTTACATTCGGATCACAGTTGCGAACGAGAATGCTTACGCCGCTGTCACGTAGCTTCTGGAGATACGGACGAATCCGCTCATTCGGTGCATAATCGACAACTATCATCGCAGCAAGCTTATGAGCTATACCGAGATACATAACCTCATGACCTGCGATAAGGTATTTATCCTCGTCAACTGTTTCGGGAATTTCTATATTATGGTTAACCATCATAAGTCGATTTCCGAGAACAACCTTTTGGCCGAATATCCAGCCGGAAATTCCTTGCTTTTCCTCATAGCTGAAGCTCTTAACAGCCGGAAGAAGATCACGGCGATTGACAACCACTTGGTCAAACACTCCGGTAAGCGGTCCGCCGGAACGGATTACCATTGCGGCAGCATAGAGCATTGCATCATCAAGACGTACATTTTTAAAATCCTTGAAGCCGTGCATTGTACATGCCTTTTGATCAAAAAGATCCTTGCTGTCAATGATGACAACATTCGTGCGGCAAAGCTCATTAACGGCTTCCTGACACGAAATCATTCCGCCCTCTTTGTTAAACTTTCTATTGATTCTGCTGAGGGGCATCTCATAAAGCAGCGGAGCATATGCCGGAACGCACATTGCAAACGTTATTGATAACGCAGCAAAGCCCGTTGCAAAATCTCTTTTGACCGCCCATGCAACAGCCAAATTTATCAGTGCAAAAATCACCGTGAGAGGAAGCAGGATTCTTGTCATTTTATCGGCGGAGGTTTCGCTCATGCAAAGCTCGATAAGATGTGCCGGAAATTTTGTTTTACACGAAAATCTTATTCTCGGACTTGTGTTCTTTACATTCTTGGCAAGCTCAACCGCATCCTTATCATCGGTAATACCTTCAATGCTGTAAAGCTTGTCCTTATTGTCGCCCGTGCACATCTCCATTGCGTCAACGGTTCTGGAATGAACAATATAATTATTTATCTCACCGATAAGCAAAAGCACAATTCCTGCGCCTGAAAAGACGCTTACCGTATTGCTGTCGGCAAAATAAAAAATCAACATCAATAAATTTTGGAAGAAACAAATTATCGCCGAAATTGAAATCATTGTATTGATATTTATCTTCTTTCGCCTGAGCATTTCAAAGCTGCCGACTATGGATTGGTTAGCAATAACAAGGCCGACACACAGCAAAACAAAATTTGAAAAAATTGTAAGAATTCTGTCTCCGGCAATTGTCGTTGCCGAAGCGGAAAAAATGCTGATAAGAACGGTCAATCCAAGAACAACTCCGAGACCGACAATTTTATTCAAGGATTTTTTCTTCTGCGTGTTGAGATATCTTATCACTCGGCGTGAGTCCTTTGTCTGAGAATACTCAATTCCGACAAAGCTTTCCGTCTCTTTTCTTCTCGGTCTCTCCTCGTTTGTTGCGAACAATTCGCCTATCTTACTGCTCTCGGGATCAAGACCGTAAGGATCACCGTTTTCATCCTTGTCAAGCAATGAAAATTTGCTTATTTTTTCTTTTCTTTTTTCAAAGAGTTCCTTTTCGGCTTCGCTCTCGTCAATTAGGTCGGGGGTTTCGTCATCGGTTTCCATTCCTGTGAAAACAATTTGCCCGCCAAGCTCGGCGTCACGAATTTTGTTCTGAAAATCCGTGGCAGTAACCGAATCTCCGTCGGCAAGCTTTTCGTCCTCAAGGGCATCGTCGGCCGACAGGATTATCGGTGCTCCTTCGAGATCCTCTTGTGCTTCGCCTTTTTTTATAACGATACCCGGCTTTTCGATGCAAATCTCTTTCGTGGCTTCAAGATTTGGAATCTGCTTTGTTTTCTCATCGTCGGAATCAGAAATATTTTCAATCTCTTCCTCCTCAGACTCCTCAAGCTCTTCATCGAAATCTTCGTCATAGGATTCTTCGTCTTTTTTCTCCGGTTTATTTTTTAAAGATGCAAAGAATTTTTCGCCGGAATTTTTTATTTTTTGAGCAAGAGAAGAAAAACCTTTTTTTGCAGAGCCAAATTTTTTCTCTTTCTTAGCCGGAGCAACATCATTCATTATTGATTTAAGTCTTTCGTCGCCGTCAGTGCTTTCATGCTCCTTGGCAATATCAAAAGCCTTTACGTTTTCGTTGTCATCCGTCTTTTCTCCCGACAAGAACTTCACTGCGTTTTCCAAGCTTTCCGCTTCGAATTCATCGTCATCAAGCTCGTCTTCAATGCTTTGCTCCGACGGCTCCTCAACAAACTTAAACTTTGATTCGGCAACCGGTTCGGGAATTTCGGGTTTTTCTTCCTCGGCGACGGCTTCGTTTTCTTCCGCCGTCTGCTCTCCCCGGTCAGCCTCAACCTCACGGTCAAGCTCTTCAAGCTGTCGGCCTCTGTTCGTCAAATCAAGCAAGCGTTCAATGTCCTCATGCGACCAATTTTTCGCATCGGTTTCGCCGCCGTTCTTCTTTTTAATTTCTTCAATCAGCTCCATGAGCTGTTCGTTTGTTAAATCTGACAAGGTTCTCACCCCTTAGCTTTGATTCCGGCCCTCTGCCTTGCGACCTCGTACATAAGCACTCCGGCCGCAACGGAAGCATTAAGTGAATTTATTTTTCCTTTCATCGGCATTGACACGATGAAATCACATTTTTCTTTGACAAGACGGCTGATGCCTTTTCCCTCAGAGCCGATAACAAGTCCCACTCCGCCGTCGTAATCAACGTCGCACCAGCTCCGGCCGTCCATATCCGCTCCGTAAAACCATATACCCTTTTCTTTAAGCTCTTCCATCGTCTGAGCAAGGTTCGCAACCCTGACAACAGGAACATACTCAACTGCGCCTGCCGACGCCTTTCCGACAACATAACTCAAGGAAGCATTTCGCCTTTTCGGAATGATAACTCCGTGAACTCCCGTTGCTTCGGCGGTTCTGAGGATTGCGCCGAGATTGTGCGGATCTTCAAGCTCATCACATATTATAATAAAAGGCTTTTCGTTCCTCTCCTCGGCAAGGGCGAAAACATCGTCCATGCTTGCATATTCATGAGAAGCGGCATAGGCTGCCACACCCTGATGCGTCGACGAATTGCACATCATATCAAGCCTTTTTCTGTCAACCTCTTTGATGACGATTCCGAGGTCACGGCACTTTGCAAGTATCTGCCCTATTGAGCCGTTACGCTCTCCCTTTGCAACAAGCAAGGTGTCAATCGCCCTGCCGCTTTTAAGAGCCTCTGAAACGGCATTTCTTCCTATTATAAGGTCGTCACGTTCGGTGTGCTTTTCGTTATCCATAAAAATCCTCTATTCTGAAAAGTCATAAATCTTTTATTTATATATTCTATCATATATTAGGGACAAAAAACAAGACAAAACGCCGTTTATTTTCAAAGTTCTTCAAATGTTCCTTTATTGCTCGTTTTTCTTTCGACCCGTTTTTCCCTGCATGGGTTATAAAATATAAATAACCATTGAGTATCGGAGAGAAAAATCATGTTGAAAACAAGAGTAAAGAATTTTATTACCGTAAAAACAGATGAAAAACAGCCAAAGCTTCAGTTTAAGCCCGTCATGAAAACCGTGCTGTCATTTATATTCGGATTTTTGCTTATGAATCCATTCGTTACTGGAACAATCTCACCCTTTTCCGTGTCGCTCATTGCTTCGCTTTCGGGAATGCAGTGTGTTGCGGCAACAGCCGGAACGGCAATCGGTTCGTTTGTCTTTTTTGATGCGACCGACACGGTAAAATATCTCGCTGTAGCGCTTTTCTGCTGCATGATTAACGAAGTTTGCACACGCTATTTCGGCTCAGATCTGATGAAAATCACACCATACATAAATTCTTTTCTGAGCATGCTCATTATCAGCGGTGCGATTATGTTTGCGACGGGATTCGATCTTGAAACATTTATTACAGTTTTATACGAATCCCTGCTATGCTGTGTCGGCACATACATCTTTATTCAAGGGAACTTGCTCATGTTCGGCGAAAAGGATTTTGCACGCTTTACGACAAGGGAGTTCATGATTACGTTTTTGTCTGTCGGAATATTACTGATGCCTTTTTATAAATACACCGTGCTTAATTTTTCATTTGTCGGTGTGATTTTTTCTTTTGTTATCCTTTTGCTCGGCCGTCTTAAAAGCGGAAACGGCGGGACTCTTACCGGCGTATGCGTCGGAATATGCGTAGGTCTCAGCGGCCGGGTTTCTTTTCTCGGCGCAGGCTATGCACTGTCAGGCCTTTTGTGCGGTGAACTTTCACGAAAAAACAAATATTTCTCCGCTGTCGGTTTCGTCAGCTGCGTCGCCGTTTGTGCTTTAATTGATTCGACGCTCAAGGCATATCTCGCCATCGCCGAAGCGATTGTTGCGGCAACGGTATTCTTACTCTTGCCCGACAGATTTTTTTCATTTCTCAGCGAAAAGGTTAATCTCCCGACTCCGGTTTATATAAAAAGTGACAACAGCCGAGTTTTAACTCACCGTCTTACCGAAGCTTCCGAAGCGATAACCGAGCTTTCGGATTGCGTTGACACCGTTCAGCGTACCCTCGCCCCTCAGCACGAAAAGGAGCTGCGTCTCGCCGTAAAATCGGCTTGGAACAAGGTCTGTGATAACTGTGATTTAAAAAACAGCTGCCGTGAGGAAGTTCGTTGCCCGAGTGACGAAACAATCGACAAAATTTCAAGAGCCTTGACCGACCATGCAACGCTCGGCGAAATGCACTTTCCAAAAAACTTTCCAGAAGCGTGCTATTGCTTTGACGAAATGAAAGAAAAAATCTCCATGCGCTACATGAGCTATGTTGCGTCGCTCGGTGCGCAGGGCAAGGTTGATCAAATGCAAGGACTTATGTCCGACCAGTTTAGGAGCATGGCGGATATTCTTCGTGATATCGCCTGCGAATTCGACGAGGATTTGAATCTTAATACAGAAATTTCCGACATATGCGGTGAAGAAGCAAAAGAATCAGGCCTCAATGTTACGAGCTGTGAAAGTTACCTTGACAAATTCGGGAGGATGAGCATCAATCTAAAGGTTTTGACGCCGAGAGATAATTTTAATATATCTCAATTCACCGATGCACTCTCCATGGCAACGGGAGCAGTGCTTGACATTCCCGATATTGACACGTGCGAAGATGAATGTGTAATGAAATTTAAGCAGGAAATGATCTACGACGTTGAGATCGGGGCTTTCAGCCGCTCCGCCGATGATATAAAGGTTTGCGGCGATTATTACAGGAGCTTTCGGGACGAAAACGGGAGGCACATAACCGTTCTCAGTGACGGCATGGGAACAGGCAGCCGTGCGGCGGTCGATTCCGCTATGGCGGCTGAGCTTTTTTCAAAGCTGATAAAATCCGGTTTGAGCTTTGACTGTGCTCTGCCGATTGCAAACTCGGCTCTGCTTGTAAAAAGCTCCGACGAATCGCTTGCCACTCTCGATGTTGTTTGCATTGACCTTTACACAGGCAGAACCGACTTCATGAAAGCCGGAGCGGCGGCAACATTTATTCGCCACAAGGACAGCGTTGCATCTCTCGAACAGGCATCACTGCCGATAGGAATTTTGCGTGAAATTGAATTTTCCAAGGCAACGGCCAAACCCGAGGACGGCGATATAATCCTGATGATTTCCGACGGGGTGCTCGGCGACTGCAACGGTTGGATTCAGCAGGAAATGAAGCTTTGGGATACAAAGCATTCACCTCGTGAGCTGGCCGAATTCATTGTCAACTCGGCATGCGAACGCAAGCTCGGAAAGCAGCGTGACGATATGACCGCCATTGCGATTTATGTTAAGGAGAAAAATAACATATAAAAACAGGTTGTCATTTGGTTTTTTACCAAAAATGACAACCTGATTTTTTTATTTCAGCATTTCCTTAATCTTATCCGCCGCATCATAAAGCTCTTTGATTTCGGCAAGTTCAACCGCACCCTTATCGACAAGGGAAGCGATCTCGCTCTTAATCGGAAGCTTTGCAAGTACGGGAATGTCAAGCTCCTTGGCAACCTCATCCAGCTTGCTCTCGCCGAAAACGGAAATCTTCTTTCCGCAGTCGGGGCACTCGAGGTAGCTCATATTCTCAACGATTCCGAGAATCGGAATATTCATCATGTTAGCCATGTTGACGGCTTTCTTAACAATCATTGTAACAAGATCCTGCGGCGTTGTAACGATAACAATTCCGTCAACGGGAAGCGACTGGAACACCGTCAGCGCAACATCTCCCGTTCCCGGAGGCATGTCGACGAACATATAATCAACATCTCCCCAAAAGACCTCGCTCCAGAACTGCTGGATAACGCCGGAAATAACAGGACCTCTCCAAACAACCGGCTGATCCTCTTTATCAAGAAGCAGGTTAATTGACATAACCTCGATTCCTGTCTTTGTCTTTGCCGGCAGAAGTCCCATTTCATTCTGCATTGCAGGGCCTTTCAGACCGAAGGCCTTGGGAATTGACGGACCCGTTATGTCCGCATCAAGAATTCCGCAGGCATTGCCCTTGACCTGCATTGCCGTTGTGAGCATTGAGGTCACAAGCGACTTTCCTACGCCGCCCTTACCGCTGACAACTCCGATAACCTTTTTTACATTGCTGTATTCATTGCAAGGAACGTGAAGGTCCTTCTTTTCACTGCAATTTGAAGAACAGCTTGAGCAATCTCCGCTGCATCCCATTTAGAACATCTCCTTAAAATAATATCTTTTCCAAAGCCAGTGCGCTGTCCTCAACAAGCTGAACGCAGGGGCGTTTTTTATAATAGTGTTCATTACGCTCATCGGGCTTCGGCTGAGAGTTTTCGCACTTTGAAAGTCCGAGAAGCTCACGGCAAACGATTGAGGGATTCACCTTTTTAAATTCGGCAATAAACTCCTGAACCTTGTAATAGCAGAGCTTTTTGCCCTCCGAGTCGTCACCGTCCGTTGCGCCGTACTTCATGCCGATGAGCATTGCTGCCGCCGAGACTGTTCCGCAAACCTCACGGGAACGGCCTACTCCGCCGCCGAGGCCTGCCGAGACCTTGAGTGCGGTATCCTCATCAAAGCCGAACAAATCGGCATATGCGGCAAAAACCGCCTGCGAGCAGTTGTAACCGCTCTTAAAAAGCTCAACAGCCTTTTCACTTCTTTCAGACATAATAACACTTCCTTTTTGCACATTATAGCCCCTTTTCACAACTTATGTCAAGAGGCATTGACACATTGCCTTAAAGGTATTATAATCATTTTATACTTTTGAATTGAGGATTTTGACTATGAAAGATACTTATGAAACCCCGCTTAATTCACGCTACGCAAGCAAGGAGATGCAATATCTCTTTTCACCCGATTTCAAGTTCAAAACATGGCGCAGACTGTGGATCGCACTTGCAGAGAGCGAAATGGAACTTGGACTGAATATAACTCAGGAGCAGGTGAACGAGCTGAAAGCCCACGCCGAGGACATCAACTATGATGTTGCGACCGAGAGAGAAAAGCTCGTCCGTCACGACGTTATGTCCCATGTCTATGCTTACGGTGTTCAATGCCCGAAAGCAAAGGGAATTATCCATCTCGGTGCAACCTCCTGCTATGTCGGCGATAATACCGATATTATTACTATGACCGAAGCGATGAAGCTTATCCGTAAAAAGCTCGTCAATCTTATGGACAAGCTTTCGAAATTTGCACTGGAATATAAAGATCTTCCGTGTCTCGGCTTCACTCATTTCCAGCCGGCTCAGCCGACAACGCTCGGCAAAAGAGCTTCTCTTTGGCTCAACGATCTTTTGCTCGACTACGAGCAGCTTGAATTCCAAATTTCTCAGATGAAGCTTCTCGGATCAAAGGGCACAACAGGTACTCAGGCGAGCTTCATGGATCTTTTTGACGGCGATACCGATAAGGTAAAGGCTCTCGACAGAAAAATCGCAGATAAAATGGGATTTAAGGATTTTTATCCGGTTTCGGGACAAACTTATTCAAGAAAAGTGGACACTCAGGTGCTTTTCACTCTCTCAAACATTGCCCAGTCGGCAGCAAAATTCACAAACGATCTCCGACTTCTTCAGCATCTTAAAGAGGTTGAGGAGCCTTTTGAGAAAAATCAGATAGGTTCTTCCGCAATGGCATACAAGCGCAACCCGATGAGAAGCGAAAGAATCTCTTCGCTCGCCCGTTACGTTATGGCCGATGTCATGAACCCGACGATCACGGCTGCAACTCAATGGTTTGAGCGCACTCTCGACGATTCCGCAAACAAGAGAATCAGCGTTGCTGAGGCTTTTCTCGCAACCGATGCCATTCTCGAGATTTATATCAACGTAACCGACGGTCTTGTTGTTTATCCAAAGATGATTGAAAAGCATCTCATGTCGGAGCTTCCGTTCATGGCAACGGAGAACATTATGATGGAGGCCGTTAAGCGTGGCGGCGATCGTCAGGAGCTTCACGAAAAAATTCGTGTTCATTCAATGGCGGCCGGCAAAGTGGTCAAAGAGGACGGCGGAGAGAACGACCTGCTCGAAAGAATTGCAGACGACCCCGCTTTCGGCGTTACGCTTGAACAGCTCAAGGCTATTATGAAGCCCGAGCTTTACGTCGGCAGAGCACCTCAGCAGACCGAGGAATTTGTTGAGAATTACATTAACCCGATAACCAATAAATACAAAGATATTCTCGGAATGAATGTGGAAATAAAGGTGTAAAATATGGATAAATTTTTTGACGGCATCAATAATTTTATCTCAAAGCATATCAAGAATGAGAAAATAACTAACATCTGCCGCAAGGTGCTTAACCGTGAGGTTTTCATGTACCTTGTCTTCGGCGTGCTGACCACCGTTGTTTCGTGGGCAAGCTATGCACTGTTTGACAGAATTGTAGGAAAGTTTGTTGAAAACAATGATATTCTTCGGGCTTCGATAGCAAATGTTCTTTCGTGGATCGCAGCGGTCCTCTTTGCCTTCGTTACCAACAAGCTTTGGGTTTTCGACAGCAAGAGCTGGAAAGGTGATATTGTTATAAAAGAGCTTGGCTCATTTATCGCCGCACGACTTGCAACCGGCTGCATAGAATGGTTCGGCGTGCCGCTTCTCATGAAGCTTGGCATGGATCAGGAGCTCTTCGGGACAAAAGGAATGCTTGCAAAGATCATCGCCAGCGTGCTCGTTGTTATTCTAAACTATTTCTTCAGCAAACTCCTTATTTTCAAGAAAAAGGAATCATAAATCATGGAAAAAGTCAGCATAATTATTCCCGTTTATAACGTTGAAAAATATCTGCCGAAATGCCTTGAAAGCGTCATCGGTCAGACCTATGCCGACCTTGAAATAATATGCATTGACGACGGTACTCCCGATATGAGTGCCGCCGTCATTTTGTCTTATGCCGAAGATGACGGACGAATCAGACTGATTTCTCAGGAAAATCAAGGTCTTTCGGGAGCAAGAAACACGGGAATCAATGCCGCAACAGGTAAATACATAGTTTTTCTCGACGGCGACGATTGGATTGATCCCGAAACGATTGAAACGGCAGTAAACAAAGCCGAAGAAAATAATACCGATGTGGTTATGTGGGGCTATGTTCGAGAATTTCCCGACCGTTCGGACGAGAAGAAAATATTTGCTTCAAACAAAATATTTGATGAAAACGGCTGCCGTGAGCTGCACAGACGAATGGCAGGACTTTACGGCGAAGAAACTGCCGACCCGAGCAATGCCGATTCGCTTGTCACAGCATGGGGCAAGCTCTACAAAGCCGATATTATTAAGCAAAACAGACTTGAATTTGTTGATACAAAGCTGATTGGTACCGAGGACGCTCTCTTTAATTTGCAATGCTTCGGCTTCGTTCACCGTGCGGCATTTATCAACCGTCCGTTCAATCATTACCGTAAGGATAATGATGTTTCGCTGACGAGGAGCTACAAGGCCGGGCTTTTCTCTCAATGGAATGAGCTTTACGACCGAATGGATAGCTATATAAACGAAAATCATCTTTCCGACGAATTCTTATCTGCATTGAACAACCGTATCTGTTTCAGTATAATCGGTCTCGGCTTGACCGAAATGTTGAACCCAAACGGTCACATAACGAGAATTAAGAATATCAAAAAATTTCTTTCAACACCGAGATATAGGAATGCTTATAAAAACCTCGATATGCGATATCTCCCTATTCATTGGAAGCTGTTTTTTATGCTTTGCAAACGGCGGATGGCGATTTTGGTATATGTTTTGCTGATTATAATGCAAAAAATCATAGAAAAATAAAATATTTTTGCAGTTTAACGCTTTAAAGTGTTGACAAGTCGAATTTTGTAGTATATAATAGGCTCATCACTTGAAAGGAGAGGCAGTTATGAAGCATAGCCCTTACTATTATTACTATATTTGTGACTGTCTGTTCAGCATTTCAAAGCGATAAATTCATTTGAAAAACAGACGGTCTTGATCAGTTGCGGTCAAGGCCGTTTATTTTTTAAGGAGGGTATTTTATGGCAATCAAAATCATCTTACTTGTCGCATTCTTCGCCGTTATGATCGGAGTCGGTATCTACTGCCGAAAGAGTGCAACCGACGTCAACGGCTTTGTCCTCGGCGGCAGAAGCGTCGGCCCGTGGCTTACCGCTTTCGCTTACGGAACATCGTATTTCTCGGCGGTTATTTTCGTCGGCTATGCAGGACAGTTCGGCTGGAAATTCGGCGTTGCTTCAACATGGATCGGTCTCGGCAACGCATTTATCGGTTCGCTTCTCGCTTGGGTAATTCTCGGCAGACGAACAAGAGTTATGACTCAGCACCTCAACTCGGCAACCATGCCGCAGTTCTTCGGCTCACGCTTTGACAGCAACGCTCTCAAGCTTGCAACCTCGCTGATAATCTTTGTTTTCCTTATTCCATACACCGCTTCGCTTTACAACGGACTTTCACGGTTGTTTGAGATGGCGTTCAATGTTGATTACACCGTATGCATTGTTGTTATGGCGCTTCTGACGGCGGTTTATGTTATCGCCGGCGGATATATGGCAACGGCAATCAATGATTTTATTCAGGGCATCGTTATGCTCGTCGGCATTGTTGCAATTATTTATTCCGTGCTCAAAATTCATGGCGGTTTCAGCGGCTCTCTTGCCGCACTTGCCGAGGTAAGCGACCCTGCGGCTTCAACCGTTCCCGGTGTGTTTGCATCTTTCTTCGGTCCCGATCCGGCAGGTCTTGCAGGCGTTATCCTTCTGACCTCACTCGGCACATGGGGTCTGCCGCAGATGGTTCAAAAGTTCTACTCGATAAAGAGTGAACAATCGATTCACACAGGTACGATTATTTCAACCCTGTTTGCAATCATTGTTGCCGGCGGCTGTTATTTCCTCGGCGGATTCGGAAGGATATTCAATGTTGATGTTGCGACAAAGGGCTATGATGAAATTATTCCGACAATGCTTTCAAATCTTTCACCGCTTATTATCGGAATTACGCTTATTCTTGTTCTTTCCGCTTCAATGTCAACGCTTTCGTCGCTTGTTCTTACCTCAAGCTCAACGCTGACGCTTGACTTTATCGTTCCGCTCTCAAAGAAGAAAGATGAGAAAAAGACGCTTATTATAATTCGTGCTTTTATTCTTGTTTTCATTATCATTTCCGCAGTTATTGCCGTAATTCAATATAAAAATAAGATAACCTTCATTGCTCAGCTCATGGGTCTTTCTTGGGGAGCTCTTGCCGGCTCGTTCCTTGCTCCGTTCCTGTACAGCCTGTATTGGAAAAAGGTCACAAAAACCGCCTGTGCAGTCAGCTTCATTTGGGGTTCGGGTATTATGATTGCCAATATGCTCTTTGGCTCTCACTTCCCGACAGTCATTCAAAGCCCCGTTAACTGCGGTGCATTTGCAATGCTCGCTTCGCTTGTTATCGTTCCTGTTGTCAGCCTGATTACAAAGAAGCCCGAGAAGAAATTCGTTGATGATATTTTTTCTTGCTACGACAGAAAAGTAACCGTTCCCGTAAGCGAAGTGCTTGAGGAAAAATGATAAGATAACAGCTAAAATATAAATCACAGCAGAGTATATCCGTTTTTGAGGAGATATACTCTGCTTTTATATTTATGCTCTGTTTAATGATTTTTTGCCGAATCATACAATCCGTTTATATAGGTGACAGCTAATCTTTTTTCTACCGTATCCAGTCTTCTGAATATGCTGATTATCTCGGCTTCCTCCGGATTCAGATTATTTGCCAATATATTTTTGTCTGTCAGACACATGAAAAAAACGGCAAACACTTTCGTGTCTGCCGTTAATTATACGGATTTATACCTGATTATTTCGACTCGGTGTCAACCAGCTCGATGATGCACATTTCAGCAGCATCACCACGGCGAGCACCTGTCTTAATAATGCGGCAATAACCGCCGTTTACGTCCTTATATTTCGGAGCAATTTCATCAAAAAGCTTCTTAACAACGTCCTCTTTAGTAACGTATGCTAAAACCTGTCTTCTTGAATGAAGTGTATTATCCTTAGCAATGGTAATCATTTTCTCAGCCATTGCACGAACTTCCTTTGCTCTCGTAACGGTGGTCTCTATTCTGCCGTTCTCTAAAAGGTATGTTACCATGCCTCTGAGCATTGACTTGCGATGGTCACTTGCTCTTCCAAGCTTTCTGGCTCCTGGCATTAAAAGTCACTCCTTTACCGTTAGTGTGTTGTTTGTTTTAATTACAGCTTTGACGATTAGTCGTCATCCCTGCGAAGATCGTATCCGAGGGAAGCAAGCTTTGCAACAACCTCATCAAGCGACTTTCTGCCAAGGTTACGAACCTTCATCATATCGTCCTCGGACTTACCGATCAAGTCCTCTACTGTATTGATTCCTGCTCTCTTCAAGCAGTTAAAAGAGCGCACAGACAGGTCAAGTTCCTCAATGGTCATCTCCAAGACTTTTTCCTTGCCATTCTTACTCTTCTCAACCATTATCTCAGTTTCAAAAGCCTCATCAGAGAGATCTCCGAAAAGACTGAGATGCTCGTTGAGGATCTTGGCGCCCAGAGAAACGGCTTCCTTAGCGGAAATTGTACCGTTTGTCCACACTTCAAGTGTCAGCTTATCATAGTCGGTTATCTGGCCGACACGTGTGTTCTCGACTGTGTAATTTACCTTTAATACCGGTGAATAGATCGAGTCGATTGCGATAACGCCGATCGGCGGCTGAAGATACTGCTTATTTCTCTCGGCAGAATCATAGCCACGACCGTTGCTGCAGGTCAACTCCATTACCACATGAGCGTCACTGTCAAGAGATGCGATGTGAAGATCGGGATTAAGGATCTCAACATCGGAATCTGTCTTGAAGGAGCCTGCGGTGATTTCACCTTCACCTTTAACATCAACGTACATGGTCTTGGGACCATCGCCGTGAATTTTAAGGATTACGCTCTTCAAGTTAAGAACGATTTCCGTGACGTCTTCCTTGACGCCGGGGATCGTTGAGAACTCGTGAAGAATTCCGTCAATCTTAACGGAAGTTATTGCGTAGCCCGGCAATGAAGAAAGAAGAACACGTCTGAGGCTGTTGCCCAGAGTTGTGCCGTAACCTCTCTCCAAAGGTTCTACTACAAATTTACCGTAAGTACCGTCAGGTAAAACATCGGCTGTTTCGATTCTTGGTTTTTCTATGCCAATCATTCAAAACCCTCCTTGTTGTATTAAGTATACGGTTAATTATTTTGAATAAAGCTCGACGATGAGATGCTCCTCAACGGGGTAGTCTATATCGTCACGAGACGGCATAGCAATAACCTTACCGGTAAACGCATCATCTGTCTTCTCAAGCCACTTCGGGAGAAGAACAACAGGAGCTTTTTCGCCTGTAAGCTCTGTGAAAATAGAGCTTGATCTGCTGTTCTCACAAACGGAGATAACCTCACCCGGCTTAACCATGTATGACGGAATGTCTACACGCTTGCCGTTGATGGTGAAGTGGCCGTGAGAAACGAGCTGACGAGCCTGACGACGAGTTGCTGCAAATCCAAGACGGAAAACAACATTGTCAAGACGGCGTTCGCAAAGAACAAGGAGATTTTCACCTGCTTTGCCCTGCATCTTCGTAGCCTTTTCATAATATGAATAGAACTGCTTCTCAAGCATACCATATATGAACTTAACCTTCTGCTTCTCGTTGAGCTGAAGAGCATACTCGGACTTCTTTCTTCTCATCTGACCCTTAGGATTACGGTTTGTTTCCTTATTCTTGTAACCCATAACAGCCGGAGAAATGCCGAGAGCCTTGCAACGCTTAGCAATAGGCTGCATATTTCTTGCCATATCAATATCCTCCTTCTTCTGAATTATACACGTCTTCTCTTCGGCGGACGGCAGCCGTTGTGCGGGATCGGAGTAACGTCCTTAATAAGGCTTACTTCCAAGCCTGCTGTCTGCAATGCTCTGATTGCAGCTTCACGTCCTGCTCCCGGACCCTTAACGTAAACCTCAACTGTCTTCATACCATGCTCAATAGCAATCTTAGCGGCAGTCTCGGCAGCGGTCTGAGCTGCGAACGGAGTTGACTTCTTTGAACCTCTGAAGCCCATCTCACCAGCGCTTGCCCATGATACTGCGTTGCCCTGTGTATCACTGATGGTAACGATAGTATTGTTGAAGGTGGATTGGATATGAGCTGCGCCGCGTTCAATGTTCTTACGTTCACGGCGTCTGCGTGTTGCAGTGCCCTTCTTAGCGGAACCCTTAGGTGCCATATTATCCCTCCTAATTACTTCTTCTTGTTAGCAATAGTCTTCTTCGGACCCTTGCGTGTACGTGCGTTTGTCTTTGAGCGCTGTCCTCTAACGGGAAGGCCCTTTCTGTGGCGTACGCCACGATAACAACCGATTTCGATAAGTCTCTTGATATCAAAAGCGGTCTCTCTGCGAAGATCACCCTCAACCTTAACGTTGTGGTCAATATACTCACGCAGTTTTGCTACATCGTCTTCCGACAGATCCTTAACTCTGATGTCAGGATCTACGCCTGTAGCTGCGATAATGTCGCCGGCAGTTTTACGACCGATGCCGTAGATATAAGTAAGAGCGATTTCGATTCTCTTCTCTCTCGGCAAGTCAACACCTGATATACGCGCCATTTCTCAGTTGCACCTCCATAAATGGTTTGCGTCGGATTAGCCCTGACGCTGTTTGTGCTTAGGATTCTCACAGATAACCATGATTTTTCCCTTGCGCTTAATAATCTTGCACTTCTCGCAAATTTTCTTTACAGAAGGTCTGACTTTCATTTGAATGCCCTCCTTGAAAAATTAGCCTTAGCTTATTTTGATCGCCATGTTATTCTTCCTTTGGTGAGGTCATATGGCGAAACTTCGACCGTCACCTTGTCTCCGGGAAGGATACGAATGTAGTTCATTCTGAGCTTACCGGAAATATGTGCTAAAATCTTGTGTCCGTTTTCGAGCTCTACTTGAAATATTGCGTTCGGCAATGCCTCAACAACAACACCTTCAAGCTCAAGCATATCCTGTTTTGACATATACTGCACCTCCTTAAAGCAGAGTGAGTATCTTTGGACCGCTCGGTGTAATTGCCACCGTGTGTTCAAAGTGCGCCGACAGCTTACCGTCACGGGTTTTTACTGTCCATCCGTCCGGCAACGTTTTGACGTCTGCCTTGCCGAGGTTGATCATCGGTTCAATAGCGATTGTCATGCCCGGCAACAGGCGAACTCCCCTTCCGGGGGTTCCGTAATTCGGAACACTGGGGTCTTCATGGAGCTTGTGGCCGACGCCGTGTCCGACAAATTCACGAACAACGGAATAGCCTCTCGACTCGCAATGATGCTGTACCGCATAGCCTATATCGCCGATTCTGCCGCCTGCGACAGCTTTTTCGATGCCCAAAAAAAGGCTCTCTTTTGTTGTGTCGCACAGCCGCTTCGCCTCGGAGCTTATTGCTCCTGCAGCGAAAGTAGCAGCATTGTCGCCGTTAAAGCCTTCGAGAACCGCACCCAAGTCTATGCTTACGATGTCGCCCTCTTCGATAACACGCTTCTTGCTGGGTATTCCATGAATAACCTCATCGTTTATGGAAATGCATGCGGTGGCAGGATAGCCGTTATAATTAAGGAAGTTTGGCTTTGCACCGCACTTGATGATATAATCATAGGCTATCTTGTCTATCTCAGCCGTGGTTACGCCCGGCTCGACAGCTTCACCTGCCAACTTTAATGCTCCTGCCGAAATGATGCAAGCTTCTCTCATGAGAGCGAGCTCTCTGTTCGTTTTGAGCACTATCATGCTTAATCCTCCAATGCCTTAAGTGTGAGCGCCGATGTGTCGGCGATCTCCTCCTGGCCTTCAACTATTCTGAGAATTCCTTTCTTAGAATAGAAATCTTTGAGCGGCTCTGTCTGCTTGTGATAAACAGCAAGTCTGTCAAGAACCGTTTCGGGAGCGTCATCCTTACGCTGAATAAGTTCACCGTCACAAGCATCGCATACGCCCTCAGCCTTCGGAGCTTTATACTCCAGATGGTAAGAAGAACCGCAATCCTTGCAGACACGTCTGCCCGACATTCTTGCAGCGATTTTCTCATCGGGAACCTCAATATCAATGACCCTGTCAATGATTACGCCCATAGCGTCGAGTGCTTCCGCCTGAGGAATCGTGCGTGGGAAACCGTCAAGGATAAAACCGTTTGCACAGTCGTCCTTAGCAAGTCTTTCCTTGATGATGCCGATAACGACATCATCGGGAACAAGCTGACCCGCATCCATGAAGGACTTTGCCTTGAGGCCCATCTCCGTGCCCTGTGCGAGGGCTTCACGGATTATATTGCCCGTTGAAATCGCAGGAATGTTAAGAGCTTTGCAGATAACCTCTGCCTGTGTACCCTTACCTGCACCCGGGGCGCCGAGAAGAATTAATTTCATAATTAACTCCTTTTTAATTAATCAAGAAATCCCTTATAATGACGCATCATCATCTGAGACTCAAGCTGCTTAACTGTTTCGATTGCAACACCAACAAGGATGATAATCGAAGTACCGCCAAGTGAAACGTTCATCGGCTTACCGCAAGCTGATGTGATGAGCTGGAACAGAAGCGGGAAGAGTGCAACAACCGAAAGAAGAAGTGCACCGAGAAGAGTAATTCTTGACAGGATCTTCTGAATATAATCGGATGTCGGCTTACCGGGACGGATACCCGGGATAGCACCGCTGTTCTTACGAATATTGTTAGCCATCTCAATCGGGTTGTACTGAATTGAAGCATAGAAATATGCGAAGAAGATTATAAGAAGGAAATACAAAATCACATATACCCAGCTTGAGCTTGAGAAGAACTTGAAGAAATGGTCATACCAGCCTTCGCCCTCCTTAGCACCAACGAAAAGGTTGATTGTCGGAGGAAGGGAGAGGATTGAAGAAGCGAAGATGATCGGCATAACACCTGACATATTAACCTTGATTGGAATATGTGTGCTCTGTCCGCCATACATCTTACGGCCAACAACTCTCTTTGCGTACTGAACCGGGATTCTTCTTTCAGCGTTATCCATCCAAACGATGTAAGCGATCATAAGGATAAGACAAATCGCAACTACAACAGAAAGGACTGAATAAGCGCCGCCGTATGAGAAGTAACCGCCGTTTGCATCGAAAAGTGAAGCAATGATTGACGGAATTCTCGCAACGATACCGGCGAAAAGAATAATTGAGATTCCGTTGCCGATTCCCTTGTCATTGATCTGCTCACCGAGCCACATGATGAGTGCACATCCTGCGGAGAAGCAGAGGATAATAACAAGTGCCTGGAAGATATCGGCAAATACACCGACGTCTTTCATAAGAAGATAATTATTTCCACGAAGGTAGAAATAGTAAGCTGTACTCTGGAGAAGTGCAAGACCAACCGTTACATAACGAGTGATTGTTGCAATCTTCTTGCGTCCCTCTTCGCCGTCCTTAGCAAGACGCTCAAGAGCGGGAATAGCGACTGTCAGCAACTGAACGATGATGGAGCTGTTGATGTACGGTGTGATTGACATTGCGAAAATCGTACCGTAGTTAAAAGCGTTACCTGTCATCATGTTCAGGTATTCCATGAATGTTCCGGACATCTGTGAGTCGGAGAAGATACCGTTGGCACCCGCTGCGACAAACGGAACCGGGATGGCTGCACCGATTCTGAAAATCAGAACGATAATTGCCGTAAATAAAATTTTCTTACGAAGATCTGCGATTTTCCATGCGTTGGCAAGCGTCCTCAACATTTCAAATCACCTCTGCAATTCCGCCCGCAGCCTCGATCTTCTGCTTTGCAGACTCCGAGAAAGCGTTAGCTTTAACTGTGAGCTTCTTAGTAAGCTCGCCGTTACCAAGGATCTTTACGCCGTCAAAAGAATTCTTAACAAGGCCTGCTGCTCTGAGAGCATCAGTGTCAACGACTGCACCGTTGTCAAACTTCTTCTCGAGATCCTTTACGTTGAGAGCAACGATCTCCTTGCGGAATATATTATTGAAACCTCTCTTGGGAAGACGTCTCTGTAAAGGCATCTGGCCGCCTTCAAAGCCCGGGCGCATACCGCGGCCTGCTCTGGCTTTCTGGCCCTTATGGCCTTTACCTGCAGTTTTACCCTGACCGGAACCTGCACCTCTACCGATACGCTTACGCTCCTTTGTTGAGCCGGGCGCCGGTGAAAGTTCGTGCAACTTCATAATTCGCACCTCCTTGCTTATGCTTCGGTTACATCGATAAGATGCTGAATTTTCTTTACCTTACCGAGTGTCTGCGGATTGTTCGGCTGAACCGAAACATCTCCGATCTTATGAAGACCAAGTGCATGAGCGGTGGCAATCTGGTCCTTTTTGCTGCCGATCAAGCTCTTAACGAGCTTTACCTGTACATCTGCCATTTGTACCGCCCTCCTTAACCTAAAATTTCCTTAGCTGACTTGTCACGAACTGCTGCAACCTCGTCAACGTCACGGAGTTTTGAAAGACCGTCAATAGTAGCTCTTACTACATTGCACGGATTGTTTGAACGCAGTGCCTTTGAACGGATGTCTCTGATTCCGACGGACTCAACGACAGCACGAACCGGGCCGCCTGCGATAACACCGGTACCGGGAGCAGCCGGCTTGAGAAGTACAACGCCTGCGCCGTATTTACCGATGATCTCATGAGGAATAGTTGTTCCTCTGAGAGAAACTTTAATAAGGTTCTTCTTCGCATCCTCGATACCCTTACGGATTGCGTCCGGAACTTCACCGGACTTACCGATACCGAAGCCAACTGTTCCGTTGCCGTCGCCGACAACTACAAGAGCAGCAAACTTGAAGATACGACCACCTTTAACTGTCTTAGAAACACGGTTGATAGTTACAACGCGTTCCGTAAGTTCCATAGCCGATGCATCAATCTTAGCCAAAAGTAATTCCTCCTTACCTTAGAACTTGAGGCCGCCCTCACGGGCGCCTTCGGCCAGTTCCTGAACACGGCCGTGATATATATAGCCACCGCGGTCAAATACGCATTCTTCAATGCCTTTGTCCTTAGCGCGCTGTGCGAGTACCTCGCCCACCTTGTGAGCTGCGGCTTTGTTTCCGCCGTATTCCGTGAAATCCTTCTCAACAGTAGAAGCGCTGACAAGTGTTACGCCTGCCTCGTCATCTATTAACTGAGCGTAGATGTTCTGTAATGAGCGGAATACATCAAGGCGGGGGCACTGAGCTGTGCCGGAGATCTTGTTACGTACTCTCTGGTGACGTGCAAGTCTCGCCTTATTACTGTCTGGTCTGTTAACCATAAGTTTTTCACTCCTTCATTAAGATTATTTGCCACCCTTACCGGCTTTACCTTCCTTACGGCGGATATGTTCATCAACATACTTGATGCCCTTACCCTTATAAGGCTCCGGAGGACGCTTCTCGCGTACTTCAGCGGCAAACTGACCTACCTTCTGCTTGTCAGGACCGGAAATAACGATTTTGTTCGGTGAGGGAACTTCGATCTTAATGCCCTCGGGCTGATCCATGAATACCTGATGTGAAAATCCGATATTCATTACAAGCTGTGTTCCCTGCATAGCGGCACGATAACCGATACCGTTAATCTCAAGCTCCTTCTTGTATCCGTGAGCAACACCCTCAACCATGTTGGCGATGAGTGTTCTCGTAAGACCGTGAAGAGATTTGTTGAGCTTTTCATCATTCGGACGAGTAACAACGATCTCGTTGTTCTCAACTGCAACAGCGATATTGCTGTGCACTGTTCTGGTAAGAGTTCCCTGAGGACCCTTTACGGTAACAGTGCTGCCGTCGATTGTAACATCAACGCCTGCAGGAATTGCGATTGGCAACTTACCTATACGTGACATTCTAACAGCACCTCCCCTTACCAAACGAATGCAAGAACTTCACCGCCGACGTTAGCCTTGCGTGCGTCCTTGTCTGTCATAACGCCCTTGGATGTGGAAATGATTGCGATACCGAGACCCTTCATGACCTTCGGCATGTCCTCACAACCTGAATAAATTCTCAATCCGGGCTTAGAAACTCTGCGTAAACCTGTGATGGCTGCGGTCTTGTTCTGACCGTACTTGAGAGCGATCTCGATCATGCCCTGCTTTCCGTCATCCTCAACCTTGAAGCCTTTGATATAACCTTCATCAACAAGAATCTGAGCAATTGCCTTCTTCATGTTAGATGCCGGGATTTTGACAGAATCATGTTTTGCAGAACTTGCGTTGCGAATTCTGGTCAACATATCTGCGATTGAATCTGTAGTTTGCATACCGTCAACCTCCTTAATGCAATTACTCTAAATTACCAACTTGCTTTCTTAACTCCGGGGATCTGACCTGCATGAGCAAGCTCCCTGAAGCAGATACGGCATACGCCGTACTTGCGAAGATATGCATGTGGTCTGCCGCAGATCTTGCATCTGTTGTATGCTCTTGATGAATACTTTGCAGTTTTGGCCTGCTTAACCTTCATTGATGTCTTAGCCACAATTATACCTCCTTATTTCTCGAACGGAGCACCCATAAGCGTAAGCAGCTCACGAGCCTCTTCGTCTGTTTTTGCTGTGGTTACGAAACAAATATCCATACCACGAACCTTATCTACCTTATCATAATCGATTTCGGGGAAGATAAGCTGCTCTTTGATACCCATGGAGTAGTTTCCACGGCCGTCAAAAGAGTTAGCGTTGATTCCTCTGAAGTCACGAACACGGGGAAGAGCGAGATTGAAGAATCTGTCAAGGAATTCATACATTCTGTCTCCTCTGAGTGTGACCTTAACGC
Source organism: Ruminococcus sp. CAG:563 (assembly GCA_000434915.1). GTDB lineage: Bacteria > Bacillota > Clostridia > Oscillospirales > Acutalibacteraceae > CAG-488. Next base: position 82,468 of record FR882086.1, read on the forward strand.
CGATTGTCATGCCTTCACGGAGCTTGAAGTTAGCAACTGACTTCTTAGCCTTGCAAAGAACAGGCTTCTGACCTGTGATCTGGCTGAGATCGCTTACGATAGCGTCAACAACCTTCGGGTTGTCTCTTGCTTCGCCGCAAGCAACGTTGATAACGATCTTATCAAGCTTAGGGATCTGCATGACACTCTTGTATTCAAACTTTTTCATCAAAGCCGGTGCGACTTCGTTAACATAGGTTTCTTTTAACCTTGCTGCCATTTGTCATGTACCTCCCTTATTAAAATTCCGCGTTGCACTTTTTGCAAATGCGTTTCTTATCTTTCTTGCCGTCAGCCTTAGCTGCGTGACCGACTCTTGTAGGTCTGCCGCACTTCGGGCAAACGAGCTGTACCTTATCGGCATAGAGTGCGCTCTCAGCCTTTACAAGGCCTCCCTGCTCACCCATCTGTCTCGGCTTAACATGCTTTGTTACGATGTTAATGCCCTCAACGATAACCTTACCCTCTGCAGGAGCAACCTGGAGAACCTTACCTTTAGCTCCACGGTACTTACCGTTGATTACGATGACCTGATCACCGGTCTTAACGTGTACTTTATTACTCATAGTTGCACCCCCTGATTAAAGCACTTCGGGAGCGAGTGAAAGGATCTTCATGAAGTCATGGTCACGAAGCTCTCTTGCAACAGGTCCAAAAATACGTGTGCCCTTTGGGTTTTTATCGTCTCTGATGATGACGGCTGCATTCTCGTCGAAACGAATATATGTGCCGTCGTTGCGGCGTACGCCGCTGGCAGTACGAACAACTACTGCCTTTACAACCTCGCCCTTCTTTACGACGCCGCCGGGTGTTGCTTTCTTAACCGAAGCAACGATAACGTCGCCGATGTTGGCGTATCTTCTGCCGGTACCACCGAGAACTCGGATACATCTGATCTCCTTCGCTCCGGTGTTGTCGGCAACTTTGAGGTTACTTTCTTGCTGTATCACAGTGTTTGCCTCCTTACACCTGCGCCAATTATTTGGCTTTCTCGATAATCTCGACTACACGCCATCTCTTGTCCTTTGAAAGAGGACGTGTTTCCATAATCAATACCTTGTCGCCTACGCCGCACTCGTTCTTCTCGTCATGAGCCTTGAACTTGATTGTACGGTTAACGATCTTCTTATAAAGCGGATGCTTTATCTTATCCTTAACAGTAACAACGACTGTCTTATCCATCTTGTCGCTGCTGACAACGCCTACACGTGTCTTTCTGAGGTTTCTTTCTTCCATTACAGTTAACCTCCCTTTCATTACGACTCAGCGCCGTGAAGCTCGATATCACGCTGAACAGTCTTTATTCTTGCGATATCCTTTTTAACGGCGTTAATACGCATTGGGTTGTCGAGCTGGTTAATGGCCTGCTGGAAACGAAGCTTAAAAAGCTCATCCTTAAGATCGTGAAGCTTGGTGTCAAGCTCGCTTGCGGACATTTTTCTGATTTCACTTGCTTTCATTACTGCTCACCACCCGTTTCTTCTTTAGTAACAAACTTGCATTTGATCGGGAGCTTGTTAGCTGCGAGACGAAGAGCCTCACGAGCTGTGTCCTCATCAACACCTGCAATTTCAAACATAACTCTGCCCGGCTTAACGACTGCAACCCAGTATTCAGGTGATCCTTTACCTGAACCCATTCGGGTCTCAGCCGGCTTCTCTGTGATCGGCTTATCCGGGAAAATCTTGATCCAAACCTGACCGTTACGCTTGATGTAACGAGTCATAGCGATACGAGCTGCCTCGATCTGGTTTGATGTGATCCATGCCGGCTCGAGAGCCTGAAGTCCAAATTCACCGTTGGTAACCTTGTTACCACGTGTTGCCTTACCCTTCAGACGACCTCTCTGAACACGACGATATTTAACTCTCTTAGGTAACAGCATTATTTAGCTCCCTCCTTACGGCGTGGTCTGCGATGATTGTTGTTAGCCTCATGGAGAACCTCGCCCTTGTAAAGCCAAACCTTAACGCCGATACGACCGTAAGTTGTCTTTGCCTCAGCAAAGCCGTAGTCGATGTCTGCACGGATTGTCTGAAGGGGAATTGTACCCTCATGATAAGTCTCTGAACGAGCGATTTCTGCTCCGCCGAGACGGCCTGAACACTGAATTTTGATACCCTTTGCGCCGAGCTTCATTGTGCGTCCGATGCACTGCTTCATAGCACGACGGAAGGAAATACGTCTTTCGAGCTGAGATGCAATGTTCTCAGCAACAAGCTGTGCGTCAAGGTCAGGCTGCTTAATCTCAATAATGTTGATTGAAACATCCTTGTCTCCGCCAAGCTTCTTCTTACAAATTTCCTTGAGCTTCTCGATCTCCGAGCCGCCGCGGCCGATTACCATGCCGGGCTTTGCACAATGAATGTTGATATAAACACGCTTTGCGTCACGCTCAATCTCAACCTTAGGTACACCTGCAGGAGCGAGTGTATCGAGAAGGTATTCACGAAGATTATAATCCTCAACAAGAGTATCGCCGAAAGTGCTCTTACCGGCATACCAGCGGGATTCCCAATTCTTAATAACACCGATTCTAAGACCGGTAGGATTTATTTTCTGGCCCATATGTTTACCTCCTCCTCGCTTATTCTGCTTCTCTGAGTACTAATGTGATGTGAGAAGTCTTCTTGTTTATTCTGTATGCACGTCCCTGTGCACGAGGTCTGATTCTCTTAAGAGTCGGACCCTGGCCTACGAAGCACTCTGCAACGTAGAGGCTGGAAACGTCCATATCTTTGTTTTCCGCATTTGCCATAGCTGACTTAAGCAGCTTTTCAAGCGGTTCACACGCAGCCTTCGGCGTGTGTTTAAGGATAGCCATTGCTTGGTCGCAAGGCTTATTTCTGATAAGGTCAAGCACAATCTGAACCTTTCTCGGTGCAATACGCACGTAGGTTACTTTTGCTGTTGCTTCCATGAATACACACTCCTTTCGGCTAATTATTTACCATTATTTGTTGTCTTTGAACCTGCATGACCTCTGAAGGTTCTTGTAGGTGCAAATTCGCCCAACTTATGACCAACCATGTCCTCTGTAACATATACGGGAACGTGTTTGCGTCCGTCATGAACCGCAAATGTGTGGCCGACAAAGTCAGGGAAGATTGTGGAGCTGCGGCTCCATGTCTTGAGAACTATTTTTTCGCCCTTCTCGTTCATGGCCTGTACTCTCTGGAGCAACTTAGCCTGCACGTAGGGACCTTTTTTTACGCTTCTGCCCATAGATCTTTATCTCCTTTCAACTTATTTGCCGTTACGACGTCTTACGATCATCTTGTTGGAAGCCTTCTTCTTGTTACGAGTCTTGTAACCGAGAGCCGGCTTGCCCCAAGGTGTAACAGGGCCGGGACGACCGATAGGTGACTTACCTTCACCACCGCCGTGGGGGTGATCGTTCGGGTTCATGACAGAACCGCGGACTGTAGGTCTCCAACCCATATGACGTTTTCTACCTGCGTTACCGATCTTAACGTTCTCATGATCAAGGTTACCAACCTGGCCAACTGTAGCCATGCATGTTGCGGGAACCTTACGAAGCTCGCCCGAGGGAAGTCTGAGGAGAGCATATTCGCCTTCCTTAGCCATAAGCTGTGCAGCATTACCTGCAGCTCTTGCAAGCTGACCGCCGCGACCCGGATAAAGCTCAACGTTGTGAATAACGGTACCTGTGGGGATGTTAACGAGCGGCAGTGCGTTGCCCGGCTTGATATCAGCATCGGGACCTGCCATAACCTTGTCGCCGACCTTAAGGCCTGCAGGAGCAAGGATGTAGCTCTTTACGCCGTCCTCATACTTGATGAGAGCGATGTGAGCTGAACGGTTCGGGTCATATTCGAGTGAAACTACCTCCGCAGGAACATCGAACTTGGAACGCTTGAAGTCGATTACACGGTACTTTCTGCGGTTTGCGCCGCCGCGATGACGTACTGTAATGCGACCGTAATTGTTACGACCCGATTTATTCTTGAGCGGCTCAAGGAGGCTTCTTTCGGGAGCAACCTTTGAAAGCTCTGAATAATCTGTAACCGACATATTTCTACGTGAATTTGAAGTCGGCTTATAGACTTTGATCGACATTTGATTCACACTCCTTTAAGTGGCTTCGCGGAGTATGTCGAACTCCATACATTACCACCGGAATTTTACGGTTTGTTTTTTGATGTCAGATTACATCATGCCATCGAAGAACTCGATGGTCTTTGAATCCTCTGTAAGAGTAACGATCGCCTTTTTCCAAGCGGCTGTGAAGCCCTGAGAAACGCCCTGTCTGCGGAGCTTGCCGAGGCAGTTGATGGTGTTGACCTTAGCTACCTTTACGCCGAAAAGCTCTTCAACGGCTGCTGCGATTTCGATCTTGTTTGCATCCTTGGCAACAGAGAAGGTGTACTTCTTATCGGCTGTGCCGAGCATGCTTTCTTCAGTGATAATCGGACGGAGGATTATATCCTGTGCTGCTTTACTCATGCATATACCTCCTCAATCTTTGCAACGCTGTCCTTGAGAACGAGCATTGTGTCACAATTAAGAATGTCATAAACATTCAATGTGTTTACGGTTGAAACCTTAACACCGGCAATGTTTCTTGCACTTCTGTAAAGAACATCGTTGTTCTCGGGAAGAACGAGAAGAACCTTCTTGCCTGTTTCGAGAGCTGTAAGAACCTTTACAACTTCCTTAGTCTTGATTGCGTCAAGCTTGAGATCGTCAAGAACTACAAGCTCCTCTGCTGCAACCTTTGAAGAGAAAGCAGACTTCATAGCAAGTCTTCTTACCTTCTTGTTGATTGAGAAGCCGTACTCTCTCGGCTTGGGGCCGTGTGCGATACCGCCGTGTGTCCACTGAGGAGCTCTTGTTGAACCCTGACGTGCACGGCCTGTACCCTTCTGCTTCCACGGCTTCTTGCCGCCGCCGCTTACCTCTGAGCGTGTACGGGTTGACTGTGTGCCCTGACGCTGATTTGCCAAATAGTTAACTACGCAAAGATGCATAGCATAAGAATTCGGCTCGATTCCGAAAACAGACTCTGCAAGAGCAAGATCGGAAACCTTTTTACCGTTCATATCGAATACTGATACATTAGGCATACTTTAACACTCCTTCCGTTACGCTTTCTTGGCATCGGCGATAACAACGATTCCGCCCTTCGGGCCCGGAATAGCACCCTTAACGGCGATGAGGTTGTTCTCGACGTCAACCTTAGCAATAGTTAAATTCTGAACTGTGGTGCGGTCTACACCGTAGTGACCTGCAAGCTTCTTTCCCTTGTAAACACGGGAAGGAGTTGAACAAGCACCCAATGAACCGGCATGTCTTGCAACGGGACCTGTACCATGAGACTCTCTGAGTCTTGAGAAGTTCCAACGCTTGATGGAACCTGCTGTTCCGTGACCCTTGCTTGTGCCGATAACGTCAACCTTGTCGCCTGCTGCGAACACATCAGCCTTGAGGATGTCGCCTACGTTAACGTCTGCAATGTTCTCGAGACGGAACTCCTTGAGTACCTTCTTGGGAGCAACATCGTTCTTTGCGAAGTGACCCTTCATAGCCTTGTTGACTCTCTGTGCCTTTACGTCACCGAAGCCGACCTGAACAGCCTCATAGCCGTCATTCTCGATCGTCTTCTTCTGTGTGATTACACACGGACCTGCTTCAACGACTGTTACGGGGATTACATTACCCTTTTCGTCGAAGATCTGCGTCATACCGATTTTCTTTCCGATAAGACCCTTTTTCATATAAGTTTTCCTCCTTATAGGTTATTGGTTGGCAACTGCGCCAACTTGACCTGTTAGCGTAAAATCAAAGCTTGATTTCGATTTCTACGCCGGCAGGAAGCTCAAGACCTCTCAAAGCGTCAACAGTCTTAGCTGACGGTCTGATGATGTCGATAAGCCTTTTGTGTGTGCGCTGTTCGAACTGCTCTCTGGAGTCCTTGTACTTGTGAACAGCACGAAGGATCGTAACGACCTCTTTCTCTGTCGGAAGGGGAACGGGACCTGAAACCTGAGCGCCTGTACGCTTAGCGGTCTCAACGATCTTCTCCGCTGCCTTATCAACGAGATTGTGGTCATAGCCCTTCAATCTGATTCTGATTTTTCCCTTTACTGCCATGATTTTGCCTCCTTACAAAGTTTGGCGGGCAACGTTTAAAACCTAATTTCGCAACGTTTCCGGGTGTTTCCACCCTCTGCATTTAAAAACCGGAAATGGGTTAGTTTCCGGGATAGTGCATTTAAGGTCTTAAACGCACATACACGCGCAAGTTTGCTAAGGGATAGCAAACCTGTGCTGTAGGTTATTAAATCGCCCGGTTTTAAATCGGACATACTCCGCGAGAATTCCCGACTTCTACGAGCCGCCACCTCTCACATCAACGCATATCTACGCACTAAACTACATAATAATATAGCATGCTCGAGTATCATACCATACTTTATTGCAAATTGCAAGTGTTTTTTCAATATTTTTTTAAATTTTTTTGAGCAAAAATAATCCCCGAAAGCAAGCAGTATCAAGGCTTTCGGGGATTTTTAACTTGATTTTTCCACACTTTCCCATATAGTCGGTTCTGCACAAAAACCATGCCCATATATTGTGGTTTATGACGGTTGACAAGAGAGCAAAAAATCAGATTTTATCACCGAATGAATATCATATACATTATACATATATAATAGTATCGTCTTTTTTGCAAAAAAATGATAATTTGCGCTCACTGTCCCTATTTCAAAACGGAGACTGACTAAACAGCCTCCGTTTTAGTTATCTTTTATTTAACAACTATGTTTACAAGTCTGCCTTTGACATAAAGCTCCTTGACAACGTTCTTGCCCTCGATTGCCGCAGCGATTGCCGGATCCTTCTTGGCAAGCTCGATTGCCTCGGCCGCCTCGATCTCTGCCGGAATCATGAGCTTTGCACGAACCTTGCCGTTGATCTGTGCAACGATTTCAATTTCATCGTCAACACACTTTGCCTCGTCATAATCAACCCAGTGGCCGTTAGCCAGCATTCCGCCGTAGTTCTGTGTCGCCCAAATTTCCTCCGTAACATGAGGAGCAAACGGATTGAGAAGCGTTACAAACGTTTTCAGCTCGGCATTGTTGATTGAGCCTTTATTATAGATATCATTGAGCAATGTCATAAGTGCGGCGATCGCCGTATTAAACTTCATGCCCTCGATATCCTCGGAAACCTTCTTGATAGTCTTATGGAAAGCCGATTCAAGCTCCTTTGAATACTCGTCACCCTCTGTGAGGATATCCCGAAGTGCCCATACTCTGTCAATGAATCTCTTGCAGCCTTTAACCGATGACTTTGACCACGGAGCGGCTTTCTCATAGTCGCCCATGAAAAGAACATAGGTACGAAGAACGTCTGCGCCGTACTCATCAACAACATCGTTCGGGTCAACTACGTTACCCTTGGACTTGCTCATCTTGTCGCCGTCGGGTCCGAGAATAAGACCCTGAGCGGTACGCTTTGCATACGGCTCATCATACGGAACCTCGCCGATATCATAGAGGAACTTGTGCCAGAAGCGTGAATAAATCATATGACGTGTAACATGCTCCATTCCGCCGTTATACCAGTCAACCTCGCCCCAATACTTGAGCTTATCCTTGTCGGCAAAAGCCTTGTCGTTGTGGGGATCAATGTATCTCAGGAAATACCATGAAGATCCTGCCCACTGAGGCATTGTGTCGGTCTCACGCTTTGCATCTGCACCGCACTTCGGGCACTTGCAATTAACAAATGACTTTATCTTTGCAAGCGGGCTTTCACCGTCCGAACCAGGCTCGAAGTTTTCAACCTTCGGCAGCTTGAGCGGAAGCTCATCATACGGAACGGGAACCATGCCGCAATGCGGACAGTAAACGATCGGAATCGGCTCGCCCCAATAACGCTGACGGTTGAATGCCCAGTCCTTCATCTTGTACTGAACACCCTTTTCGCCGATACCATTTTCGCTGAGATAATCGGCCATCTTCTCAATGGCTTCTTTTTTATTCTTAATTCCGTCGAGGAAGCCCGAGTTCACGCACTCACCTTCGCCGGTATACGCTTCTTTTGAAATATCTCCGCCCTTGATAACCTCGATGATATCAATGCCGAACTTCTTGGCAAACTCATAGTCACGGGTATCATGAGCCGGAACAGCCATGATTGCGCCTGTACCGTAGCCCATCATAACATAGTCGGAAATATAAATCGGAATTTCCTTTCCGTTCACGGGGTTGATTCCCGAAAGGCCGTCTATCTTAACACCTGTCTTGTCCTTGACAAGCTGTGTTCTCTCAAACTCGGTCTTTTTGGCGCATTCTTTTCTGTATTCCGTAATCGCATCCATATTTGCAATGCGATCCGCATACTTGTCAATCATCGGATGCTCGGGAGCCATAACCATGAATGTAACGCCGAAAAGAGTATCGGGACGAGTAGTATAAATCTTGAGCTTCTCGTTATCCGAACCTTTAACGTCGAAATCAACGAAAGCACCCGTCGACTTGCCTATCCAGTTTCTCTGCTGAAGCTTTATGTTCGGGAGATAGTCAACCTCATCAAGTCCTTCAAGGAGCTTGTCGGCATACTTTGTTATACGAAGATACCAAACATCCTTTGACTTCTGAACAATGTCGCTGTGACAAATATCGCACTTTCCGCCCTGCGAATCCTCGTTTGAAAGAACAACCTTACAGGAGGGGCAGTAGTTAACAAGTGTCTTGTCTCTGAAAGCGAGACCGTGCTCAAACATCTTGAGGAAAATCCACTGGGTCCACTTGTAATAGTCCTCCTGAGTGGTGTCGATTACACGAGTCCAGTCAAAGGAGAAGCCTACCTTTTTAAGCTGGCTTGAAAATCTTTCAATATTCATATCCGTAACCTTACGGGGATGAATACCTGTTTTTATAGCATAGTTTTCGGTCGGGAGTCCGTATGCATCGAATCCGATCGGGAACAGAACGTTATAGCCCTGCATTCTTCTTTTTCTCGAAACGACCTCAAGGCCCGAATAAGCCTTAATGTGTCCGACGTGCATACCCGCTCCGCTGGGATAAGGGAACTCAACAAGGCCGTAGAACTTCGGCTTCTCCGAAAAGTCCACCGCATGGAAAACGCCCGTTTCCTCCCATTTATCCTGCCACTTTTTTTCTACCGATTTAAAATCATAACCCATTTCAATAATCCTCCGATGTGTATTGCGATTTAGGTGCATAGGTTGCGTGCAAGCTTATGCCGAAACAATGCAGACTTTATGCTAAGCCTCCCCTTGTTGCAAGGTAATGTCATTAACTTAAAGGCTTTTTGTAAAAACTCTTAGGTCGATGTGGGCATCGACCCCCTACGATAAATTGAGAATAAAGAACAAAATGCATAACATGATGATCATATCATGCCGCCAAAGCCGGCTGTTGTTATCATAGTGCGAAACACATATTTTCTTTAGTTAATGACATTGCCTACAGAGGTTCCACGATAAGCACCTATGCAAAATAAATATTCAGTCCTCGGTCAGAACGTCGGAAAGGTTGATCCTTGCCGCATCGTTCCAAAGACGCTCGATGTTGTAATACTGTCTGCTTTCCGGCTGGAAAACATGAACAAGAACATCGTTATAATCAAGCAGTATCCAACCCGTTGCTCTGCCCTCAATGTGGTCAACCTCGACTCCGAGCTTCTTCATCTCATCATCAACCTCATCGGCAAGCGCACGGACATGAGTGTTTGATGTACCGCTTGCAATGATGAAATAGTCTGACATTACCGTCAGCTCTTTTGTCTCAATTCCGATGATGTCTATTGCCTTTTTCTTATCGAGAATCTTGGCAATGTTTTTTGCTTTTTCAAGTGATGTCATAAACTGTTTCCTCCCTGCTTTTTAATAATAACTTCATTGTAAAGATCAATGCTGTCCGGATGAATAACCTGACCCTTTGAAACAAGGTCGGGAATTCCGAAAACCAGCGCATATTCAATCGCCGAATCCATGTCCTTCTCGCAAAGCCTTCGCATATCCTCAACGCCGTTATAATTTCTCTCTGCGGAAATATAGTCGGCAAGATAAACAATTTTTTCAAGCAGGCTCATTCCCGCTCTGCCCGTTGTGTGGTATCTGACCGCTCTGATTATTTCACGGTCGTCGATACCCATGACGAACTTTATGTAAGCCGCACCTGCCATAGCGTGCCACAGCTTTTTGTTAGCCCTCTCAACAGGCATAAGCTCAATGCCTGCCTCACTCAATACCCCTAACTGTTCTTCCTCGGAAGCATTTTTCATCACGTCATGCAGAAGTCCTGCCGTGTACGCCTTATCCGCATCGCCGCCGTATCTTATCGCAAGCTCTTTTGCACTGTCGGCAACATTTAGGCTGTGGTTAAATCTGTAATCATCAAGCCGAGACCTAATAAGCGTGATGATTTTTTCATCTGTCCATGTGCTCAAAGGGATATCTCCTTTATTATGGCAATGCCGCACAATTCAGGTGTGCGGTGTTGCCTTAAAATTATCTGATGTTTACCTTTTTGTTCATTACATAGAAGGTTGCGTAGTAAAGACCTACGCCAAAGATAAGATAAGTTATAACCGAAACAAGGTCCGTGAAGCTTGCACCCGATGCAAGCTGATCATAGCTTGTAATAACAGAAAGCTTGTTGCCTACCGTTGCGATACCAAAAACAATATTGTCGGCAATAACACCGGAAATTCTTTCAACAATGAAAAGCACCGCAATCGTGAAAATAATTGTCCAAAGAAGATATTTCTTCTGGAAATGACGAGTATTTGCAAGCGAAATTGCAAAATACATTTCAATGGTGATAACTGCAAAACGCAGGAAATACGAAACCATCGAAATAACGATTGATGTGATAATCGTTGAAACCGACTTGCCCTCAAGGAACATCGGCAAAAGGGATTCGAGCGTCGAATACGTTTCTTCGCCGATAACGTCCTCTTTAACAACGAAGAATGTGATAACTGCCGTACCCATAAGACAAGCAAAAGCTGCAACAAACCATACTGTCGACGTAATGATCTTTGAGATAAGGAGCGTCGAGCCTTTTACCGGAAGAGTAAAGCTCAAATAGCCCTGGTCGCCGTAAAGCGACTTTTGGAAATTCGTTATCATAACGACAGCTGTGAGAATAAAGCTGCATGATGAAATGAGGAGAAGCACCATGATGCCGAGCATCTGGCCGGTTGAAGCGGTATCCTTAGCGATGTAATAGGAACCGAGAACATAGACCATGATTACGGCAACAACCGCATAAAGTGCGCCCATGATTCTGCCCGTGGCAATGAATTCATTCTTTAAAAGCTTACCCAACATGGCTGAACACCTCCCTGAACAAATCCTCAACCGTCTTGCCGTCGGCCGTTATCTTTGATACATCCGTATTGACAAGAAGCTTGCCGTCCTTGACCATGAGCACCCGGTCAAGCACCTTTTCAATATCATAAATAAGGTGAGTCGAAAGCAAAATCGTCGAATTTTCGGCGTGATTTTTCATGATCGTGTCAAGAATAAATTCTCTTGAAACAAGGTCAACACCGCCAAGCGGCTCGTCAAGAATATAAAGATCCGCCTTTCGGCTCATTACAAGGAGAAGCTGGAGCTTTTCCTGCTGACCNAGGAGAAGCTGGAGCTTATCCTGCTGACCCTTTGACATAGTCTTGATTTTCTGCTTCATCGGAAGCTCAAACCTTGCCGCCATATCGAGAGCCTTTTGCATATCGAAATTGTCGTAAAAATCCGCCATATACTTGATTGCGCTTTTCGGCGTCATCCAGTTGGGAAGATAATTCTTCTCGGGCAGATATGCAATAATTTTTTTCGACTCAACGCCGGGCTCTTTTCCGTTTATGAGGATCTTGCCCTCATAATCATTGATAAGGCCGACAATGGACTTTATCATCGAGGTTTTTCCGCAGCCGTTCGGGCCGAGCAAACCTACGATTTTGCCCTGTTCAATGTCGTAAGAGACTCCCTTGAGAACGGCATGGTCGCCGTAGCTCTTTTTGAGGTCTCTCACCTTAAGAAGTGTTTCACTCATTGATGTATTCCTCCAATCCCATTCATGGGAAAATCATTCATCCTGTGCGATTTCTTCTATAATTTCCTCGGGAATCGAGTTTGTTTCGCCATGCTTAACCTGCGACATGCAAAGAAGCGCAAGAGCGAAGCAAGCCGGAGCATAGAAGAACAACGACCAGTAATTTATTTCACCGTCAGCCGAGATTTTCTTGCTAAGGTCAAACATTGCGCCGACAAGAACCGGGCCGACAATAGAAGCCGAAAAAGTTGCGGTATAATAGTAGCCGGTAAATGTTCCGACTCTGTCAAGTCCGCCGATTTCAAGAACAAGCGGAAGTGTATTGATGGTAACGAAAGCAATCAGAATTCCGCCGCCTACAATCGCTATATAGAGCAACGGCTGGAATTTTGTAACTGCATAAAGCAAGAAGAAGGCGAGAACACCGATCCAGCCGGACATGATTGTCTTTTTGCGGCCGAATTTCTGTCCGAGCTTGCCTGCCGGTATCGCACCGATAACCGTAGCCGCCGCAAACAGGGTTATGATAAGCGAGGCATCGGATTCTTCAAAGTTAAGCTCGTATTTTGCAAATGTTGTGAAATATGTCTGAATAGAGTCTGTTGCGTTTGAATTAAAGAAAAGAGCAATAAGCATGAAGATAAGACTCTTTTTCTCGCCTTTGGTAAGGCCCATGCTGCCAAGGCTCTTCTTGCCGTCCTTGCTTCCTTTTTTCTTTTCAAATTCTCTTGCAAGCGTTGCCGCCTCGGCCTTTGAAAGTCTGCTGTCAGGCTCACGAACAAGAAAAACAACAACAAGAAGACAGATAACCATGACGATTGATCCGAAAAGGAAAACATAGTTTCTTATTACGTGTTCATCCGTTGCTTTTGTAATAAACGTTATAATCTTGCCCGAAACGGTACCGAGAACTACTCCGACGCCGCCCATGATATTGATAACGGCGTTACCCTCTCCTCGAAGCTCCGAAGGTGTAGCGTCCGGCATCATTGCAACAACAGGAGAACGCCATGTTGACATTATAAAGTTGAAAACAATAATGTCAAGCATAAGTATTCCGAGGAGCTGAATTCTCGGAATAAAAATAAACAAAAGAGCACAAAGAGGTACACCAACCATCAGGTACGGTGTTCTCTTTCCGAAACGAGTGTGGGTTCTGTCTGAAAATCTTCCGAAAAGCGGCTGGAAAACAACGCCGAAAACATTGTCGATAACCATTATCATACCTACGGCGGTGCTTGCCCAGCTAAGATTTGCAATCGTATCGTTTTCCTTTAAAATAATGGGAACATATGCGTTATAGATAATCCAAGCTATCTGTACCGCCATAAAACCGAAACCTATAAGTGCGGTCTTGCCATAATTAAGCTTCATTTTTTTTGCTTTTTCAGCCATAAAAACAATCCTTTCTTATCATGGATAATAACCGATAAACACTTCTCGATTATTGTCCGTACCATTATATCACGAATTGACGTAAATGCAAATGCTTTTATGGCGTTTTTTGCATAATTTATGATATTATTTTTCCATCTAATTTTTAAAATTGTATGAATTGGCGGAAAAGAAAGGGTAAACATTACGTTTTGAACCGAAATTGGCAACAAATTCTTGACAAAAACGAAAAGAAAGAATATAATTTTCGTGTCAAATGGTAATGCATTCAGTCACTTAGCATTGCCTTAATATCCGGGGGCGTAGCTCAGCTGGGAGAGCGTACGGTTCGCATCCGTAAGGTCGAGAGTTCGATCCTCTTCGTCTCCACCAAACATCCGCCGTAGTTCTTATAGAAGAATTGCGGCGGATTTATTATTGTTTTATTTTTATATAATAGGAGCAACAGTATAATGAATATCAGAACAGCTCAAAGGAAGGATATTCCTCAGATTAAAGAATTGTTGAGTCAGGTGCTTCAAATTCATGCAGAAATCCGTCCCGATATTTTTGTTCCGGGAACCACAAAGTATACCGATGCAGAGTTAGAAGAAATTCTAAAAGACGAAGCAAAACCGATTTATGTCGCAGTGGATGAAAACGATAAGTGTTTAGGATACGCTTTCTGCCAGTTGAAATCACAGCCTTTTTCAAATAATATGATACCGTTTAAGTCTTTTTTTATTGATGATCTTTGTGTCGATAAAAATACAAGAGGGCAGCACATCGGAGAAAGTTTGTTTGAATTTGTAAAGTGCGAAGCAAGGAAAAAAGGATGCTATGAGGTTACTCTGAACGTTTGGGCAGGAAACACTTCGGCTGAAAAATTCTACGAGAAAATGGGCATGAAAACAAAAGAAAGACAGCTTGAATATATACTGTAATCAAGTATTCATTGCCGATATTAACTCTACGGCAAAAAATTTTTAATTTTTTTCGTTTTACCTATTGACAAGGTAGGTAATATATGTTATTATACACCCAACCTAAATAATTCAACGGGAGGTAAGCAAAATGAAAAACATTTCTTCGATGCTTTTTATGATGTGTATTTGCGAATACACTTCTTTTGTCGTGCCTTCCGATAGTAAAAACAGTTAAAACTAACGGAAAGTCAAAAAGGCTTTCCGTTTTTTAATAGGTGATTTTATGAGCAATATTTTTGAAAAGCTGCTGAGACAAAATTTCAGATTCGGACGAATGTAATTTTTCCTTTGTGCAAAAAATTAACAAAATATTTTTAGATAAGAAAGGAAAATTACCATGTCAGATTATAAATTTGAAACACTTCAACTTCATGTAGGTCAGGAGAATCCCGACCCGGCAACAGATTCAAGAGCAGTTCCGATCTATGCAACAACTTCATATGTTTTCAAAGACTCCGCACAGGCGGCCGGCCGTTTCGGCCTGACCGAGGGCGGTAACATATATACAAGACTGATGAACCCGACCTCAGATGTTTTTGAGAAAAGAATCGCAGCTCTCGAGGGTGGCGCAGCAGCACTTGCAACAGCCTCCGGCTCGGCTGCAATCTCATATGCAATTCAGAACATTGCAATCGCAGGCGACCACATTGTTTCTTCAACAAACCTTTATGGCGGCACACACAATCTTTTCGCAAACACCCTTAAGGAGCAGGGACTTGACACCACATTTGTCGATCCATCCGACCCCGAGAATTTCGAAAAGGCAATTCAGCCGAACACCAAGCTTCTCTATGCCGAATCACTTGGCAATCCGAACTCGGACGTTATCGACCTTGAGGCCATTGCCGACATTGCTCATAAGCACGGTATTCCGTTCATCGTTGACAGCACCTTTGCAACGCCCTATCTTCTCCGTCCTATTGAGCACGGTGCAGACGTTGTTGTTCATTCGGCAACAAAGTTCATTGGCGGACATGGCACGGTAATGGGCGGTGTTGTCATTGACTCGGGTAAATTTGACTGGGCACAGAATGACAAATTCCCCGGACTTTCAAAACCAAACCCGTCATATCACGGCGTTGTTTTCACCGAGGCTTGCGGCAATCTTGCCTATATTCTCAAGCTTCGTACAACACTCATGAGAGACCAAGGTGCAACAATCTCTCCGTTCAACTCTTTCCTGCTTCTCCAGGGACTCGAAACCCTTTCACTAAGAGTTGAACGCCATGTCGAGAATGCACTCAAGGTTGTTGACTTCCTCAAAAATCATCCGCAGGTTGAAAGAGTTAATCACCCCTCGCTTGCAACGGGAAAGCAAAAAGAGCTTTATGATAAATACTTTAAGAAAGGTGCGGCTTCAATATTTACATTTGAGATAAAGGGCGACGCCGAAACCGCTAAGAAGTTCACCGAAAGTCTCAAGCTCTTCTCCCTTCTTGCAAACGTTGCCGACGTTAAGTCGCTCGTTATTCATCCTGCATCAACAACCCACTCACAGCTCTCCGAAGAGGAGCTTCTCTCCTGCGGAATTAAGCCGAACACTGTTCGTCTTTCAATCGGTACAGAGCATATTGATGATATTATCGCTGACCTTCAGCAGGGCTTTGATGCGGTCAAATAATAAACACAAATAAAATTTCCTTCTCATTTTTCTTCCCCTTTAAAAAAGCGGCAGTTCCGAATGCAAGATGTCGGAACTGCCGTTTTATTATTTTGTCATTCTATTGAATATGGGTGGAAAAATCTGTCGAACACATTGTATCCGAGTGCAACGTACTTGAACAGCCAAATAATCGGATTAAATCGGAAGAAAAGCCAATCCGTTACGGTTGCAAGTCCACGCAGGAATGTTGAAACGTCATGTGTCTCAGGAACCTCAACCGGCGTGAATTCTTCACCCTCAACATTGAGTGTGAACGGCTGAGCATAGCAAATGCCATTCTCTCCCGTGATATAAAATCTTACATAAAGATACGGATCATCAAGCAAATCATCGCTGTAAAGATCAAGTGTTGCCTTTCCGCTTGTAATGTTTTCCTCTCGCTTGATAACGTTACCGTTTGAAACCCATGTTATGCGGTCAAAATTTGTGCCTTCAATCTTTATTGTTCCGTTCTCCCGGTCAACGTCGATTCGAGTTACCATCGGCGTATTATCCTGAAGGTAGAGCTTCTCCTCATAAACCTTGTCCTCATCAAAGCCGGGCATTTCCTCCATGCCGTTAAGCTCAACGCCGTTTGAGTAATGCGAAACAGCAAAGCTCCAACCGTTCTCCATGCTTGAACGAACATTATCCATATCGAAGTCCTTCATCATGAGCATTGTATAAGCATCGTTAAGCGATCTTACATCATGCGAATCCGAGAAGGCAAAACCCCAGGGAACAACGCCGTTCGGAATTGTCTTCTGAAGAATTTGGTCATAAAGAATTCTGTCGCAGCGGGTGTGAGCATCGGTTGCACTGTTGATTCCCATGCCCACACTTGAACCGGCATTATCAAGGAAAAGACGTGCGAACTTGTTTGCATAATAGTCGTCAACCTTTTGGCCTACATGGTCAGCACTGTCCTTATCGGTATAAACATACTCGCCAATATGCGAAAGCATCGATATTCCACCGGCTTCTCTGACTCCCTTGCTCGGAGTTTCATAGTCACCGTAAACGCCGGCAAGGCCCTGACCATAGTTTGAGAAATACCCGGTCAAATGGCAGTCCGCCTTGGGCGTTGCCATGTTAAGCTCTATGCCCTGAGGAACATCCAGCATTCCGTTTTTGTGGGTTCTCTCAGATGAAGCCGCAGTGCCGCTCTGATAGGAATCATATTCCTCATCCGTCAAAGGAATAATGGGAGCCATGTGCGTTCTCTCATACTTAACAAGTCTGACAAGCGGAACAAGATCGGGCTTCTGATTCCAGCCCTTATTTATCGTTCCGTGATCCGTCAGCGCAACAATATCATAGTTGAGGTCATAGTGCATCTGAACAGATTCTTTAACCGTGAGATATCCGTCGCTGGCGTTTGTATGGCAGTGCGGCTGAAATTTGTAGCTTCCCCACTCATCCCAATCAACTGCCTCATACGGATTAGTGATTATGTACTTTCTGCTCCTCGCCGTTGCACCGATTACAAAAACCTGTGCAACAAGAACAACACTTAAAAGTACGGATAAAATTTTCTTTGCCACTTTGTTCTCTCCTCAATAAACAATTTCTTTCCTCCATTATGACTTATTTTGTTTAATTTGTCAACAGCTAAGGAAATACCCCTTTTAGAAGTCTCATCTCTTTCGTAAAAAAAGACCGAATCCTGTATACGGATCCGGTCAAAAATATTTATTTTCTTTGATTTTTTCTTTTTATTTCATGAAGTCGTTCAAGTTCGTCATTCCGTTCCTTTTCGACTTTTTTCTTTGCATTTTCTTCTTTCTTAGCTTTTATTTTTCCGCTAATATTAAACTTTATTTGACTTACCACAATGCAAATTATAATAACAGCCACAAGTGCAATTATCCAAATCGCCTTTTGTTTGTCATCACCGTCATTCTTCTGCACCGGCTCAAGCTCGCTGACGCTTATAGCCAAGGTGTTCAGAAAATATTTAAACAAAATCACTCATCTCCCTATATAGTTTAGCAATCGGCAATCCCATAACGCTGAAGAAATCGCCATTGATTCTTTTGACAAGCACCGAGCCTTTGCCTTGAATTCCGTAAGCTCCTGCCTTGTCCGTCGGTTCTCCGGTTGCAACATATTTTTTAATTTCATCGTCGCCGAGCGAATAGAATTCCACATCGGTTTCGTCAAAAAAGTTTTTCACCTTGCCGCCGCAAACGATCGCAACTCCTGTAAAAACCTTGTGAGTCCTTCCCGAAAGCGAACGGAGCATCTCACACGCCTCTTGTTCGGAATGAGGCTTGCCGAGAATCTTTCCGTCAAGTGCAACCACCGTATCCGAACCGATAACGACCGCTTCCTTGTGTTCTGCCGCTACCGCCTGCGCCTTTTGCAAAGCAAGCGACATAACAACTTCCTGCGGCATTGCTTCCTCCGGAACGACCTCAACTATATCGGCACAAATCACTTCAAAGTCATAGCCCGCAAGCTCCATCAATTCTTTGCGTCTTGGCGAAGCGGAGGCAAGAATTATCTTCGACATCACCACAGCCCCTTATCCCTGAGCTGTTTAACCTTAAGAACTGCCGCCTGGCTTTTTCCGTCCTTTATTTCGTTGCTCATTACCATTTCAACCGCCTTATCGAGCGGAACTTTTTCAACATTGAGGAATTCGTCAACGTCAAGATGCTGATGAGTATAGGTAAGACCCTTTGCGGCATAGAGATGAATGATTTCGCCACAATAGCCCGGAGAGGGGTAGAACTTTCCAAGATCATAATACTCGTCGGCAACACAGCCGGCCTCCTCTTCAAGCTCACGCTTGCCTGTCTCAAACGGGTCCTCACCCTTTTCAAGCTTGCCGGCCGGAAGCTCGGGAATGACCTCCATATAAGGATATCGGAACTGGCGGACAAAAAGCAGCTCATTATTCTCCGTCAATGCGGCAATGCACACTCCGCCCGGATGCTCAACAACTTCACGACGGCATGGCTTCCCGTTCGGAAGCTCCGCATCATCATTGCGAACATTAATAATTCTGCCGTAATAAATATAGTTCTTTTTAACTGTTTTTTCTTCAAGCTTCATAAATCTCTCCAAAGAAAAAGGGGCAACCGAGGAAACGAAATTTCGCCCAAGGTCACCCCCGTTTTTCAAAAATGATTATTTGTCGTCGCCGTCGTCCTCATCATCAAAATCGAACTCAAGAGTCTCGCCGCAAGCGGGGCACTGAATTGATTCTTCATCAAGAACACTCTCGTCAAGGCAGATTGTCTCGCCGCAAGCGGGGCACTCAACCTCAAAATAATCGCTGTCGTCATGGTCGCCGCAGCAATCATCGTCACAACAGCAGTCGTCATCATCGCAATAGTCATCATAGATGCACTCTTCAACGTCGCCGAGATCCTCGTCAATCTCATCAACAACCTCTGTGAGAGCCGCAACCTCGTCCTCAAGATCAGCGATTGTGAGAGCCATCTCGTCAATAGCGTCAACCATTGCCTTGATGATCTTTACTTCATCTGTATCTGCATCAAAATGAGCCATCTCAACAAGTCCCTTGAGATATGCTGCTTTTTCGGTTACTGTCATCATTGTGAATCATCCTTTCAATTAGGGTAAATAAATAGCTTATGCTCTGCCGAGATACTCGCCTGTACGGGTATCGATCTGAACCTTCTCGCCCTCGTTGATGAAGAGCGGAACCTTGATCTCTGCGCCTGTCTCAAGAGTTGCCGGCTTTGTAGCGTTTGTAGCTGTATTGCCTGCAAAACCCGGATCGGTCTTTGCAATCTCAAGCTCAACGAATGTCGGCGGCTCAACGCCGAAAACCTTGCCCTTGTAGGAAAGGATCTTGCAAACCATGCCATCCTTAACGAACTTAAAGTTATCGGAAAGATCGGAAGCGTTGATAGGAATAAGCTCATATGACTCCGGATCCATAAAGTAATAAAGATCGCCGTCATTGTATGAGTACTCCATGTCCTTTCTCTCGATAAATGCTGTCGGGAATTTAGCTGTCGGGTTGTAGCTCTTTTCAACTACAGAACCTGTGAGAACATTCTTTGTCTTTGTTCTGACGAAAGCTGCGCCCTTACCCGGCTTAACATGCTGGAATTCAACAACCTGAAGTACGTTGCCGTCCTCCTCAAATGTCATACCGTTTCTGAAATCGCCTGCTGAAATCATGTGTTATTCCTCCGATTTGTTTTCTTAAATTATGAATAGGTTTATTGTTGCCTATCTGTGTTTTTCTATCTTATTTTATACTATTATCGTGCGTTTTTCAAGTCTTTTCGGCTAAAAAGCATTATGGCATGCTTATTTTTTTACAAAATCACAAGTTCTTTCGCTGCATTTGTGAGGTTTTGGCAGCCGTTTTCGGTAATAAGAGCCATATCCTCTATTCTGACACCGAATTTTCCGGGAATATAAATGCCCGGTTCAACCGTCACGATATTGCCCGAATGAAGCGTTGCTGCCGACTTCGGAGAAAGGTTCGGCTTCTCATGAATCTCGATTCCGACGCCGTGACCGGTCGAATGACGAAAGAATTCACCGTAACCGGCTTCGGTTATGACATCTCTCGCCGCTTTGTCACCGTCAGAGCATTTAAGGCCGCTTCTTAAAATTTCAAGTGATGCAAGCTGAGCCTTTAGCACAATATCATATATTTTTTTCTGCTCGTCACTGACATGACCGACTGCAACCGTTCTTGTCATGTCGGAATGGTAGCCGTTGACAACAGCACCGTAGTCCATTGTAACAAAATCGCCGTCCTCTATTTTTTTCTCGGTCGGAACACCGTGAGGCTTTGACGTGTTCGCTCCGCTGATCGCTATTGTTTCAAAAGAAAGGGCTTCCGCTCCGTGACTGAGCATATAATGATCCAGCTCAAGTGCAATTTCTTTTTCCGTTACACCGATTTTTATGAAACCGAGAATATGTTTAAGTGCCGCTTCGGCAATACGCTGAGCCTTGCAAATATTTTCAATTTCTTTATCACTTTTTACGGCTCGGAACGAGTCAATAATTTTGTCCGTTCCGACTGTTGTAAGCTTTATTCCGTGAAGAGCTTTTCTCAAGTTTTTAAGCTGAGTAACGGTTAGCCTGTCCGCTTCAACGGCAAGAGTTTTGCAATTAAAACGCTTAGCATAGTCCGTCAGTTTTCCTTTTTGTTCTTCAACATCGCAGCAATTTATTTTATCTTTTGCAGCCTCAATATATCGACTGTCGGTCAAAAAAATCGAACCGTTTTTTGTTGCGAAAAGGAATCCGTCCGATGCATCGAAGCTCGTAAAATATCGTCTGTTTTCCGGCGAAACTATCAGCGCACCGTCAATATTTTTCGGCAGTCTTTTTATAAATTCATCAAGCATTTATCTCACTCCTATATAAATTCCGCAATGATTAAATTTGAAAGGAGAAATCCTTTTTCAGTCAATGCCATCGATTTATTGTCGCACTTCATTAAACCGTTTTCAATAAATCTTTCTGTCTTTTTTATTATGTCCCGAGGAAAAATTTTTTTGAATCTCTTTTCAAAATCTTCAAATACAATTCCGTCTTTCAAACGCAACCGGAGCATAATATATTCTTCCTCATCGCCGCCGTTTCCGTCGGGAATCGGTTCGCCGCCGTTCTTAAAATATTCGATGTCCCTCGGATAAAAAAATCTTTTTCCGTCAATAAAAGAATGTGCAGACGGTCCAAGCCCGAGATATTCCTCGCAGTTCCAATATTTCAAATTATGTTTTCCTTCAAACCCTGAACGTGCAAAATTTGAAATTTCATAATGTTCAAATCCGTTTGCACGAAGCTTCTCGCTCATTGCAAGGTACATATCGGCAACCTCATCGTCATTCGGCAAATTAAGCGAATCCTTTTTCTTGTAATAAGGAGTTCCCTCCTCAATCTTCAGCATATATGCGCTGATGTGTGTCGCTCCCGAAGCAATGCAAAAATCAAGCGTTTCATCGAAGCTTTTCATTGTCTGCTCCTGCACTCCGAGCATGACGTCAAGCGAAATATTTTTTATTCCTGCCGTCTTGCATTGTTCGATTCTTTTTTCGATAATCTCTCTGTCGGAAAATCTGCCGAGCTTCTTTCTTTCACTTTCAATTACTGATTGGACACCGAGAGAGATTCTGTTCACTCCGGCATCGGCGACTGCTTCAAAAAAATCTTCCTCAACCGCCGAGGGATTACATTCAACCGTTATTTCTCCGTCAACGCCGAAAAGATTTTTTGCACGCCGGGTAAGCATTGCAATGTTTTCTCCGCCGAGAATTGACGGAGTGCCACCGCCGAGATAAAGCGTATCGGCTTTTCTTCCGAGCTTGTCCGACCAATTTTCCATACTTTCGACAAGCGAAATCGTGTACATATCTTTGTCGGATACGTCGCCTCGCATGGAATAAAAATCACAATAAGGACATTTGGTTTTGCAAAAAGGAATATGAAGATATAACCCTATATTATCCATAGCTTCTCCGAAAAAAACGGACTGTTCTTTCGAGCAGTCCGTTGATTTGATAAATTATTTCTGTTCAGCAGATGTTTCCGCCATTTCAAGCTCGTGAGCCTTGTTAAGCTCCTTAGCTGTCTCTGCACGACGGATTGCAAGCTCCTTGTACATTCTTTCTCTTGTTTCAGAATCAATGTTGTAGAAGAGCTTCGGAATAATTCCGATAAGTCCCGTTGCTGCCGGGAGAAGTGTAGTCATTGTAAACAAAAGTCTTTCTGTTCTGTCGCTCTGCTGCTTCGGCTTAAGACCCTGCTTGTAGCCGATGATACCGAGAAGAGCTGAGCTGAATCCATTGGTAAAGGTTGCAACAAGTTTTCTGGCAAGGCCCTTAACAACACCTGCCATAGCTTCGGTGCGGTAGCCGTTCTGCCATTCACCGTAGTCAATAGCCTCATTTCGGATTTCCTCGGGAACAACCTTACGCATTGCGTAAACAAAGTTCCAAAGAGTTTCTCTGATCATAAATGCGGCAATCATCGGAACGGTCTTCTTATAGTTCTTATTTATGCTGCCGAACAGATAAACACCGAGATAGAGTAAGTCGCCCCAGTGAGAACCGACTGCCCACAAAGTTCTCGTCGAGAACTTTTCACGAAGCTTGTCAACATAAGCATAGGAGGCATATGTAACAAACATACCGGGAATACCGACAATCAACTTCGCTGATCCGGCATTCAAAACGCTGATATAATACAGCGAGATATTCGTTCCGACAGCAAACTGTCCAAGGAACTCTGAAATTGTCAAAAGCATAAGCGGACGAGACTTAAACAGCGAACCGACCGCACCCTTGAATGACGGTTTTTCAACCGACTGAAGAACTCTTTCTCTAACCTTAAAGGAGAAGAACAGAGCTAAAATGCCTGCGCAGAGAGCAGTACCGACACCCATGTAAACGAACAATGAGGTCATCTTGATCTTAAGCTTGTTGTGGTTAACAAGGTCAATAAGAACCGTACATACCTGGTTCGGAATGTTCTCAACAAGACTTGAGAACAGGTTTGCCTGGTTAATAAGACGGGTTCTGTCGAAAACATCGGGTGTGATTGTTGCAATAATACCTGTCTTTGAAATCTCATAAAGCGAGGTTGCCAGGTTTTGCAGCATTTGCAGCACAAAATACGTTATGATTTTCGGCACATATGTACCCGAGGTTTCAGGGAACATAATGGGCATACCCCAGAAAATCATTGCCATGATTGTTCCCGGGAGAGCATAGATAATAAGATACGGTTTGAATTTACCGAATCTCGTGTTCGTACGGTCAACAATAGACGCAAGAAACAAATCATTGATAATGTCCCAGATACTGACAACGACACTGATGATCGCCTGCCACCAATAGGAGATGACGAGGACGTCGGTCAGGTAATACGCCTTGTTCTGATCCAGATTGAAGCTCTGAGCGATATCGAAAAGAACATAGGTGAAAGTTTCTTTACTTCCGACGTAACGTCTGCCCTTGGGCAGCTTACGCTTGGCAACCTTCTGCTCCTCCGGCTCTGCCTGAGAGGTCTGAACTTCTTTAGTTTCAGCAGCCATGCTTTACCTCCTTACTGATTTATACAAATTTGCTTTTACATTATAGCACAAATTATATACAACTTGCAATACTTATTTTAATTTTATTCGTCAAGTTTCAAAATTGACATAAAAGCTTCCTGAGGAACCTCAACCGTACCGAACTGTCTCATACGCTTTTTGCCCTCTTTTTGCTTTTCAAGCAGCTTCTTCTTTCTCGTTATGTCGCCGCCGTAGCACTTTGCAAGAACGTCCTTGCGCATCGCTTTAATAGTCTCACGGGCAATAACCTTGCCGCCGACAGCAATCTGAACTGGAATTTCAAACATCTGTCTCGGAATGTTGTCCTTGAGCTTTTCCGCAATTTTTCTTGCTCTGCCGTATGCTTTGTCGGTATGAATAATAAACGAAAGCGCATCAATCATGTCGCCGTTAAGGAGCACATCAAGCTTGACCAAATTTGAACGGGCATAGCCCTCAATCTCATAGTCAAACGATGCATAGCCCTTGGTTCTCGACTTAAGAACGTCAAAGAAATCATAAATAATTTCATTCAACGGCAGGTCATAGGCGATGTCAACACGATCCGGAGTAACATAGGTCATATTTTTGAAAATTCCGCGCCGTTCCTGGCAAAGATCCATAATTGCACCGACATACTCATTCGGGGCATAAATATTTGCATTTGTTATCGGCTCTTCACAATAGTCGATAAACGCAGGGTCGGGATATTTCGTCGGGTTATCAATTTCAATAACCGAGCCGTCGGTCAAATGAATTTTGTAAACAACGCTTGGAACCGTAGTTACAAGGTCCAGGTCATATTCTCGCTCCAGTCGCTCCTGAATTATTTCCAGATGAAGCAATCCGAGAAATCCGCAGCGGAAACCGAAACCCAATGCTCCCGAGGTCTCAGGCTCAAAAGAAAGCGAAGCGTCGTTAAGCTGAAGCTTGCTCAAGGCATCACGCAGAGCTTCGTAGTCGGCTCCGTCGGCAGGATAAACGCCGCAGAAAACCATAGGATTGACCTTTCTGTAGCCGGGCAAAGCTTCCTCGGCCGGATATTCCGCTGTTGTAACGGTATCGCCGACTCTTGCATCGCCTACGGTTTTAATTGAGGCGGTTATATATCCAACTTCACCCGAAGTAAGCTCGGCAGCAGGCTCCATCGACGTCGCTCTCATGTAGCCGACTTCAACAACGGTAAATTCCGCACCGGTCGCCATCATTCGCATTGTATCTCCGGCTTTAATTTTTCCGTCAACAACACGGACATAAACAATAACGCCCTTATAGTTATCATAAACCGAGTCAAAAACAAGTGCTCTAAGCGGTTTACTATCATCGGAATCCAGCGGAGCGGGAATATCCGAAACAATCTTTTCAAGTACAGCTTCAACATTTTCGCCCGTCTTTGCGGAAACTCTCGGAGCATCGGAGCAATCAAGACCGATAACCTCTTCAACCTCCTCTGCAACACGGTCGGGGTCTGCGGCAGGCAAATCAATTTTATTTATAATAGGAACAATTTCAAGGTCATGATCCAGTGCAAGATAGGTATTGGCGAGCGTCTGAGCCTCAACACCCTGCGATGCATCAACAATCAGCAATGCTCCCTCGCACGCAGCCAATGAACGTGAAACCTCATAGTTAAAGTCAACGTGACCCGGAGTGTCAATTAAGTTAAGTTCATATTCCTCGCCGTCCTTCGCCGTGTAATTGAGCTTAACGGCATGCGCCTTGATGGTAATTCCTCTTTCTCTTTCGAGATCCATATCATCAAGAAGCTGCTCTGTCATATCACGAATTGCAACAGACTGCGTCAATTCAAGCAAGCGGTCGGCAAGCGTTGATTTACCATGGTCAATGTGAGCTATTATAGAAAAATTCCTTATATGATCTTTTTTTACTGCCAAAATATCACCTCTGTGACAAACTGTATTAAAACCTAAATAAGACAGGCTATTTAAACCGATAGCCTGTCCGGGTTATTATTTTTTATTTTCAAAAACGCTTCTGAAAACGGAAGCGACCCTCTCAAGGTCTTCCTCCGTCATCGCCGTTCCCGAAGGCATACAAATTCCTCGGCGGAAAATATCATTGCCAACACTTTCGCCTTCCTTGCAGCTGATGAAATCCTTCTCGGAAAAAATCGGCTGATTGTGCATCGGATTCCATGCTCGTCTTGATTCAATATTGTTATCCTCAAGAGCCTTAATTATATCGTTCGGGGTAACGCCGCTTTCTTCGTTTACTGTTATAACGCTCAGCCAAAAGTTCGGTTGACAGCCTTCAAGCACCGGTGCCATTTTCACCGGAAGGTCGGCAAACGCCTTTTTATAGAACTCATAATTGCGAACTCTTGCAGCAATTCTTTCGTCCATGTTTTTCAGCTGTCCTCTGCCGATACCGGCACAAATGTTGGACATTCTATAGTTATAACCAATCTCATTATGAAGATAATAGTTAACGTTTT
This sequence comes from Ruminococcus sp. CAG:563, assembly GCA_000434915.1. Taxonomy (GTDB): domain Bacteria; phylum Bacillota; class Clostridia; order Oscillospirales; family Acutalibacteraceae; genus CAG-488. The sequence continues at coordinate 109,064 of FR882086.1, forward strand.
CCTTGGATTGATTCGACCAAAAGTGTATTTTTTCAATCGCCTCCGGGTCATCGGAAAGAGCCATACCGCCGCCCGAGGTAGTTACAATCTTGTTGCCGTTAAATGAGAGTGCGCTCACCTTGCCAAACGTTCCGCATTTTCTTCCTTTATATGTAGTTCCGAGAGCTTCGGCGGCATCCTCCAAAATGGGAACATTATATTTTTCACAAAGAGGAAGAATTTTATCATAATTCGCACTGTTGCCGTAAAGGTCAACAACGATAACCGCTTTCGGAAGCCTGCCCAAAGCCTCATACTTTTCAAATGCAGCTTTCAATGCATTCGGATCCATATTGAAGCTCTCATAATCGGAATCAATAAATACCAGATCCGCCCCGAGATAAGCAACCGGATTGCAGCTTCCCGAAAATGTAAAATCCGAGCAAAATACAATATCTCCCGGGCCGACCCCGAGATATTTTAAGCCCATGTGTATTGCGCCGGTTCCCGAAGAAAGCGCAACGCTGTACTTTGAGCCGACGTACTCACACATTTCCTTTTCAAATCCCGTCAAGTTCGGGCCGAATGGGGAAATCCAATTTGTCTGAAATGCCTCGTTGATAAATTCAATCTCCGTTCCGTTCATGCACGGAGGGGATAGATAAATTCTTTTGTTCATCTGATACACTTCTTTTCAGAAAATTATTCATTGTCAATCTTATTGCTCTTATCCGTTTCCTGCTTTTGAGGCGGTGATCCGGTTGCT